>CAJMPY010000019.1 GCA_905215385.1 uncultured bacterium | reverse complement strand
GCCAGGGCGCCGCTGACCGGTGGACGGCACCGAGCCGTCGCAAGACTTGAAGAAGGGGGAGGCCTCGCGGCCTCCCCCTTTTTTGTATCTCGGGCAATTTGTCTCACATAGTAGCTGTGTTTTATAACCCTCGTTTGTCGCATCTTCTGCGAACGGGCTACAATAACTTAGTCTGTGCGATATGGAGGTGAACATGGCTGAAGCTGGTATCGGCGTTGATATCGTCGAGATTTCCTGTATGAAATCAATTCTTGAAAAGACGCCGTCGTTTGCTCGGCGTGTGTTTACCGAAGAAGAGCGCGCGTATTGCGATGCATCATCGCGTCCCGCTGCTCACTATGCCAGCCGCTTTGCTTCGCGCGAGGCGGTACTTAAAGCTCTCGGCACGGGTTTTAGTCAAGGCGTTGGTCGCAAGGATGTTTCGGTTACGCGTGATAAACTCGGCAAACCGAAGGCGCTGCTTTCGGGCCGTGCTCTCGAGATCGCTCAAGAACTGGGCGTTGTTGAGGTCGCTCTTTCCATTACGCTTACGGGAGACTTGGCCGTTGCGAATGCCATCGCGATTACCGAAGATGCTCGGCCTAAGCCAAAAGATGAAAAGGTGAGCACCAAGAAACGCGTTGCGCAGACATTTAAAGAGGCTCGCTCTGTATTAGATGAGCTCGAGCAGCTGCAGAATTCAGCATTGACGGAGCACCTGGGCGATGCTTCGCAAGATACGCTAGGAGCATAGATGAAACCGGTTTTGAGTACCGAAGAAGTCGTTCGTCTCGAGGATATCATCGAACGCGAAGGGACTTCGAAGGCCGAGCTTATGGAGCTAGCGGGTGAGTTTGCCGCTAACGAGGTCTTGAAGCTCAATCCCGATCGGGTTCTCGTTTTGGTCGGTTTTGGTAATAATGGCGGCGACGGTTGGGTTGCCGCCGATATCCTGAGCCATAAGGGTGTGGACGTGGATATCGTTTCTCCGGTTGAACCGGATGAGATTCCTGCTGCTCTGGCACGTCATGTTGCTCGTCGTACTGCCGGCCGCGATGTGCACGTTTGCGTCGGCCCCTCGCGTGATGAACTCGAGGTTTTGATCGATAAGGCCGATGTTGTTGTCGATGCCATTTTTGGTACCGGTTTCCACGGGAATCTGCGTGCGCCGTTCTCCATTTGGATTCCTACGGTCAATGAATGCGCCGATTGTGTCGTATCCATTGATGTCCCCTCGGGCCTGAATGCAGAGACGGGCGTTGTTGATGACGACTGCATTCGTGCCGAGCGCACGGTGACGATGATTGCGCCCAAGATTGGTCTGTATAGCGCTGATGGTCCTGAGTATGCTGGCGATTTGATCTGCGGCAATCTTTACGACCGTCTTGACGAGGTCATCGATGATGTCGACCACGCCGCCGAGATTGTCGAGCCCGGTGACTTAGTTGATTACTTTGCTCCGCTACCATCGAATATCGATAAGTATTCCCGTGGCTCCGTGCTTATTGTCGCCGGATCTGCGCAATATCCTGGTGCTGCCATTATGGCGGCCAAGTCTGCAGCTCGCGCGGGTGCTGGTTACGTGGCAGTCGCGGCTCCTGACGCCTGCGCCAATCTCATTCGCATGGCACTTCCTTCGATTCCGGTCTTTGCTATTCCGTCTGATTCCCGCGGCTCCTTTGGCGCTGCTGCGCGCATGACGGTGTGCGAGATCGCAAAGAAGTACAGCTGCGTGCTGTGCGGTCCCGGTATGACGACGTCTGCCGGCGCTATGCAGGTGGTTTCGGGCTTGCTCGAGCTTGATGTACCGCTAATTTTGGACGCCGATGCACTCAACTGCCTTGCTAAGATTGCCATTGACGGTATTGATAGTAACCCCGAGATGTATCGCCGCGAGCAGCCGTTGGTTATGACACCGCACTATCGTGAGCTTTCGCGCCTGGTTGCCGGTGACGAGGTGAACGACCTTGGTACCGCGATTGCGGCCGCGCAGAAGGTTGTCTGGGCTGCAGGCTCCGACAATCTGGTGGTCATTGCCAAGGGGCCGACGACGGCTATCTGTGGCGTTGAGCGTGTGCTGCTGCCGCTCTCGGGTCCGGCTTCTCTGGCAACTGCCGGTTCGGGTGATGTTCTCGCGGGTATTTTGGCCGGCACGCTTGCCACCATGCGCGACGAGATGGATCGTTGGGAGTTGCTGTATTCGTACGCCGTCGCACTTCACAGCTACGCCGGTTTTGCCGCGGCGACGGAGTATGGTGAGAAGAGCGTCATCGCGACCGATCTTATCGACTTGATCGGTCCTGCCATGGAGCTGGCGGCAAAGGATGCGCTCGAAGATCTGGGAATCATGGACGAAGGGTCGGATGACTAATCATGAATAAAGCCGATTTGACGCGCTGGTCCTGGGTCGAGATCGACCGCGGGGCGCTCCGTCGCAACACGAGGGCCTATAAGAACTTGTTGAATCCGCGTCAGCGCCTGTGCTGCGTGGTCAAGGCCGATGCTTATGGTCATGGAGCTGTTGAGTGCGCCAAGATCATGTATTCGGCCGGTGCCGACATGTTTGCCGTGGCGACGGTTAACGAGGGCGTTGAGCTCCGACAGGGCGGGATTACGAAACCCGTCCTCATCCTAAGCGAGCCGCCTATCGAGGCTATTCCGACGTTGCTCGAGTTTGATATCATGCCCTCGGTCTATACGTCTGACTTTGCTCTTGCGTATGGCGAATGTGCCGTCGCGGCGGGCAAGGTGGGCAAGTATCATCTCGCCATCGAGACGGGCATGAACCGCATTGGCGTACATTACACGCAGGTGCTCGACTTTGTCCGCGGTATTAATTTCCATCGCGGTATTCAGTGCGACGGCGTATTTACGCACTTCGCCACGGCCGATGAACCTTCGGGTTGGGACTACAAGCTGCAGTGCCAGCGTTTTACCGAGGCCGTTCAGGCCATTAAGGACGCAGGTTTTGAATGCGGTATCGTGCATTGTGCCAATACGCCGTCCTCGATGCTCGATTCTTCAATGCACTTTGACATGATTCGTGCCGGCATCGGTTTGTATGGTCTGCAGCCATGTGAGCTGAGTGGTCGCGTGATGCAGCTTGATCCCGTCATGAGCGTCCACGCGCGTGTGACGCGCGTGGCGCATCCTGCGATGGGCGAGGGCGTGGGCTACGGCTTTACCTACCGCGTACCGCGCACGCGCGTTCAGATCTGCACCCTTCCGATCGGTTATGCCGATGGCCTTTCGCGTACGCTTTCCAATCGTATGGACGTGCTGTATCGCGGCGAGCGTGTGCGTCAGGTGGGCAATATCTGCATGGACCAGTTTATGGTCGCCATTCAGTCCAACCCAGCACATGAGATTCCCGAGGCCGAGTATGGTGACGAGATGATCATTGTCGGCCGCGATGGAGATGCCGAGATTACCATGGACGAGATGGCGCGCCTACGCGGCACGATTAACTACGAGGTCGCTTGCGGCTTTGGTATGCGTCTCGACAAGGTCTACGTGTAGGAGTCGCTATGGGCGTCATGCACATCCCCGGCCATAGCCATCAGACGCCGCGTGAGGTCGCACTCGAGGAGATCGAGGCCGTTCTGGGCGATTGTCACCTTTGCCAGCTTTACCAGTCGCGCCATAACATCGTGTTTGGCGTGGGAAACCCCCACGCTCGCGTGATGTTTATTGGCGAGGCGCCGGGCCGCAATGAGGATTTGCAGGGCGAGCCCTTTGTGGGGGCGGCAGGCGAGGACCTCAACGGCATTTTGTCGCTGGCGGGGCTCAAACGCGAAGACGTCTACATTGCCAACGTGCTTAAGTGCCGCCCGCCGGGAAACCGCAATCCGCGCCCCGAGGAAGTGCTGGCTTGCTCACCGTTTTTGCGCGAGCAGATTCGAAGCATCTGGCCCGATATCATCGTGACGCTCGGCAACCCCGCAACGCACTTTGTGCTCAAGACCGAGATCGGCATTACCAAGCTGCGCGGCAGGTTCCATCAGATGGGGCACTTTGTGGTGATGCCCACGTTCCATCCGGCAGCAGCGCTACGCAATCCGGCGTGGCAGGAGCTGCTGGAGGAAGACTTTAAGATGCTGGGCGACTATCTGGGGCGACATCCCGCACCAGAGGGCGCCTCGGAATAATAAGGAGCATATATGTCCCTGGAACGCCTGGGGGTAGGTACTTACAAAACGACTTGCGCTGCCGATACGGAGTACTTTGGCGAGCTAATTGCACCGTGCCTTGAGGACGGCGATGTGCTCATCCTGACCGGTGGCCTGGGAGTGGGCAAAACTCACTTTACCAAGGGCGTCTCGCGCGGGCTGGGCGATGGGCATATGGTTACGAGCCCTACGTTTGCGCTCATGGCCGTTCACGATCAAGGTCGTATTCCGCTGTTTCACTTTGATCTATACCGCCTGGAGCATGCCTACGAGCTCGAGGATACGGGCATTTTCGATGTGCTGGGCTATGAGGGTGCTTGCCTGCTGGAATGGGGCGAACAATTCCAGGACGAGCTGACGGATGAGTATCTTTCGGTGACGCTCAGGCGTGATGAGGGCGACAGCGACGTGCGAACGATAACGCTTGAGGCGCACGGTGACCGCGCAATGGAGCTTTCCCATTTGATTGATAAGGCTGTACAAGATGAGCTTGCATAACGACAACGCGCTGGTGGTGGCGCTCGATACCTCGACTGACATGCTTGCCTGCGCGGCAAGCTGGATTGATGGGCAGACGGGTGAGACGAAGCTCGTGAGTGGCGACCACATGTGTCGCCGTCACGCCAACGTTGAGCTCGTGAATACCGTTGATGGCGTGCTGGCTCAAGCCGGTCTGGATCGCAGCGATGTTGGTTGCTATGTGGTCGGCCGCGGCCCGGGGTCCTTTACGGGTGTGCGCATCGGCATCTCCACTGCCAAGGGCCTCGCGCGTGGTGCCAATGTTCCGCTGCTGGGCGTGTCGACGCTCGACGCTTGCGCTTGGACGGCGTGGAAGGCTGGCGTGCGCGGCAAGCTTGGTATCTTGGCCGATGCTATGCGCGGTGAGGTATATCCGGCGCTGTATATGCTGGTCGATAAGGGTCCCGAGCGTCAATTTGAGCGCGAACACGTGGTCAAGGCCGCCGTGGCGCTCGATGAGTGGCGCCAAGCAGCGGACTGGGGCCAGGTTCAGCTGACCGGTGACGGTCTCGTGCGCTATGGCAAGCTGCTGGGTGAGGACGAGGCCGCCCGCTGCGTGGAGCGCGACCTGTGGTGGCCTTCGGGCGAGGGCTTGCTGCTCGCGCACGCTGCGGGTGACGGCGATCCGGCCCGCGTCCTGCCGATTTACACGCGCCTTTCGGATGCCGAGGAAAACGAGCGCAAGCGTCTTGGTCTTGCCGAGAGTGCGCAGAGCGAAATTACGGGTGTTGCCGATGAGCTCGCCGGTCGTCATCTGCAGTTCCGTCCCATGGGCGCGGCGGATGCCGAGGGCGCGAGCGCGCTGGAGGCTGCCTGCTTTGAAGGTGCCGGACACGAGGCGTGGACGCCGGGCATGTTCCTGTCCGAACTGGGCGAGGACGTCGCTGCGCCGCGTAGTTGGTGGGTGGCACACGACGACGGCAAGCTGCTGGGCCTTGCCGGCGGTATGGTCGTGGACGGTGATGTGCAGATTCTGGATGTCGCCGTCGACCCAGCACATCGCCGTGAGGGCATTGCCCGCAAGCTGCTGTCGCACGTGAGCTATGATGCCCAGATGCTCGGCTGCACTACGGCTTCGCTCGAGGTCGAGGACGGTAACGAGGGAGCGACCGCGCTTTATAACGCTCTGGGCTTTACCGAGGCTGGCCGTCGCCGCGGCTACTATGGTGCCGGCAAGGATGCCATCGTCATGACGGCTCCGCTGCCCCTGGTGCTTCCGGTCGACAATGCTTCGCCCGAGCCGACGGCGGCAGAGCAGCGCGTATGGCCGCTGCCTGCGCCTGGGCGCTCCGAGGGGGAGCGTGCCGAAATTGAGCGCCGCCGCCTAGTGCTCGCTATCGAGAGTTCCTGCGACGAGACGGCCGTGGCGATTATCGATGCGGATGGCAATATGCTGGCCAACCAGGTGTCGACACAGATTGATTTTCATGCCCGCTTTGGCGGCGTGGTGCCCGAGATCGCCTCGCGCAAACACGTTGAGGTGATTGTGAGTGTCGTGGATGCGGCGCTCGAGGATGCCGCAGCATCGCTTGGTCTTGAGGGTGGAGCCATCGCGCCGAGCGAACTCGCCGCTGTTGGCGTGACACAGGGTCCGGGCCTGGTGGGTGCTCTGGTAGTGGGCGTCGCCTTCGCCAAGGGCTTTGCCTATGCCGCCGGTAAGCCGCTCGTGTGCGTCAACCATCTGGAGGGCCATCTGTTCGCCAATCTGCTGGCGCAGCCCGATCTCAGGCCGCCGTTTATCTTCACGCTCGTCTCGGGCGGTCATACCATGCTCGTGCACGTGAAGGCATGGGGCGACTACGAGGTACTTGGTGAGACACTCGACGATGCTGTGGGCGAGGCCTTCGACAAGGTAGCCAAGGCGTTGGGTCTGGGCTATCCAGGTGGCCCCATCATCTCCAAGCTGGCCGAGACGGGCAATCCCCGCGCGATCGATTTTCCTCGCGCGCTTAACAGCAGGGGGGACTATCGCTTCTCGCTTTCGGGCCTCAAGACGGCGGTGACGCTCTACATCGAGCAGGAGACCAAGGCCGGGCGCACGATTCACCTGCCCGATCTGGCGGCTTCGTTTGAGGCAGCCGTCTTTGACGTTCAGTACAAGAAGGCCAAGAACGCGCTGCATGCCACCGGATGCAAGGAATACTGCATCGGCGGCGGCGTCTCGGCTAATCCGCATCTGCGCGAGATGATGATCAAGAAGCTTGGGCGTCAGGGGATCCGCGTGACGGTACCGCCGCTTTCGGCGTGCACCGATAACGCTGCCATGATCGCGGAGGTCGCCCGCCGTAAATTCGACCGAGGTGAAATCTCGCCGTTCGACGTCGACGCCGATCCAAACATGACGCTGTAGCTGGTACGGCGCGGTCCCCGGACGGAGGGGCCGGATATAAGGTTTCCTGCTCTACAGTCCTGCGCAAGACGAAGGCCACATTAAGTGGCCTTCTTTGCGTGCGGAACTCGCGATAAACCTTATATCCGGCCCCTCCGTCCGGGGACCTTTCTGTATCGATATAGCTTCTGAGCTGGTTTGGCGTCGACAACGTCCGGCAAGGTTAGCCAGCTGCGTCGAATTTCCGGCGTGCTTTAGCTGAAAGAAAAAGATGGTGTGCGGAGCTTTGCTCCGCACATTTGGGATGGGAGCTCCTCGGGGGCGGGGCGGGCGCCTGCCGCCATATATGAACTTTATCGCGAGTTCCGCACGAACAGGAGGCCACTTAATGTGGCCTCCGTCGTGAGCAGGACTGTCCGAGCAGGAAAGTTCATATATGGCGGCAGGCGCCCGCCCCGCTCCCGAGGGGCATCTCTCAAGCAAAAACTGTCGTTCGGTAAAGTCCGAGGTCAGTGGCGTTTTATAACGAGAAATTCAAAAGAATTTGAAAATCCATTACAAATTTGCGTTGACTTTAGGTAACTAAAGTTTCATACTCCTTTTCAACCACTGGGGGATGTGAACACGCACGGATCGTTCGCATCATGATTGAAGAGGATTTTTTAGACATGTTCACGCATCAGCTAAACATTATCAGCGTAGTAATTATCTGATGCGGGTTAGCACATACAGCTAGCCCGTACGATAACGGGCGGCTGATGAAGATGAGGGCCGTCGAGCGCAACCGACGGCCCTCATTTTTTATGTCTGAGAAGTTCTTTTTAGAGGAGGAAATGTAATGAACGGAGTTTTGCTCATGGTTGTGGCCGCGGCGGTGCTCGCCTGCGGCTATCTGGGCTATGGCCGATGGCTGGCCAACAAGTGGGGCGTTGACAAAGAGGCTCTCACGCCGGCCAAGCGCATGAAGGACGGCAAGAGCTTCTCGCCCGTCTCTGCCTTCACCGCGTTCTCGCACCAGTTCAGCTCGATCTGCGGTGCTGGCCCTGTTACGGGTACGATCGTCGCCATGGCCTTTGGCTGGCTGCCCGTCGTGCTCTGGGTCCTCGTCGGCGGCATCTTCTTTGGCGCCGTCCACGACTTTGGTGCTCTGTACGCTTCGATGAAGAACAACGGCAAGTCGCTCGCTCAGCTCATCGAGAAGTACATCGGCAAGACCGGCCGTCGCCTGTTCCTGCTGTTCTGCTGGCTGTTCTGCATCATCGTCATCGCCGCCTTCACCGACATGGTCTGCAAGACGTTCATGTTCACCCCGGCCGTTGACGCTTCTGGTGCTGCTACCGGTGCCATCGACTTCACCAAGTCCTATGCCGCCGGCTGCGCTGGTACCATCTCCATCCTGTTCACCTTCGTCGCTATCGCCTTTGGTTGGGCCCAGAAGAAGTTCAACCTCACCGGTGCTACCGAGTTCGTCACCGGCGTGGTCCTCATGGTTCTCATGTTTGCCGTCGGTATGCAGTTCCCGGTCTACCTGGATAAGTTCCAGTGGTTCGCCGTCGTCATGGTCTACCTGGTCTTCGCTGGCGCTATGCCCATCCAGATGCTCAAGACCCCGCGTGACTACCTCACTTCCATCATGATGATCGTCATGATCGTTTGCGCTGTCCTCGGCATCGTCGTCCTGGGCGTCAACGGCCAGGCCACCATCACCGCTCCGGTCTTCACCGGCTTCTCCAGCGCTTCTGGCATGATGTTCCCGGTCCTGTTTGTTTCCGTTGCCTGCGGTGCCCTCTCCGGCTTCCACAGCCTCGTTTCTTCTGGTACCTCCTCCAAGCAGGTCGAGAAGGAGCAGGACGCCGTCAAGGTCGGTTATGGCGCCATGATCGTCGAGTCCTTCGTCGGCATCCTTGCCATCATCGTCGCCGGTATCATGTTCTCCGACATGAACACCGCCGGTACCGGCGCCCTCAACGCTGGCGTCGCTTCCACCCCGTTTCAGATCTTCGCTGCTGGTATCTCCCGCGGTATGCAGGCCTTCGGTGTTGACGGTACGTTCGCTACCGTCTTCATGACCATGAACGTTTCCGCTCTGGCCCTGACCTCGCTCGACGCCGTCGCCCGCATCGCCCGCACCTCGTTCTCCGAGTTCTTTGCCCAGACCAACGACGCCCTGGCCATCGAGTCCAAGGCCGGCTACATGAAGGTTCTCGGCAACCCCTGGTTCGCCACGGTCGTCACCCTGCTTCCCGGTCTCGCCCTTGCCTTTGGCGGCTATGCCAACATCTGGCCGCTCTTTGGTGCTTCCAACCAGCTGCTCGGCGGTATGACCATGATTACCCTCGCCGTGTTCTGCAAGTGCACCGGCCGCAAGGGCTGGATGCTCTACGTGCCCGTCGCCTTCCTGCTCTACTGCACCTTCACCTCGCTGGTCCAGAGCGCCATGGGCTGCATGACCGCTGTCCAGGCTTACGGCTTCTTCGGCACCATCCCGGCTACCGCCACCACGGCCGCCGTCTCCGTCGCCGCCACCAAGGGCCTGCAGCTCGTTTTCGCCGTCCTGCTGATGGTCCTGGGCCTCATCGTTGCCGTCAACTGTCTCAAGGAGTTCTTCGGCAAAGAGGCCGGCTCCATGCCCGACGAGGAGCCCGAGTGGTCCGAGATGGGCAAGGCTGAGTACGGTCGCGCCGCTGCTGCGGAGGCTCCCGCCGACGCCGAGGCTGTCAAGGCCTAGTCGACTTGATGGAGTGATCGTTCCATCCATATGACTCGGAAAGACCGGGTCCGCGACTTCGCGGGCTCGGTCTTTTTTCATGCGAAAGCAGGTGACGCTCGAGTGTTCTCGCAGATGTTTTGCGTGGATAAGGGTGCGCGTTGTACCATATAAACGTATATGTGTACATATGAAAGGGGCCCCGTGGCCAAGACGGTATATTCCGATAATCAAAACAATGTCGATGCTTTGGCTGAGCGCCTGAGCAGCCAGACGTCGCTTTCTGCCGAGCGCGCCAAGCTGGTTGCCTACGACCTGCTCTGCCGCAAGGCGCTCAAGATCAAGTCGAGCGCGCTGGCGCAGATTTTCCGTTCCGTCGATAAGGAATGCGACACCAAGGCGATGCGCGACGAACTCATCGCGGCAAAGATCGTTACCAAGATCGAGGGTAGCGGCATTAACGGGCGCCCGGCGTTCTATACCATCAATGCCGAGATCCGCGATGCCCAGGAGCAGCCTGCCGAGTCCGTCGAAGATTTTGTCGTCGAGGATTTCGCTGACGTGCCTGCTGTGGAAGAAGTTGCTCCGCGTGAGCATGTCGATACCGATGAGTTGCTCGATGAGAACGTCGTGCGTGCCTTTACGGCCAAGGCAGGGCGCGGCGGTTTTGGCGGGGGTGGCAAGCGCGATGCGCAGCGTCGCGCCCAGCAGGAGCGCTTCCGTCGCGCCGTTGCTCGAAAGGGTGAGACGGATGCCGAGGCTGTTGAGAACGAGGTTGCTGCCGATTCGCAGAGGCCCGCGAAGGAGCAAAAGCCCGTGGAGGCCCAGGAGCCCCAGCGTCGCCGTGGTGCCCACTTTAAGGCTGCGCAGCAGGATGTCGCGCATGAGGTTGAAGAGCCTTCCGAGGCTGCAGACGATGTTGAGGAGTCTGCCAAGAAGGCTCCGGGTTCATGCCGTCCCGGGCGTGGTTTTGCGAGGCGCGCGTATCCCGTAAGGCGTCAGGAGAAGGGCGAGCCGGCTTCGACCGCTCAGGCCGAGAAGGCCGAACAAACCGAGAAAACCGTTGAGCCGGCGGCTCGCGAGCAGCAACCTTCCGAGTCGCAGCCTGCGGCTGACACTGAGGTCAAAGCTCAACAGACCGCTGATAAGCAGGCTGGGGAGAGCGCCTCAGGCAAGCCCCGCCGTCGTCGTCACCGCGGCGGTCGTGGCTCAAATGCCGAGGCCGCGGCCGAGAAGACAGCGACACAAAACGGAGATGAGAAGGCCGAGACTCCGGTGGATCAGGTCAAGCGCCAGCCGGCGAAGGAGGCCAAGTCCGATCGTCCGCAAAAGCGCTCGTCTGCGCCCAAGCAGGAACGTAATACCCGGGCAGATTCCAAGCGTAAGCCTCATGCACAGGCTGAGCCTGCCGCGGCTGATAGTGCTACCCAGCAGCCCGAGTCGGCCGTCCACGGCGAGGTATCGGCGTTTGCCCTTGCCCGCGTTTTGGGCAGGCAGCTGCTCAAAGTTGTCCCTACGCCTACGGCGCTCTCTAAGATCAAGGAGCAGCAGACTCAAATTGTTAAGGTCGAGGGCAAGGACGGCAAAAAGGCGCCGCAGCGCACTCAGCACAACGAGATGTCCAACCGCAAGATTGCCGAGGAAATCGCAATCATCCAGGCTTGGATCGAGCAAAACCGAGGTGCCGATACGCCGGTTGCCTCGCGCCGCCAGCGTGCCTACCAGATTTTTAACGATGAGAAGGCCTTTGACGGCAAGCACGGCGAGCGCCTAATTCGGCGTATGACCGAAAAGGGCATCAGCATGCAGGCGATTAAGGTCGCCCCCAACCGCCCCGTTCACTTTACGGGTTTCTTTACGCTGGGCGCCGATAAGCCGTTCATTATGGTCGAGAACCTGGACACCTACGACGAGATCGTCAGGCTGCTGCGTGGCCGCAAGCACGCCAAGCTCTTTGGCATCAAGGTGGGCGGCGTGATTTTTGGCGGCGGATGCAAGGCGAGCGTCTCGCATGCCCTGGACGATTATCTGGCTGAGATCGGCTATCGCTTTAACTACGTCTACTACGTGGGCGATATCGACCGCGAGGGCGCGCGCATCGTCGAGCAGGCTCGCAATGCCAATGTGGTTGAGATTCGCCTGCATGCCGGCATGTACCGCGCCATGCTCGCCGAGCATAAGCGTCGCGTGAAGGCCGGCGGCGAGTGCGAGCCCGCGGCTGCCAACCAGGGCGTGCCGCAGAACTTGGCGGCGACGATCAAGGATCTGCCCATGGTCACGCGCGTGCAGTTCCGCAATGTGCTGCGCGAGGGCGGGCGCATTCCGCAGGAGATTCTGATGACCGCCGACTATCGGGATGGCGACTCGGGAAGCTTCGACCGCATGCTTAACAACTAAATTCCGCCGGCCCCGGGAGAGCGGGGACACCGGCTTAGGTTTCCTGCTCTACAGTCCTGCTCACGACGGAGGCCACATTAAGTGGCCTCCTGTTCGTGCGGAACTCGCGATAAACCTAAGCCGGTGTCCCCGCTCTCCCGGGGCCTGTCGTGGCTTGGCCGTTGCATGCGGCTCGCTTTTCGGAACGGGGCTGACGGACACGTTCCGAAATCTACCACCGTCGCTGTGCAGGGTGTCTATAAAGAGCCGTGGCCAAAAAACATCAAATATGAGTACTGATACTCTTTTAGTAGCAGTAATTTTGACCACATTTAAGGTGATTTGACGTGTCGATCGAGCAGATAAGCTGCCGTATCTCCTCAAGTGTTCATTAAAGGAAGACCTTGATGCGAATAAATCTCATTAAGATCTTCTTTTATTAACGAAAATAATGTAGCTACAACGGTAACAGTACTCATATTTGCCGTTTTTTGGCCACAGTCCTTCGGAGGGTCCTCGAAAATAGTCCCGAGCCGGCACTTGGGGACGTTCCTATAATGCCGGCACTTAGGAGCGCCCCCAGGTGCCGGCACCGCGTCTGCCTGCGGCGGCCGCGCCCCGCTGCGTCGCTTCGCTCCCTTGCGGGTTCGAATCCCTCCGCTTGGCGGCGTTGGCTCGATTTGCTTGACGTGAGGGGCTCTTGGCTGGTGTGGGACGGAGGGATTCCGCGTCCGCCTGGTCGGCGGCCGCGCCCCGCTGCGTCGCTTCGCTCCTTGCGTGCTGCGCTGGAAAACGCTTCGCGTTTCCTCAGCTCCGCACCCTTGCGGGCTCGAATTCCTCCGCTTGCCCACAAGAAAGCGCCCTGGGCCGTTATGGGCTTAGGGCGCTCAGTCTTAATGGCTGGGACGGAGGGATTCGAACCCCCAACAGCCGGCACCAAAAACCGGAGTTCTACCGTTGAACTACGTCCCAATGTGTGGTGTTGCCCAAAAGCAACTCGTCTAGTTTACCTAATCTGCGAGGGCATCGCAAACGCCATCGAGTAGGCGTACGGCGAGCGTCTGCGCGTCGCTGGCCGTGAAGGTGCCGTTGTAGCGCGTCATGCCCGTGAGCTCAATGCGAATGCGAGCCGGCTTCTGCTGCACGGCGACATTGGCGGTGCGGATGCGCTGGGCCAGGTTGTGGCACTCGGCGAGGGCAATCGTGGCGCGTGGCGCGGCGTCGGCGGGCAGCTCGTCGCTTGCGATCTCGAGCACCAGGTCAACGTCGGTTGGGACCTCGGAGTCGCAGAGCATCATGCCGCTGTTGTCGGTCGTTGCCGTGGCGATGTTCCACATGCGCGAAGCAACGCTGCGTGCGATGGGGTCCTCACCGATAACGGCGATCTGGAAGCGCTCGAGCACGTTGGCGGCGCGAGCAAAACCGATGCGGGACTCGGCTTCGGTGACCGAGGGCTTGCCCTCCCACACATGGTGCAGGCGGTTGATGTAGGCGTAGGTGTCCTGGAAGGCCATGCCGTCGGCAAACAGGCCGACATTTTCCTGGAACTGCTGCAGGGCGGCCTCGGTATGCGGACCAAAGTAGCCGTCGTCTTCGCCACAGGCAAAGCCCAAAACGTTGAGAGCGCGCTGCAGGGCCTGCACATCGGCGCCATGGAAATTGGGCATGCGCAGATACAGGGTGCGGTCGCCCAGCTTATACGAGGCGTCGACCAGGGCGCTCCAACAGGGGATATCGACGGCATGACCGGCAGCAAGGCCGCTGTCGAGCCTGAAGGTGCTGACGGCCTGCTCGGTGGTGGTGCCAAAGCGCTTGTCGACAACCTCGGCGTCATCGATTGTATAGCCGAGCTGCAGAAGGCGGGACTGGACGTCCTCGACGGCTGCTCCCTGCATGCCTGTGGTAATAGGTTCCATGAACGAACCCCTTTCGGCGTACCATTCGTACTATTTTGAGCGTGTGTCGGATAGACAACGCGAGACAATTTATAAACATGCACTCAATAGTGTAGCAACTTGTACCCAAACTCGCTGCCCACAGGTTTTATGACCCCCGCTAGTTAAGACGCTCCACAAAGAAATCTGCCATTGAGAGGAAGAGCTCGCACGCATGCGGGTCGAGCTCGACGCCTTCGATAGCGGCCTTGGCCTTAGCGGTCAGGTCGAGCGCATAGGTGTGGGCGTAATCGATGGAGCCGGTCTCCTGGAAGATCTCCACGGCGCGTGCGAGCTGCGCAGGGTCCTCGGTGCCCGAGGAAAGGATTGCCTCGATCTCGTCGTGATAGCGCTCGTCTGACAGGGCATGCACGGCAACGAGGGTGCGCTTGCCCTCGGTGATATCGGTGCGGAAGTCCTTGTTGGCGGCCTCCTTGGTGCCGATCAAGTTGAGCAGGTCGTCTTGAATCTGGAAGGCAAGGCCCGTGTGCAGCCCAAAGGCGCGCAGTGCCTCAATCTGCTCTTCGCTGCCGCCGCCGATAATGGCTCCGGCGGCAAGCGGCGTCGCTCCGCTGTAGTACGCGGTCTTGTGCGTCGCCATGTCCAGATAATCGTCGACCGAAATGTCAAAGCGCTCGTCGCGGACCCAGCCCAGGTCGAGCGCTTGGCCCTCGATGGTACGGACGATCATCTCGGTAAGCTCGTGGAGCACGTGAAGCTTCACGTCTGCGTTGAGTGTGGGGTCGTCGAGAACCGTCTTGGTGACCATGGTGAGCGCCAGGTCACCGCAGTTGATGGCAAGACCGGTGCCCTCGGTAAGGTGCATGCAGGGCTTGCCGCGACGAATCTGCCCGTTGTCGGCGATGTCGTCGTGGATGAGTGCGCCCGACTGAAAGTGCTCGATGGCCGCCGCTGCGCTGCGGGCGCTCTCAAAGCTGCCGCCTACCGCAGTGGCGGCGAGCATGCAGATGAGCGGGCGGTGGCGCTTGCCAGCGTTTGCCGTAAATGCCGAGAGCGGGGTATACAGGTAGCGCTCGATATCGGCGGAAGTCGCCTGTCCGTCAAAGAACGTGGCCAGATAGTCGTTAATCTGGTCAAAGTGCTGGGCTAAAAAGCTGGTAAACGGACTGGACACGGGTTCTCGCATTCTTTGATAGGTTGCATCGTTGCATTATGCAGACAACATATTGCCACATTAGGGCGTCGAGCGCGGCGGTTGAAGACGATTGGTCCATGCGGCCGCAAGTGCGGTAGGGGCTTGGCTAGATAAGCCCAAAGTGTTCGAGCGCGGTGACGACGCCGTCGTGGTCGATGCTGTCGGTGACATAGTCGGCCTTTTCCTTGAGGAAGTCCGGCGCATTGCCCATGGCGATACCGACATCGACGGCGTTCATCAGCGAGACGTCATTGCTGGCGTCGCCGATGCCGTATACGGTTCCGTGGTGGGGATCGAGGGCGTCGAGTACGGACTGGATACCCTCGCGCTTGGTGCATTCGCGAGGCGAAATCTCGGTCACTTCGAGCTCGAGCTCGTTAAAGCAGAGCAGCGGCTCAAACGCTTGATCCTGAGCGATGCGGCTGGCAAGCGACGTGGACATTAAGATCTTGTAGGCGCTGTAATGTTGCAGCTGCGTAATTGCATCGCCCACGGTGCGGGCGTATCCCGGGGCGTCGGGCGCATCGGCACTCATGCGAACGACGCCATTGAGTCCCTCAAAACGAATCACTTCGTCCGATTGCTCAAGAATGGGAGCAAGGCGCTGCAGCATGCCGGGCGTCATCGCCAAATCGCGAATCACGTGTCCCTCAAGTTCGACATAGCCACCCGCGAGGCAGACGATGCCGGTCCAGGGCAGCTCGAGCAGCTTTGGATGGATGCAGCTCAGCGTGCGCCCTGTGCAGATAAACGCCATATTGCCCTTGGCGACAAAATCACGGATGGCTTGCGAGACCGCTTCATTGGGATAGGGGGAGAGGTCTCGCTCGCTCTCGGGAAGCTCTTGTGCCACTCGAGGGTCTTGCCAGGCGAGTGTTCCGTCGATATCGAAGAAGCAGATATCGCCGCGCTTATGGGCTGCGCTGGCGGCAGGGGAGGCCGAGGTGGTGGGCACAAATCCCGGCTCGAGGCCCATGATCTGGTCAAAATGCTCTTTAACGCGGGGAACGGAGATGCCAATAATCACCTGGGCGGTCTTGCCCGTAATGATGAGGCCCTTGGCGCCCACCGCGACAAACGACGCATTATCTGCAACGATGGAAGGGTCTGCGACCTCGACGCGCAGGCGCGTGGCGCAGTTGGTTGCGCCCACGATATTGCCAACGCCACCTAAAAGCTGAATTACCCGCTCGGCGAGGACGTGATCTTGATCGGATTGAATACTGACCTCGCCATTGGGAGATTGCTCTTTGGCAAAGCCGCTTCCCGTTAAACGATCGATTGCCGCGCGATTGGAGACATGATCCTCGCGGCCCGGCGTCTTAAGGTCATAGACCAAGATGAGTGCTCGAAAACTAACAAAAAAGATGAGGCTAAAGGCAAGACCGATACCGAGCGCCAAAAGGTAGGAGCCGGCATGCATTCGCATGAGTGGGATGAAGTTGAAGGCCGTCATTTCCATGAGACCGCCCGAGAAGATGCCGACGATGCCAAAGAAGTTCATGGTCATGGCAAGGCAGGAGGATAGGACGGCGTAGAGCAAAAAGAGTCCAGGATAGGTGAACATAAAGAGAAACTCGAGCGGCTCGGTGACACCGCAGACCACCGAGGCGACGATGGCGGGCAAAAGGATGACCTTAAGGCCGGCGCGGCGTTCGGGTTTGGCGGTGAAATAGAATGCTGCCGCGATGGCGGGAAGGCCAAAGAGCTTGCCCCAGCCGGTGGCGGTAAAACCTGCCCAGGGCGCAAGTTCATTTAAAGGGCGCGTGCTATGGGAGAGAATGGGGAGCAGGTTGGTCCACGTGGCGTAAATACCGTCGTGAATGACCAGATTGTCGTAATAGATGGGCATATAGAGCAGGTGGTGCAGCCCCATGGGCTCGAGTGCTCGCTCCAAAAACACAAAGATGCCCACGCCGAAGGGGCCGACGCCCGCAAGTGCGTGGCGCAGCGTTTCGGTCACGGCGTATGCGAAGGGCACGATGGCGGCCGAGATGGCGGCAAGGGCAAACACGGCAAAAAAGCTGATGAGGTAGACCAGCGAGGAACCCGAGAAGGTGCCGAGCCAATCGGGAACCTTGGCATCGTAGAAGCGGTCATGGATGGCGACGACGGTTGCCGATACCGCCAGCGGGCCGATAATGCCGGTGTCGAGCGTCTTGATGCCGTCGATGACGGTGATACCGCTGGCGGGGGTCAAAGATGATGGGTACTTAAGCCCAAGGTTGTCTCCGCTCAGCTTAATGATCTCGCTCAAAAAGAAGCAATAGGCAAAATAGGCCACGAGTGCCTCGAGGCAGCAGCGTGCCGGTTGCTTTTGGGCAAGACCGATAGGCAGCGCTACGGCAAAAAGGAGCGGGAGACGTTTAAAGACCGTCCACGAGCCGCGCTGGATGATGGTCCAGAAAACGTACCAAGGGGTTCCGTATACGGCGAGGTCACCGACGATGTCTACGGTCGTGGCGAGGGCGGAGATGCCGACCATGAGGCCTGATATAGAAAACAGCATGGCGGGCGCGAACATTGCCCCGCCAAAGCGTTGGATTTTCTGCAGCATAATATGCCTTCCGGATGCAACATGCTGTGCGAGCAAGAACGTTTAAACAATGAACTCATTGTAGAGGACTGGCTGCTTGCCGCATTGACGGTTTTGATTCGGTCCGATTTGGGTTTCGGGGGAACCGTCGACGGTAAATAATCCGTACTTTACCGATAATCGGTTTAAACAACTTTAAGAAATGCTATCGTGCCTAGCCATACATATTCATTAGAGGTGAAGTTATGCCAAAAGCGATTTACGAAGGAATCTACCGCGAGATCCGTTCGCGCATCATTAACGGGACCTATGCGTTTCAGGAGATGCTGCCAACCGAAGCCGAGCTGACCGCGGAGTTTGGCTGCACGCGCAATACCGTTCGACGCGCCTTGAGCATGCTGGCCGACCAGATGTTTGTGCAGCCTATACACGGTAAGGGCGTGCGCGTTATTTGGCTTAAGGGCGAAACCGACATGCTGGGCGCACTCGAAGAGGTTGAGTCGTTTGGCGAGTTCGCAAAACGCAACAATGCCGTCGCATCGACCGAGGTCAAGTCTTTTGAACATTTGATTTGCACTGAGCAACTGTCGCGCCGCCTTGGCTTTAAGGTGGGCGAGGAGCTGATTCGCGTCGTGCGTGTCCGAAGCCTCAACGGCAGCGCGCGCCAGGTGGACCACGGCTACTTTTTGGAGTCGATCGCCAAGGGCCTGACCCCCGAGATTGCGGCAAGCTCTATCTACGACTATCTGGAGCACAAGCGTGGCGTCAAAGTGATGGCGAGCCGCCGTACGGTGAGCGTCGAGCTTGCCAACGATGAGGACTGCAGCTACTTGGACCTTGGCAAGTACAACTGCGTCGCCGTTATGGAGAGCCAGTCGTACACCTCGGACGGCATCTTATTTGAGGTGACGCATGCCCGCACGCATCCCGAGATCTTCCACTACCGCGTCAACTCCAAGCGATAGCCGGCTAGCTCGCAGCCTGACGAGACTCATGTCCTCAAAGAGAAAACGCCCGGTCAAACCGACGATGCATCGGCTTGACCGGGCGTTTTCTCTGCATTCGATAACAAGTAATTGTTTATACAAAACTTGTCAAGTATCAAGTTGAAATTACCGTTCACCGAAGTTTTTCTACCGCTCTAGTAATACTTGTTCAAACAACTAGCCAAATAGCGTATTGTACAAATCAGCAAAAGGGGCAAAGTCCCCGAGCCAATCTCCGAAGGCGGCGGCAAAGGGTGCCGCCACGGTGTGAAAGGGTGGATTGTAATGAAGAACGAAATGAGCAGAAGGCAGTTCCTGGGCTTCGCTGGCTCCGCGGCTGCGGTTCTTGGTCTGGGTCTCGTGGGCTGTGGTGGTTCTGCCGGCTCCGGCTCCTCTGCTTCTGGTGACGCTGCCGAGGTCTACTTCCTCCAATTTAAGCCTGAGGTCGACAAGGAGTGGAAGGAGATCGCCAAGGCGTACAAGAAGGAGAAGGGCGTCGAGGTCAAGATCGTGACCGCCGCCTCCAACACCTACGAGGAGAAGCTCAAGTCCGAGATGTCCAAGAGCTCCGCTCCGACGCTGTTCCAGGTCAACGGCCCCACCGGCCTTAAGAACTGGAAGGACTACTGCGCCGATCTTTCCGACACCAAGCTCCGCGGCGAGCTCATCGACGACTCCCTGGCGCTGCAGTCCGACGGCAAGGATCTGGGTATCGACTGGGTTCAGGAGAGCTACGGCATCATCTACAACAAGGAGCTCCTCGAGAAGGCCGGCTACAAGGCCGAGGACATCAACTCCTTCGACAAGCTGAAGGCTTGCGCCGATGACATCCAGGCCCGCAAGGACGAGCTCGGCGTTGACGGTGCCTTCACTTCCGCCGGCATGGATGACTCCTCCAGCTGGCGCTACACCACGCACCTCGCCAACCTCCCGCTCTACTACGAGTTCGAGAAGGAGCACAATCAGGAGGACGACGAGATCAAGGGCGAGTATCTCGACAACTTTAAGCAGATCTTCGACCTGTATATCACCGACTCCACCTGCGATCCTTCGCAGCTCGCCTCCAAGACCGGTGACGACGCCACCAACGAGTTCGCAACCGGCAAGGCCGTCTTCTACCAGAACGGCTCTTGGGCCTACGCCGACCTCACCAAGGCCGGTATGACCGACGACCAGCTCGGCATGCTGCCGATCTACATCGGCGTCGACGGCGAGGAGAACCAGGGCCTGTGCTCCGGCGGCGAGAACTACTGGTGCGTCAGCTCCCAGGCTTCCGAGGATGCCCAGAAGGCCACCGAGGACTTCATGTATTGGTGCGTCACTTCTGACACCGCCACCAGCATCATCGCTGACAAGATGGGTCTGACCGCCCCGTTCAAGAGCGCTAAGGAGACCACCAACGTCTTCTCGCAGCAGGCCGTTGCTATGGCCAAGGACGGCAAGAAGACCGTCGCTTGGGACTTCGTTTACATCCCCTCCGAGGAGTGGAAGAAGAACCTCAAGCAGGCTCTCATCGCTTATGCTGCCGACAACACCAAGTGGGACGGCGTCAAGAACGCCTTCGTCGATGGCTGGAAGACCGAGAAGGCTGCTTCCGAGTAAGCAGTTGCTGCCCAAGCTATCTGATTAGCGACAGGGGGCGGGCAGACGTAGGTTTGCCCGCCCCCTGCATATTGAAAGGACCCTTCTATGGGCAAAGCACTCAAGCGCTGGTGGCCGCTCTTTATGCTGCCCACGTGCCTGGCGTTTATGATCGGGTTCGTGATTCCCTTTATCCAGGGTTTCTATCTCTCGTTCTGCCAGTTTATTACCATCAATAACGCGCACTTTGTCGGTATCGAGAACTACGTGCGCGCGCTGTCCGATCCGCAGTTCTCCACGTCGTTCTTCTTTACCGTGGCGTTTGCCTTCCTGTCGACGGTGCTCATCAACGTGATCGCGCTGGCCATCGCGCAGGCGCTCACCCGCAAAGCGCTCAAGGGCACCAACATCTTCCGTACGATCTTCTTTATGCCTAACCTGATCGGCGGCATCGTGCTGGGCTACATTTGGCAGATTCTGATCAACTGCCTGCTCTCCAACGTGGGCGCCCAGCTCATCGCCCTTAACTCTGCTGCTGGCTTCTGGGGCCTTATCATCCTGACCCTGTGGCAGCAGGTCGGCTACATGATGATCATCTACATCGCCGGTCTGCAGTCCATCCCGTCTGACTACATCGAGGCCGCCAAGGTCGATGGCGCTACGGCATGGCAGACGTTTTGGAAGGTTAAGATCCCCAACCTGATGCCGACCATCACCATCTGCCTGTTCCTGTCCATCACCAACGGCTTTAAGCTGTTCGACCAGAACCTCGCCCTTACCGGTGGCGCCCCGGCGCACTCCACCGAGATGCTCGCCCTGAACATCTACAACACGTTCTATTCGCGTGCTGGCATCGCATGGCAGGGCATCGGTCAGGCCAAGGCAGTTATCTTCTGCATCCTGGTTGTCGCTATTTCTATGATCCAGCTTAAGGCCACGAGGTCCAAGGAGGTGCAGCAGTAATGAAACGCGATAAGGCTATCAACCGCGCGCTCTCGATCTTCTTTACGATTCTGTCGCTCGCATGGATCTACCCCGTGTTCATGATTGCGCTCAATTCCTTTAAGAAAGCGACCGCAATCAGCACCACCACGGCGTTCGATCTGCTCACGCCCGAGACGTTCAACGGCCTCGCAAACTACGTGCACGCTCTGAACGAGCAGGGCTTTGCCTCGGCGTTTATGTACTCGCTCATCATCACGGTCACGTCGGTCGTGCTGATTCTGGTGTGCTGCTCCATGTGCGCTTGGTACGTGGTGCGCGTCAACAGCAAGATCTCGAACTTCTTCTATTACCTGTTCGTCTTCTCGATGGTCGTACCGTTCCAGATGCTCATGTTCACGCTGTCCAACCTCGCGGACCGCATCGGCTTTAACACGCCGTTTAACATCTGCTTCATCTACCTTGGTTTTGGCGCGGGCCTCGCGGTCTTTATGTTCGCCGGCTTCGTCAAGAACATCCCGCTCGAGATTGAGGAAGCGGCCATGATCGACGGCTGCAACCCGGTCCAGGTGTTCTTTAAGATCGTCCTTCCCATTATGAAGCCCACCTATCTTTCGGTCGGCATCCTTGAGACCATGTGGGTCTGGAACGACTATCTGCTGCCCTACCTTACGCTCGACTCCACCAAGTACAAGACCATTCCTATCTTGATCCAGTACTTCCGTGGCGGCTATGGCCACGTCGAGCTCGGCCCCATGATGGCATGCATCATGATGGTCGTCATCCCCATCGTCATCATGTACATCTTCTGCCAGAAGTACATCATTGACGGCGTTGTGGCAGGTGCCGTCAAGGGCTGATGCCGTAACTGTTTTGCAAGTTTTGGCGGCGCCCCTCAGCGTGGCGCCGCGTATCGAAAGGTAGAGACATGGCCGAGATCGTTCTCAAACATGTTCAGAAGGTGTATCCCAACAACGAGTCCAAAAAGAAGGGCTTCTTTGGCAAAAAGAAGAAGACCGAGGAGAAGAAGCACAACCTCAAGGTTACCGAGGACGGCGTGCTCGCGGTGGAGGACTTTAACCTCACCGTGCATGACCAGGAGTTTATCGTCCTCGTTGGCCCTTCTGGCTGTGGTAAGTCCACGACGATGCGCATGGTCGCCGGCCTGGAGGACATCACCTCGGGCGATGTGCTCATCGATGGCAAGCGCGTCAACGACGTCGCTCCCAAGGACCGCGACATCGCCATGGTGTTCCAGAGCTATGCTCTGTACCCCAATATGACGGTGTACGAGAACATGGCGTTTACGCTCGAGCTCAAGAAGGTCCCCAAGGACGAGATCGACCGTAAGGTTCGCTCCGCTGCCGAGATCCTGGGTATTACCGAGTACCTCGACCGTAAGCCTAAGGCGCTCTCCGGCGGTCAGCGTCAGCGCGTCGCCATCGGCCGCGCCATCGTGCGTGATCCTAAGGTCTTCCTGATGGACGAGCCGCTGTCCAACCTGGACGCCAAGCTGCGTAACCAGATGCGTGCCGAGCTCATCAAGCTGCGCCACGAGATCAAGGGCACGTTCATCTACGTCACTCATGACCAGACCGAGGCCATGACCCTCGGTGACCGTATCGTGGTCATGAAGGACGGCGTCGTCCAGCAGATCGCCACCCCGCAGGAGGTCTTCAACCATCCCGCGAACATCTTCGTCGCCGGCTTTATTGGCGTGCCGCAGATGAACTTCTTCGATGCCCAGCTGGTGCGCTCGGGCAACGGCTTTACCGTCAAGACCGAGGATATGAACGTGGCGCTCGCCCCCGAGACCTGCGCTCAGCTTGCTCTCAACTGGGACGGCGGCGACGTGAAGGAGATCACGGCCGGCGTGCGTCCCGAGCAGATTCTGCTTGCCGACAAGGACGAGGAGGGCGCGCTCCAGGGTACCGTCGAGGTGACCGAGCTCATGGGTTCGACCGAGCATGTCCACGTGACCGCTCCCGATGGCCAGTTCGTCCTGATCATTCCCGTTGTCGACCTCGAGGCCAAGGGTGCGCTCAAGGCGGGCGACCCCATCTGGTTCAAGTTTGAGAAGAACGCGACCCACCTCTTCGATAAGGTCTCTGGCAAGAACCTTATCTAGGCCCGGTGCAACCAGGCCCTTCCTTTGGGCGACTGCGGTATTGCCATCCTTTTGCCGCGGTCACATATAAGGCTCCCCTCCCGTCCACTGGGCGAGAGGGGAGCCTTTCTTTGTGTTGGGACTGCCTGACCGGTCGTTTGTCTCGATCTGTAACGGATAGGGCCGATTTCGGACGTTAGATGTTACAGATCGAGACGGTTCCGCTGAGCTAACCATTTCATCTAAATCTGTAACACCAAAGGCGAATTTCACCTGCTAGATGTTACAGATTGAGATAAACCCAAGGGGAGGGGCCGGTATGTCTCAATCTGTAACAGCTGGGACCGTTTTGGTTGAGTAGTTGTTATGGATCGAGATTGTTTGGCCGAGTCGGATCACAGGGTAACGTGCGAGCACAAAAAACGGAGCCGCGTTGCCGTGGCTCCGTTTTCAAGAGGATGGGCGATGAAACCGAATTAGCTCAGGTGCCAGATCTCGTCGTTGTACTGGGAGATCGTGCGGTCGGACGAGAAGGTGCCGGCGTTGGCGATGTTGATCAGCGCCTTGCGCATCCAAGCGTCCTGGTCCTCGTAGTCGGCCAGCACGCGCTCCTTGGTCTGGATGTACTCCTCAATGTCGAGTAGAGCCATAAACCAGTCCTTGCCCATGATGTCGTCGTGCAGGCGCTGCAGGCGCTCGGCGTTGCCGGTCGCCATAAAGGCGGGGTTGGTGATGAAGTCCACCAGCAGCTTGATGCCGGGCTTGCGGTAGAGCGCGCCGGCGTCATAGGTGCCGTCGGCGTAGAGCTGCTCGACCTGCTTGGACGAGGCGCCAAAGGTATAGATGTTCTCGTCGCCGACAAGCTCGGCAATCTCCACGTTGGCACCGTCGAGCGTGCACAGGGTCAAAGCGCCGTTGAGCATGAACTTCATGTTGGAGGTGCCGCTCGCCTCCTTGGAGGCCAGGCTGATCTGCTCGGAGATGTCAGCAGCGGGGATCACGCGCTCGGCAGCGGTGACGTTGTAGTTCTCGATCATGACAACCTGCAGGTAGGGAGCCACGTCGGGGTCGTTTGCAATCCACTGGGACAGCGTCAGGATCAGGTGAATGATGTCTTGGGCGATAGTGTAGGCAGGGGCCGCCTTGCCGCCAAAGATGATGGTGACGGGATGCTTAGGTCTGTTGCCGTTCTTGATATCGAGGTACTTCCAGATGATGTAGAGCGCGAGCATCTGCTGGCGCTTGTACTCGTGGATGCGCTTGACCTGGACGTCGATGATGGCGTTGGAGGGAATGGTCACGCCCTGCTCGAGCGCCATGAACTGGCGCATGATGGCCTTGGCCTCGGCCTTGGTGGCGGCCAGGCGCTCAAGAACATCTTTGTCGTCAACGAACTCGGCAAGCTTACTCAGGTCGCCGGTGCTGCGCCAATCGGTGCCGATCACATCGTCGAGCAGGCTGGCGAGCGCGGGGTTGGCGCCATGGATCCAACGGCGGAAGGTGATGCCGTTGGTCTTGTTGGAGAACTTCTCGGGGTAGATCTCGTAGAACGGATGAAGCTCGGTATCCTCCAGGATCTTGGTGTGCAGCGCGGCGACGCCGTTGATGGAGAAGCCAAAGTGGATGTCCATGTGGGCCATGTGGACGGTGTCGTATTCGTCGATGATGGCGACGCGTGGGTCGTCGTGCTCGGCCTTGGCGATCTCATCGAGCTTGACGATAATGTCGGCGATGGCAGGGGAGACCTTTTGCAGGCTGGCGAGCGGCCACTTCTCGAGGGCCTCGGCAAGAATCGTGTGGTTAGTGTAGGCGACCATGGACCGTACGATGGTCACGGCCTCGTCAAACTCGATGTCGTGCTCGGTGGTGAGCAGGCGAATGAGCTCGGGAATGACCATGGTGGGGTGCGTGTCATTGATCTGGACTACGGCGTAGTCGGCCAGGTCGTGCAAGTTGCTGCCGCGCTCGATGGCCTCGTCGATCAGGAGCTGGGCGGCGTTGCTCACCATGAAGTATTCCTGGTAGATGCGAAGCAGGCGGCCCTGCTCGTCGGAATCATCCGGATAGAGGAACAAGGTGAGGTTCTTGGCGATCTCGGTCTTGTCGAAGTCGATGGAGCTGCCGGGGACCAGGCCGTCGTCGACACTTGCCAGGTCGAACAGGCGTAGGCGGTTCTTGGTGGGCTGGCCATAACCGGGTACATCGATGTTGACGAGCTTGGAAGTAACGGCAAAATCACCGAACTCGACGGTGTAGGAGCGGTCGTCGTCGACTAGGATGTCCTGCTCACCGAGCCACTCGTCGGGGACGGCCTTCTGCTGGTTGTCGACAAAGCGCTGGCGGAACAGGCCGTAATGGTAGTTGAGGCCCACGCCATCGCCGGTCAAGCCCAGCGTGGCGATGGAATCCAGGAAGCATGCGGCCAGACGGCCCAGGCCGCCGTTGCCGAGCGACGGTTCGACCTCGAACTCCTCGATCTTGTTGAGGTCGTGGCCCGCGGCGGTGAGCTGGTCCTTAACCTCGTCATAGATGCCAAGGTCGATCATATTGTTGATGAGCAGCTTGCCGATCAAAAGCTCGGCAGAGATGTAGTAGAGCTTTTTCTTGCCGTTGTTGAGAGGACAGGCGGCAGAGCGCTCCTGCACGAGCTTGGCCAGCAGCTTATAAATACGACGGTCATCGAGCTGCTCGAGCGAGGTGCCAAAGGACTGCTCGGCAAGATCCGCAAGATTGATACGGGGCATGTTTCCTCCTGTGATGGGTTGATTACATGTCAGAAATTCAAAAGAAGCCCGCGCGAGGGATTGGAGTGGCCTCGCGCGGGGAAAACGGACGCGTCCGCACGATGGGGTGGGGTCGGGCGCGGTGGCTCCTATTGGGGAAGCTCAATTTCGTCTTCCGACGGGATGCGGAAGTAGGTCTCGGTCCAGCCGGTGAGCTTGTGCTCGAGCTCGCGGGTGATGGCGCCATCGAGCATGCGCCAGGTCCAGTTGCCGCCCATGGTGGCGGGAGTGTTGATGCGCGCCTCGTTGCCCAGGTTGAGCAGGTCCTGCATGGTGTAGATGCACGTGTCGCTCACGCTGGCGGCGATGGCGCGGTTGAGTGCATCGGCCATGGGCTCGCCTGCCTGCTGGTGGGTGTACAGGGCCGCCTGCTCGCGCTGACGCGGGGTGGCCGTTCCCTCAAACCAACCGCGCGCCGTCTCGTTGTCGTGTGTGCCCACATAGGCGACGGTGTTGGCAATGTAGTTGTGCGGCAGGTAGTACGAGTTGGTGCCCTCAAAGGCGAACTGCAAGATCTTCATGCCGGGGAAGCCCGAGTTGTCGCGCATGTCGATGACGCCGGGGGTGAGGAAGCCCAGGTCTTCGGCGATGATGGGCAGCGTGCCGAGCTTTTCCTCGAGCGTCTTGAAGAACTTGAGGCCGGGGCCCTGCGTCCACGAACCGTAGGACGAATCGGGTGAGGAGAACGGCACCTCCCAATAGGCCTCGAAGCCGCGGAAGTGATCCAGGCGGATGACATCGTACATGTCGAGGGCGGCGCGGATACGGCCCTCCCACCAGGAGAAACCGTCGGCTTCCATGGCGTCCCAGTCGTAGATGGGATTGCCCCAGTACTGGCCGGTGGCCGAGAACTGGTCGGGCGGCGTGCCGGCGACACTCACAGGATTACCGGCGGCGTCGATCTTAAAGAGCTCGGGCGTGGCCCACATCTCGACGGAGTCGCGCGAGACATAGATGGGCAGGTCGCCGATGATGAGGATATCGCGCTCGTTGGCATAGGCCTTGAGGCGGCTCCACTGACGATTGAAGAAGTACTGCGTCATCTGGTGGTAGAGCATGCGCGCGGGATGGGCGGCGCAGACCTTGGCAGAAGCCTCGCCGCGGGTACGGAGCTCTGCGGGCCACTCCCAAAAGGCCTTGAGACCGCACTCCTCCTTGACGGTCATGAACTCGCAGTAGGGGATGAGCCAGTCTTCGTTTGCTTGGACAAAGTCGTCGAAGTCGGCCGGCTTGTCGGCGGCAAAGCGCTCGGCGGCGCGGTCGAGAATCTGACGACGGCCACCAAAGATGGCACCATAGTCGACATTGCTGGGGTCGGAGCCCAGGTACACGCCGTCGATATCGCACTGCTCCAGATACCCTGCCTCGATAAGCTCGGCAAAGTCGATGAAATTGGGGTTGCCCGCACGGGCCGAGAACGACTGATAGGGCGAGTCGCCATAGCTCGTTGTCGTAAGGGGGAGAATCTGCCAGTAATGTTGTTTGCACGAGGCGAGGAAATCGACAAAGTCATAGGCGTTCCAGCCAAAGCCGCCGATACCGTAAGGTCCGGGCAATGACGAAACGGGCATCAGAACGCCGCTTGCACGCTCCATGGATGCACTCACCGTCCTTTTGAATAAGGGGCTGCGCCGTAGATGGATAGACGGCTCGTCCCGAGTTTCCATTGCTATTGTCCCTATTGTAGAACATGTTGTTTAAACATGTATAGAGAGAATGAAAAAGTTGCCGACTTTCGGTGAATGGTAGTGCGCCATAGACGATATGAGTTGAACATTGGGAGCTCCTCCCCTTGCGGCTCTTTTGTGGGTCGGGCGACAATGGTCGTCGTCATTAAAGACCGGCTGCCAGCCAGGTTGCAACAATGCAAGAAGGGTTCACATTCAGTTGGCCGTTGACACAAACAATCGCGCGAAGACCTCGTCTTCTTCGGTAAGTCCAGGCGCGGCAAGACGCGCATGGCAGTCGCCCTCACGATGCGCGCGGTCGCCGCGGACATGTCGGTCAGGTTCTGGCAGACCGCGCAGCTGGTTCTCGAGCTCGGCAACGCGAAGCGCAAGGGAACGCTGTCGAAACTGTTGAACGACGTGTCGCCCGCGAGGCTGCTCGTGCTCGACGAGTTCGTCTACGTCCCCTGCGACGTAGACGGTGCGAGGGTTCTCTACCAGGTCATTTCCGTCCATGTAGTGCTCGTAGGCCGCGGCGTCGTCGGGCTCGTCGAAGGAGAGGGACTCCGTCCAGTCCCAGTAGGCCCCCGTCCAGGCGCCCCTGCGCCTGCCGGCCGGCGTCGTCTCGTCGAAGACGAGGCCGTGGCGCAGCAGGAACTTCGACATCCGCTGCTTGGCGTGTTGCAGGTCGTCGCGCGCGTCCTCGAGGGCGCTCGTCGGGGACCCACACCTCGACGACGTTGCGGCGCGCCAGCATGCGTGCCAGCCACTCGGCGTCGCGGCGGTCGTTCTTGCGGCCGCGGTCGGCCGCGGGCCGGTGCATCTTCGGGACCGCCCCGACGACGCAGCCGAGGCCGAGGGCCCGCAGCGCGCGGCCGCGGTTGATGGTACGACCATTGTCGCCCGACCCACGAGAGAGCTGCAAGGGGAGAGGCCCCAATGTTCAACTCATATCGTCTGTTGTGCCAGAGTCGCTCGGGAAAGCGCGACCGACGCAGCGCGCTGTTTTCCAGTCACATCCAGTTCGGGTTGATTTCAGCATGCGATAAGAAACTGGATTTGAATTTCGACTCGAAAGATGGGCAATGCTGATGAGAAACGCTTGGAGTTCGGGATTGCGCGGCGTGAAGCGACCCTCTTCTTATCGAGTTCGTTACAATGTAGGAAAAACAGTAAGTAAGAAGACCTCTGATTGCTTTAGGAGGAGCTGTGGTGAATAGCGCCCAGAAGATCGATAAGTCCATCCAGAAGATGATGACTCTCGGAAGAAGGCTTGGGATTCTGTTTACGGCGCTGTTTATAGCGGTGTGTTGCTGTTCGGTGGTGGTGGTTATTTCCATTGGGCTTATGGCTGCTCAAGGAAACCTATATGATCCATCAAAGACGGTTTCCGTAGTGGTTCCTTTGATGTATCTTCTGATTTCCGGAGGGGCCACATGGACCCTGCGGGGAATCAGCATGGACATGGCTCATGGCGAATCGCCCTTTACCCTTTCGCATGCTCGAAGAATCTCGATTATCGGGTGGCTGTTTGTTGCAGCGGCAATAGGTGACCTCTTGTTTTCTCCGGGGTTTCTTTCGATAGTGATTGGCCCCTTCGACTTGCTGGGGAACGCCTATTCGATGTTTGAAAACCTGGCCCTGCCCATAGATATTGGTGCTGTGCTGGGGGCCGTTTGCTGCTTCTCGATTTCTGCGATATGGCGCTACGGAGCTCTGCTTCAAGACCAGACCGAGGATTTGGTGTGAGGGGCGGCATGGACTATCTGATTATTGAGCTTGAAAGCTTATTGCTTCGACGCGGAAAGACGAGTACGGATATCATTCGGGCGACCGGGCACACACCGGCAAGTATCTCAAAAATACGAAATGGCAAGGTGAAGGCAATTAGGTTAAAGACATTGCTGGATATTTGCGTAGAGCTTGATTGCCAGCCTGGCGATCTTATTAAGCGCGTCAACGAAAGAGAACTTGAGGAACTGGCGACGCGGCGCGCCCGCAACGCGCTGAGCAGGGCGACCGCGACGGGTGATGACCCGGTCCTGGAGTCAGATCATGTTTACGTGGTCGATCTTAGAGACGACTGAGGCTGGAGAATAAAAAAGTATTGAGCAGGTGCAGCCCGTGAAAACAACGGTTTTCACGGGCTGTTCATTCAACGTCCTGCAGTGGCCTGTATTTCTCGCCGCGTCACTGGGGAACGAGAGAGTCATTTCCTGTGCTGGATGCAGGGGGGTGCTTACCTTGTGTAATATATAAATAAGCTTATATTGAAATATGATACATATCGAATTAGAATAACATTATCAATTCGGTATGCAAGGAAAGGAGGGAGAGATGGATTGGATTAACGAGCCGGAGGAAGGCGTTGCACCCGCGTGCGGCAACTGCTTCTTCTACGCGCACGGCAGCTGCAGCACCAAGTGTTCTTCACAGGAGTGCACTATCCGCTTTTAGCGGATAGTGCACGCCGTACGGCGTGCACAGACTGTTCAAAGATATTTTGGCCAGCAGCGCCTGAGGGGCGATGTGGCATTGCAATATGGGGGGCGAACCGACGTTACCTATAACCCCGCACAATTGCCATGTCGTCCCTTTTTATTGACGGGGAGGATGTCGTCCATGCGGGAAGTCCCAGTTGAATTGCGTGCCATATCCAAGAGATATGGCGGGTTTGAAGCGGTTAAATCAGTCTCGTTCTCTTTAATGGAAGGCGAGCTGTGTGCACTCATTGGGGAGAATGGTGCCGGCAAGAGCACGTTAATTCGATTGATCACGGGGCTTTCGGAGCCATCGTCAGGAACGATCTCGATGTTTGGGCAAACCGGGAGACGTGAAATACGGAGCTGCAGGGAAAGGCTGGGTTATATGCCCGACCTCAATGCTTCGTATCCTAATCTGACCGCGCGAGACAACTTGGTCGTTCGCTGTATTGAGTGGGGGCTTCCCACCGATCGTTCCATCGACGGTGTGTTATCAACCGTCGGTTTGGGGGAGGCCGGCGGGAAGAAAGTGAAGAACTTCTCAATGGGAATGAGGAGGCGTCTCGATCTGGCCATAGCGTTGCTGGGCGATCCGGAGCTGTTGATCCTGGACGAGCCGACAAACGGCCTGGATCCGATGGGGATAGTCGAAGTAAGAAAAATCCTTACGCATCTTAACAAAGATCAAGGTAAAACGATTCTCGTATCCAGCCACAATCTTGAGGAGATGCACAAGCTGGCAACTGATTACCTCTTCATAAGTCATGGTCGCCTCATTCGAAGGATGACCGCACCTCAGCTGGAAAAGTCATGCCGCGGTGGTTTCGTGTTGCATGTGGACGATCTGGAGCGAACGAGATCGGTTCTCGGAGATGAGACCTCACATTCTTTTCTGCCGGACGGCAGCGTCCTTATGCGCTATGAGGAGAAAAAGGAAGGGCGGGGCATTGCAATCGAAGCGCTCTCGACCGCAGGTGTGAGGGTTGCGGAGGCGTATTCTCATAGGAAGAGCCTTGAGGAGTTTTATTCGGAGCTCATCGGTCGAGAGAGCGAGCTGTGATGAAACGCGAGTTCATCTCAGCTTTTCGGAGCGAGGTATGGTTGCTCGCCAGGCACCCGGCGACCGCTCTGATGATTGCGCTTGCGGCTGTGCTGTATGTGGTTGCGGCTGCGACTTCGTCTGAGGTGCTGATCATGGTCGCCGGTGATGACCCGTATACGCTTGGAGGGGCTATAGGTTTTATTGGAAACCTAGTGGATGCAGGGGACGTTTTGGGCTCTGTTGCCCGGACGTCTTTTGCGTCTACAGTGGTCTGGATTCCGGTGACGATTCTCTACGCGGTTTACGCTACGTCGAGAGACTTTGAATCCGTGGCTTACGCCGTATCGAGATCGCGAGGGGTGTCGCAGGCGGCGATTGTGATCACGAAGCTGTTGGTGAACTGCACTCTGGTCGGTGCCGTGTATCTTCTTTCTACGACTGCGCTGTATTTAACCAAGATGGCCCAATGGGACGTTGGGGCCTCGTGCTCAGGGTTTGCCCAATTTGTATCGATTGCGCTGATGATCGCGCTGCTGCTCATTTCGATGTACGCCGCTACCTTCGCCCTGTATTTGCTCACGAGGAGTGTGGTGGCGAGCAGCGTCGTTGCAATAGCGGTTTCGACATTTGTGATGGTGTGGTTCCCAAGTACATACGGAAGCGGTCAGCCCAGCTTGCTGCTCATGCTCTCGCCCGTGTATTACCTGATGAACCTGTGTTCCCTGAGTATGCAGAATGTTGGTGTAATTCAGGTTTTGCTGTATGCGGGCGGCACTGTGCTTGTGTCGGTTGGAGTTGCGCTCGTCTCGCTATTTGTAAGGACGGCGGTTCGATGAATCTTGGGATGTCGGTCAGGGCGGAACTGTTCCGCGCAAGGAGAATGAAACTCGCCGTGATAATAGCGCTGATGTATTTGGGCATCGCGGGGATTTATGTGTTTGCCGGGTCCGGCGCATGGGTCTCCGCAGGGGGAGAGGGCCAGTTCTTTGGCTTTTCCGCCGATCCGGGCTATCTTTTCTCGATAGGGGTTGGGCCAACGGGTATCTCTTCCTGGCTAAGTGTCGTCTCCATGGCGCATACGGTGTTCTTCCCAATCGTCTCTGTTGTTGTGGCGGGGACGCTATTCGGTGATGCGACGAGCGTGTCGGCAAGGGGAGTTTCGATTGCTCGGGGCTTCCGCAGCTGGCAGCTGTTTGCGGCAAAGACATTGGCTTGCGAAGTGTATACGCTGTGCCCCTACATCGTGTTTACTCTCGGTGTCGCTGCGGTCTTTGCCGTGTGCTCCGGAAGCGGTCTAGACAGCCTTACGGTTGGTAATGTGACCTCGGCACTCCTGTCGAATATCGTTATAGACGCCGCTTATACGCTGATGGTTGCGGTTGCATATGAGGTGTTCAGGATCAGATCTCTTGTGTCGGGAGCCTTGCTGGTCGCAACGTTCGCGGGCCTTGTTATCGCGATGAGTTTCCCAACCGTTTTACCCCCGGTTCACATGGCTTATTGGATGAGGGCGTGCGGGGCTGCCGGCGGGACGGTCCTGATGGCTGCATGCGGCCATGCGGTCATCGTGTCGCTCGCATGTCTATTGCTGCTTTCGTGCAGTTTTTATCGAAGAAGGTAGTGCGCTGGCGTATGCGCAGCGTCTGAGGGTCGATATGGATTTGGTTGGAAATGGAGATGGTGCGAAGTGAAACTGTCGCAATTTAATGTGGTGCATGAACATAACGGAAGTCTTCTTATCATGAATGCGCGAACCGGCGGCATCCTGTCGTTAAATCCGGAATACGCGCAGAAATTCAAAAGGATTCAAGAAGGGGACGTTCGGGATGCCGATGATCTTGTCGCGGAGCTGATAAGGGGAGGCATCCTAGTCAATGAGGAGAGGGACGAGCTTGGGGAGATCAGGTTGCAAAGTCGCGCCGCGCGCTTTGCGAATACTGCTCTGTCCCTTACCATTGCGCCAACGATGGCTTGCAACTTTTGCTGTCCCTACTGCTATGAAAAGGGACAGGCGTACACGACGATGGGCGAGGAGGTTTTGACACAGCTCTCCAAGTTCGTGAAAGATTACTATCCTGGTATCGCAAGTCTCTCAGTTGGATGGTACGGCGGCGAGCCTCTGCTCGGAATGAAGATGATCGAACGGATTACGTCGGATCTGAAAGATGTCGTGGGGCCAACGTGTGAATATTCCGCATCGATAGTGACAAATGGCTATCTGCTGACGCCTGATGTTGCAAGGAGGCTCGCGGCATGTGGTGTGACGAGCGCGCAAGTGACTATAGATGGATCGAAGTCGGATCACGATTCGAGAAGGATTCTTCACGACGGAAGCCCTACATACGAACGTATTCTCAAGAACGTCAAAGAGTGTGCCGACATCATCGATATTTCGATAAGGAGCAACGTCGACAAGACCAACATCGAGGCCGCTCAAGAGCTATTGGATTATCTCGAGCTAAATGGCCTGATGAATAAGGTTCACTTCTATTTAGCCCCTGTTGACGATATCAATCAGGTATGTGCGAACGACAGCCACTGCTTTACTGTAAAAGAGTTCTCGTATGAGGAGACTGAGTTTTATAAAAGGGCAATTGCGCGGGGCTTCAAAGTTCAACCTTTTGGTGGGACGAATTTCGGGATATGTTGCGCCGTTGGAATCAACTCGTACGTGGTTGATCCCGTCGGAGATTTGTATAAGTGCTGGGATGACATTGGAATGAAGGAGCGGAGGGTCGGAACTATTTTCGAGCCGCCAATGTTGAGCAAGAACATGATTAACTGGATGGCATATGAGCCGGATGACCCGGAATGCCAAGAGTGCTTTGCTTTTCCCATGTGCATGGGAGGGTGCCCCAACCACGCCTTAAACGGTGAGGGGAAACGTTGCGTTTCCTTCCGGTATGATGCCGAGCAAAAAATGCTGCTCTCCCAGATGATGAATACGGCAAAACGGGGTGCGGGGCAAAATGAGGCTGATGCTTAATCTCTGTAGAAAATATATACTGGGCGGTCGATTCTACGCCTATCTTGTCGTAACAGTTTTGGTCGGGCTGCTTGCGCTTGCGGGTCCCTTTCTTACCGGCATAGTGGTAAACCGATTGGCGATGCCGGCCAGCGCCGATCTTGCCGCCGTTCTCGTTTGTTGCCTTATTTTGGTTGCGGTCCAAGCGGTTCGAGCGGGACTAGTGTATTGCTCAGAGATGCTGTACATCAACCTTCAGTCGCATGCGGGGTTCGGCTTAAATGCGGATACGCTTGAGCACGTGAAGCACCTTCCCCAGGCATTCTTCGAGGGCTTCAACGCGTCGTATTATAACCAGCAAATCAATCACGACGCTAATGACCTTGTCATCTTCGTAATCAACTCGGTTGTGGGGGTTTCAAGCAACGTTATCACCCTTTTGTCCGCCCTGTTTGTTCTCGGTAGCCTGAATATCAAGTTGAGTGTGGTCTGCCTTGTTCTTGCGGCAGCGAGTGCCGCTTTTTATGCGGTTTCACGCGCAAGGCTGTTTGAGAGAAGTTTTGACGTACAAGAGCAGAGCGCGAGGTTTTTTTCCTGTCTACAAGATCAGTTGGAGAAAGTTGATTTCATCCGCAAACATGCTTTGTTCGATAGGTCCCGCGCTGTACTGGTCGAAGCTTTTAATGGGCTCTATCCAACGATGAGAGCAAATCAGGAAGTAGGGTCTAGATTTACCTTTGGCAACGCGTTGGTCGCTTCCGCCGCTCAAGGATGTCTTCTTGCTGTGGGCGCGGTTGAAGTGATGGGCGGGAGACTGTTGCCTGGTTTTCTCGTGACTGCTGTTGGATATTATTCGAACTTAAGCTCAGCGGTACAGTATTTGTTGGGCTGGGGAAGGGATTACCAGACTAATCGCGTATGCTATGAGCGGCTGAAAAGAATTTGGGATGTCCCGGTGGAAGCGAATGGCAAATTGGCGCTTGGTCCGATTGAGGAAATCCGTCTAGAGAACATCAAGCTACGTTATCCAGGGGCGGAAAGGGTCGCGTTAAGCATTGAGGGGCTCGCGTTTTCCAGGGGTCGGCTATATGGAATCTCGGGGCCGAATGGTTCGGGGAAGAGCTCGCTGCTGTCAGTGATATTGGGGCTATATCCAGATGACACAGAAGGGGCCGTTCGCTACAACGGGGTGTCACAGCGTTGCATCGATCGATATGCATTGCGGCGGTGTCGAGTCAGCATTACGGAGCAAGAACCCCCTATCGTTGAGGGGACGATTCTCGATAATCTTACGCTGCTTTCTGATGATTACGAGATGGATAAGCTGAATCGGATGCTTGTCATATTGGGGCTAGACGAAATGGTTGCTTCTGTGGAGAACGGGGCAACGGCGATGCTTGACGGCGGGAAAGGAGGGGTGTCCGGCGGCGAGAAGCAAAAGATTGCAATTGTGAGACAGCTGTTGAAATCGCCGGACGTTATGCTTTTTGATGAACCGACCTCAGCACTTGATGCGAAGAGTCGAGGCGCGCTGATCAAATTGCTTCATGAAATTAAGAGAGACCATATTGTAATCGTTGTCACTCATGACGAGGAGATGCTTGCCGCCTGTGACGAGGTCATTTCGACGGCTGGATGATTATCGGATTGTGGCGTTGAAGACCAAGAAACTTGAAATGGCGTGGGCTCTGGGTAGGTCTCCACGGGTACGCCGTCGGTGCTGTACTCGACCGCCCGGCAAGAAGGTTTTATAGCGTGTTTCCCCAGAGAGGTCCCTTTGTCCGGTAGTGGCGAGGGGAGCCTCTCTTTTGCTCACCTCTTGCGGCGGAGGGGGACACCATGCGCCTATGCAGGACAAACTGCGCGTTCTTGTCGAATGATGGGCTATGTGTAGAGATGATGGTCTCGGGTAGAGGCCGTGTCGCGCTCGGCTGCGATGAGCCAGGCAATTCAATCTTCATCCGGGAGGGCCTTGGCAAGACAAGCAGGGCGAAGACCTTGGCGACGTTCGGGAGCCGTGTGGCGCCCGGCTCCGCGCTCATCCACGACATGGAGCCGGGCGCCACACGGCTCCCGTCAACAATCTGTCACTGAAGAGCCAGCACTACAACGCGAAGCTGCTCAAGGGCGTTCCCGACGGCCAGAACCCGCTGGGGCCCGTGAACCGGATGCGCTACTTCATGCAGTGCTTCCTGAGGGCTCATCCCGGCTCCAACCGGGACGACATGCGGGGCTGTGGCTATGAGTCCGCCCGAGGACAAGCTTGAGAAGGTCGCGATGGTGCTCGATCGGGCAATGCGATACCCGAAAACGCTCAGGTTCAGGCAGTTCTATGCAAGAAAGCCCAGTTCAGATGAGTTCGACGAGCAATATTTATCAACACAGTGCAAGGGGGGATTATATTTGTATTTCATCCGTGTTGAGCTTCACACGGTGCGCGACTCATCGCAAACTGGCGGGCGCAGCGGAAAGAAAACCGACTGCAGACGAACGATCGATATCGGGAGCAAATAGCCACCGGATGCTTTTCGGTCTCCTACGCGTCGACCTCCGCGATTTCTTCTGCGTCTCGCCAAGTTGAAAGGAGCGATGTCGAAAACTCCTTTTCGGTTAGCGTCAAGACATCCTTCACGCAAAAACCTTTCAATTTGTCAGGAAGCCCAAAACGCGCTTTTTTCCTAATCGAGCTGGCAACCCGCTTCAACGCGGTCTTGTTCTTGTCCTCGTTGTATACCAAAACAAAGACGCAGTGCTCGCGAAACCATCTCGTCCTCTTTCCCCACAGGTCCGAGCAGATCAAAACGCTGTCCTTGCACTTCTCGATGAGGGCGTCCCTTTGGCCAAGATTGATACCAAGCTCTTCGTCATCCTTGGGATTGAGCCTCTTCCCCAGCGTCTCCTTCAGACTGCCGTTTTTAAATTCGACTAGATATAACGTTTCCCGATCGCAATACAGCGCATCGGCGGAGCGCGGGAGTTGCATCCACCTATTGACCTTCTTGCAGTAGCATTCTTTAACAGAGTCAAAATTGACAACAGGCAAATCGTCATCCACAAGAGAGACGCTCCCGTCTCTGGATGTTTTGGAGATGGTCGACGTGCAGTCCCTTAGGATACAGGTCCTGCAACGGGAGCAACCATCGCTGCCATCTGGCACCGCGGGAGAGTTCGGATGAGGGCAGGAGGCGCACAGGTCGCTACTCAAGGCCGTACTCCTCCCTCTCAAGCGTATCAAAAGGAGCCGCCAGCTTCTCGTAGGCGACCTCAGTCGAGCCGGTTATATCGGCAAAGCGAGAGCGTCCATCAGTGCAGGTCTCCGCAAGATAATATGAGCACAATCCATCAACAGCGTGCTTCTTAGAATACACTTCGATCGCATTCAGGAAATATGGACTATGGGTGCTCATTAAGACGTGCATCCCGAGCTCTTTCTGGAGCAGCACGATTATCTCGGCGAAGGCCAGCTGCCATGCAGGATGAAGATGAATCTCGGGTTCATCGAGGATAATAGTCCCTCCGGCATCTAGCGCGCCGGACTTCAAGAGCACCTTCATGATGGCGAACGTCTTCAAGCCAGCAGAAAGGTTCCCAGGCTCCAACCCCCGAGCGAAGCCCTCTTCGAGATACGTAAGGTGACCGCGACTTTCGCTCCTCTCGAAATGCCCCGGACATAAGGAGGAAACCTTGTCCATGAGAACCTTCAGGTGTCGCTCCTTCGCGATCTCTTCGAACAGCGAGGACTCGCTGTCATCGTTACGGATGGTCGCCTGAATCAAATCTTGCCGCAGCTCCTCCTGGTGTCCAAGGAGGGGCTTGAACCGAAAAGCGGGGCCGTAGGGTCCTCCGAGAGAATCGATCAGGAACGGGTCGTCCAGATAATGCGCCCTGAATCGCAAAACCCTCCTATCGTGCACCTCCGCCACCTCGTCACTTGCAACCGAGAAAACCGTAGATGCGTCCTTTATCTGGAGTTCGACCTTCCCGGGCTCTTCGCCGAAAACCGAATTGATCTGGCCGTTGAACTCGCTTCGGAACCTGTTTGTCGCAATCGCACGAAATACCTCATCATCGGAGATATCCATGATCTCGATAATCTGATCGGCAACTCCTGCTACGCCATTCGTGAAATCGGATTCGATCTCACGGGAGATCTCCTCCCCGTAATACTCCTTTATCTCATCAATAAGCTCGTCCCTCGTGCACTCGCCCGAAAAAACCCTGTCGATGAAACTATTCATTCTTCCAGCAGTTCGCCTGTGGCGAGACGTGGAGTCGAGAGGGCTTCCCACATATGCCTTCCTGATGGCGCGCTCAACACTATTGCGCCTCATGCGGTCGATTTTGTTCTCCGAATCGGACATGCTGTTGAAGGCCGCATAAAGCGCTTTTCCAACCGTGCTTTTCCCCGTCCCGTTCTCCCCGGCGATCACGGCAATACCATTAATCTCGATATCGGCCTCAGCGACCCTGCCGATGTTTTTCATCTTGATTTTCAATGCATATCACCAGCTCTAAACTCGCGAGACTCAATAGCTCGATTATCGCACAGAGAGATCGACTTCTCGAGGACTCCCTAAATGGAACGCGCGGTGAGGACATGGCTCGCCGCCGTCCGCTTCGCGTTCGCGCGGGGGAAGGTGACGACCAGGGACCTCTCCGGGCTCATCGAGAGGAGCGCCAGATTCTCCTCGTCCATTTGAACTGTATCGTATTCAAGGACACTTGACTTAGAGGAATGGCGTTGAGCGGCGATAATCGTTTCAGCGCCAAAAAGAAAGGAGTGTCAGTCATGGCAGACGGGCCCTCCTACACAGCGGGGTACCGCGCCGAGGCCGCAGACTTCGCCGCCGCGTCGGGGAAGCCCATCGCCCAAGTGGCAGCCGACCTCGGCATCAACGAGAAGACCCTGGGAAGATGGGTGACGGTCAGGAAGAAGGAGCTGACCAACCACCCGGTCGCGGCGGCCGCAAGTGCATGCGCGAGCTCGAGCTCGAGAACGAGTTCCTAAAAAGCCCCGACCTCACATTGGAGGCCGGGGCCAGTAGATTTTTGGGACATGTCTAGAAATCTACCCATGCAGGAAGCGGCATGTGCCGAGCATGTCGCGTGCTAGGTTTTGAGGCATGCCACAAAACCTAGCACGGGGGAGTGGCTACTCGGCGTCGGCGAAGCCGTTGGGGTTATGGCTCTGCCAATTCCAGCTGTCGCGGCACATGTCCGCGATGTCGTACTGGGCCTTCCAGCCCATCATGCGTTCGGCCTTGGAGGCATCGCACCAGTTGGCGGCGATATCGCCGGCACGGCGCTCGCGAATCACGTAGGGCAGCTCCTTGCCGCAGGCCTTGGAGAAGGCGGCGACGACCTCGAGTACCGAGGTGCCGGTGCCGGTGCCCAGGTTAAAGATCTCGACGCCGGTCTTGCCGTTCATCCAGTTGAGGGCGGCAACGTGACCGGATGCCAGGTCGCACACGTGGATGTAGTCGCGCACGCCGGTGCCGTCGGGGGTGGGGTAGTCGTTGCCAAAGACCTGAACGGCCTCGAGCTTACCGACGGCGACCTGGGCGACGTAGGGCACCAGGTTGTTGGGGATGCCCTTGGGGTCCTCGCCGATCAGGCCCGACGGATGGGCACCGATGGGATTGAAATAACGGAGCAGCACGACGTCCCACTCGGGGTCGGCGGTGTGGACGTCCATGAGGATCTGCTCAATCATCCACTTGGTCCAACCATAGGGGTTGGTCGCGGGCTTCTTGGGGTCTTCCTCGGTGACGGGCGGATTGTCCGGATCGCCGTAGACGGTCGAAGAGCTCGAGAAGATGATGGACTTACAGCCGTGGTTGCGCATGACATCGATGAGCACCAGGGTGTTCTCGATATTGTTGTGGTAGTACTCGACGGGCTTGCTCACCGACTCGCCAACGGCCTTAAAGCCGGCGAAGTGGATGACGCGGTCGATCTGGTGGGTATCGAAGATCTTGTTCATCGCATCGCGGTCGAGCACGTTGGCCTCGTAGAAGGTGAGGTTCTTGGCGGCCTCGTCGCCCACGATGGTCTTGACGCGGTCGATGGCAACGGCGCTGGAGTTGGAGAGGTCATCGACGACGACAACCTGGTAGCCACCCTCGAGCAGCTGAACGACGGTGTGCGAGCCGATAAAGCCGGCGCCGCCGGTAACGAGGACGCAGGTGTCTTTGGGGTCGAGTGCTTTGGACATGTAGTCTCCTATCGAATCAGGAACACTTCTTGAGGGGAGTATAGCGCAGCTGGGGGCGCCCAAAACACGCGGGGCAGGAAAACCAGAGGATTGATGTTAACGTACTCATAGGGTGTTATTTGCATAATCCTTACCTTTGGTGTGGGACGTATTTGCGAGCCGCTGACCATGCTTTTCCAGCCGTTCGTGGAAATAGTTGGGACAAGCGCGATGTGCGTTAATATGTTTGAGTTGAGCGACATATAAATAAGCATGTAACGGAGTACATATGTCACCAAACAACGATTCCATCTTTACGCAGGAGCTTTCGCGCCGCACTGCCCTTAAGGCTCTTTTCGGCGCCGCTTCTGCGGCTGTTCTTTTTGGCCTGCCCGCCCGCGCCCATGCGGCTGAGGCCAGTCAAGAAACCACCGACAAACTGAATGCCGCCCAGGCCCAGCTCGACGAGGTCCAGGCTCAGCTCGACAGCATTGCCAATGAGTACGCGGCGCTCGCCAACAAGAATGCCCAGACCCTCAACGACATCGAGAATGTCCAGGGCAAGATTGACGACACGCAGGCCCAGATCGATGAAAAGAAGGCCGAGCTCAAGAAGAAGCGCAACGACCTTTCCGATCGCGTGGCCGCCAGCTACAAGTCCGGCGGTACGAACATCCTGTCGCTGCTGCTGGCCTCTGGCTCGTTTGAGGAACTCGTCGCCAACGCGCATTACGTTGAGAAGATCAACAAGAGCGACCGCGATGCCATCGAGGATATCCAGACGATTCAGGCTGAGCTCGACGCGCAGAAGACCGAGCTCGAAGCACAAAAGGCCAACCTGGAGAAACTCAAGGACCAGCAGACGGCTCAGATGCAGGATATGCAGGCCAAGCAGCAAGAAGTCCAGACCGTGCTGAACGGTCTTTCCGACGACGTCAAGGAGCTCATGGCTCAGCGCGATTCCGAGATTCTCGCTGCCGCCCAGGCCGAGGAGGCCGCTAGGAAGGCCGCCGCTGCCGCGGCCGCCGCGAACAAGAACAATTCCTACTCGGGTGGTTCGAGCTCGGGCGGTGGATCGTATGCGCCCGGAACTCCGCAGCAGAATGCCGGCTCGGGCAAGCAGCAGGCCGTCGTCAACGCGTGCTACTCCACGCCTTCGCCGGGTCAGAACTGGTGCGCGGCGTGGGTTACCAATGTCTTCCGCAATGCCGGCGTGGGCTATTTTGGCGGCAACGCGTGTGACATGTTCAACGCCTGGTGCTATAGCTCCGACCGCTCGGCGCTGCAGGTGGGCATGATCGTGGCCGATTCCTCGCACAGCGGCACGGGTGCTCCGGGCCTTATCTACGGTCATGTGGGTATCTACGTTGGCGGCGGCATCGTAATGAGCAACGAGGGCGCCATTACGTCTAAGTCGCTTGATTCGTTCATTAGCTTTTATGGTACTGGCTCTGGCGTGCGTTGGGGCTGGCTTGGCGGTATTGCGCTGTCGTAAAGCCGACTGGGCCGCGTGCCCGCCCGCAATATATTTGATTGCCTGCTCGGGCAGTCCTGCGCAAGACGAAGGCCACATTAAGTGGCCTTCTTTGCGTGCGGAACTCGCGATCAATCAAATATATTGCGGGCGGGCACGCGGCCCTCTCGGGTTCGGGGCGCTACGCACCGGATTGGTTGTCTGAATAAAAGAAAGTGAAGGCCCCTTTCGGGGCCTTCTTTTTTAGAGGAATTCGCCGACTCGGTGGACTTCGGGTTCGAGGTCTACGTCGAATTGGTCTTTGACGGTTGTTTGGATGTGGCGGATGAGTTCGTCGACATCGGCGGCGGTGGCGTGGTCGGCGTTGACGATGAAGCCGCAGTGCTTTTCGCTCACCTGCGCGCCGCCGATGGCGTGTCCTCGCAGGCCGGCGTCCATGATGAGCTTGCCGGCAAAGTAGCCCTCGGGGCGCTTGAAGGTGGAGCCGGCACTCGGCATGTCGAGCGGCTGCTTGTCCTCGCGGCGCTGGCGGTAGTCGTCCATGTCGGCCTTGATCATCGCGGCGTTGCCCGGGGCGAGATTGAAAGTGGCCGAAAGCACGACGAAACCGTCGTCGGCAATGCGGCTCTTGCGATAGCCCAGGTTGAGCTCATCGACATCGAACTCAATAATGCTGCCGCTACCGCGGGTGCCGTCGTCGAGCATGCGGGCGGGCTTGTAGACGCGCACGGACTCCAGCACATCGGCCATGCAAGCGCCGTATGCTCCGGCGTTCATGTAGCAGGCACCGCCGACCGATCCGGGAATGCCCGAGATGGGCTCCATGCCGGTAAGGCCGGCCTCGGCTGCCGCGGCTGCGACATCGGAAAGCAAGGCGCCGGCTGCCGCCGTGACGTGCGTGCCGTCGACCGTAATGTCGGAGAGGCCCTCGCCCAGCGCTACGACGACGCCGCGGATGCCCTTGTCGCCGACGAGCAAGTCGGAGCCGTTGCCCACGATGGTGAGTGGTAGATTGCAGCGATAGCAGGTATCGAGCGTGGCGACGAGGCCCTGCTCAGTATCGGGCGTGACAAAGACGTCGGCCGGACCGCCGATCTTAAACGTGGTGTGCTCGCGCATGGGCTCGCTCATCAGCACGTTGTCCTCGCCGGCAACGCCAGCGAGCGCGCACAGCAGGTCCTCGTTAAAAAAATCGTTCTCGTGCATACGAATATCCGCCTTTTGGTGGTCGTTGTCATCAATCGATTGCAATATACCCCACCCGGACGGATTTGGTGCGCTGGCGGCGATAAAACAGCCGTCCACCGGATTGGTAAAGTGTTTATCACCGAGGTAGAGGGGTAGTCGCTATACTTTCAAGAGATTGCGCGTAAACCCGGAAGGAGCGAGATGGCCAACAAAGTCACCCTCAAGCAGATCGCCCAGGAGGTGGGGCTTTCCCCCTCGTCGGTCTCGCTTGTTCTCAATAATCGGCCCTGTCGCATCTCGGAAGAAAACCGCAAGCTCATCAAAGAGGTCGCGGCGCGCAACCACTATGTTCCCAACCAGATTGCGCGCAGCCTGGTCATGCGCGAGTCGCGCACGCTGGGCCTTATCGTCCCTAACATCGAGAGCCGCTTTTTTGCCTCGCTCGCCGGTAGCCTGGAAAAGCGCTGCCGCGAGGACGGCTATGCGCTCTTCATTACCAGCTCGGGCGGAAGCGCCGATGACGATCTGGAGCTGCTGCGCCAGCTGGTGACGCGCGGCGTTGATGGCGTCTTCCTGGTGGTGGGTGACGAGTTCTCCGATGACCGCGCCCTGCGCGAAGAGGTCAGCCACCTGCCCATCCCGGCCGTAATGGTCGACCGTGCCATTGAGGGGCTCGAGTGCGACAAGGTGATGTTCGACCACGAGATGGGCGGCTATATGGCCACCCGCTATCTGATCGAGCAAGGCCACCGCCGTATTGCCTGCCTGGTTAATGCCCGCCGTTCCAATACGGGTCGCAAGCGACTTGCCGGCTATGAGCGCGCGCTGCGCGAGGTTGGCCTGCCGATCGACGCGCGTTTGGAGTTTGAGAGCGAGTACTACATTCCGAGCGCATACGAGGCCTCGGAGGCAGTGCTCGCAACTGACGCCACTGCCGTGTTCGCAAGCTCGGATAACATTGCCCTCGGTTTGCTCAAGCGCTTGCACGAGATGGGGAAGAGCATCCCGGGCGATATCTCGGTGGTGAGCTATGACAACTCGGCGGCCGACGTTCTCTTTGAGCCGGCACTGACCGCGATTGAGCAGGACCCTGGTGTCCTTGCGGAGCATGCTTTTGGCTGCATGTCCAAGCGTCTTGCCGGTAGGGGCGGCAGGCGTGCCGAAGAGGTCGTTCTGGAGCCGGAGCTTATCGTTAAGGACAGCGTGCTCGAGCTTACTAAACACAACTAAACACGTTTACCAATTTGCAGAGACCGAATGTGGAGCACCTGTGACAATCAACGCCGCAGGTGAATGTCGCGTTTTGCTAATCGATGGGATTGATAAGGGTGGTAAAACGTTTTTTCACCATGATAAAACGTTTTAGCAAATATACTGGTCCCAACGAAAGGTTGCCGTATTGGAGGGTGACCGCACAGCGAAGGGACATAAACAATGGCTAAAACACTGGGGACGCCGTGGCAAAAGCTGGGCCACGAGGTGCCGGCTTCCGAGCTCGAGGGCGTCGACCTGTATTGGCGCGCATCGAACTATCTGTCCGTCGGTCAGATCTACCTTCGCTCTAACCCGCTAATGCGCCCCGACTTTGTCGACGAGAAAACCGGTGAGGTGCGCGACTTCGGTCGTCCGGACGTTAAGCACCGCCTGGTTGGCCACTGGGGCACCACGCCCGGCATCAACTTCCTGTTCGGTCACGTCAATCGACTGATCGCCGACCACAACCAGAATGCTATCTTCTTGATGGGCCCTGGTCACGGTGGCCCCGCCGGTACTGCTCAGTCGCTGCTCGACGGCACCTACCGCGAGATTCGCCCCGACATCACCAATGACGAGGCAGGCCTGCAGAAGTTCTTCCGCCAGTTCTCCTATCCCGGCGGCATCCCGAGCCACTTTGCGCCCGAGACGCCCGGTTCCATCCACGAGGGCGGCGAGCTCGGCTACACGCTCAGCCACGCTTACGGTGCCGTCATGGACAACCCGAGCCTGTTGGCCGTGGCCGTGGTGGGCGACGGCGAGTCCGAGACCGGCCCGCTCGCGACCTCTTGGCAATCCAACAAGCTCGTGAACCCGGCAACCGACGGTATCGTTTTGCCGATCCTGCACCTCAACGGCTACAAGATCGCCAACCCCACCATCCTCGCCCGCGTGTCCGACGAAGAGCTCACCAAGTTCTTTGAGGGCATGGGCTATAAGCCGCACTTCTTTGTCGCCGGCTTTGACGACGAGAGCCACGCAAGCATTCATGCGCGTTTCGCTGCCCTGTTTGAGCAGGTCTTCGATGAGATCTGTGACATCAAGGCAACCGCGCAGGCCCAGGCCGCCGCAGGCGAGACCGTGGTCCGCCCGGCCTACCCCATGATTGTGTTCCGCACGCCCAAGGGCTGGACCTGCCCCAAGCAGATCGACGGCAAGAAGACCGAGGACTCCTGGCGCGCGCATCAGGTGCCGCTGGCGAGTGCCAAGGACACCCACGAGCACTTCCGCGTGCTGCGCGAGTGGCTGCGTTCCTACAAGCCCGAGGAGCTCTTTACGCCCGAGGGCCAGGTGCGCCCCGAGGTGACGGCCTTTATGCCGACCGGCGAGCTGCGCATCGGCGCCAACCCCAACGCGAATGGCGGTAAGGTGCGTCGCGAGCTCGAGCTGCCCGATATTCATGCCCACGAGGTCCCCGTCGACACTAATGGTCATGGCTGGGGCTCCACCGAGGCCGCCCGCGTCTTTGGTGAGTACACTGCCGACGTTCTGGCCAAGAACATGGATGACTTCCGCATCTTCGGTCCCGACGAGACCGCGTCCAACCGCCTGCAGGCTGCCTACAAGGTGACCAAGAAGCAGTGGGACGCCGGCTTCTACGAGGACGAGGCCAACGACGAGCTGCTGGCAGGCTCCGGTAAGGTCGTCGAGCAGCTGTCCGAGCACCAGTGCGAGGGCTTCCTCGAGGCCTACGTGCTCACCGGCCGCTCCGGCGTGTGGAGCTCCTACGAGAGCTTTGTCCATGTGGTCGACTCCATGGTCAACCAGCACTGCAAGTGGCTCGAGGCTACCAAGCGCGAGATTCCGTGGCGTGCCCCCATCAGCGGCCTTAACATTTTGCTGTCGAGCCACGTCTGGCGTCAGGACCACAACGGCTTCTCGCACCAGGACCCCGGCTTTATCGACCTGCTGCTCAACAAGGCCAACGACACGCACATCGTGAATGCCTACTATCCGGCCGACGCCAACATGGCCCTTGCCGTTGCCGAGCGCGTCTACCAGTCCACCGACTGCGTCAACGCCATCTTCTGCGGCAAGCAGCCTGCTCCGACCTTCCAGACGGTCGACGAGGCCAAGGCGGAGCTCGCCGAGGGCGTTGCGACCTGGGAGTGGGCATCGACCGCCGATTCGCTCGCCGAGGCCGATGTCGTGGTCGCCACCTGCGGCGACGTGCCGACGCTCGAGGCTCTGGCTGCAACCGACATGCTGCGCGAGCTGGGCATCAAGGTATGGTTCGTCAACGTGGTCGATCTGCTCAAGATCCAGAACGTCTGCGAGAACGACCAGGCTCTCAGCGACGAGCGCTGGGCTGAGCTGTTCGGCTGCGGCGAGAAGCCCGTCCTCTTCGCGTTCCACGCCTATGCCGGCACGATTCGCCGCCTGATCTGGAACCGCCCCGGCCACGATGCCTTCCGCGTCCACGGCTACGAGGAGAAAGGCTCCACGACAACGCCGTTCGACATGCTGCGCCTGAACAACATGGACCGCTGGACACTGGCCGCCGACGTGCTGCGCATGGTCGACGCCGATAAGTTTGCCGAGCAGATTGATAAGTGGGAGGCATTCCGCACCGAGGCCTTTGAGTTCGCGTGCGATGAGGGCTACGATCACCCGGCCTTCACCGACTGGGTCTGGCCCGACGCCGCAGCTGCAACCGCTGCCGACGGCGCACTCTCCGCAACGCAGATGACCGCGGGCGACAACGAGTAGATAGGCATCCGGGACGATCTCGCGCTGGGGCCGCCTCCGGGCTGGTGCCCTTCCTCGGAGAAGTGGGCTTCGCGAACTTCTCCGAGGAAGGGCACCAGCCCGGAGGCGGCTCTCTCGACCGTTTCGATATGCGGGGGCTGATTATTTTTTTATGTAATGGGGACACGGCTGCTACTTCCCTGAAAACCGTGCATCTAACTTTGGTCAGCCAAGATTACATTGCCGGGGCCGGGGCGCCTGCTTTGTTTTGAGAAGTTCGCGAAGCCCACTTCTCAAAACAAAGCAGGCGCCCCGGCCCTCGTGGAATAGATAAGGGGGAAGCATGAGCTTTACGAGTGTGGCGCTTCAGATGTTGACGGTTTCGCTGCCTATTTTGTTGGGGTGGTGTATCGCCAAGCTGGGGTTTATGAAAGCGGAGTTCGAGCGCGAGCTGTCGCATCTGCTGTTGCAGGTGGCGCTACCGTGCTTGGTGCTTTCGTCAGCGCTGGGCGATGATGTGAAGCTTCCGAGCATTGCCGAGACGTTTTCGCTCATGGGTCTGTCCTTTGTGATGTATGTGGTGGCGACCTTTATCGCGTTTGCTGTCACCGCTGCTCTTCGCGTTCCCAAAGGGACAGAATGCTCGTATCGCTTCGCCGTGCTTTTCGGTAATGCCGGGTTTATCGGTTTTCCGGTTATTTCGGCGGTGTTGGGAAAACAAGCACTGTTGTATGCATCGATTGCGCTTATCCCCCTAAACCTTCTTATGTTTACCGTCGGTGCCATGTTATTTAGCGGAATGGATGGCGGCCTTAAAAAGCAGATGCGCAATATTGCCGCCTGCTGCAAGAGTCCTGGTCTCATTGCAAGTGCTGTTGTGCTTGGGATCGTGCTAACCGGATGGACCGATTGGGGCGTGTTGGGCGACTCGATTTCCATTGTTGGCACCATGACCACTCCAGCGGCATTGTTGCTCATGGGATCGTCTATCGCCAAGTACCGTCCGCTCGAGATGCTTACCAACTGGCGCGCCTATGTCGCCGTGGCGTTTCGCCTGGTTGTCGTGCCGGTGGCATGTCTTGCCGTCGCGCGCTTGTGGCCCGGCATGACGCCCATGTTTATCGCGACGCTTGTGCTCGAGATGGCAATGCCGGTGGGCAGCAACGGTACGCTGTACTGCCTACAATACGGCAAGGATGCACGCCCCATGATGCAGTGCACGTTTTTGTCGATCATCTGCTCCATTTTGACCATCCCACTCGTAGCCACACTGTGCGGGTAGGCATTCGGGACGGTCTCGCGCTGGGGCCTTGCCCGGCTGGGCGGCCTTGCTCCGGGAAGTGGGCTTCGCGAACTTCCCGGAGCAAGGCCGCCCAGCCGGGCAAGGCCCTCTCGACCGTTTCGATATGCGGCGCTGATATTTTTTAATGTGATGGGGCTGTTGCTGTTGCGGCCTTGGAAACTGTATATCTTACTTTGGTCAGCCTACGATACATTGCCGGGGCCGGGGAGGCATACTCTGTTTTGAGAAGTTCGCGAAGCCCACTTCTCAAAACAGAGTATGCCTCCCCGGCCCTCGTCCGTGAACTCTTCCGCTGGGCGAGCCACAGACGCCGCGTACCGATAGGGTGAGGTGGTGGCTTGAAATTGGTGCTATATTCAGCTTGAGTTGTTAAATGTTAGTACGGGAGGCTGATATGGGGCTGTTCAAGAAGAAAAACCCGCAGGATGCCTTTGATCCCGATGTGTTTACCATCACGGATACGATTTTGGACCCGCCGCGGTTTACGTTTTTGCCGGCTATCTACCAGGATGCCACGCGTCGCAAGTGGGCCGTACATCAGCGCGGCGGCGAGCCGAAGATTTTTGACTATGCGGACGTGTTGCAGTGCGAAGTGGCCGAGGCGGGCGATCCGGAGGCCGATGAAGCGGTCTCTAAACAGGAATTTGCCCAGCGTATTCTGGCAAATCCCGCTAAGGCGGCAAAAATGAACGCAGCCAAGCGTAATATGTGTCTTGGTATGGGCGTTGTTGTGGCGGTTCAGACGGGAAAAGACGAGGTTTCCAAACTAGAGATTCCCGTTATGACCGATGAAGTCAAACGCGATTCAAGCCTGTATAAGTCGTATCGGAATGTCGCCGAGAAGATCAAGGCCGAATTTGATGCCATGGGTGGTCTGGCCTAATTTTGGCGACATACGTTTCTGAACGAGGAGTCTGTGCAATGGCAGGCGAATCTTATGCAATTCCCCCCAAAGATCGTGCTGTTGAGGGGATTCTTTGGTATATCCAGCACCATCAGCTTGCCGGCGGCGATCGCCTGCCGGCCGAGCGCGTGCTGTGCGAAGAGATTGGCGTTTCGCGTACGGCGTTGCGCGCCGGTATCACGCGGCTCATCTCGTGTGGAACGCTCGAGAGCCGTCGCGGATCGGGTACGTATGTGTGTCCTCCCAAACCGCTCAATATCTTTCAGGAAACGTATAACTTCTCCGATGCTGTGCGGACTGCCGGCCTGCACCCCTCTTCTCGTCTGGTTTCCACCGGGGCCATCGAGGCGGATGAGGCGCTTGCCGACAAGCTTGGGGTTGCCGTAGGCGCTCCTTTGCTCCGCATGCAGCGTGTTCGACTTATTGAGGGCGAGCCGGCGTCAATCGAGACGGCTCACGTTAACCTGTCCCTGTGCCCCTCGCTTCCCGATCACGATTTTGAGTGTGAGAGCCTTTACGATGTCTTGCTCAAAGAAGGTGGCGTGCGCGTTGAGCATGGACGTGAGCATATCTCCATCTCGCGTTTGAACGCCGAAGAGGCCGAGTTGCTCCAGCAAGAAGAGGGAACGCCGGTGTTCTATGAGAGCACGATAGAATTTGATAAGGACATGCGTTTTGTGGAGCATTGCAAATCGGTGATTTTGCCCACAAAGTTCCGCTTTGCCGATAACGGCGAAAAGAACGGCATGAGGAGCGTGGCAGGTGAACAATGGCTGAAACAGTAGATGCCACCCCGGTTTATATGCGCATTCGACGCCGTATCGAGGAGCGTATCGAGCGCGGTATATATCCCACGGGTTCCATGATTCCGTCCGAAAAAGACCTCGCCGAGGAATTTGGTACGACGCGCTTGACCATCCGAAGCGCTGTCGATGAGCTGGTTCGGCGTGGGCAGATTCGACGCGTCCGCGGAAAGGGCGCGTTTGTGGCACAGAAAGTGCCCGTTGCCTACGAGCGAACGGGAGGCTTTCGCGAATCGGTTCGTGCTTCGGGCGGCGAGCCGTCCGTCCGCATCCTCGCGCGTTCCAAGCGTTATGCGGGTCCATATTATGCCAACCTGTTTGGCATTGCCGAGGACGATTTACTGTATTCGATTCGGCGTTTGAACTGCGTCAACGGCGATCCCGTATCGATTGAGATGGCGTTCATCCCGTGCCTGCTGTTTCCCACAATCGAAGATATTGACGTGTCGGTCTTCAGTTTGTACGAGACCTATGAGATGTTGGGCCGAAAGCCGGTCATGGCACAGGAAAAGCTCGATATCGAAGCGCTGGGCGCGCGAGATGCCGGCCTGCTTGGACTGGAGCAGGGCGATCTTGCCTTGACGCTTGAGTGCGTGAGCTTCGATGCGAGCGGCCAGGCGATCGAGTACGTCAAGTCGTTTAACCGCGGTGATGCGGGTGGATATACCTATACGTACTAGCTGGTTTTTTGCATAACGGGCTGAAAAGCTGACGGAATTTTGATTTGTTGAGCAGACTGCATATACGACCTTACATGGCTCAAAATCGACCGTTCGCCGATGGGGACAAATTAATCGACAAAGAGGTATCAAAAAGCCGTAACCTGTAACTGTGATTGGTATCAAATACTAATGATTTGTTACGAGGTGAGACGATGAAGATGCTCGATTACGTTCAGCTTGCCCATGTGCGTATGGGAGAGAACCTCGAGCGTTCGTCTGAGCTGGTAGCGCAGCTCGTTGATATTTTCCAGTCCGGTTCTTTTGACGCGCTGCGCATCGTTGCTTCGGGTTCGTCGCGCCATGCCGCCGATTGCGCCCGCGATTACCTGCAAGATACCCTGCAAATGCAGGTGTCCGTTGTGACGCCCGAGGCCTTCGTCGATTTTGAACACACCTATCCGCAGCATGCGCTCAACATTGCCGTTTCTCAGAGCGGCTATTCGACCAATACGATCGCGGCTCTTGATTACATGCGCGCGCACGATATGGCTGCAGTTGCGCTCACGGCAAACGTCGAGGCACCCATCAAGGAACACGCTGACATCGTTCTTGACTACGGTGTGGGTGTCGAGTCGGTGGACTTTGTGACTCTGGGCGTCGAGGTTCTCGTTGAGTACCTGGTGCTCTTTGGTATTTACGGCGGCCAGGCGCGCGGAACGATTGACGCCAAGGGCGTTGCCCAGCGTCTTGACGGCCTGCGCGAGGCTATCCAGGCCAATGCCGTGATGTGCAAGATCGCCGAGGCATATGTCCAAGATCACATGCTCGAGCTTTCTGAGCACATGCCCGCCATGGTCGTCGGCAACGGCCCCAACTATGGCGTTGCCGAAGAGGCAGCCCTCAAGCTGAGCGAGACCATCAAGATTCCTGCCATGCATCACGAGGGCGAGGAGTTCGTCCACGGTCCCGAGATGCAGATAACCCCAAGCTACCTGGTGTTTATCGTCGACGATCCGCAGGGGTCGGAGCGTCTTGCGGATATCGCCGATGCGCTATCGAACGTTACGACAAAAACAGTGCTGCTCACGGCCCATCCCAGGGGTAGGGCTCACGAGGTTGCGGTGCCTCAGGTGGCTCCGCTGCTCAGCGCAATTCCCAATCTTGTGTTCTTCCAGACGATTGCGGCCATAATCGCCGAGCGTCTGAAGTCATGGGACGTGCACCCGTATCTCGATGCCGTCTCCAAACAGATGGAGGTCAAGGCAGAGGGCTACGAAGAGTCAGTCAATGCGCTTAAGGCCAAAGCGGCCGAGTGTTACGGAATGTAAGCGGGTTTTGATGCCCGTTGGCATGGGGGATGTGGAGACAACCCCAGAAAGGAGAGACAAATGAAGGAAACCGAGAAGATCGAGATCATGCATTTCGACCAGGAGGGCTACCTCG
>CAJMPY010000018.1 GCA_905215385.1 uncultured bacterium | reverse complement strand
AATCCAAGGGTTATACCCTAAGAGCAAACCACCCCTTTTAGGGGTGGTTTTGATTGACGCTGCGCGGGCCCCGGGCACCCCATCTTGCCCCTCAATCGTCGGTCGCGTACATAAAGTACGCTTCCCTCCTCTTTCGCGGCAACTTGGGGCACCCGGAGCCCGCTCGCTCATATGACCCAATCCACTGTCAAGGGCCACAATGGCCCCGCCGACCGCTTGCAATCGGTCGGCGGGGCCTGCCGTTAAACCCGTCCCGGTCCGCCCCCGGCATGTCATCGACGCCTTCGGCTCAGTCTCATATCCGCGGATACCGCTCCGGCGGCCCGCAATCCTCTCCTTCGGCGGGGTTCCCCTAGTCTGTCTTCGCGCATGCGGCGGCCGCCGCGCGCACAGCGAGAACGGGGGTGTCCCCGAAGGCCGCCCGGCTCGCCGGGACGGGGGCTTATGTCTATTCCGCGCCCTCCCGGCACATCGCGCCGAGGGCCCACAGCCACCTCACGAGCTCGGCCGCGGTGGCCGCGTTCGCCTTCGCCTGCGGCATCCCGCGGGCGATCATCTCCTCGCGGCGGCGCAGGAGCCTCTCGGACCCCTTCCTCCCGTGCATCCTTATCTCGAGGGGCACGCCGGAGCCCTTGGGCATCAGCTTCGGCTGGTGGCCGGCCTGGGCATAGCACCAGGACACCCCTCGACAGCCAGCTTCCTGACGAGCGCGTTGCCGGCCCCGCTGATCCCGCCGAGGCGCACGGAGTCCGCGCTCGACCTCTGCTTCGGGGCGAGGCCGAAGTAGGACGTCACCTGCCTGCCGGAGCGGAACCTCGAGAAGTCGCCGACACCTCGGACGCGAAGGCGGCGGCGAGCGCGAACCCGCACCCCTTGATCGACTGGAGCGCCTCGACCTCGGCCGAGAGGGGGCCCGCCGCGACGGCGGCCCTGTATTCGGCGAGGAGGGCCCCCCTCGTCTCGTCGGCCGCCTCGACCTCGTTCCTCAGCGCCGCAAGCGCCCGGATGCCTCCGTCGTCGGCGGGGTGTATGCCGTCGAGCCACCTGAGGAAGCCGTACGTCCAGTACTTCCGGGGGTTGCCGGCCGGCGTCGTGCCGCCGTAGACATAGCCGCGGCGGGCTAGGAACGCCAGGAGCCGCTGCTTCGCCGCCGCGAGCCTCGCGGTCGCGGCGTCGTGGGCGGCGGCGAGGTCCCTGAGCCCCTCGATCTCGGGGGACGGCACCCATACCGGGGTGACGTCGTGCGACAGTATCGCCTTGGCCATCCTGGCCGCGTCGTTGCGGTCGTTCTTGGACGAGAGGTCGGCAGCCGACCTCGGGACCTTGGAGACGGCCGCGACGACGCAGTCGACGCCGAGCCCGGAGAGCTCCCTTTGCGGGGCGAAGCCGAGGTAGCCGCTCTCGTAGGCGGCGAGCGACGGGCCGGGGAAGCCCGACATCCACTCCGCGACCTCGCCCCAGGGGTTGCCGCGGAACCTCCTCGTCACGGCCTCGCCCGTCTCCGCGTCGAGCGCGCAGACGGTGGTGGACCTGAGGTGTACGTCCATTCCGAAGGCGGTAGAATATCTAGGCACGGGAGCCTCCCAACCTCGTTGCGGCGCGGCTGCGCCTCTGGCACTTCAACAACATTGTCGCAGCCCCGACCCGCGGTCACGAGCGGGGGCTCCTGTCGTTTCCGTGCCCCTGGATTGGGTCATAGTGTCTGTCGTGGCCGGGGGAGTAAGTCTTCCGTTCTTTTCACTAATCGATCGATTCGTCCCAGGAGGCTCGAACCCGAGGGGGAGCGAGCGTTTTGGGGCGTGGCTGTGGCGTTGTTTGCCGCGAATGTCCGCTTTGGGCGTATCATCGTGGACATCTCGCAAAACCTCGTTGCAAGGGAGTCGCACCCCATGGCTACAGAAAAGTCCTCTTCGCGCCCATGGATGTCCGATGCCGCGATTTATCAAATCTACCCGCGCTCGTTTAAGGATTCGACTGGTTCGGGTCTGGGCGATATCGCGGGCATTACCCAGCAGATGGACTATCTTGAGCGGCTGGGTATCGAGGCCATCTGGCTGAGCCCGTTTTACCCATCGCCTCTCGTCGATGGCGGCTATGATGTGGCGGACTACTGCGATGTCGACCCACGTCTCGGCTCGCTTGACGACTTCGATGACATGATCGCCGCGGCTCATGCGCACGGCATCAAGGTCATCGTCGACATCGTGCCCAACCATTCGTCCAACCAGCACCCCTGGTTCAAAGCCGCTCTTGCCGCCGGCCCCGGATCGCCCGAGCGCGCCCGTTATATCTTCCGCGATGGTCGCGGCGAGCACGGCGAGCTGCCTCCCACCAATTGGAATGCCAACTTTGGTGGCCCCGCCTGGACGCGCGTCGCGGACGGTCAGTGGTATCTGCACATGTTTACGCCCGAGCAGCCGGACTTTGACTGGTCATGCCCCGAGGTTCACACGTTCTTTTGCGACGTCCTGACATTTTGGAGCGATCGAGGCGTCGATGGCTTTCGCATTGATGTGGCGCACGGTCTTGCCAAGGATCTCGACCGCGATGACCTAGACCGGTGGCATCTCGCCGAGGGCGATGACATGGTTGAGGACGGCACCCATCCGCTGTGGGACCGCAACGAGGTCCACGAGATCTATCGCGAGTGGCGCCGCGTGTTCGACCGCTATGTTCCGCCACGCAGCGCCGTTGCCGAGGCGTGGGTGCTGCCCGAGCGCCAGTATCTCTACGCGCGTCCCAGCGAGCTTGGCCAGACATTCAACTTTGAGTTTGCCAAGGCCACTTGGACCTATGATGACATGCACGCTGCAATCGAGGAGGGCTTGAAGGCAGCTATAGAATCCGATTCCGCCTCGACCTGGGTGCTCTCCAACCACGACGTGCCGCGCGTGGCGACGCGCTATGCCCTGCCGCAGATCAAGGCGACGCGCTACCACCAGATTGCGCTCGACTGGCTCTTACGCGACGGGTCGTCTTATGACGAGGACCGTGAACTCGGCGAGCGCCGCGCGCGGGCGGCCCTTTTGCTCGAGCTGGCGCTTCCGGGCTCGACATACGTGTATCAGGGTGAGGAGCTCGGCCTTTTTGAGGTGGCCGATATCCCGTGGGCCGCACTCGAAGATCCTACTGCGACCAATACGCACGGACCGAAGCGCGAGAAGGGGCGCGACGGCTGCCGTGTGCCCCTGCCGTGGGTGGCAGCGGACGATCCCGTGCAGGGCGGATCGTTTGGGTTTTCACCGGCGGACGCCGATGCGGCGCCCCATCTGCCGCAGCCTGCATGGTTTTCCGATTACGCTGCCGATAGGGAAGAAGCGGACCCGACATCGATGCTTGCGCTCTATCGTGACGCCCTCTGGCTGCGGCGCAAGCTGCGCGGGTGCGCCAACGATCTCGCGTGGCTCGATCTTGACGGGCGCACCGGCCTTGCGGATGGTGCCGAGGGCGCTGAGGGCGGCGTCATCGCCTATCGCCGCGACAACGGCTGGGCGTGTGTGACGAACTTCGGTGCAGCACCCGTGGAGCTGCCGGCGGGCAGGGTCCTGCTCACCTCATCACCGCTTGCAGACGGCAGGCTCGCGCAGGACAGCTCTGCCTGGATCATGCTCGGTGAGATGTAAAGACCTCTTGCGGCGAGTTTGAGTTTGCCTGCACCTTCCGTGGCGGCTGATGTCTTCGCGAGGTTCGCGAGGGCGTCGCAAAACTTTTCAAAAAAAGTTCTTGCATAGGATGCGGGCATCACGTAAGATTAATCCTCGTAAGCGGACATGGCTCAGTTGGTAGAGCACAACCTTGCCAAGGTTGGGGTCGCGGGTTCGAGCCCCGTTGTCCGCTCCATTTGGGCGTTTAGCTCAGGGGGAGAGCGCTTCCCTGACACGGAAGAGGTCAGAAGTTCAAATCTTCTAACGCCCACCAAATGTTCGCAGCCCAGAGGCTTAGCCTCTGGGCTGTTTTGTTTTGGTCGCCAAATGGGTCGCCAAATACGTCACCAAATATCGAGTTTTTGATCTTCCGGGATGCTTCTCAGTAGTCATCCGAGGAAACTCTCATCTTCTCCGTTTGCATACACATATCTTTCAAGGATTCGTGCCGCGGTTGCATGAGGCTCAGCAAGGCACGACCGCTACATGTTGGTCAAGCATAATCTTTTGGATTCTTTTGGCGTGAGCGGCTTGGTTTTGGTAGGATTTGTCAGCGGCTTGACTAAGGGGGTTTTATAACTGCCATGCAGGTAGCCGTGTTGGTAACGTTTTACCGACTTGCCAAGAACCCCTCATAATTAATGCGTCTGCAAAATGACCAATTGCTTTGACCTGCTGAAACACTATATGTTGTGTTTGACCTAAAAAAAGAATACAGGATATAGATGCCTCTTTGTCGTATGATAGATGGCGGACAGAGAACGAAGACCTTAACTGCCTCTTTTGAACGTGTCCTTGAGCCGCTTGATCGGCTCCTGGGAATGTCCGCATGGAGGCTTATGGTTTATCGAGAACACAGATTGCGCGACGGCGCCGCAAGACGGGGGCAAGCCCTGCCGGGCATCGTTTGGCTCTGAAACGCAATGAGACTACGACGCGAAAGAGGCAAGAGGATGAAGATCATCAAGCGCAGCGGCACCGAGGTTGTCTTTGACATCGATAAGATCGTCAATGCGATTCGCGCCGCCAACTTGGAGGTCGAGGAGGGCTCTCGTCTTACCGACCGCCAGGTGGTTTATGCGGCGCAAAACGTCGCCGAGGCATGCGAGAACGCGGGCCACACTGTTTCGGTCGAGGAGATTCAGGATCTGGTCGAGGACGAGATCATGCGTCTCGACTGCTACGAGGTTGCCCGCCACTACATCATCTATCGCTATGTTCAGAGCCTGAAGCGCCAAAAGAACACGACCGACGACAAGATCCTGTCGCTGATTGAGTGCAATAACGAAGAGGTCAAGCAGGAGAACTCCAACAAGAACCCGACCGTCAACTCCGTTCAGCGCGACTATATGGCCGGCGAGATTTCCAAGGACCTGACCCAGCGCGTGCTGCTGCCCCAGGAGATCGTGGATGCCCATAATGAGGGCCTGATCCATTTCCACGATTCGGATTACTTTGCCCAGCACATGCACAACTGCGATCTGGTGAACCTGGAGGACATGCTCCAGAACGGCACCGTCATCTCGGGCACGCTGATCGAGAAGCCGCACAGCTTCTCGACCGCTTGCAACATCGCGACGCAGATCATCGCCCAGGTTGCTTCCTCCCAGTACGGCGGCCAGTCTATTTCGCTGACCCATCTCGCCCCGTTCGTTGAGGTGAGCCGTCAAAAGATTCGCGGCGAGGTCGCTCGCGAGCTTGAGGAGCTCGGTGTCTCGGCGTCTGCCGAGAAGGTGCGCGAGGTCGTTGAGGATCGCCTGCGCGATGAGATTCGTCGCGGCGTCCAGACGATTCAGTATCAGGTCGTGACCCTTATGACCACGAATGGCCAGGCGCCGTTCGTGACGGTCTTTATGTATCTCAATGAGGCCCGTACGCCCCAGGAGAAGCACGACCTTGCCATGATTGTGGAGGAGACGCTTCGTCAGCGCTATGAGGGCGTTAAGAACGAAGCAGGCGTGTGGATCACCCCGGCGTTCCCTAAGCTTATCTACGTACTCGAGGACGATAACGTTCACGAGAATTCCCCGTACTTCTACCTGACCCAGCTGGCTGCCAAGTGCACCGCCAAGCGCATGGTGCCCGACTACATCTCCGAGAAGAAGATGCGCGAGCTCAAGCTGTCGAAGGGCGAGACCGCCGGCAACGGAGATTGCTACACCTGCATGGGTTGCCGCAGTTTCCTGACGCCCGACCGTTCGGGCAACGGCTTTAACAATGTCGCCAACGCGCTGAACTATGACCCGACCAAACCTAAGTACTATGGTCGCTTTAACCAGGGTGTTGTGACCATCAATCTGCCCGATGTCGCGCTGAGCTCGCATCAGGACATGGACAAGTTCTGGAAGATTTTCGACGAGCGCCTTGAGCTGTGCCATCGTGCCCTGCTATGCCGTCATGAGCGCCTGATGGGCACGCTTTCGGATGCCGCGCCGATTCTTTGGCAGTACGGCGCCCTGGCGCGTCTGAAGAAGGGCGAGACGATCGACAAGCTGCTCGTGGGCGGCTATTCCACCATCAGCCTGGGCTATGCTGGCCTGTATGAGTGCGTCAAGTACATGACGGGTCACAGCCACACCGAGAAGGAGGGCACGCCGTTTGCCATGGCCGTCATGCAGCGCATGAACGACAAGTGCGCGGAATGGAAGGCTGCGAGCGACATCGATTTCTCGCTGTACGGCACGCCGTTGGAGTCGACGACCTACAAGTTCGCCAAGTGCCTGCAGCGTCGTTTTGGCATTATCCCGGGCGTGACGGACAAGGGCTACATTACTAACAGCTATCACGTCCACGTGTCCGAGGAGATCGATGCCTTCGACAAGCTTAAGTTTGAGGGCATGTTCCAGCAGCTTTCGCCGGGCGGTGCTATCTCCTACGTCGAGGTTCCCAACATGCAGGACAACCTCAAGGCTGTTATTCGCGTGATGCAGTACATCTACGACAACATCATGTACGCCGAGCTCAACACCAAGAGCGACTACTGCCAGGTGTGCGGCTATGACGGCGAGATTAAGATTGTCGAGGACGATGGCAAGCTGGTGTGGGAGTGCCCCAATTGCGGCAACCGCGACCAGGAGAAGATGAATGTCGCCCGTCGTACATGCGGCTACATCGGTACCCAGTTCTGGAACCAGGGTCGAACCGAGGAGATCCGCGACCGCGTGCTGCATCTCTAATAACCATCCCAGGCCGCCCCGTAGCGAGGCCCCGGACCTTTACTCGCTATTTCGGACAGTCCTGGCTCACGACGGAGGCGCCACTGGCGCCTCCTGTTCGTGCGGAACTCATATCGAGCAAAGGTCCGGGGCCTCGCTACGGGGCGGCCAAGTTGACGTAGCTGAGATGCAGCACGCGGTCTGCTCACTCCTCGAAGTTCTTAGCGGAAATAATTCGGGCTGCAGCTGCGATTTACTTGCGATGGCGGTTGAGCTGCAACAAAGTTTTTATTGGACCTCGAACCCTATACTCGATGTTCGCTTTGTTCATTGAGTTACCCTTTGCATGAGGTCGGGACATATCGTCCCGCCCGCAGTTTCGCAGGCCGCAGGCCGAGAATGTTTGAGGACGGGATGATATGTCCCGGCCTCCCGGGAGAGTTACCTATGAACTACGCGAACATTAAGTATTTCGACATTGCTGATGGAGAAGGCGTTCGTACTTCTCTGTTTGTGAGTGGGTGCCGTCGTGGGTGCAAGAACTGCTTTAACTCTGTCGCGTGGGACTTTGCTGCGGGCGAGCCGTTCGATCGCGCCGTCGAGGATAAGATTATCGAGAGCCTCGACCATCCCTTTATTGATGGTCTGACGATTCTGGGCGGGGAGCCCATGGAGCCCGAGAATCAGGCGGGGCTCGTTGATTTTGTCGAGCGTGTTCGCGCGGCCTATCCAGTGGGGTCGGGGAAGACTATTTGGTGCTTTACTGGCGACGTACTCGAGGAGCTTATGCCGGGCGGTCGTCATCATACCGAGGTGACGGACCGCATCCTTGCCTGCCTCGACATGTTGGTGGACGGCCCGTTTGTTCAGGATCTGTACGATATCTCGTTGCGCTTTAGGGGCTCAAGCAATCAGCGCGTGATTGATATGAACGCCACGCGTGCCCGTGCCGAGCGTGAGAACGTTGAGCTTTGCGATGCCGTGGAGCTTTGGCGGGACGATCCGGTCTATTCGACCCATACTATGTAGCTGGCAGAGGTTGCGTGCCGGCGTGGTACCATAGCGCGAACGCGAAATCGAAAAAAGTGAGGCCCAGATGGTCGATCAGGAAAAAGTCGAGACTGCCATTAAGTTGCTGCTTGAAGGTATAGGCGAGGACCCAACTCGTGAGGGCCTGCTGGAGACTCCGGCACGCGTCGCCCGTATGTATGGCGAGATTGCCGGCGGTATGGACCAAAGCGCCGAGGAGCATCTGTCCAAAACTTTCGCCGTCGCTTCGAACGATTTGGTTATTGAGCGCGACATTACGTTTTACTCGCTGTGCGAGCACCATCTGCTGCCGTTTTATGGCAAGGCCGCCATTGGTTATATCCCTAACGGTCGGGTGGCTGGGCTTTCCAAGCTCGCCCGCACGGTTGAGGTTTATGCGCGCCGTCTGCAGCTGCAGGAGCAACTGTGTGCACAGGTTGCCGATGCCCTCATGGACTATCTCGCTCCCCAGGGAGCGATTGTGTTGATGGAGGCCGAGCATATGTGCATGACGATGCGTGGCGTGCAAAAGCCCGGCACCAAGACCGTGACGCTCGCTCGCCGCGGCGTCTTTGAGACCGATCCCGCGCTCGAGGAGCGTTTCTTTAGGATGTTGGGCCGCTAACCATGAGAGTCGTCAACGACTTTACATCGAAGACCGATGAGGGGACGTCGCGTCGCGGCTTTATGGCTTCGGGCCTGGCCCCCTTTGGTGCCATGCCTCGCATTGATTACATTTGTGCCAACGGGCTGTTCCGGCGGCACCTGGGCAACATCGTACAGTTGGAATCGGGGCGCATCTTCTGCCGCCACGGTATTGACCATCTGCTGGATGTCGCTCGCATTATGTGGATCAAGAATCTCGAGGAACAGCTCGAATTTGACCGCGAGGTCATCTACGCCACGGCACTTCTTCACGATATCGGCAAAGATGAACAGTATGAATCGGGTATATCCCATGATGTTGCAAGCGAACGCGTCGCTGATGCGATTCTCGGCGGCATGCCCGATGACGTGGCGTTTGAGCCGGCCGATGCCGAAGCCATTAAGACGGCCATTCTGGGCCATCGAAAGCTGCGCGTGAACAGCCAACCGCTTGAGCGTCTGCTCTATGCAGCCGACAAAGCGTCGCGTGCCTGCTTTGCATGCCCCGCGCGCAACGCTTGCAACTGGAGCGATGATAAAAAGAACCTGTCGATTCGCGTGTAGTTAGTTTGCGCGGTCGGGGTTCTAAACGAAGGAGACGATCGCGTTGAGTAACAAGAAACTGCCCGAGAATGCAACCAAGACCGAAGGCGCCGAGCTCGCCCGCCGTGGAAGGGGCGAAATATCCACCGCAACGGCGGTGCCTCACGTGAGCTATGACGATCTGCGCCATGCCGATCGTATTGTCATTGACGGCCTTGAGGTTTTTGCCAACCATGGCGTGTATCCCGAGGAGAACGCGCTGGGTCAGAAGTTCATCGTTTCTCTGGTGCTCTATGCCGACCTGCGCGCGGCGGGGGAGCACGATAATCTGGACGCCTCGATTGACTACGGCTCAGTGTGCCACGATGTCGATGGCTATCTGCGCGAGCATACGTTTAAGCTCATCGAGGCGGCAGCCGAGGGGACAGCCCAGATGCTGCTGCGCCGTTATCCCTTGCTGCTTGGTGTGCGCATAAAGCTCGATAAGCCGTGGGCTCCTGTTGGCCTGCCCCTGGCAAGCTGCGGCGTCGAGATCGAGCGCGTGCGCTAGTCGACGCTAGAGCTTGTTGAGGGGTGGCTGCTTGAGCCGCTGAGACAGTGCTCTATTGTTGGGACAGTACGTGTCGAGCAGGGCGTGAAAGCGCTGATTGTGGCTCGGCTCGAGCAGATGGACGAGCTCGTGGGCGACAACCATGTCGAGGCATTCGATGGGATAGGCGGCAAGTTCGCGTGCGATGCGAATGGCGCCGGTTTTGGGTGTGCAGGAGCCCCAACGCGTTTTCATGCTGCGCACGGAGACGCGGGCCACGGTGACGCCCATTGCGATTTCGTACGCGTGCACGATGTCGCGTAGCGCTGCGGTGACCTCGGACGCGTAGAGCTGGTCGATGTGGGCTTGGAGCTCGTCGGACGTTAGGCCGTCGAGGATTGCGTGCCGCTTGGCCTGCGGGCCTTCGTCCGATTCATCGGTACCCATAAAACTTGCGAAGGTGGCCTGTTTGGGTCGCGGTGCGGGTGATGCAAAGTTGTGATCGAGTGCATCCTGTACCGTGATGGGCTTGCCCCAAAGTGCAATGATGGACGAGGGGCTGAGCGGCTCTCGTGCCGTCGCCTGACGTTGCTCGCGCTGGGCAAGTCGGCTGATAATCCAGGCGCTGTTGCGCTTCACAAACGCTTCGATACGCTCGCGGCTGGCGCCGATCGGTGCGCTGGCGTGGACCTCGCCGCTCGATGTGACGCGTAGGTTGAAGTTCTTGACGCGCTTTTTGGTAACGACGACGGGGATGGTCGTCCCATCCGGTCGGGATGCGGAAATCGTAAACTGCTGCGTCAAAAGCGGTCCTTCAGATCGGGGACGGGCCGGCATGTCGACCGTTCGGCATGCCGGCCCGCTCAAGGGATGTGAAATTAATAACGCTCGAAGAAGGCAAGCGCGTTGTCGCTGCAGAGCTTTTGCATCACGGTCTTGCCAAAATGCTTGGAAAGCATGTTCTGGAACTCGGGCATCTTACTGGCATCGGAGAGGAAAGCGGGCACCGTGGCGCCGTCCCAGTCGCCGCCGAGCGCGATGACGTCCTCGCCGCCCAGGTCGAGCCAGTGCTCGATATGCGCCGCCAGCTGGTCGCAGGTGACGTCTGCGGCGGTCTTGTCGGTTGCGTCGTTGGAAAGGAACTCGCTGCAGTAGTTGAGGCCGACGATGCCACCCATGTCGCGAATGGTGCGGAACTGGTCGTCGGTAAGGTTGCGTTTGGCGCCGCAAACCGCACGGGAGTTGGAGTGGCTGGCGACGAAGGGACGCGTGGCGCGGGCGGCGACCTCGTCAAAGCACTCATCGTTGAGGTGGGAGACGTCGAGCACCATGCCGGCGTGCTCCATCTGCGTAAGCGCCTCGATGCCGGCGGCGGTGAGGCCGGCGTGGGTGTCGTGGCCGCTCGCGAGCGGTCCCTGCGCGTTCCAGCTGAGTGACGACATAAGCACGCCCAGGCTCTTGAGTACCTCGATCAGCGCGGGGTCCTCGGCAAAGAACGTGGCGTTTTCGATGGTGTGGATGCAAGCGACCTTGCCGTCCTTGAGCGCGGGGCGAATGTCTGCGGCGCTGCGCACGTTGACCATACGGTCGTGGTTGAGCATTGCCTGGCCGCTCATATGCGCCATGATCTGCGCCTGGAAGCGCGCGGCGTGGGCGGTGGGAATCTCGTCGGGGACAAACGTGGCGAAGCACTGTGCCCACGGCGTGTTGCCGATCTTTGCGAGCGAGATGGCACAGGCGTTACCCTCGATGAGGTCGAAATCTTGCGGATGCGTTTCGTCGCCGGGGAAATAACCGTCGGTGCCGGCGGTAAAGCGCAGGTCGAGATCGAGCGTGGCCCAGCCGATTCGGTCGGCAGTGTCGCAGTGTAGGTCAAATACGGGATATGCCATGGTTCCTCCGGTTGCAGCGTTTCTTTGCAAACTGTCATTGAATTGTATGACTAGGGTATAGTTAGCGCCATATGTTCACGGCGGCCCGCGTTGTGCGCCGTCCTTATCACGGAGGTTACCATGTCCAACCAGGGCAAGAAGGTCAAGACCCATTATCGCGGCACGCTCGATGACGGCACGCAGTTCGATAGCTCCTACGATCGCGGCGAGCCGCTGGAGTTCACCTGCGGCGCCGGTCAGATGATCAAGGGCTTCGACGCCGCTGTTGTCGACATGCAGGTGGGCGAGAAGAAGACCGTGCACATTCCTGCTGCCGATGCCTACGGCGAGCACAATCCCGAGATGGTTCTGACCTTCCCGGCCGAACAGGTTCCCAACATCGAGCAGATCGAGAAGGGCATGAAGCTTTTCCTGTCCACGCCGAGCGGTATGCCCGTTCCCGCCGTGGTCATCGACGTAACGCCCGAGGCTGTGACGCTCGACGCCAACCACGAGCTGGCCGGCAAGGACCTCAACTTTGATATCGAGCTCGTTGAGGTCGAGGGTTAGAGTATGCCTGAACGCTTGGTTTCGACGACATGCTTGGGAAATCTCAACGATCCGTCCTATGAACTCCTGCTTCGCCGGAAGTTGGGCGGCGTCTTTGAAGTTGACGAGCTACTGTTCGATTGGGACCGGGCTGATGTATGCGCGTTTGCGGGCGTGACGGAGCTGGGGCGCACGATCGATGTTCGGCTGGATGCTGCCGACGGCGGTCGTCTTGCCGATGGCGACGTGCTCGCCATCGACCGTTCGGGCATGGTGCCCGTGGCGGTTGTCGTGCGCCTGCGCAGCGCCGAGGTTTATTTGGTCGAAGTCGACCGCATGGATCCGATTGCGCTCGCGCATGCGTGCTGGGAGATCGGCAATATGCACGCGCCGCTTTTCCGAGGCGATTCGGACGAGCATACCGTGCGCATGTATACGCCGGTGCAGCCTGTTTTGGGCCGCATGCTCCGGGGCGTCGAGGGTGTTCGGCTCTCGGTGGTTACCCGTGAACTCGATGCGGACCGGCGCTTTGCATCGAGTGCGGCGGAGGCCGTCGTGAGCATGGCTCCCGACTTTACCATCGTAAAAAAGACGCGCGGCTAAGCGCGTATATACGCAAGGCGGGCTTTGAGGGGCGACCAATCAAGGTCCGTCTTGCTGTTGATAGGAGGCTTTGGGGAAGCATATGGGTCTTGAGGGAATCAAGCTGATTGCATGCGATTTGGACGGCACGTTGCTGCATCCGGGGGAGCGCGAGCCGCGTTCCGAGGCCTTTGAACTCATCGATGAACTGCATCGTCGCGGTATCGTGTTTATGCCGGCGAGCGGCCGTCAATATGCGAGCTTGCGCTACCTGTTTGCCCCGGTGGCCGATGAGCTCGCCTATGTATGCGAAAACGGAGCCCTGGTGATGAGCGAGGGGCGTGCCGTTGTCAAGCGCTCTATGGAGCGTGACCTGGCGATGGATATCGCGAATGCCGTGGTCGCCTACCCCCATGCCGACGTTACCCTTTCCTGCGAGGGGCACCTCTACACCATAAGCGGCAACGATGCGTTCGTCGACCATTTGCGCTATGAGGTCCACTGCGATGTGGCGGTGGTCGACCGCCCCGAGGACATCGACGAGGACGTCATTAAGATTGCCTTCCAGACGCCCGAGGTGGATCAGCCGGCGGCCCTGGAGTATTTCGAGTGCCTCTTTAGCGACCGTGTCGACGTGATGACGTCGGGAACCGAGTGGACGGACTTTATCGGCTTTGATTCGGGTAAGGGTTCCGCGCTTGCCGATTACGGTCGTGCCCTGGGAATTTCGCCCGATGAGATGATGGCGTTTGGCGATAACGAAAACGACCGCGACATGCTCAACGTAGTGGGCCATCCCTATCTAATGGAGAGCTGCAATCCCTCTATGCGTGGCATCAACGACCGCGTCCGTTACGTACGCACGGTCGAAGAGGAGCTGCGTCGTCTACTTGCTGAGTAGGCATGTCCCAAACATCTACCGGCAGTCGGGGCAGAGACCCTCGAAGATGGTGTAGTGCGACGTGACGTGCCAGCCGATTTGCTCGGACGCCTTGGCGTCGAGCTGGGCGTCGAAGGGGAGTGGCACGTCGATGACGCGGCTGCACGAGGTGCAGATGATATGTGCGTGCGGCTCGATGGTGCGATCGAAGCGGCTGCCGCCCGGCGTCTTGATGGAGAGGATCTCGCCGGCGTCGGCCAAGAGATTGAGATTGCGGTAGACCGTACCGCGGCTGATTTTGTCATCCTGCGCGCGCACGACGTTGTAGATTTCGTCGGCGGTGGGATGGTTATAGCTTTGGCGCACAGCGTCAAGAACCAGCTTTCGCTGCCTGGTATTCCTTCTTTGCACCGCCATGCGCCTCGCCTCTTTTCTATCAACGGTCGTAGGTAAATGATACCGTATTTAGCACACAATACTAATAACGAGGAATGAAACCGTCTTCATTGGCAAGTGGGGCTCGGGCCTGGGCGTCTACGAGGCGAAAACGCGTTCCCATGCGCTCGTAGGAGGCGTGAAGCGCCTCGAGATGAGATAGGATGTTTGCCGGAGCTCCCTGTATCTCCATCTCGACCGAGCCGTCTTCCATGTTACGCACCCAGCCGGTGAGTGCGCGTGCCTGCGCGAGGTTGGTGTTGGTAAAGCGAAAACCGACGCCCTGGACTTGCCCCGCCCAGCGCAGGAAATAACGCAGGGGAGTGTCTTGAGTGGCCTCGTCGCTTGCGAGCACAGTAAGCCTGCGGCGCAACTCGAGCTCAATGTTTGATGGTTTTTGAGGCTCTCGACTGCCGCCGGTGACGCTGGAGAAGAACGCATCGAAGAAGCCCATCGCTAGGCCTGCTTGCCTGCGTCGGACGGGAAGGTAATGCCGGCCTGCTGGCGCACGGCATCCATGATGCGCAATGAGACGAGCGTGACATCGCGGTAGTGGCCAAGTTCGTGACGTCCCGCCGGGGTCTCCCAAATCTCTTCCTTAACGTTATCGATGCCGCCGATGGCGGTGATAAAGTCTGTGAGTTCGTATTCCATAGTGTTGCTCGATTTGGGCAGGTCGAGCACGCGGCCGTTGTCTCCCTGTTCGCGCGGTGCCTCGGTCGCCGAGCCGCGTACGACGTCGCCGCGATAGTCGATGCGGACGTTGCGGGGCGTGGACAGATGGTCGATCTGGATAGTGCCACGCTCGCCTTCGATCTGCGAGGGCAGCAGGTCATTCGTAATTTTGGAGTGCGCGAGCTCGACGGAGATACGGCCGCCGCCGTAGCTGGCGAGGATGGAACCGCAGCCATCGATGGGGCCGTGCGTGAGCCGTCGCGTGGTGGGATCGAGCAGAGTGGTCATGCTCGTAAGGCCGGAGGGCATGCCAAAGATCTCGACCATGGGCTCGACGGTATAGACGCCAATGTCCATGAGGGAACCCGATGCCATATTGCAGTCGAAGATATTGGTGGCGCGTCCCGCGAGAATCTCGTTGTAGCGCGAGGAATATTTGCCAAAGCGCAATGAGGCGCGGCGGATGGGGGCGATCTCGCCCAGGGCGTCCTCGATGGCGTGGAAGGCGGGATCGTGGAGGGGACGCATGGCCTCGAGGGCCACGACACCTGCTGCCTCGGCAGCGCGGAAGACTTCCAGCGCCTGCGCTTCGGTGGCGCAGAAGGGCTTCTCGACGATGACGTGCTTGCCACCGGCGATGCAGGCAAGGGCCTGCTCGTAGTGAAGTGCGTTGGGGCTGCCGATATAGACGGCGTCGACGTCGGCGGCTGCCGCAAGCTCATCGAGTGAGATAAAGTTTCGCTCGCCATCGCGCTCGGCGGTAAAGGCAGCACCGCGATTGGCATCGCGTGAAAGCGTGCCCACAAACGCGGCTTGGTCGTTGGCGTTGACGACTTGGATAAAGTCGTCGGTGATCATGGATGTGCCGATGGTCGCGATGCGCAGCATACGTCCCCCTTGCGTTGTTTGGTCTACAGGATGAGTGTAGCGCGTGGGGATATAAAGCTGTGCGAAAACGCTATTACAGGTCGCTCTCGTTAAAGCCGGTGTCGATATCGAGGTTGCTGCCGTCGGCCGCCGTGGTGGCGAGCTCATCGCAGCGCTCATTGAGCTCGTGGCCGGCGTGACCCTTAACCCAGATGAACTCAACCTTATGCTTGCTTTTGGCGGTGAGTAGGCGCTCCCACAGGTCGCGGTTCTTGACGGGCTGCTTGTTGGCGGTTTTCCACCCGCGCTTTTTCCAGCCGTCGATCCAGTGCTTCTTAAAGGCGTTGACGACGTACTGCGAATCGGAATGGACTTCGACCTCGCAGGGGCGGTTGAGTGCCTCGAGCGCCACGATAACGGCCATGAGCTCCATGCGGTTGTTGGTGGTCTTGGCGTAGCCGCGCGAGAGCTCGGAGGTAAAGGTCTTGCCGGCGGGGTTGGTGTATTTGAGCACGGCGCCGTAGCCGCCGCGTCCCGGATTTGATCGGGCCGAGCCGTCGGTATAGATGATGACCTTCACGGGTTTCCTTTCTTTGAGTGCATTTCATGTGAGTGACCATTGTAGCGCCATGCCCGCCGGGGGCCAGCAATCTACGATTTCTGCCCCGTCTTCCGACTGTTAGCTGGCATGGATGATGCGGTTGAGCTCGTCGAGGTATTGCTGCAAGAGGAGAGAGGGCTTGCGCTCGTCGTGCATGATGTAGCCAACGTGCATCGTTGGGGCGTCTGCTAACGGGATCGATGCCATGCCCCATTGCATTTCATTGGAGAGGACACCGGTCGACAGGGTGTAACCGTTCGACGTGATAAGTAAGTTGGTAAGTGTTCCGCGGTCCGATATTCGTATGTTGCGGTCGCAAGGGATATAGCTAAAAGGTTCCTCGGCGTAATAGAAGGAGTTTGAGGTTCCCTGCTCAAAGCTATAACGCGTATAGGGTGTGAGGTCGGCAAGGGACAGCTGCGGGCGGCGGGCAAGCGGGTGGCGCTCGCTAACGAAGACGTGGACCGTCGCGTCGAATAGGGGATGGAAGCTCGCGCGCGCATCGGCAAAAGCCTTTTGCAGAACGCGGGCGTTAAAGTCGTCCAGATAGAGGATGCCGATGTCGCTGCGAAACGCGCGGACGTCATCGATGATCTGCGATGTGGTGGTCTCGCGCATGATGAACTCGAACTTGCTGTCGCGGCAGCGCTCGACCACGTTGACAAAGGCCTCGACCGAAAAGGCGTAGTGCTGGGCTGAGATGGCGAGGCGGGCTTGCGGGGTGCCGCCGTCCTCGTAGCGCGCCTCGAGCATGTCGGCCTGCTCTACGACCTGGCGCGCATAGCCCAAAAGCTCGGTGCCGTCGTTGGTGAGCGTGACGCCGCGGCTGGAGCGCGTAAAGATCTCCAGGTGGAGCTCCTGTTCCAGGCTTTTGACGGCGTTTGAGATGTTGGACTGAGCGGTATAGAGGCGCTGAGCTGCGGCGTTAATTGAGCCGGACTCTGCCACGGCAATCAGAAAACGAAGCTGCTGAAGGGTCATCGACGCCATCCTTTCGATTGCTATCTATAAAACCGATAACAGATTAGCGCTTTTAAGTGATTGACCGAGCGAAACAATGCTCGTACTATTCAAAACACACAAAGGCGGTAGGTAATTAAACCGACCACGGAACCGGGATGCGAAAGGAGGCCCGCATATGAATTGCTTACCAAGACGAATGCCGGGCTCCTGTTTGCGCCCGTCGGCGTGATCAGGAGACAGCGACTTACTTCTCTCTAATTTATTTACTTTTGTTCGATCAAGGAGATTATCATGAGCCAGTTCATCAACAACCCCGAGCACACCTTTGGTTTCGATACCCTGCAGCTTCACGTTGGCCAGGAGAGCGCCGATCCCGCATCCGACTCCCGCGCCGTGCCTATCTACCAGACCACGAGCTATGTGTTCCGCAACTCCCAGCACGCCGCCGACCGCTTTGGTCTTGCCGACGCCGGTAACATCTACGGCCGTCTGACCAACTCCACCCAGGGCGTCTTCGAGGACCGTATCGCCGCACTCGAGGGTGGTGTGGCAGGTCTTGCCGTCGCCTCCGGTGCTGCTGCCATCACCTATACCCTGCAGGCTCTTGCCCAGGCCGGTGACCACGTGGTGGCTCAGAAGACCATCTACGGTGGCTCCTACAACTTGCTGGAGCATACGCTCTCCCAGTTTGGCGTCGAGACCACCTTCGTCGATGCCCATAACCTGGAAGAGGTCGAGGGGGCCATCAAGGACAACACCACGGTCATCTACCTCGAGACGCTCGGCAACCCCAACTCCGACATCCCCAACATCGACGCCATCTCCGAGATCGCCAAGAAGCACGGTCTGCCGGTTGTCGTCGACAACACCTTCGGCACCCCGTATCTGTTCCGTCCGCTGGAGCATGGTGCCAACATCGTCGTTCACTCCGCAACCAAGTTTATCGGCGGCCACGGCACCTCGCTGGGCGGTGTGATCGTCGACGGCGGTAACTTCGATTGGAAGGCGAGCGGCAAGTATGCGCAGATCGCCGAGCCCAACCCCTCCTACCATGGCGTCTCGTTTGCCGAGGCTGCCGGTCCCGCCGCCTTCGCAACCTATGTCCGCGCTATCTTGCTGCGTGACGAGGGCGCCTGCATCAGCCCGTTCAACGCCTGGATCTTGCTCCAGGGCACCGAGACTCTGTCGCTGCGCGTTGACCGTCATGTCGAGAACACCAAGAAGGTCGTTGAGTTCCTGGCTGGTGACAGCCATGTCGCCAAGGTGAACCACCCGAGCCTGTCTGAGCACCCCGATCACGAGCTCTATCAGAAGTACTTCCCCAACGGCGGTGCCTCGATCTTTACCTTTGAGATTAAGGGTGGCCAGGAGGCGGCCTGGAAGTTCATCGATCATCTGCAGGTGTTCTCGCTGCTTGCCAACGTGGCCGACGTCAAGTCGCTCGTCGTGCACCCGGCTACCACCACGCACTCCCAGCTCTCTGCCGAGGAGCTCGCCGAGCAGAACATCACGCCCTCCACGATCCGTCTTTCCATCGGTACCGAGAACGCCGAGGATATCATTTGGGATCTGAAGCAGGCCTTCGCCGCGCTGGACGAGTAAGGCGACTTGTGCAAGGACCCCTTGCGACTCGATAGGTATAACTGCATAAAATGCCTGCTCAAGGCGCCTGTGCGAACAATGGTTGCACAGGCGCCTTTTTTGCATAGAGAGGGTGCAAAAATAGGGTTTTTGATACGATTTATGCATTTGAGTTGTGGAAAACTCCTGTTGAGAGGATGTGAGTTTTACGCAATTGACGTGCGCCTTTTGAGTAAAACCGCAGGTCGCGATTTGCTCGGGGTACTATGCAGCGCGATTGAATCACACGCAGCCCAAACGCAGCAAAAACACACTACGGAGGTTTCCAGCTACATGAGGATCGATTCACGAAAACCGAAAGCCGCCGCCCTTTCCGCCGCTCTGACCGTGGCACTTTTGGCGGGCGTCGGCGCAACTGATGCCCACGCGGCAACACTATCCGATACGGTCGGATCTACGCCGTCCGAGGCGACGCTGGTGCAGCCCGTCGACTACCGCGGTGACGGTTACGGCTCTATGCAGGAGTGGAACGCCTCGATGGGGGCGAAGCGCGATTCCCTGGAGATGCGCGCTCAGATCATTATGAATATGTATGGCGACTATGCTACCGATGACGAGCGCGCTGTGTTGCAGGGCTGCATCGACGGCGCGAGTAGCCTGTTGACGATGGGGGAGGTCGACGCCAAGTCGACCGAGCTCGACGAGCTTCGCTCTACGCTAGAGGATGCCAAGCGCGAGGCGCTCGAGGCTGCCGCAGCCGAAGCCGAGGCCGCTGAGGCCGTTCAGGCTTCGTATTACAACGCCGGCTCCGGCTCGTCTTACGCGTCTGCTGCGTATTACGCGAACGGCTCGGGCCTGACGCGCTCGAGCGGCGTCAATAACTATAACGGCCGCCGCGAGACTTATTACAGCAGCAACGTGTTGTATCACCACCGCACGGGCGAATGGACGCAGGACGCCGAGGGCTTTTGGCGCGATTCCGATGGCTACTACGTCGTTGCCGCGGGCGATAAGGCCCAGGGCTCCACGTTTACCGGGTCCAAGGGCGAGTGCAAGGTCTATGACTCCGGCTGCGCTGCCGGAACCACCGATTACTACACTGGCTGGTAATTTTTCTGCATCACGGATATTTGACGGACGGGCGTCTTTACCGAGCTTTAGGGCAACGTAAGGACGCCCGTTCTATGTATGCGTTTGAGTTAACAGAGCGCTTACCGTGGCAGTACGCCGCGCATATGGGCGCGGGGCACACTAGTTCATGAGAAATAAGGTCTTTCTCGTGGAGGAAGTGGTCTTGTGAACGCTCGAGATATTGCTATTGCCGCCGTCGCATTGGTGCTTGGCTGCCTTGGTCCTACGGCCGCGCTCGTTGTGGGCATGCAGGGGTCTTGTGGGGCTGCCTCTATCGTGGTCAGTGCGTTGATCGCGGCCGCACTGCTGGGAAGTGCGGGTGTAGTCCTTTGTCGCGACGATGAGGACCAGGCGTCGGAGTCGCAGCTCTAACCGTCGGGACATCGACTACTGGTTATAGATGAAGATGAAAGCCGCCGTAAGGGGAGTGCTCCTTGTGGCGGCTTTGCTGTTGAGCCTGTTGACGTGGTGAGCCGGGCGCTACCAGCTTTTCTCGATATCGCGGATGCGCTGATAGAGCCAATCGTTTTGCGGCACTTGGATATCGTGTTTGACGGCCAGGCGGCAAATGGTGCCCGCGAACTCCTCGACTTCGGTTTTTCGTTGTGCGATGCGGTCCTGCGCCATTGAGGGCATACCGGCGGGGTCGATTCCCTCGATGAGGTGCACCATCTGCGTCAGGTCTGCCTCGGTCAGCTCAATGCCCTCGGCGTTGGCGACCGCAAGCGTTTCGCGCATGGCAGAAACAAAGCAGCGACGCTGCTCGGAGCCCGGCTCCGTGGCGCTTCCGTAGGTCCCGCCGTAGGCCATGCACGTCTGGTTGATGCCGTCGTTGAGCATGAGTTTGGCCCACATGCGGTGCGTAACGTCGCTCTCGACGGTATGGGCGATGCCGCAGCGCGTGTAGAGCTCGTCGATGGCGGTGACGGTTGCGAGCTCAGTGCCGGCCGCCGCGCCAAAGCGGATTTCGCCCGCATTGGTAAAGGTGAGCTCTCCGTTGAGGAACACGGCGTCCATGCCCTGGCAAATACCAAGAACGGTATGCTCCCAGCCAAAGCGCTCGGCAATCTTCTGCTCGCTCGTAATGCCGTTACACAGCGAGGCGATGAGCGTATTGGGTCCCACGACGCGCTCCATAGTCTTGAGTGCTTGGTTGAGTCCAGTCGTCTTGACCGTGAGAATGACCAGATCGGCGGGCGTTGCCTCGCTGGCGCGGACGGACTTGAGCGCACAGGGCTTGCCATTGACGGTGAGCGCATCGCCCGCGTGACGCTCAAAACGGGCGTCATCCATAACGTATTCGACGGCGTCGTTACCGAGTGCCTGGGCGATCATACTGCCGTAGAGTAGCCCGACGCCGCCCTTGCCGATAAAGGTGACCTTGTTGATCTGCATGTGAATTATCTCCCCATATAAAAGGTGCCCGCGTAAGGGGCGCCTGATGGATTGTATGCCGCCAGCGCACCTTGTGCATGCAGGGTGGCGATTTTTAAATGAATGGACGCGTGGAGCTTACGCTGCGGGGCAGACTGCGAAAACGCGTGCGGGATATCCAACGCCATCGCGCACCTTGGGGAAGGTGCAGAAGATGACGGCGCCTGTGGCGGGAAGCTCGTCCAGATGGTCCATGACCTCGATCTGATAGCGGTCGACCGAGAGGATGTACTGCTCGCCGGGGTAGGGGTAGGCGTCCTCACGTGTGGTCACGGTCGCTTCCTTTCATCGGGCTTTTTGCTGATGTTAAAGCGGTGTCGTGACGGCTCGATTTCTGCTACGTTACGATACATTCTCGATTGCGATTCCACGATGTTTCGGCTGCGTGACCATTGTGTTTCGCCTTGCCGGGGCGCTGATGGCGAAGGGAGGGGCCGTGCAATACCGTGTTGACCCCAAAAGTGGTAACCGAATATCCGCTCTGGGTCTGGGCTGCATGAGGTTTCCCGGTGCGCCGGGACATCCCGATGCGAAGACGGCCGATGCCATCATTTCCCGTGCGGTGGAGCAAGGGATAACCTATCTGGACACGGCCTATCTCTACCCCGGTAACGAAGCTTGTGTGGGAGCTTCGCTTGAGCGCCTGGGTCTGCGCGACCAGATTTTGCTCGCGACCAAGTTGCCGCACGCTTCGTGCAAATGTGCGGAGGATTTCGACCGCTTTTTTGACGAGCAGCTGCGCCGTTTGCGGACTGACCATATCGACTACTACCTCATGCACAACATCACCTCGCCCGCGCAGTGGGAGCGCGTGGCAGCTTTGGGTATCGAGGACTGGATTGCGCACCAAAAGGCTGCGGGGCGTATTCGCCAGATAGGTTTTTCGTACCACGGCGGTGCGGCGGATTTCCTCATGATGCTTGACGCGTATGACTGGGATTTTTGCCAGATCCAGTACAACTATGCCGGAGAGCGCTACCAAGCGGGAACGGCGGGACTCATGGCAGCCGCCGAGCGCGGGCTCGCGGTGTTTGTGATGGAACCGCTTTTGGGTGGACGCCTGGCGGGCAAGCTGCCTCCGCGGGCCCGCGCCGTGCTCGATGACGTACGCGATCCGTACCTGAAGACGCCGGCTGCTTGGGGCCTTTCGTGGGTGTGGAACCATCCTCAAGTCACGATGCTGCTTTCGGGCATGACCGATACCGCGCAGGTGGACGAGAACGCGGTGCTGGCCGATCGGGCCCTGCCGGATTCGATGACAGCCGCTCAGCTCGATACCATCGCACGCGTGCTGGCGGAGTTTGAAAAATCGAATCGCGTGCCCTGCACGGGATGCGGCTACTGCATGCCATGTCCCAAGGGTATTAACATTCCCGGCTGCTTTGCCGCTTACAACGCGAGCTATGCGCACAGCTGGTTTACGGGGCTGTCGCAATACTTTACGGCGAGTGCGGTGCGCACGAGCGAGCCCAAACTCGTGAGCAATTGCGTCAAGTGCGGCAAATGTGCGCGTCACTGCCCACAGCATATTGATATCCCCGAGCGTCTCGACGACGTACGCCGCCGTTTTCAGCCTGGACCCGTGACGGCAGTGCTTAAGGCCTTCGGCAAAACGCGCTCCTCGTGACCCTTTTATAACTTGCGGTGGAATAGTTCCTGTTTGCGGCAGAATAAGGCATCAACAGGAACTATTTCACCGCAACTGATGGGAGGCTATCGTGGGTGACCGAGGTTTACGAAATGATTCGCGTGAGGTTCGTTGGGGCATTTTGGGCGCTGGGCACATTTCTCATCGATTTGCATCGTCGCTCAAGAAGGCCGACGGGGCACGGCTGGTGGCTGCGGCCGGCCGCACTCCTGCACATGTCGAGGAATTTTGCCGAGCGTTTTCGATCGATGCTGTGCATGGCCATGCCTCGGTCGACGATAACGGCAATGCGGCTTATGACGCGCTGATTGCCGACCCCGATGTCGACGCAATCTACTTGGCTCTTCCGCATGGCATGCATACGCGTTGGGCCTGTCGCGCGCTGCGCGCCGGAAAGGCCGTGCTGTGCGAAAAGCCGGCCGTTTTGAGTGAGGAAGAGGCTCTCTCGATTGCCTCCACCTCTCGCGAGCGCGGCGTGCTGTTTATGGAGGCGATGAAGAATCGGTTTTGCCCGATGCGCACTCGCGTGAAGGACTTGCTTGCGTCGGGTGAGCTTGGCCGTATTGTCTCGATTGAAAGCGTGCAAAAGCTCGATTACGGCGAGCCTCCTTCGGGCTATCTGCTTGATCCGTTGCAGGGCGGCTGTCTATATGACATGGGCTGCTATGCGGTCGGTTGGTTTGAGGATTTGCTCGCGGGCGCGTGCGAGGTTTCGTCCCGTGAAGTTCGCTGGCGTGACGTGTCAGGCGGCCGCGTCGATTGGGCCGATGAGATCCATATGAGCGTCGGCGGTATACCCATTCATATGGTGTGCGATGGCAAGGCAGCATATGAAAGCCGCTTAACGATTGCCTGTGAGCGGGGCTCGTTGGAAATCGAGCGTCTCCATCGCCCCGAGCTCGCCCATGTGAAGTACTCCGACGGTCGAGTGCTCGAAATCGACGCCCCATTTGAGGTCGATGATTTTTACGGCGAAGCTTCGCATGCGACTCAGCTCATCCGGGCGGGGAAACTCGAGAGTCCCGTCATGCCCCTTGCCGCCACACAGCGCTGCGCGCAGATCATCGATGCGATTTGCTTGACGCTCTAGGCTGCGGTGCTGCTGCTCAAGGGGGGGGGCTCGGCGGACCGTGCCCCTGATGCCCCTTTTATATCTTGCGGTGGAATACGGTCTGTTTGCGCCAAAATAAGGCACCAATAGACCGTATTTCACCGCAACTGATGAGGGGGAGCTGGAGATGCTGACGATCGGGTGTCATCTTTCGACGACGAAGGGCTATCGGGCAATGGGGGAGACGGCGTTGTCCATTGGTGCCAATACCTTTGCGTTCTTTACGCGCAACCCGCGCGGTGGCAAGGCAAAAGACCTTGACATGGATGACGTGGCGGCTCTGCGCGAGCTTATGGCGCAAAACGACTTTGGACCGCTGGTGGCGCATGCCCCGTATACCTATAACCCCTGCTCCGCTAAGGAGCGGGCGCGCGAGTTTGCCTTGGAGGCTATGGCGGAAGATTTGCAGCGTCTGGAAGCACTGCCCGGCAACTACTACAACTTCCATCCCGGCGCGCATGTGGGACAGGGGGCAGACGCCGGCATTCAGATGATTGTCGACACGCTGTGCCAGGTGATGTTTGGGGGACAGCAGACGACGGTATTGCTCGAGACCATGGCGGGTAAGGGCACCGAGGTGGGCCGTAGCTTTGAAGAGCTGGCGTGCATTATCGAGGGGGTTGCCGCCAAGTGTCCAGAGCTGTCCGATAAGCTGGGCGTTTGTTTGGACACCTGCCATGTGAGCGATGCCGGCTACGACATCATCCATGATCTGGACGGCGTACTCGACGAGTTCGACCGCGTGGTGGGCATCGATCGCCTGCATGCCGTACACATCAACGATTCGAAGAACCCTTGTGGCGCCCATAAGGATCGCCACGAGTGCATCGGCAAGGGCTACCTGGGTAGTGAAGAGTTTGGCGGCGGTATGCAGGTTATACAGAATATTGTATCGAATGGCCGCTTGCGCGCATTGCCATTCATCTTGGAGACACCGAACGAACTTGCAGGTTATGCGGCTGAAATCAAACTGTTAAGGTCGTTGCAGCAGTAAAGGCTGCCATAAAGTGGAGTGCTCCATTCACGTTATGGGTTTGTTTCAATCAGTTTTCTAATTGCAGATTCTTCCAAGCGGGTGCATAATAACCATCAGTTTTTGCAGGCCTCTGAATCAAACGGGGTCACTGGAAGGAGACTGATTATGAAGCTCAAGAAGCTTGGCGCGTTTGCAGCCACGGGCGCCATGGCGCTCGCTCTTGCACTGACGGGCTGTGGTTCGTCCAACGCCACCTCTGGTTCCGATGCCGGTTCCAGCAGCCCTGACAACGCGAAGGTCGAGAAGGTCGACGGCTCCAAGGAGTATGCGCTCGTCAAGGACGGCACGCTGACCGTCGGCACCTCTGCCGAATACGCTCCGTTTGAGTATAAGGACGACAACGGCGACTATCAGGGCTTTGACCTTGAGCTCATCAAGGCTATCGCCGACAAGCTGGGTCTGGATGTCGAGTACGTCAACAACGACTTCGACACGCTCGTCCCCGGCGTTGCTTCGGGCGCCAAGTACGACGTCGCCATTGCGGCTATCACTGACACACCCGAGCGTGAGAAGGAAGTCGCTTTCTCCGACTCCTACTACATGGATGACCAGGCTATCGTGACCAAGGTCGATAACACCGACATTACGGCCGATAACTACAGCGAGAAGCTCAACAACGCCGACGCTACCATCATCGTCCAGTCCGGCTCGACCGCCGAGGCCTTTGCCCAGGAGAACTTCCCCAAGGCCAAGATTGTTCCCTACAAGGACGCCACCGAGTGCTTCAGCGCCCTGCAGTCTGATAAGGGCGATGCCGTAGTCACCAACCGCTCCGTCGCCAGCCAGCTGACCGCCGAGCAGTTCAACACCTGCCAGACCATCAAGCAGATCAGCACTGGCGAGGAGTACGCCATCGCCGTCAATCAGGGCAACACCAAGCTCAAGGACGACATCAACCAGGCCATCAAGGACCTGACCGATGACGGTACCGTTGACGCCCTCATGACTAAGTACAACATCAAGTAAATTAATGCTTGATTGCGTGCGGGCCCTTTCCGTTTTGCGGAGAGGGCCTTTGCGCTTCTCTCGACGGAGAGCGTTTCCGTCTTGTTTTGCAGGCAACTTCTACGATAGGAGCCACCTTGTCTCGATTGAACAAAGGGACCGCGGAGCAGCGTTCTCCACGGTCCGCCTTGCTCCAAAAGCTAGCCTGCGCCATGGCCGTGGCGCTCGCGCTGGTGTGTGCGGGGACATATGCACCCTCGACCGCCCAGGCGCTTGAGACCGCAAAGATCACTGCCCGACCCAACACCGGCTCGGGCAGCGATGTGGTCGGCGGCACCGAGACGCGCATTACCTGGGAAGTCCAGGCCGATGCCGACGAGGAGCTGAGCGGTCTTTCGCTGACGTTTGTCGATGGCACGACGTTTAGTGCCGACGATACGCGCCTGACGATGCTTTCGGGCGAGGACCTTATGGACCGTACCCCCATGAAGCCCACGTGCAAGGCGGATGGCCAGACGCTCAAGATCGACTTTGGCGAGACGGCGCCTGCCGGCGGCTTTTTCCGTGTCGAGGTTTACGGCGTGACCTTCCCCCTCGAGGGCGGCGACGAGGCCTTTAGCGGAACCTATACCCTGGTCGACGGCTCAACCAAGAAGATTTCCAAGATGCCCTCGGTGGAGATCAAGGGTGTGACGGCTTTCGATAACTTCCTGGCCGACCTTAAAGAGCAGCCGTGGGTCGAGGCTTGGAACTCCAATATGTTCCTGCGCCTGTTCCTGAACCCGGTCATTTTGGTCCAGAGCCTGCCGATCGTCTTTAAGGGCTTCCTCATGTCGCTCTCGATCGTGCTTGTGGCGTTTCCGTTGGCAATTCCCTTTGGCTTCGCCCTGTCGCTCATGCGCATCTCCAAGTCGCGCATCCTGCGTTGCCTTGCCGGCATCTACGTGAATATCATCCGCGGTACGCCGGCGTTCCTGCAGATCTATATCGCGTTCTTTGGCCTGCCGCTGGCCGGCGTCAAGGTAGATGATTATGTCCTGGGCGTCATCGTCATGGCCATGAACTCGTCTGCGTACCTGTGCGAGATCTTCCGTGCCGGTATTCAGTCGATCCCCAAGGGTCAAAACGAGGCTGCTCGCTCGCTGGGCATGAATGCCTTCCAGACGTTGCTCTACGTTATGATTCCGCAGACGTTCCGCAATGTCCTGCCTACGCTGACCAGCGAGTTTATCCTGCTTTACAAGGATACGTCGCTGCTTGCCGCCGTGGGCGTGGTCGAGATCGTCATGAACGCCCGCACCATCGTGGCTACGACGGGATCCATTACGCCGTATGTGGTTGCCGCCCTGTTCTATCTGGTCATCACCCTGCCGCTTGCCCGCTTGGTGAGCGGTCTTGAGGCGAGGCTTTTGGGTACGGCCGAAGTCAAGAAGAAGCGTCCCGCCAAGAGCGCCGGACAGGTCGTCGCGACGCCCGCCGATCACATCGCCGGTCTGTAAGGAGGTCCTATCATGAGCGAAACCAATAACTCGAACGAGGTCGTCGTCAGCATCAAGAATCTCCAGAAGGCCTTTGGCGATAACGTGGTCCTGCGCGACATCGATCTGGATGTGCACAAGGGTGAGGTCGTCGTGGTCCTGGGCCCCTCGGGCTCGGGTAAGTCGACGATGCTTCGCTGCATCAATCGCCTGGAGCATCCCACGAGCGGCTCGATTGTCGTTGAGGGCGTGGATGTGTGTGCCAAGGGCGTCGACCTCAATAAGGTACGCACGCACTTGGGCATGGTGTTTCAGCAGTTCAACCTGTTCCCGCACCTGTCGGTCAAAAAGAACGTCATGCTTGCGCAGCAAAAGGTGCTCAAGCGCAGTAAGGAAGAGGCCGAGAAGATCGCCATCGAGGAGTTGACCAAGGTCGGTCTTGCCGAGCGCATCGACTTTATGCCGAGCCAGCTTTCGGGCGGTCAGCAGCAGCGCGTTGCCATCGCCCGCGCCCTGTCGATGAACCCGCACGTGATGCTCTTTGACGAGGCGACGTCGGCACTCGACCCCGAGCTTGTCCGCGATGTATTGGGCGTTATGCGCGACCTGGCCCGCGACGGCATGACCATGATCGTCGTGACGCACGAGATGGGCTTTGCCCGCGATGTTGCCGACCGCGTCGTCTTTATGGACGGCGGCGTTATTGTGGAAGAGGGCACGCCGAGTGAGGTCTTCGACCATCCCAAGAGCGAGCGTACCAAGGCGTTTTTGGGCAATATCTCGTAGTCGGTTAAACGCAATTTTCGTTACAGGAAACGGGGGCTGGATGTGGATTCAGTCCCCGTTTTTGTTAGGACACGTATGCGTATTGTCATGACTCGGCTTTGTCGGCCCGTGGCGTGTTAAGCCAGCTCGGCTCCAAGGGCGCGACAGGCGGCCTCGCCCTCGTCATCGGGGGCGTCGAAGCAGATTACGGAATCGACGACGTTGACACCTGCCTCGTCGGCATCTGCCTTCCAGTTGTCCATCCATTCGCCCTCGGCCCACGAGTAGGAACCAAAAAGGACGACCTTCTTGTCGCCGAGAATTTCCTTGACTTCGTCCCACATCGGCTGGAACTCGTCGTACTCAAGCTCTTCGGAGCCCATGGCGGGGCAGCCGAAGACGAAGGCGTCATAGTTGGCGACCTTGTCGGCGGAGAAGTCGGCGCAGGGGACGACCTCGGCCTCGGCTCCGCCTGACCTCGCGCCCTCGGCGACAAAGTTGGCCATGGCTTCGGTGTTGCCCGTGCCGCTCCAGTAGACGACGGCGATCTTGCTCATGTTGTTTCCTTTCGAATGTGCGGCGTGTGGCCGCGGTTTGTACGTTCTATCGGGCCGCCTGGGCAAGTTGTGCCAGGCTGTAGCCCTGCTGATAGACATGGGTGAGGTATTGCGTGCAAGCGCGGTAGGACTCGAACGTCGTAAGCGCTTGCTCGACATTTGTGTAGACCTTCCAAGCCCCAAAGACCTTGTAGTTCTCGCCATGATGGACGATGAACTGATGGAGGTCGTCGTAGGGGTATCCCAAAAAGTAGCCAATTTCGTGGGGGAACTCACAGGAGCAGCTGTTATTGCAGCGGGCTTGATGGTCCAATGCGCACCGTGCCTGGTCGCAGGCGCATTCCGCGGCGTTAGTGCTCGCGAGCGCGATGCGTGATGCCAGGTGCGCGAGACATATCGGCAGATTGTCGGTGTTGTAGCCCTCCTTGGCGAGCGCCGTTTTGGCGCGCGGGCCCGCAAGGTACGTAGCGAGGCTTTTGCGTCGATATGCGTACACAAGCGCCCCGCAGGGACGCCAGACCAAAACACTCAGGTGGATGCCGAGCGGGTCGAGTTCGTGGTTGCACTGGGCGATGACGTTGAGCAGGCGTGCGCGTCGATCGGCGATCGGCGCGGTCGCACTCGAGCCATCCTGATGGGCATAGATGCCGGGATAGGTAAAAAGCGATGCTGGTTTAATGCCCGCGAGCGTGGGGGAGCAGTTGCGCACGACCGCTGCCTGAAACGTTGGGATGTCTATGGTTCGAGTCATGGTTCCCCTTTTGAGTCCTCACTTGTTAACCAAGGAAAACTTACACACGAAAGTAAGCCTAGGTCAACTAAAAAGTAAGAAATAGGAAACTATTTGATTGAACTGACATGAGCTTGGGGTAGGATGGTGACACCTCACGCGGGTATCTCTGAATGAGCTACGAGGAAAGGGGAGCGCATGGAAGATCTGCTTAACCCTGCGAATATCATCGTACTGGCCGTAATTGCCGTCGGTATGTTCTTTGGACTGCGCCGCATTGTCGCATCGACGCGCGGCAAAAGCTGCTGCAGCGATGGCTCGAGTGGCAAAAAAGTTAAAAGGGTCGTGGTGGCCGATACCGACAAATCTCACTACCCCTACTGCGATGAGCTGCTCATTGGCGGCATGAGTTGTGATGGCTGCGCGCACAACGTTGAGAATGCCCTTAATGCGCTGCATGGCGTGTGGGCAACGGTGACGTTTGCGGACCACACAGCGCGCGTGCGCTCGAAGCATCCGATTGACCGCGAGACGCTTGAGGCCGTGGTAAGGGGCGCGGGTTATTACGTCATGAGGCTCTAGTCGCTCGCATCGAGGCCGAGGCGTTCGATTGGGCTCGGCCGCGCAGCTCCACGTCTTGGATATCGTCGAAGTTAATGGCGATATCCTTAAGTTTGAGCAGCTTGAATGCGGGGAGCACTTCATCGAGAATGCCGGTACGGCTACGATAACCGTACGTATCGTAATAGGTGACGCGAACCAAGTCGCCGCGTTTGAGGCCCTCGAGCTTTTTCGAAAGCTCGAGGGCTTTTTCTTCCGTGAGTTCGCATTTGGGCTCGACAGTGATTTCTTGCTTGCGTACGAGCTCGTAGTATCCCGTGAGAGCGGCGAAGGGCATAAACTGCGCGGCGCGCCCGGCGCGAACGGCGCCGTTGGCGGTGAGTTTGGGGTCGGCGGAACGACGTCTTCCCTCGGGGTCCGCCAGGCGCTCAAATGGTGTCGGCGGCCGCATCGGTTGTTGTTGGGGCTTAGGCACGATGTCCTCCTACCTGATCGTTGCGCTCGCGTGCGGTGGCGCCGGCGGTAAAGCTCAATCCTTTGACCAGGGCGTTCTTGCCGTACTTGCCTTTCACGGCCAACACGGCGCGCGCCAGATCGCGTTCGCGCTCGTCGGCCTCGACGTCGCTGAACAGATCGACGGTAGCGAATTCCTCGGGCATGAGATTGCCAAAGCCCAGGTTGATGCGCTTGATCGGTCGTTTGGGGTCGACAGTTTGCGCCCAGAGCTCATCGAAGTAACCCATGATCTTCTTAAATGAATTGGTGCGCTCGGGCAGTTTTCGCGAGGCATTGGAGTGCGCGAAGAGTGCGGCATAGCCACCGCGCGGTTTGCCGCCGTGTTCCCCCACAAAGATGCCGTCGATTGCCTGCGCCTCGCGCACCAGGCGACGCCGTTCGTCATCGCGCTGGACGGGCTTGGGCGCACGGGGCGCGAGTTCGGGGCCGGCGGTCGCGGTAGGCTCGATACCTGACGTGCTCGAGCGCAGGTGTCCGCATCCGTCTACATATTGCGCCGTGCCGCTGGCATCGAGTCGGCGTATGTCGGCTCGCTCGCTCGCGTAGCCCACGAAGAGCGAGATGCTGTCACACACCACGTGCTTATCGACCAAGTCCAGTACGGCGTTGTCGACCATCTCGCGCAAGACGGTGTAGGCCTGCTCGTAGGCATAGCCCTTTGAGAGCACCTGTCCTGTGGTGGTTGAGGTTGCCTGCGGGCGATAGGCTTGGATATCGGCGATGGTTGTCGGCTCGCGCCCGAAGGCGTGGTCGATGAGATACTCGGCATTGACGCCGAGTTCATCGTAAAGCAGGTTTTCGTCGAGCGCGGCTACGCCCATCAGGTCGTAGACGCCGTACTTTTCGAGCCGGGCCGCCACACCGGGGCCGATACCCCAGATATCGGTGATGGGTCGATGCGGCCAGATCTCCTTGCGAAAGGTTTCGTTATCGAGTATGCCGATGCGGCTGGGTACGTGCTTTGCGGTAATATCGAGCGCCACCTTAGCCTGGAATAGGTTGGGGCCGATACCGACGGTGGCCGTGATGCCGGTGCGCGCGAGGACCTCGTCGCGCAACATGCAGGCGAACCCTTCGGCATCGGTGTGGTAGAGGTCTAGATAGGGCGTCACGTCGATAAAGCACTCGTCGATTGAATAGACGTGAATGTCTTGCGGGCTCACGTATTCCAGATAGATGCCGTAGATTTTCGCCGACACCTCCATGTAGTGCTGCATGCGCGGTACGGCCTTGATGTAGTCGATGCCGTCGGGAATCTCGAACAGACGGCAGCGGTTGTGTATCCCGAGGTCTTTCATGGCCTGCGTGATGGCAAGACAGATGGTCGTGCGTCCGCGCGATTCGTCGGCAACGACCAGGCACGTGGTGAGTGGGTCGAGCCCGCGGTCGACACACTCGACGCTGGCGTAGAACGTCTTAAGGTCGATGCAGATATAGGTATGCTGCTCGTGCTCCACGCGTGCCCTCCCATCAAACACATGTTCTTATCGAATACCTGTTCGATAATACCTGCTTGCGCGGACATCGTCAAAACCTGCCAAAAAGGGACTGGTTTGTTTTGGTAGGTATGGTCGTGCGGCTGCATCGGGTATTTAACGCGGCTCTAAAGAGTGCGAAACAGCTCGGAAAACCTCGCTTCGTAGCATGGGCCTAACGGTTGATACCGCCTATACGCACAGAGGGGTTGTGGGAAAGATGGTCAATTATGGGTTTGGTATGCCGACGCGCCTTGTTGCGGATGGAGACGTGGCTCGCTGGTGCGGACGATTGGTCGCTCACTACGGTGGCACCAAGGCGTTGGTCGTGCTGGGCGGCGACAAGCATACGCGCGATGAGCTTGTCTCGGCGGCACTCGGCTCGCTTGATCGAGCTCTGCTCGAGCGCGTGCTTTTCCGCTGCGGCTCGGTTGAGGGCGACGGGGGAGACGAGCTGATCGACGAAGCCGTGGCCCTGGCGACCGACGAAGGCGTGGACTTTGTCTTGGCGATTGGCGATGCCGATACTGCCGGCTTTGCACGCGAACTCGCCCGTCGCATGGCGGCGCTCGATGCCGGCGAAGACGGCTTTGTGCCTTATGGATGCATTGTCTCGGAGGGCAAGGTGCCTGCTGTCGTGGGCACCGGTGAGGTTCCGGTTTTTGCCATTATCGCGCCCGAACTGCTGGAGGGCATTGGGTCTCCTCTGCGCGAGCTGCTCGGCAGTGTGTGCGCCGCGGCCTAATATTTGCCATAAAGGGACGGGTTATTTTTGGTTGATAAAGCGTTTGACCTGCCAAAATAAACCTGTCCCTTTTTGGTCGGTTGCCGTTTGGGGGCCGATTGGCAACGCTCGCTGATTGTAGTCTTGACCTGCGCTAGAATAGTGGCATCTGAATGTCCGGGCGCATGGAGGCGTGCGCCCGTATGCCGAGGAGGACTTTATGGCAACTGTTGCCGCACCTATCGATGCTACGTCGACTGACGCTTGGAAGGCGCTCGAGGCTCATCAGGAGAAGCTCGAGGCCGAGGGTATCGACCTCAAGGCCTGGTTCGCCGCCGATCCCGAGCGTGTGAACAAGCTGAGCTTTGACGCCGGTGACCTGCACTTCGACCTGTCTAAGAACCTGGTGACCGACGAGACCGTCAAGCTCCTGTGCGACCTTGCCCGCGAGGTGAAACTCGAGGAGCGCCGTGACGCCATGTTCTCCGGCGAGCACATCAACACCACCGAGGACCGTGCCGTCCTGCATACCGCGCTGCGCCGCCCGGCCAGCGAGAAGGGCCAGCTCATCGTCGACGGCCAGGACGTTGTCGCCGACGTGCACGAGGTCCTTGACCGCATGTATGCCTTCGCCGAGCGCGTGCGCTCCGGTGGGTGGAAAGGCGTTACCGGCAAGAAGATCGAGCACCTGGTGTCCATCGGCATCGGCGGCTCCGATCTGGGTCCGGTCATGGCTTACGAGGCCCTGCGTCCCTATGCCGACGCCGGTATCGATTGCCGCTATATCTCCAACATCGACCCCAACGACCAGGCCGAGAAGCTCAAGGGCCTCGATCCCGAGACCACGCTCGTGATCATCGTCTCCAAGACCTTCACCACGCTCGAGACCCTCACCAACGCCCGCGAGGTCAAGACCTGGATGCTCGAGCAGCTCAAGGCTCAGGGCGCCATCGATGGTTCCAATGAACAGAACGCCGAGGCCGTGGCAAAGCACTTCGTCGCCGTTTCCACCGCACTGGACAAGGTTGAGGCCTTCGGTATCGACCCGGCCAACGCCTTCGGTTTTTGGAACTGGGTCGGCGGCCGCTATTCCGTTGACTCCGCCGTGGGCCTGTCGCTGATCGTCGTGCTCGGCCCCGAGCGTTTCCAGCAGTTCCTCGAGGGCTTCCACGCCATCGACGAGTACTTCTGCAATACCCCGCTCGAGAACAACGCCGTCGCGCTGATGGGCCTGCTCAACGTCTGGTACGTTAACTTCTTTGGTTCCAAGAGCCACGCCGTGCTTCCGTACTGCCAGTACCTGCACCGTTTCCCGGCCTACCTGCAGCAGCTCACCATGGAGTCCAACGGCAAGCATGTCCGTTGGGACGGCAGCGCCGTGACCTCCGACACCGGTGAGATCTTCTGGGGCGAGCCCGGCACCAACGGCCAGCATGCCTTCTACCAGCTGCTGCACCAGGGCACCGTGGTGGTCCCGGCCGACTTCATCGCCTTCGCCAACACTGCCAACCCCGCAACCGACAGCGGTCAGGATGTCCACGAGCTGTTCCTGGGCAACTTCCTGGCCCAGACCAAGGCGCTCGCCTTTGGTAAGACGGCCGACGAGGTTCGTGCCGAGGGCACGCCCGAGCAGATCGTCCCGGCCCGCTGCTTTGAGGGCAACCGTCCGACGACCTCGATCTTCGGCGACACGCTGACCCCGTTCGCACTCGGCGAGCTCATCGCCCTGTACGAGCACATCACGTTTGTCGAGGGCACGGTCTGGGGCATCGACTCCTACGACCAGTGGGGCGTCGAGCTGGGCAAGCAGCTTGCCAAGCAGATCACCCCGGCCTTCCACGACGACGCCGCCAAGGCCGAGCAGGACGCTTCGACCCAGGCGCTCATCGAGTTCTATCGCGCTCATCGCAAGTAGTTTTTACGGCCGAGTTGGCTTATGGCTGAAAGGGGCCCGTATCCGTTGGGATACGGGCCCCTTGCTATTTGGATAGGATGGAATGTATCGGGAGGCGCCTCGACGGGCATCGCAATCGTCGAAGGCGCGCCGTTCATGTTTGGGACAATATGACATTTTTCCCGTTGCAAACAGCGCCGCCGTGGGTGTTCTGTATGATGGCTCAGACAAGGTTGTTCAATGACAGGGAGGCATATATGGCAATCAAAGCCATCGCAATGGATATCGACGGTACGCTCACCAACGACCAAAAGGTCATCGGCCCGCGTACGCGCGAGAAGCTGCTCGCGGCGCAGGAGTCGGGCATTAAGCTCATCTTGGCTTCGGGCCGTCCCGCATGGGGGCTGCGCGCCTTGGCGCAAGAGCTCGACCTTCAAAACCATGACGGTCTGCTGGTGGCCTTTAACGGCGCACACGTCGTTGATGCCCAGACCGACGAGGTGCTGTTCGATCAGGCTATGCCTGCCGACGAATTGCATCGCCTGATTGATCACCTGCGTAATTTTGACGTGATCCCTATGATTTCGCTCGGTCGCGATTTGCACGTCGAGGACTCGTACCATTGCATGATCACGCTGCCTGACGGCTCACAGAAGAATATCGTCAAGTATGAGCGCGACGCGTGCGATCTTAAGATTCGCGAGGTGGAGAGCCTGCATGAGGTCGCTGATGCTTATCCCGTGGACAAGCTGCTGACGGCGGGCGATCCGACCTACCTGCAGGCGCATTACGAGGAAATGTATGCGCCCTTTACCCAGACGCTTTCGGGCATGTTTACGGCCGACTGGTACTTTGAGTACACGGCGCCCGGTATCGATAAGGCCCGTGCGCTCGAGGGTGCCCTGCCCAAGCTCGGCATCGATGCCAGTGAGGTCGTATCGTTTGGCGACGGCCAGAACGACAAGTCCATGATTGAGTGGGCCGGCACCGGTGTTGCCATGGGCAACGCCGTCGATGAGGTTAAGGCCGTGGCCCAGATGGTGACCGCCAACAACAACGAAGACGGTATCGCGGTAGCACTTGACCAACTGCTGGGTTAGAATCGCCGATAGTGTATGGTTCGGGCGTCCGCTTGCGGGCGCCCTTTTGTTAGGGAGGGTGCCGTGTCTGCATTTCCGTTCGACGCCGTTATCTTTGACATGGATGGCGTCATCGTCGATACCGAGTATTACTACCTGGGGGAGACCGCCGCGTTTGCCAAGGAGCTTGGGCTGAATCTAACCCAAGAGGAGCTAAACGGGCAGGTTGGCACCTCACATCAGTTCTTCCTGCATATGCTGGTCGATTGGTTTGAGCGCGCCGGTAGGGGGCATTTCACTGGCGAGGAAGCGTTGGCCCGTTGGGACGAGTGGGCGCATAAGCGCCCGCGCGACTATCAGGCTTTGATCAACCCGGGTGCCGTTGATACGATTCGAGAGCTGCCGCGCCGCGGCGTCCGTGTGGCGCTGGCGAGTTCGTCTCCCATGGATAGCATCGAGGAAGTGCTCAACGCGTGCGGGCTGTCGGATGCCTTTGAGTATGTGGTGAGCGGCGAGCAGTTTAAGGAGAGTAAGCCCGAGCCCGACATCTACCTGCATGCGCTGGACCTGCTGGGGCTGCCCGCGAATCGCTGCTGCTGCGTTGAGGATTCGGTGCCTGGCATCACTGCCGGCAAGCGCGCCGGTCTGACAGTCATCGCCAAGCGCGAGGAGCGCTTTGGCTTTAGTCAGGACGCCGCGGATAAGATTATCGATCAGCTGCCGGACCTGCTGGAACTCGCGTAAGAGCGCGTTAGTTGCGCGTTTTTCGGGTCCGATGAGTAAATACCCGACATTTTGGTGCGACACCTAGCATACTTTAAGCTAATGCGGGCTTAAGGACTTGTTGAATGCCCTTAAGCCCGTTTTAGACGTAATTGCGCTGGGAGAGGGTATATGCCACCGACTGAAGGGCTAACTGACGGTAAAGCAGCGATACCGCTGTACCAACAGGTCATTGATATCATTAAAAACGAAATCAACTCCGGTGCCTACAAGGCAGGTGCGCGGATACCCAACGAATTCGAATTGGCTGAGAGCTATAAAGTTGGCCGCGTTACCGTGCGACGCGCTATTGAGGAGCTCGTCCAACAGGGCTATCTAACGAAGCGACAGGGGAAAGGCACGTTTGTCAATGCCCCCAAGCTCAAGCGCAAGATTCGCCAGAAGGATGACGTCCAGAGTTTTTCGGACGCATGCCGCGCTAACGGAATGGAACCGGGGGCGTGTGTCATTTCGAGAAAGATACTGCCGGCGGATTCCACCGAAGCACAGTTCTTTGGTGTTCCCGTTGGAACTGACTTGATTTGCGTTGAGCGCGTGCGTACTGCCGATGGCGTCCCTGTCATGCTTGAGAACAACATATACGTTTACGAGGACAACGCCTATCTATCAACGGCGCCTCTATCTAACCAATCCATTTTTGAGTTCGTGCGCAACCGGACGGGGCGGACGCCTGCGTTTACCGACCCGTGCACGCTCGAGATCGCGTGCGCATCGCCCGAGGTCGCTCGGTTGCTGGCGGTTCCCGTTGGCGAACCCTTGTTTTATATGGAAGCCTTCTTCTTTGATGAGCAGCGGCGGCCGTTTATCATCGGTCGTCAGCGGATCGTTGGGTCTCGCTACGTTTTTGACATCTAGGACATTGCGAATGGAGACGCCCGGTGGATCATCTCACCGGGCGTTTCCATACCGTTCACGGCGCAAACGCAACCGTTCAACCGCGTTGCGGCAATCAGTTTGAAATTATCTTGATGACGAGAAAAGCTGCTGGTAATCTATAGAACGTCATAGAACGTTTGCCTTGTGCAGACGTTGAAGCGAGATGCGATGCAGTCTCGAGTTCTTTGGAGGTATCTATGTCAGATACGAAGGCGAAGAAGACAAACAGACGTTTTAAGTTCAAATTACCGCATGTCTATACGATCATGTTCTTGCTGATCGTTGTCTTTGCGGTCCTGACTTGGATCGTTCCCTCTGGTCAGTATCAGCGCAAGACGATTTCGACAGCGGCGGGCGAGCGTGAAGTCGCCGTTGCTGGAACCTATGAACAGGTCGATAAGAACTACACCGATTCCGAGACCGGCGAGACCATCAATCTGGGTCAGGATATCTTCGCGGTCCTGCAAGCGCCCACTAAGGGCATCCAAGAGGCTGCCGACGTCGTTGCGTTCGTCTTATTGATTGGCGGATCGTTCGCAATCATCACCAAGACCAACGCTTTGAATGCCGGCATGAGCCGTGTGATTAAAAAGCTCAAGAACAAGGACATCCTCATCATTCCCATCACGATGACGTTGCTGTCCATTTGCGGCACTACGTTTGGTATGTCTGAGGAAGCCCTGCCGTTCTATGCCATCTTCATTCCCATCATGATGGGTATCGGTTATGACTCGATGACGGCATTCATCATCTGCTTCCTTGGTCCTAACCTGGGATATTGTGCTTCGACCATCGACCCGTTTAACGTCTTGATCGCACAGGGCATTATCGGCATCGAGGGCAATCCGCAACTGTGGCTGCGCGCCGTTTCTTGGGCCATCTTCACTGCCGTCGGTATCGCATGGGCCATGCGCTACGCCATGCGCGTCAAGAAAAACCCCGAGTCGTCCATTACGTACGAGGACGATAAGCTCAAGCGTATCGAGTTTTCCGTGACCGATGCCTCCATCGAGGAAGAGTTCACTATCCGTCAGAAGCTCGTGCTTATCGATTTTGCTTGCGGTATGGGCATTATCGTCTGGGGTCTTGTTACCCAGGGTTGGTACATGAATGAGATTTCCGCCGTGTTCCTTGGCATGGGCTTGCTTGCCGGTATCCTGGGCGGTCTTGACCAGCAGACGATTGCTGAGGAGTTCGTTAAAGGTCTCGCCGACTTTGCGTACGCCGCCATCGTTATTGGTATCGCTCGCGGTATTCTGGTCATCGCCGAGGGCGGCATGATCATCGACACCATTCTCCAGGCGCTCGCTACTGCGCTCGCCGGTGCACCCGCCGCCGTCTACACCACGTTTATGTATATCGTCCTTGGCCTGCTCTCTTTGCTGGTTCCCTCGAGTTCTGGCCTGGCGGCGCTCACCATGCCTGTTATGGGCCCCCTGACCGAGCTTATGGGCCTCAATCCCGAGGCAGCCGTTACCGCGCTCCAGTTTGCTAATCAGACCATCAACACCATCAGTCCCGTGGCGGGCATGACGGTCGCCGGCCTTGCCGTGGCAAAGATCTCGTTTGGCCAATGGTGGAAGACCATTTGGAAGTTCTTCATTTTCATGGTCGTCTTTGGCCTGATCGTAACGGCAATCTCTGGCATGCTTCCGGTGTAGGTGGTTGTGATGTCTGATCGTTTGACGGTCCTGACGTCTAAGAGCGTCTTTACCGGTACGGGGGACCTGCCGTTTGAAGGTTTCGTAGCGGTCCGTGGCAATCGAATTGAGGCTGTTGGCACCAAGTGTGAGGTAGCTTCGTATTTGACCCAAGCGGACGAGGTAGTTGACCTGGGCGACCGCACCGTCATGCCTGGCCTGATCGATGTGCATACCTTCTATACGGGCTGGGCGCTGCGGACGTTGGGGTCTGATCTGTCCGGCGTCGCCGATGCCAAAGAGGCCGTGTCGCTCTTGCGTGCATGGAAAGAAGATCATCCGGATTGCGCGGCGGCTTTTGGCCACAACCTACCCGAAACGCTGGCATCGGATGCCGAGAACGCAAATACGGCGGCTGTGTTTGACGATTGTTTTGGCGATATCCCTGTCGTCTGCTTTACACCGGGTGCGGAGACCTGCGTTCTCAATGCTGCCGCCAGTGCGCGATACGGCTTTACACCGCAGGCGTGCTATGCCGAGAAGATCTGGCGCATGATGAGCGATTTCCTCGCGCTGCCCGAGGTACGTGCGGGGTATTCGGACTACATGAGCATGCTTAACGAGCGCGGCGTTACCGCCATCAAGGAGATGGCGTTTGATGACTACTACGGCTTTGCCGACGAAATGGCTCGCCGTGAGGAATCTGGTGAGCTGACGGTTCGCGTCTCTATGATGTCGCAGCCGGTGGGCGCTGGTGCAAATCTGGCATATGCCCGCGAGGCACGAGAGCGCTTCCGGGGACCGTTCGTTCGTTTTTCTGGCTTCAACCGTATGACCGATCGCGGCGTATGGGCGGGGCTTGCCGAGATGATTGACCCCTATGAGGACACGGCCGATGCGGGAGCCGCCGGCAAGACGGTCGTCGAGGAGCCCGAGTGGGATCTGATTGAGAACGAGCTACGTGCAATTGATGCTGACGGCTTCCGATATTCCTTGCATTGCCAGGGAGATGGCGCCGTTCGTCGCACCGTGGCGCTCTATGCCTCGCTGCCTCGAGACGAACATGGACGGATGCTTCGCCGCCATGCGATTACCGATCTCGAGAACTCTGACCCGACCGATCTTATCGAGTTTGGCAAGTTAGGTGGAATTTGCGAGGTCTATCCGCAGATTCTGACGCTGGACCGGCGCGAGGATTGCCTATCGATGATGCGTCGACAAATTGGCGAGACGCGACTTTTACACAGCTGGAATCGCCGCGGCATGGAAGATTCCGGATGCACGGTGTGCTGTGGTACGGATTTGCCGCTGCTGATTCCGAGCCTGGGCGAGTCAATCTACAGCGCGTGCGGCGGATACTTCGACGATGGACTGCCCGTGAATGAGGCCAACGTGCTGACGCTTGTCGAGCTCTTGCGCGCTTGGACTGCCGGGGGCGCGTACGATCTGATGCGCGAAGACGAGCTGGGTACGCTTGAGGTTGGCAAGCTTGCCGATATCTGCGTGCTCGATCGGGATGTGTTCGACCTCGATTATCGCGACGCACGCGATCTTGCGGTTGATATGACGATGTCGGACGGACAAATCGTGTTCGATCGAAATAAGGAGGCATAAGGTGTCTGAATCCAAACCGACGCTGCGCCGCGAACAGATTGCGGGCATGAATATCCACTACATCATGTGGTCGCTCGATTACTTCCTTGACGCGCAGCAGCGTTTGGGCTTTGAGTCCATTGAGCTGTGGTGTGCGGAGCCGCATGTGACGCTCGACCACACGGGCTACTTTGAGGCTGAGGTCCTGGCGAAAAAGGCTGCAGACCGTGGGCTTAGGTATCGTACTCTGTGCCCCGAGAATGTTGTCTATCCTTGGCAATACTGCGCACGCAAGCCGCTGCATGAACAGCGCAGCCTGGCGTACTTTAAGCACGGCATTGAGCTTGCCGAGGTACTTGGGTGCGACCGTATGTCCGTCAACTCGGGCTGGGGCGACTGGGACGAGGATCGCGAGGAAGCCTGGAAGCGCAGCCGCGAGCACTTGTCCATTCTAGCGGAGTATGCCGGCGAGCACGGTCTGGTGCTTACGATGGAAAGCCTGCGTCCCGAGGAGAGCAACCTTGTGACGACGGTTTCCGATGCGAAGCGCATGATTGACGAGGTCGCGAGCCCGTACTTACAGCCCATGGTTGATACAACCGCGATGGGCGTTGCAGGCGAGACGCTCGAGGACTGGTTTGCCGCCTTTGGTGATGGGGCAATTCACGAGATGCACTTTATCGACGGTGACCCGTATGGCCATCTGGTGTGGGGCGATGGCAAGCACGATATGGACGCCTTCGTCGCCACGCTCAACGCCCATGGTTTTGACGGCATGCTGGGCCAGGAAATCACGGACGGTCGTTACTACGATGACCCGGCGGCGGCAGATGCCAAGAACATGGCCGCATTCGAGAAATATCTGATTGACTAAAACAACTATCGGCCACGCAGCCAATCTCATTGATTGCGGACCAAACAAGAAAGGAACTGGATATGAACGCACACGATCTGATCAAAGAGGCAATTGCCGAGAAGGGCAAGTTCGACAGCGTCTACTGGATTGCTTGCGGTGGCTCCATGATCGATTTGATCCCGGCTCATGAGCTTCTGCAGCGCGAGGCAACCACCTTCACTTCGTATATCTATACCGCGCGTGAATTCGACATTATGCGTCCGCGTCGTCTGGGCGAGAAGTCCCTGGTCATCGCTTGTAGCCACAGTGGCAACACCCCCGAGGTCGTCGAGGGCTGCGAGATTGCCCTTGCTGCCGGCGCTACGGTGATCGCCCAGACCGACAACGCTGGATCTAAGATCGACTCCGGCAAGTGGACCACGTGGGTCTACCCGTGGGGCGAGGGTGTGCCGCAGGCCGAGGTCCCCGCTGGTATTTCGCTGTCGCTTGCGGCAGAGCTGCTCGATCAGCAGGAGGGCTACGCCGATCTTGCCGATATGTATGCCGGTATCGCCGAGATGGATAAGATTCTTCCCCCGGCACGCGAGAAGGTAAATGCCGAGCTGGGCGATCGCTTTGCCAAGCTTTGCCAGGAGCACGAGTTCTTCTATATTCTGGGCAGCGGTCCCAACTTTAGCCAGACCTACGGTTTCGCTATCTGCTCTCTTATGGAGATGCAGTGGCAGCACTGCAGCTACATCCACTCTGCCGAGTACTTCCATGGCCCCTTCGAGGCTACTCAGGATGGCGTTTTTTACTTCCTGCAGATGGGCTCCAGCGAGTGCCGTGCTATGGACGAGCGCGCCCTGGCGTTCCTTAAGACGCATACCGATACGCTGATGGTGCTCGATGCCAAGGAGTACGGTATGGAAGCCGTGCCGGCGAGCGTCCGTGCCTATCTGGACCCGGTGCTGTTCTATGCCATGAACTGCGAGCTGCGTGCTGCACGCGGCAAGGTGTTTGATCACGATCCCGATTTCCGTCGCTATATGGGTGTTGTCGAGTACTAGAAGGGACAAAGGCCATGGCATTTAACGTTAACGCGCTCGGATTTGGCGACAACGTCGTCGATCGCTACGAGCATATCCATACCATGTATCCTGGCGGCAATGCGGTGAACTTCGCCGTTTATGCCAAGAAATGCGGTGCCGCACGCTCCGCATACATGGGCATTTTTGGCAATGACGCCGCTGCCGAGCATGTCATTGCAAGCCTCGAGGATGAGGGTATCGAGCTTGACAAGTGCGAGCAGATGATTGGCGAGAACGGAGCGGCTCGCGTCACCGTCGTTGACGGTGACCGTGTCTTCCTTGGCTCCAACGAGGGCGGTATCCGTGGCGATGCGCGCTATGTCCTCGATCGCTTTGACCTTTCGTACATGAAGCAGTTCGATGTGGTTCATTCGGGCAACTATTGCTTTACCGAGCGCGAGCTGCCCAAGCTGAAGGCTGCGGGCGTCACGGTCTCTTTTGACTTTTCGGACGACTCCACCGACGAGTACTACGAGCAGATTGCGCCCTACGTCGATTTCGCTTTCTTTAGTGCGGCGGATGCCGCGAGTGAGGACGGGATTCGCGAGCGTCTGGCATGGGTGAAGGGCTTGGGTCCGCGTTTTGTGTCGGCTACGGCGGGCGCCGAGGGCTGCATTGCTTACGACGGCGAGCGTTATTACCGCCAGCTGGCTAAACCGGTAACGGACATGAAGGACACCATGGGGGCGGGCGACTCGTTCCTCACCTCGTTTTTGATGTGCTATCTCGATTCCGCCAAGCGTGGTGAAGATGGCGCCGAGGCCATCGAGCGTGCGCTCGACTTTGCTGCCGGGTTTGCCTCGACCGTGTGCGGCATGGAAGGTTCTTGGGGCCACGGAGCACCAATCGTCGAATAGCTTAAGAAAGCGTACGGCGGTCTGGCTATGAGGCTTTGGACGGCCGATGCAAAACAATAAGCGAAACGCGAAAAGGGGGCTCGCCATGTGGTGGGTCCCCTTTTGAACATTGGAGAAGACCATGGGTATTAAAGCGTGCGCGGCTGGTTTTTGCTGTGCGGACGTCTATCAAAACATCGGCGTGTTCTATCCGACTGGTAATGGCATTGACTGGGGTATCCATCTTGCACGAATGGGAGTTTCGGTATCCGCCGTGTCGGTTGTCGGCAAGGACGAGTACGGAGACAAGATGAGAGAGGCGCTGGCCGCTGAGGGGTTCGATATCTCACATCTGCGGGTGGAGGATGGCGACACCTCGGTGATGCTCATGGCATTGAAAGACGGCGTCGATCGCGTGCATCTCGAGGCAATCGATGGTGTTATGGAGACATATCGACCGAATGAAGATGACCGGGCGTTTATCCTAGAGCATGACATCATTCATACCGACCTGTTTGGCAATTGTTTGGACCTCCTGCCCGAATGGCATGATGCGGGCAAGACGGTGGTTATGGACTTCTCGGTGTTCAGCCAGGATCCCGAATATGCCTGCGAGGCTCATTTTCCTTACGTAGACTATGCGTTTATGTCGTTTGAAGAGGACACTCCGGAGCTGCGTGATTGGGTACGTCACGTACAGAAGTTGGGGCCGCGGGTGGCAGTTGCCACGCTTGGCGAGAAGGGAAGCATTGCCTTTGACGGCGAACGCTTCTATGAGTGCGGGATCGTACCGGCGGAGAAGGTCGTTAACACCGTGGGCGCCGGTGACTCGTATATCGCCGGGTTTACCAAGGGCGTGATTGATGGCCTTGATATTCCGGCGTGTATGAAGGCGGGCGCCGAGCTTTCGTCCCGCGTCATCGGCTCTTTTGAGCCGTACTAGGGTCAAATGCTTGGAAAGGAGTGCGAAATGGTTATCGACATGTTGGTCCAGCCCATGCTCTACGGCGAGATCTATACGCCGGGTGATGAGCCTGATGGATTCGGTTTTTGGTCACGAGAATTTGGTATGGGGCATATGGGCCCCATGGATTGGGATGAGCTTCAAGTCGAGATGGACGTCTGCGATGTGCAGAAGAGCGTGCTCATGCCGCTCGATGTAACCACGGCATGCGGAGGGCATTTTGGCACCAATGACCAGATTGCCATGCTGGTTGCCGCGCATCCCGATCGTCTGTGGGGATTTGCGAGCGTAGATCCGCAGGTGAGCGGTGCCGCAGACGAATTGGGGCGCGCCTTTACCGAGTTGGGGGCAAAGGGGCTTTGCCTGCATCCGGCAAAGCAGGGTTTTGCTCCCGATGATGCCGTGGCCGAGCCGCTTTACGAGCTGTGCGAGCGCTATAACAAGCCGGTAGTTTTCCATGCCGGTATGTCTTGGGAGCCGGGCGCAGAGCTCTCGCGCAGTAATCCGCTTGTATTTGAGCACACAATCGCAACGCATCCAAATGTGCGTTTTAGTTTGACCCACTTTGGCTGGCCCTGGGTGCGCGAGACCGTGGCGATGCTGCTCAAGTATCCCAACTGCTACACGGACACCTCTATCACTTACATCGATTCGCCCGAGGAGATGATGCAGCGTCTTTTCACGGTCGATATGGGGCCGCTGTGGTATGAGCGCGCGCTATCGCATCAAGTGATGTTCGCCAGCAATACGCCGCGCTTCCGTGCGTTCAAACTCAAACGGGCGCTCGATACCGTGTCCATGCGCGATGATGCGCGAGAAAGGCTCTACTGGGGTAATGCCCTGCGTTTTCTTGAAGGGGATGAGTGAACATGGTGACGCTCGAGACATTGAGCTATCTATCGACTGCTCCGGACCAGTTCATCGATATTACCGAAGACGTGCACGCTGCCATTGAACGCAGCTCGGTGACGAATGGCTTGGCAGCGATTATTTTGTCGCATACGACCTGTGGAATCGTGGTAAACGAGGGGCTGCCCTGCGTGGAGACGGATCTTATGGAGACGCTTGATCGCATCGCCCCGCTAGATGCCCCCTATGCGCATGCACACTTCCTGCCGAGCTATGGAGCCACCGGCAACAACTCCTGTGGGCATATCAAGAGCATGATTTGTGGAAACAGCTGCTTCTTTCCCGTCCAAGATGGCCACATCGTGTGTGGAGGTGCGCAGAACATCTATCTTGCGGAGTTTGACGGTCCGCAGAAGCGAAAAGTGTACGTCGAGGTGCTGGGGGAGTAACGTCCCTGCAATAACCCTATGAAGGAGCACGCTATGTCGTTTCTAACCTCGATGTTCAAGACCGAAAAGCCGGTTATCGGAATGCTGCACCTGCGTCCTCTGCCGGGCGATCCACTGTATTACCCGGGCGGAAGCGTGTCGCAGGTCGTGGAAGCCGCCAAGCGCGATCTCGAAGCGTTGCAACGGGGCGGTGTCGATGGCATTTTGATTACCAATGAGCTCTCGATGCCCTATGAGCAGCACGTTTCTCCCTCAACCCTTGCATCGATGGGCTATGTAATCGGGGTTCTGTCCCATGATTTGTCGACCCCTTGGGGAGCTGAAGCTATTTACGATGGTGATGCCACAATCGAGCTGTGCGCTGCCGTCGATGCGCAGTTCACGCGCTGCAATTTTTGCGGTGCCTGGGCCGGTGATCTCGGGCTGATTAACCGAGATTTCGCTCACACCATGCGTCGCAAGACGGCGCTGCGCCTGGACGACCTCAAGCTTTTTCACTTCATCACGAGCGAGGGGGAGGTTTATCTCAACGACCGCACGACTGCGGACATTGCCGATTCACTTCTCTTTAATTGCCTACCGGATGCGATGGTCATCGGCGGTTCGGCTGCCGGTCGTGGTGCTTCGGGCGAGCTTGCCGATGAGGTCCGCGAGCGTGTTGGCGAAGTGCCTGTGGTATGTGGCACCGGTTGTCGCGAAAATACCGTGGCTGACGTATTTGCTCACTACGATGGCGCGTTTGTCGGCACCTGCTTAAAGCGCGACGGAAAGCTGGATGCCCCGGTTGATGTTGAGCGGGTAGTTCGTTTTATGGCTGCCGCTCGTACGGCGCGAGGGGAGTAGGCACCTATGGCGTTCTATCTGGGTATTGATATTGGGACAAGCGCCTCTAAAGGCGTTTTAATCGATGATCGATGCAATATCGTTTGCCAGGCCTCTTGTGGACACGAGACGGACAACCCGCGTGATGGATGGTACCAGCATGATGCGGAGGCAGTTTGGTGGGGAGATTTTTGCCGCTTGTCGCGCGAGCTGGTGGTGCGATCGGGGGTTAATGCGGCGCAGATTGGATGCGTGGGCCTTTCCGCATTGGGTTGCGACTGCGTACCGGTCGATACCGAGTGCAACGCGCTGGCACCCGCGATTTTATATGGAGTCGATGCACGTTCGAAGCCGCAGATTGACGAGCTTCTTTCCGAATATGGGCCAGATCGCGCACGCGAGCTTTTCGGGCACGATCCCTGTTCGTCAGATATTGCTCCAAAGATCTTGTGGTTTAAGGAGAATATGCCCGAGGTGCACGAACGTGCCGCGAAGTTCCTGACGGCGTCATCGTTTCTGTGCGCGAAGTTGACGGGGCGTTTTACGGTGGACCGTTATTTGGCGGAGGATTTTCTTCCCCTATACGATCGCTACACTTGGAAGGTTGATGCTCGGGAATGTGCTCGTTTCTGCCGGCCTGACCAGATGGCGGAGGTAATGTCGGCTACCGATATTGCCGGGGTGATTACGCAGCGTGCGGCTGAGGCGACGGGGCTCGTGGCAGGGACACCTGTCTTGGTGGGAACGGGCGACTCTGGTGCCGAGGCCATTTCGACGGGTGTATTCCGTCCCGGCGATATGATGGTTCAGTTGGGGAGCACGGCGTATTTCATCTACTTAGCTGATCATATGGTCGATGATGCTCGCCTGTGGCCAGGGACGTTTATCATTCCCGGAACTTACGGGATCTGCGCGGGGACCAATACAGCGGGTGCACTCACATCGTGGCTGCGCCAAGAGCTGTATCGCGACGCGGTAGAGGCCGAGGGCCACGGTGGCCCCGATGCATATTCGGTTATGGCGCATGATGCCGCCGATGTGGCGCCGGGTGCCGATGGGCTCCTGTGTCTGCCGTACTTTGCGGGGGAGCGTACTCCGCTCAACGATCCCGAGGCGCGTGGCGTCTTCTTTGGCCTGACCGGAAGGCATACGCGAGCCCATATGGTTCGCGCCGCCTTGGAAGGCGTCGCGTATACCGTTGCATCCCATGTCGACATTATCGAGCGAGAGCATGGACTGCCAATTGGGCGCATTATGCTTGTCGGAGGTGGAACCAAGAATCCAATTTGGATGCAAGCTATCGCCGACGTATGCGGGCGCGAGGTCTCGGTTGCCAAGGTTACGGTGGGCGCATGCTTCGGTGATGCTATTATGGCAGCTCTCGCAGGTGGCGCCTATACATCATGGGATGAACTCGCCCGAGTCCTTGGCGTTGCGCAAACAATCGTGCCCGATATGACTGCCCACGAGCTATATGCGTCGCGTCGTCATATCTTTGACGAATTGTATACACGCAACCGTGATCTCATGCACGAATTGGTGTAATGCCGCCGAACTGTACCGCCTTCCAATAAGGACTGCGTTGTGCGATTCGCATGTCCCTTGGCATTTTTGCCCACAGGGGTTAGCGAAGGTCAAAAACAGAGCGCGCATTTGCTAAAACTGCCGATTCGATGTGCTTTATGTCACATTTTTTGAGCGAGGCGATGCGTTCTGAGGTCCTTGTGAGCGATCTGATGAGCGATTGCGCGCTTGTTTCTGTGTTTGGCTCGGCCGGCGCATCGGTCTCGAGCAGTAGACGGTCGAGTGGAATCTGTCGTGTGTATTCGCGTCCTCGTTTAGATGCGAGCATGCGTTCGTTGACGGAAAAATAGCAGCCCGCATTACGCGCGCGGACGAGTTCGTCCGAAGTGCCGCTAAACCAGTGGAAGATGATAACGGGGGAGTCGGAGTTTGGGATGAGTAGTCCATGCGATTCGAGGACGTCCAGTACGGTTCCCGCCGAACGAACGGCGTGAATTGATATTACGCGCCCGGTAAGAGGATGCTGCACGAGCGCATCGCAGAGCCGGTCAAATGTCTGTATTTGTAGCGGTTCGCTTCCGGCAAAGCGCGCGGAAAAGTCGAGTCCTACCTCGCCGATATAGCGCTCTTGGTCAGCGACTTCGCAAAGCAGATTGACTTCGGCAGGACCACATCGTCCGTCGGCGAGCCACCAGGGATGGAGGCCGATGCCGGCAAAAATATTTGAACGGCTGCAGGCGCGCTTCTTGGCGCGTGCAAAGTCGTGCGGATCGACGCCGCAGTCAAATAGAACCAGGCCCAGCGCCGTTGCCTCATCGGCAACGGCGTCCGGGTGAGCCATTAAATCGAGATGACAGTGCACATCAAACAGCTGCAGCTTCATCGTGGCGCACCCTGCTAGTCCAAGCGCTGGCCATCGGCGCGCACGCGCTCGCACCCGCGCCCGCTAATCTGGCGGATAACCTCGCCGGCAATCATCTGACCCATGATGGGCGGCATAAAGCTGGCGGTTCCCAGCTCGGTGCGCTCGTGGATGTTGGAAGGATCGCGGGGCTGTGTCTTAACCGATTCCTCGCAGCTAAACAGTACGTGTAGGCTCTTGATTCCGCGCTTCTTACATTCTTTGCGCATAATGCGGCTCATGGGGTCACGTACCGTATCGAAGATGTCGGCAAAGCGGAGGCACTCGGGATGGAGCTTGTTGGCCCCGCCCATGGAACTAACCAAACGAATGCCGTGGTCCTGAGCATATTTGGCAATGGTGAGCTTGGCCGAGATGGTGTCGATGGCGTCGACGACGTAGTCGAGCTTGCCGCCCGTCTGCTCCAAAACGCTCGCGAAGAAATCATCGATGTTGTCGCTCAGCAGGTATTCGGTACGCTTGATGACGGTGGCGGCAGGATTGATATCGTGGATCATGGCTTCCATCACGTCAACCTTGCGCTTGCCGACGGTGCTATGAAAGGCGATGGCCTGGCGATTGATATTGCTGGGCGCGATGATGTCCTTGTCCAGAATGACGAAATGACCAATGCCGCCACGGGCAAGTGCCTCGCAGCAGTTAGAGCCCACACCTCCGCAGCCGAGTACCAGCACCGTGGCATCGGCGAGCTTGTCGAGTGCCTCGCGGCCCATGATGATTTCGAGCTTGGTGTCGCGTGTCTCGACGAGTGCAGCAGTTTCGGTCATAGACATCCTCCGATGGGGAAGCGAATCGTGTTTTAGCTATCGCCATTATAGGTATTATCGCGATTCCATTTGAGCCCTAGGGGCTTGTTGAAATGAGGCAGTGATTCGCATAAGATGAAGCAGATGGCACCCGTTGCAGCGGGTTGGCCAACTCCCAAACACGTTTGTAGCGTGAGAAGTGGCCGTCTTCGCATTACGCGGAGGCGGCTATTTTTTTGAGTACAAGATTAGACAGTTAGACAAACATCTAAATATCGAGTATAGTGTGCGCGTCATGAGAGATGATGAGAGGAGGTCTTATGCCGGGAGAGGGTTTTAAGGCGCTTGCCGATCCAACGCGACGGCGCATTTTGGAGTTGCTGCGCGAGGGCAATTGCACGGCGGGGGAGCTTGCCGAGCATTTCGATATCAGTAAGCCGTCGCTAAGCCATCACTTGGCGACGCTCAAAAATGCCGGGTTGGTGACCGACGAGCGCCATGGCCAAAACATCGTATACAGCTTAAACACCACCGTCATGCAGGATTTAATTGGCTGGTTTATGGGCTTTACAAACACTGAAGGTGATAAGGATGAATAACGAAAACAAGGGCATTCACCCCACGGGGGTATCGTCGCGCGTGTGGATTGCGCTGGTCGCTCTGTGTGTCGCCAATGTCGTAGCGCACCTCATGGTGATGCCGAGCTTGCCTGCGCAGATTCCCACGCACTGGGGCGCGAACGGCGCCGTCGACGGTTGGGGTCCTAGCTGGATGGCCTCCGCGCTCGGCGCGCTGCCTCTGGCGCTTCTCGCAATGTTCTGCGTGGTGCCGCGCATCGACCCCAAAGGCGAGGCATATCGAACCTCGGGCAAGTTCTATCAGGGCTTCGTAATCGCCTTCACCTTGTTCATGTGCGCCATAAGCTGGCTGGGAGAGCTTACGGTCTGGGGCGTGGTGCCGGCGGTCGGTTCGGTTAACGTGCTGATTTCCGGTGTTGTCGGTTTGCTGTTCATCGGCGTAGGCAACTACTTGCCGCGTGTGAAGCAGAACTATACGCTCGGTATCAAGACACCTTGGGCGCTTGCCGATCCCGAGAACTGGCGCCGTACGCAGCGTTTTGGCGGCGCCTGCTTTATGGTGCTGGGTATTGGCCTGATTGTGATGGGCGTGGCAGGCAGCGTGCTTTCGAGTGAAGTCGTCGCCGCGGTGATTGCGGTTCTGGCGTTTGGTTCGGTTGGAGCCGTCTACGTCTACTCGTATCTGTTGTGGCGCAAATCGCAGCGAGCCGCTCGTTAAGGTTGCGGAAAACTAGCGTACGCAGTTCATAGTATGTTCCGGGGGACTTTTCCCAGGTAGTATTAGGGGGTGTGGGCAACCATGCCCCTTTTTCGTTTAGTTTCAGAGCTGGTTACCTCATTTCGTTTCCACTAAAACGAAAACAAGAATAGGGAAACAGCAGGTAGAAAGGATAAAACAGGCAAATGGCGGAGTTTATCTACCAGATGTATCAGGCTCGCAAGGCTCATGGCGACAAGGTGATCCTTGACGACGTGACCTTGAGCTTCTATCCCGGTGCCAAGATCGGCGTCGTGGGCCCCAACGGTATGGGCAAGTCGACCCTGCTCAAGATCATGGCCGGTATCGAGGAGGTCTCCAACGGCGATGCCAGGCTCACTCCCGGCTACACCGTGGGCATTCTGCAGCAGGAGCCGCCTCTCGACAACGACAAGACCGTCATCGAGAACGTGCGCATGGCGTTTGGCGACATGATCGCAAAGGTCGATCGCTTCAACAAGATCGGCGAGGAGATGTGCGACCCGGATTGCGACATGGACGCCCTCATGGCCGAGATGGGCAAGCTCCAGGACGAGATCGATGCCGCCGACGGCTGGGATATCGATTCCAAGCTCGGCCAGGCCATGGACGCCCTGCAGCTGCCCGATTCCGACATGCCGGTCAACGTGCTTTCCGGCGGCGAGCGCCGCCGCGTGGCCCTGTGCAAGCTGCTGCTCGAGGCTCCCGATCTGCTGCTGCTCGACGAGCCCACGAACCACCTGGACGCCGAGTCGATCCTGTGGCTCGAGCACTTCCTGCACAACTACCAGGGCGCGGTGCTTGCCGTCACACACGATCGGTACTTCCTGGATAACGTTGCCGAGTGGATCTGCGAGGTCGACCGCGGTCACCTTTATCCCTACAAGGGCAACTACTCCACGTATCTGGAGACCAAGGCCGCCCGTATCGAGGCTCAGGGTAACCGCGACGCCAAGCTCGCCAAGCGCATGGAGGCCGAGCTCGAGTGGGTGCGCAGCTCGCCCAAGGCCCGTCAGGCAAAGAACAAGGCCCGTCTGGCTCGCTACGAGGAGATGGAGGCCGAGGCACGCGCAAGCCAGAAGCTCGATTGGACCGACATCCGTATTCCTGTGGGCCCGCGTCTGGGCAATAAGGTACTCGAGGCTCATCACCTGCACAAGGAGTTCGACGGTCGCGTGCTCATCGACGACCTCTCGTTCACCCTGCCGCGCAACGGCATCGTGGGCGTGATCGGCCCCAACGGTGTCGGTAAGACCACGCTGTTCAAGACCATCGTGGGCCTGGAGCCGCTGACTTCGGGCGAGCTCGAAGTGGGCGAGACCGTCAAGATCAGCTACGTCGACCAGAACCGCTCCGGCATCGACTCCGACAAGAACCTGTGGGAGGTCGTCTCGGACGGCCTGGACCACATGATGGTCGGCGAGACCGAGGTCCCGAGCCGCGCCTATGTGGCGAGCTTTGGCTTTAAGGGTCAGGACCAGCAGAAGCGCGCCGGCGTGCTCTCCGGTGGCGAGCGCAACCGTCTGAACTTGGCGCTTACGCTCAAGCAGGGCGGCAACCTGCTGCTCCTCGACGAGCCCACGAACGACCTCGACGTCGAGACGCTGTCCTCGCTCGAGGCGGCGCTGCTCGAGTTCCCGGGCTGCTCGGTGGTCATTAGCCACGATCGTATGTTCCTGGACCGCGTTGCCACGCACATCCTGGCGTGGGAGGGCACCGATGAGAACCCGGGCAACTGGTATTGGTTTGAGGGTAACTTCGAGGCCTATCAGGCCAACCGCATCGAGCGCCTGGGCGAGGACGCAGCCCAGCCGCATCGTATTCACCGCAAGCTCACGCGTGACTAGTAGCAAGTAGAAAGGCCGCCAGCAAGGGCGGCCTTTCTTGTAGCAATTGCACTGCAACTATGCCCTGGCTGCTGGTTTGATTCATAATCAAAGTCATCTCTTTGGGATTAAAGCCCGTTTTTGCTATGAGTGATTTTCTAATTCCGTTTAAAACGTAAAGACGTATTGGGTTGCAAGGACATAAGCAAATCGAATTGAAATATAACCAGTGCTGTAACGTTACAAAAAAGGTTATAGAATAGGAGTATCTTATAAGTCGCTCCTCTATCCTCTAGAAAGAAGAACATATGCTTTCGCGTCGTCGTTTTCTGCAACTTGTCGCGTCTTCAATTGTCGCCTTGGCCGCACGTCCGAAAGAGGTTTTTGCTTCGACGGGCAATATTGATGGTGAGCAGATACAATTTACTTCAGAAATTGCGCAAGAGCTTGCCGATAAATATATAAAGGGACTCCTCGGCTCTTCGTATACGCCTTCTGACCCTATTCCTTTTGTAGACGTTGATGGGTCCCCGCTTGGCTACATTGTTCCGGTTGTGACATTCAATAGAGCCGCGGGCTATTTGGTTTTAGATGCTTCAGATGATGAAATACTTACGGGATATCGTTTTGGAGATGGCTTAGTCAGCCCTATGGATCGGGGAGGAGATCTTGGTGTTGAGTCTTATTCTTTCAATAACCCAGTCGTAATGATCAATCCATTCGAATTCGGTGTGCAATCTTTGGACGGTTCAATAACAACAAATTGCGGACGAACAATCCCGGCTGTTTCCATAGAAGGACGGCCTGTCGTTTTATCGAATAAACCTTCAAGCTGGAACGATGTCGTAATTTACGCAACTCAAATGCAGGATTACACAGTATCTGGATTTCGTTCCATTTCTCAGTTTATGTCATATGATGAAAGCGAGATTAAGAGGCTTACTGCCCACTATGCTTGTATGGTGACAGCATTTTCGAACGTTGCGGAACTGTATGGCATTGCCAATTTATATAGCGACCCTTCGCAATATATGCAGATATGGAATTACACCAATACCCATGCTCTTTCCGATGAAGAACAGACTGTTCCCGGCGTTGTTTTGGGCGGAACGCCGATATCAACCTGTGCAACGGGGTTTACAAATTACTGCGCAAGCAGAGGAAGTACTCTTATCGCCCGCACTGTCTCCTCTCCGGCTATCGCGAGCATTCAAAATGAGATTAACTCTAATAGACCGAATGTTTTACATGCGAGTTTGTACAACGGATCAGCCCATTCTGTAACAGCGGAGGCTTACGCCACACTTACTGGTAAGAAAACTGGAGAGACAAGGCAGATGATTGGCATAGCGGACGGCTGGAATTCATCTTTATCCTTCCTGAAGTATGATCAGAGCTATTATGCGTGGACTTATGGAACGACTTTTTCGAAGTAGGGCGATTCGTCTAGCTCTGTCTTTGGTGCTGATGGCTTCATTGGTGGGCTGTTCAACAAAGGAAGAGATATCGCGCGGAGGTTCCGGAGAAGTGACTGCGACAGACTCAGGTTCATTAGAAATAGCTGGCGGGCATGCCGATGTGATGTTACAAGGAAAAGGCGTGCTTAGGTCGATTGATGCTGAAGACGCTGTCTGCTCAATAGAGGATTTGAAGACAGGTGAAACTGCATCGTACCGAGTTTCAGATAATGCTGCGAATATGATTGAGTCGATACCGACTGGAGCGCAGGTTTCTTTTAGATACTTTGCTCCGCAACTTGAGGATGAGCTTGCTTCTCTGGTGTCTATATGCGCCGATGACAACTAAAAGGCCACAATTCAAACGGCCTCGGATGGTCAATTGGCTATCCGAGGCCGTTTTTTACTCGACCGGGGCTTCGACCTTGTCGATGGTCCAGGTGGCTCCGAGGCCGCCGGTGGTGTTGCGGCGAATGCGTACGGTGACTTCGTGGCGTTTGCCGGCCTGTGTGTAGCGCAGGGGGAAGCTCGCGCGGTTACGGCCGGCCTCGATGGTACCGCGCTCGCGAGCAATCCAGTAGTACTCGCCGACGATGCCGAGGGTGTCAGCGCCGTAGGGGAGATAAGTCGACAGCTGGTGCAGCAGCGGGCTAGGGCAGAAGACCTCGGTCGCGAAATCGATGGGGAAGTCCCCGGGGATGGTCGGTGCTGCGGGAGCGGGGGCCGGTGCTGAATTGGGGACCGGTGTTAGCGTCGGAAAATATTAGCCAAATATAGTCGGCCGAGATTGACCAATCCC
>CAJMPY010000017.1 GCA_905215385.1 uncultured bacterium | reverse complement strand
CCCGCGGTGGTCCAGAAGAAGAGGGACCGTGCAGCTGAGCTCAAGGAGATCCTGGCGGCGCTGACTGCTCAGGTTGCTGACTTCTCGTAAGGTTTACTCGGGGGCGCGTCCCGACGCTTTGCTCGCTACTGCGGACACCTATTCCGCCGTTCTAACGAACGGCGGCTGACTCGACGCTGCAAACGCCTCTGATGGCCAATCTGCCGTTCAACTTCGGGCGCATGGGCATAAGCCCTATGCGCCCTTGTTTCACGGCACCTTGGCTCATCAGAGGCGTTTTCGCTGACTATCCTCAACCTATACTGTTTTATTTTTCTATGAATGGCGGTTCTAAAAATGCCTAAGCGTTCCGGCTTGTATACCGTTCCTTTTGAGTTTGATTTGCTTTCGTTTGATGAGGCTGTTGGGCTTGCTGCTGATACGGGGCGGATTTCTGGGGATGCTGGTCCTTTGCTTGAGACGGTTGTCGATATGCTTGATGAGCTGGGGCGTCCGGACGAGTATTTTGATTGCATTCAGGTCGCCGGTACCAATGGTAAGACTTCGACCACGCGTTTTTCGGCTGCCATCCTTCGTGGCGAGGGGTTAAAGACCGCGCTGTATACGTCGCCGCAGCTTGTACGCTATCCCGAGCGCATGGAGGTCGATGGGCGCGTTGTGAGCGATGAGGCATTCGCCCGTGGCGTTTCTGCCGCCGTCGAGGCGGGGCATCGCGTGAATGCTCGTCGTGTGGCGGCGGGGGAGCGCGCCTATACCATCACGCCGTTTGACCTGCTGACGGCTGCCGCGCTTGTCGTGTTTGCCGAGGCCGCGGTGGACATTGCCGTGCTCGAGGTTGGCATGGGCGGCCGTTGGGACGCCACGAGTGCGACCGATCCCGTCGCCGTTGCCATTACGGGCATCGGGCTCGATCACACGCGCATCCTGGGTGACACGCTCGAGGCCATTGCGGGGGAGAAGGCTGCGGTCATTAAGCCCGGACGCCTGGTTGTGCTGGGCGAGGGTACGCATGAGCCGAGCGTTCAGCGCGTGATGGATGCCCGTTGTCGCGAGTGCGGTGTCGTGCCGCTGGTGGTGAGCCACTCCACGACCAAGATGCCTGCGCATGTGGGCGATACGGTGGAGTTTAGCTGCACCACGTCGCGCGCGATTTATACGTCGAGCATGGTCAAGCCCGCCTATCAGCCGCAGAATGCTGCGTGCGCGATTATGCTTTGTGAGGGTTATCTGGGCCGCGAGCTCGACCATGAGGCGCTTGATGCTTCGCTTATGGGCTGTCCCACGCCGGGTCGCTTTGATGTGTTGGGAACCGATCCGCTCAAGCTGATCGACGCCTGCCATAACCCTCAGAGCTGCGAGAACTTTGTGAGCGCGCTGGACGAGATCGACCCGTGCGTGGAGAATCGCCCCACGCTGCTGTGCGCCGCGCTGGCCGACAAGGATGTGGCGGGTATCGTCGACGTGCTGATCCCGGCCTTTCCTCGTGTAGTCGTGACCCAGACCGATTCTGATCGCGCCCTGCCGGCAGAGGAGCTCGCTGCCCTGGTAGATGCCGACAAGCTCGCGGGCGTATACCCCAGTGTATCCGAAGCTCTTTCGGCCTTCGATGCCACCGGCGAGCCTTTCGTAGCCGCCGGCACCATCACCCTAGCCGGCGAAGTGGCCGGCCTGCTCCGTTAACCCATCCCCTCAGCAGTTGCGGTGAAATACGGACTGTTTTACAAGCCAGAAGCCTCAAACAGTCCGTATATCACCGCAACTCAAAAGCAGTCAATTTGGGACGGGGTTTTGGCTGCCCTGTGCCCCGAGTTGACTCGCTTGCCACGAAATGGGCCTATCTACTACGTTTAATCGACTGCCCTCGACCACTCCGAGACTTGCGAGATTAAAACCGCAGGTAGATGTCTTGCCGATTTTCAAAAAAGACCCGCATGGTCGACCCATGCGGGTTAAACGTAGTAAATAGGCCGTTTTTGTGGCGGCATTAATGTAATGCGGCAAAGGGACTGGCCCTTTGCCGCATTGCCTAGTCTAGGTGGACTGGGTCGTGGGGGTAGGCGTTGAGAATCTCGACGCCGGACTCGGTAACCAGGGCTAGGTCCTCGATGCGGACGCCGGTGCGGTCGGGGAGGTAGATGCCCGGCTCGATGGAGAACGTCATGCCCGGCTCTATGACCTGTTCGTTGACGAGCGAAACGTCGCCCGGCTCGTGGTCCTGCAGGCCGATCGAGTGACCCAGGCGATGCGTAAAGTATTCGCCGTAGCCCGCGTCCTCAATCACGTCGCGCGCGGCGCGGTCCAGGTCGCACATGCGCACGCCCGGTGCGATAAGCGCCTCGGCGGCCTCGTTGGCGCGGCGCACGATGTCGTAGATGCGCGCCGTCTCCTCGTCCGGCTCGCCCCAAAAGAATGTGCGCGTCATATCCGAGCAGTAGTTGCGGCGGCGTCCACCAATATCGAACAGCACCACGTCGCCGCGCTTGAGAACGGTGTCGTCGGGCTCGTGGTGCGGATCGCCGGCGTTGGCGCCAAAGCTTACGATCGGCGGAAAGCTAAAGCCCTCGCAGTCGTGCTTGCGATACAGGCCGAGCATCTGGTCGGCGATCTCGCGCTCCGTCACGCCCTCGTGGACAAGCTTGATTGCGTCGGCCATCACGGCGTCGTTAGCGGCTGAGGACACGCGCATGAGCTCCTGCTCGGCTTCGTCCTTGTGGGTGCGCGCAGCGGTGACGGCAAAGTCGCCCAGGAAAAACTTGCTGGCGGCATGGCGTTCCATGAGCGGCATCAAAAAGCCGGAGCGCATGACAGTGTCGATGCCGAGCGGTTTGGTCGGATCGACCTCGCGAGCGATGGCATCGGCCACGACGTCGGTATCGGTGTGGTAGGCCACGCGGGCATTGTCGTACTCGGGCAGCTGATGCAGTGCGTTGACCAAGATCACGGGCTCGGCATCGCGTGCGAGCAGCACACCGCAAAAACGCTCGAACATATCGGCGTAAAAGCCGGTTAGGTAATAAATCGACCACGGGTCGTTCACGAGCAGCTGCGCGCCGGGGTGCTGAGCCTCGAGCGCATCGAGCACGCGCGCCACACGCTGGTCATCGACATGTGCCATACATCGTCCTTTCGCTAGGTTGCCACCATGGTATCCCCAATGCCAGGGTAGTCAATTTGGGACGGGGCTTTTTTAGCTGCGTCAAACATGCGGGCTGATAGGTAAAAGTAGTCAATATGGTCCCGTCCCAAATGGGCTGCTTTTAAAACTATGGCGGATTACGGGGCTGGACCTGTATTACTTGACAATGGGAAAAATCGCAAAATTAAAACCGCAGGTAGAGGGCTTATCAAAAATCGAAAATTGCCGGTATGGATGGGGGTCTCCGAATCAGCCCCGTAATCCGGCATAGTTTTGAAATGCCACTAAAGTAGGCACAGGCTAAAAACCGATTCCAATGATAGTTGCGGTGGAATAGTTCCTGGATACCGGGGTTTTGGCGGAAATCAGGAACTATTTCACCGCAATTGAGGAGGGGCGGGGTGGATGGCGGGGTAGCTAAAAGAGCCCCGTCCCAAATGAGCTGCTTAGGCTGGGTCGATGTCCATGCTGGCGATGAGGTCGGTACCGGTGTCTAGGAAGTTGGGGAGGACTACATCGCCCATGCGGATGGGGGCTTTGACCACTAGGCCGCGGATGAGGTCCATCGCCTGGGCGTGGAGTTCAAGCGGGATGGCTTCGGCCGTGCGCACGGGCAGCAGCACTTCGTCGCCGCCGGATACCGCCACCGTGGTGGTGAGCACGCGCATGGGGCAGGTGAGCTCCTGATGTGCAAACTTATCACCGCGCGGGCAGCTGTTGCCGGTTGCGGAGCGCACCTCTACCACGGCGCCGTCTGCGCTGCGCTCGACCTCCACGGTCAGGAGGCACTCGGATGGGCAGGTGGTGCAGTTGAACTGCAGCGTCTCAGTCGCATTCGTGTTCATGACGTTATACCTCCTCGACGGGATCGACGGACAGGACTATCTCGTTGGCGCCCAGGTCAAGCGCTTGCTGAATTACCTTTGCCGGTAGTGGGAAGCTCTCCATTACGCTCGGTTTAAACGGGCGGACCTTGCCTGCAAACAGCTCCTCGTCGCCTGCCAGAATGCGCACGCGGGCGGCGTCGACGGGTCGGCGCACGCGGAAGTTAAGTTTAGTGAGCCCGACGGTCGTAATGCGCCCCGGCAGCGCGTAGCCCGCAATTCCGGCGGGGGAGACCGTGAGCTCGCAGCCCGCGTCCGCAGCGCCCGCATCGGCCCCAGCACCACAGCCCAGCGCGTACGCCGCCGCGGCTGCGCCGGCGCGTTCGGACTCGGTCGTCACGTTGTCGGCCAGGTCGTGCACGTGCAACACGTTGCCGCAGGCAAATATGCCCGGCACGCCCGTCTGCAGACTCTGGTCCACCACGGCGCCGCGCGTACGTGGGTCCAGCTCCACGCCCGCGGCAACCGAAAGCTCGTTCTCGGGTATTAATCCCACCGAAAGCAGCAGTGTGTCGCACGGAACAACGCGTTCGGTCCCCGGAATGGGCGCCAGGTGCTCGTCGACCTGGCTCACTTCGACGGCCTCCACGCGGTCGCGCCCGATCACGCGCGTGACCGTGGTAGACAGATGCAGCGGAATGCCAAAGTCGTCCAGGCAGTTCTTCACATTGCGGCGCAGGCCGTTGGCGTACGGCATGAGCTCGTACACGCCCTCGACCGAAATCCCTTCGAGCGTGCAGCGACGCGCCATGATGAGCCCGATGTCGCCCGAGCCCAAAATGACGGCACGCGAGCCGGGTTTGAGGTTTTCGATATTGATGTATCGCTGCGCCAAGCCGGCCGTAAACACGCCGGCGGGTCGGCTGCCGGGAATCTTGATCTCGCTGCGGGTGCGCTCGCGGCAACCCATGGCAAGGACGACCGCGCGTCCGGTGAGCTGCAACATGCCGGTGGGGCTCATGAGCGTGACGGTGTGGACCGCGGCATCTTCCGTGGACGCGCCCGAATCAATTCCAAGCACCATGCTGTCCAAGAACAGCGCAATGTTGGTCGCGCGAACCTGGTCGATAAAGCGCTGAGCATACTCGGGGCCGGTGAGCTCCTGCTTAAAGTGCGAGAGGCCAAAACCGGGGTGGATGCACTGGCGCAGGATGCCGCCCAAGTGCTGCTCGCGCTCCACGATGGCCACGCACGCGCCGGCCTTATGCGCGGAAAGCGCGGCCGCCATGCCGGCAGGTCCGCCGCCGATAACGACCACGTCGAAGGCCTGCGTCGGCACGGCGTCCGCGGCGCCGTCGGTCGCGCTCGCTGCATTCACTTCAAAGCTTGCCATCCTAGCGCACCCCCTTCAGTGGTCCCTCAACCAGCCAAGATCCGGCATCCTCCAGCAGCACCTCACTGGGATCACACCCCAGCTCTCGGGCAAGGATTGCCACCACGCGGCTCTGGCAAAAACCACTCTGGCACCGACCCATGCCGGCACGGCAGCGGCGCTTGACACCCTCGACCGAAACCGCACCCGGGCGGCGTCGAATCGCGGCAACAATCTCGGTCTCGGGCACCGTCTCGCAGCGGCAGACAATCTGCCCCCACGCGGATTCGGACTCAATGAGCTCCTCCTTGCGCGCAAGCGGCGCACGGTCGAAGTCGTCCGGCGCGCGGCGAATCGGATTCCAATCGGCTCGCTCGTGCAAAGCAACGCCCGCCTCGCGCATCACGTGCTCCATGCGCTCGGCAATGGCCGGCGCGCTCGCCACGCCCGGCGACTGAATTCCCGCCGCCTGAAACAGCCCCGGCACCACGGCGGACTGCCCAATAAAGAAGTCGTTCGTTCCCTGAATGACCGGACGCCCGCCGGCAAACGCGCGCACCACGCGGCTCGTGTCCAGATCGGGCACCAGCTTGCGCGCGCCGCTCAGCAGCGCGTCCACATCGCTTGCATAGGTCTGCGTGTCGCCCGGCTCGCGCACGGCGGCCGTGGCGGTAATCACGGTGTTGCCGTGCACGGTACCCGTGACAATAACGCCCTTGGACACCGGCGTGGGAACGGGGTAGAGCGGCATCAGCGTGCGCGCCTCCTTGTCCAGTACCACGATGTTGCCCTGACGCCAGACCATCTGGAAATCCTCGGCGCCGGCCATATGCGAGACGTCCGCGGCACCGTTGCCCGCTGCGTTGATCAGATAGCGGCAGCGCACATCGCCAGCAGGCGTCACCAGCGTAAAGCGTGCAGCCCCGTCGGTAGCCTCGCTGTCAGCAACCTCAATCGCTTCCACCGGTGCGGAGCGCATAAACGTCACCCCGTTGGCGACGGCGTTCTCCAACGCGGCAATGGCGACCTCAAACGGATCGACAAAACCGGTCGAAGGGCACCACAGCGCGCACGAGGCCTGGGCACTCGCACGCGGCTCCAGCTCGCGGATGCGCTCGGGGCCGATAATCGACAGCTCGGGCACGCCGTTGGCCAGGCCATTCTGACGCAGCTTCTCCAGGTGTGCGCGGTCTTCGTCGTTAAACCCCAGCACCATCGACCCGGTGCGGCGGAACAAAAATCCAAGCTCCTGGGCCCACGTGCCATATAGCTCGCAGCCGCGGGCGTTGACCTGCGCCTTTATGGTTCCCGGAGCCGGATCGTAGCCGGCGTGCACCAGGCCGCCGTTGGCCTTCGACGCGCCCAGCGCAATATCGTTAGCCGCCTCGACTACGCAAATGGACAGGTCAAACCGCGCGAGCTGCCTCGCGATGGCGCACCCGGTAATGCCCGCGCCCACAATTGCGATATCAAACGTTTCTGCCACGGTGCCTCCCAGATAAGTTGACAGGCTGTCAATAAAACCATCCTACGGTCTGCGCGCCCCTAGTGCGGCGGCAATGCGGCGAACAGCCCCGCAACACCCGCCAACGGCAGGCGATTGGAGACCCGGCACGGATGTTGGCCTCGTCTGTCGACAACTAAGGCAACCGTTCGTCTCCATCTGTAACAGTTAGACGAGGATTTGGGTTCTAGATGTTACAGATCAAGACAAACCTTCCGGCGGATTTTGAATGTCTCGATCTGTAACAGTAAGAGGGGTTTTGGGGCCCAAGATGTTACAGATCGAGATTGAAGTCGGGGAGGGACCCCTGTGTCTCGATCTGTAACACCTATACCCGGATTCCGCCTCCACCTGTTACAGATTGAGATGTTTGTGTCCGCACCAGCCCCGCCCCTAGCCGTGGTCCCATATAAACAAACCCCGTGGTAAACTTGACCGGACTGTAAATATTCCGAAAGGTACCCGTAATGTCCAAGTACATCTCTGAGCTCATGTCGCCGCAGCTTATGGGCGTCGTCTATGCCTTCGTTGGCTTTATCATCGCCCTGTATGTGCTGTCGGTCGTCTATGTGTTCATCGATGCCCGCCGCCGCGGCGCCAGCGCCTACGTGGCATGGGGCATCATCGCCCTCATCCCGTTTGTAGGCCTCATCGCCTACCTGGTCCTGCGCCCGCACTCCTACGCATCCGACCGCGAGGAGCAGGAGCTGGACATGGCCCTGCGCGAGCGCCAGCTTGCCCAGTACGGCACCTGCCCGCAGTGCGGGGCGCCCATCGAGAAGGACTTCGTCGTCTGCCCGGTGTGCGATACCCAGGTTCGCAACGTGTGTCCCAGCTGCCATCGCCCGCTCGATGCGCATTGGAAGGTCTGCCCCTACTGCCGAACTCGCATCCAGTAGCGCATCCATCGCCGGGCCGGCCGCAAGCCACGGGCACGCCGCAAACCGCACGCGCGCTCCGCAGCCCCGCTCCACACGATGAAGCATGCGTAGAAAATCGCCCGCCGTGCCATTAAGGTGCGGCGGGCGCTTGTATACCAAGGCAACCTGCCTATAATGATGCAAGTCAAAAATGCCGAGCGCATCGCACGCACTTGCACCAGGCATCCGAGAGGAGAAAACATACCCATGAAGGCACTCTACAATGACGGTTCGGTGGCCGAGCTCCCGCAGGACGAGGTCACGCACGTCATCCGCCACTCCGCCGCACACATCATGGCGCAGGCCATCAAGCGCTTGTACCCCCAGGCCGACTTTGCCTACGGCCCCGCGACCGACAACGGCTTCTACTACGACGTCGACCTGCCCGAGGGCGTCAAGATCAGCGAGGACGACTTCCCCGCGATCGAGGCCGAGATGAAGAAGATCGTCAAGGAGAACCTCAAGTTCTCCGTGTACGAGAAGCCCCGCGCCGAGGCCATCGCCCTTATGGAGGAGCGCGGCGAGAAGTACAAGGTCGAGCACATCGGCGACCTGGACGACGACGCCCGCATCACCTTCTACCAGCAAGGCGACTACATCGACATGTGCGTCGGCCCCCACATCTGCTACACCAAGGCCCTCAAGGCCTTTAAGCTTACCGGCGTCTCGGGCGCCTACTGGAAGGGCGACAAGGACAACAAGATGCTCACCCGCATCAACGGCGTCGCCTTTGCCACCAAAGAAGAGCTCGACGAGCACATGCACATGCTGGAGGAGGCCAAGAAGCGCGACCACCGCAAGATCGGCCGCGAGATGGACCTCTTTATGATGCGCGATGAGGCCCCCGGCTTCCCGTTCTTCCTGCCCAACGGCATGATCCTTAAGAACACGCTGCTGGACTACTGGCGCGAGATTCACCACAAGGCCGGCTACGTGGAGATCTCCACGCCGCTCATCATGAACAAGCAGCTGTGGAAGACCTCGGGCCACTGGGACCACTACAAGGACAACATGTACTCCACCGTCATCGACGACGAGGAGTACTGCATTAAGCCCATGAACTGCCCGGGCGGCGTGCTGGTGTACGCCTCCAAGCCGCACTCCTACCGCGAGCTGCCCATCCGCGCCGGCGAGATTGGCCTGGTGCACCGCCACGAGCTGCGCGGCGCCCTGCACGGCCTGTTCCGCGTGCGCTGCTTTAACCAGGACGACGCCCACCTGTTTGTGCGTCCCGACCAGCTGACCGACGAGATCGTGGGCGTGGTTAACCTCATCGACTCCGTGTACCAAAAGTTTGGCTTTAAGTACCACGTTGAGCTTTCCACCCGCCCCGAGGACTCCATGGGTTCGGACGAGGACTGGGCTCGCGCCGAGGAGGGCCTGCGCACTGCTCTGGAGAAGCTGGGCATGGACTACGAGGTCAACGAGGGTGACGGCGCCTTCTACGGCCCCAAGATCGACTTCCACTTGGAGGACTCGCTCGGCCGTACCTGGCAGTGCGGTACCGTGCAGCTTGACTTCCAGATGCCGCTCAACTTTGACCTGGAGTACGTGGACGCCGACGGAACCAAGAAGCGCCCCATCATGCTGCACCGCGTGTGCTTTGGCTCCATCGAGCGCTTCATCGGTATTCTGATCGAGCACTTTGCGGGCAAGTTCCCCACCTGGCTCGCCCCCGTGCAGGTCAAGGCGCTTCCCGTCTCTGAGAAGAGCCGCGACTACGCCCACGAGGTGTGCGCCAAGCTGGAGGAGGCCGGCATTCGCGTGGTCTGCGACGACCGCGACGAGAAGATCGGCTACAAGATCCGCGAGGCCCGCAGCATCGACCGCGTGCCCTACATGCTTATCCTGGGCGAGAAGGAGGTCGAGGCCGGCAACATTTCCGTCCGCGATCGCTCCAACGAGACCGTCCCGATGAGCGTTGACGAGTTCGTTGCGAAGGTGACTGAGGAGATCAAGACTCGCGCCTAGCACAAACCATACAAGAATTAACAAAGGCGATCGTCCTCGCGGGCGGTCGCCTTTTTTGTTATCTATAGAAGAAAAGCCGCTGGTTAGGGCGGCTTTTTTTGTTGTGCAAAAAGGTACAGGTTTTTGTATCTTTCGACGTTGCTCATTATACGAGCAAACTGCTCACGTTTTCCCAGATTACACAAATTGCAGCGCGAACGGACACATCTCCATACGCCTCTACAAAAACCTGTACTTTTGCGACTGCGCCTAGCTGCGAGCGAGAAGCCTGTTCTAAACGCCCTTGCATTTGCGTGCATCGCAAATCCAAAAGAGGGGGCGAGAACATGGAACAGACGGCACGGCGCCAAGAGAAGCTGCCGGGCGCATTTAACGGCGCCACCACCAACAGCCAGCACGGCCGCGTCCGCTGGTATCTGGTCCACACCCCCAACGGCAAAGAGCGCGAGACCTGCGAAAAGGTGCGCCGTATTATCCCACACGAGCTGATGCAGAACGCTTTTGTGATGCAAAAGGAGTTCTGGTTTAAGCGGGACGGCGCATGGTCGCTCCAAACCAAACCCATGTACAAGGAATACTTCTTCGTCGCCACGCACGATGCCGCTGCGCTCGATAGGGCTTTGGCCCAGTTGAGTTTTGGCTGCCGCATTGCTGGCAGCAGGGAGCGGGCCTATGCGCCCATGCCGGACGATGCACAGGACTGGTACCGCAGCGTGCTCGACGACGACGACGTGGTGCGCAACAGCGTGGCGCGCATAGAAGACGGTGTGCTGCACATAGAACAGGGGCCCTTGGTGGGGCAAGAGGCCCGTGTGCACAAGATCGACCGTCGTAAACGCTGGTGCTTGGTGGACGTAGGCGAAGGCGATTCCAGCTTTAGGGAAGTGCTTCCGCTCGACGTTCCCATCAAAACGTAAGGGAGACGTTGCACCGGCAATTCATTCGTTTTTTTGAATTCGTGGATGGGGGGGTTCCTGGGGACAGGGACGTAAGTTTTATCGTGACTGCTAATAAAGAAATGACAGAGAGCCGTGCATCTATGGGGGACGCACTGCTTTTCGATCAGATAAAGCCGAGCGGCACGCTTGGGTATCGCATTGTTAAGAGGCTGTTTGACCTTGTGTTCAGTCTTTTGATGAGTGTTCTGCTGCTAATTCCTGTTGCTGCGGTGTGTGCACTCATTAGGCTTGAATCGTCCGGTAGCCCTATGTATGCACAAGAGCGCATTGGCAAGGGTGGTAAGACTATCAAGATCCTTAAGCTTCGCAGCATGGTCGCCGATGCCGGCAACGTGCAGAAGTATCTGAGCCCTGAGCAACTGCATCAGTGGGAAGTCGAGCGTAAGGTCGACGATGACCCCCGCATTACCAAAGTCGGCCAATTCATCCGTAAGTGCTCAATTGACGAGATGCCGCAGTTCCTGAACGTGCTGAACGGTGACCTTTCCGTCATCGGACCGCGTCCCATTACAAGAGACGAACTTGAGCAGCACTTTTCCGACGAGGAAAAGGCTGAGCTGCTCTCTGTCCAGCCTGGTATCACGGGCCTGTGGCAGGCAACCGACCGAAACGCCGCAACCTTTGAGAGCGGCCTTCGTCAGAAGATCGAGCTCCGCTACGTGCGTAATCGCTGCTTCCGTATGGACTGGAAATGCTTCACCGGCACCTTCAGTGCCATGTTCGGCAAGAAGAGAACGGGGCGATAGATGACCACTTCAGTCGCCACGACCGCTTATAGCGTATTAATGAGCATTTACAAAAAAGAAAACCCTACTTTTCTGCGCCAGGCCCTCGACAGCATGCTCGTTCAAACTGTGCCTCCGGCCGAGATCGTAATGGTTAAGGACGGACCCTTGACTGCTGAACTCGAGTCTGTACTTTCCGAATATAACTTGCAGTGGCCCGATCTGTTCAAATTTGTTTCCTACAGTGAGAACCATGGACTAGGATATGCTCTTCATAAGGGCGTACTCTCCTGTTCTAATGAAATCGTTGCGCGTATGGACACCGATGACGTGGCGCGTCCTGATCGTATGGAGAAGCAGCTTGCCGCTATTGAAAGTGGGCTCGATATGGTCGGTAGCGATGTCGTCGAGTTTATTGACTCTCCTGAGACGCCAATTGCTTCAACGAATTTGCCCAAGGGACTGGACAATATTCTCGCTTGTTCCAAACGTCGAAATCCTTTCCGGCACCCACCTATGACGTTTAAAAAATCTAAGGTGCTGGAGGCTGGGAATTACAGCTCTGAATATCTTTATTTCGAAGATTGGGATTTATTTAACAGGATGCTAGCCAGTGGCTGTCGCGCAGATAATCTACCTGAACCACTTGTGGCGATGCGCGTGAGCTCCGATTTTTATGCTCGCAGAGGCGGCCCTTCGTATCTACCGCATATCTGGAAATTCAAGTTTGCTCAATTGCGTACTGGCTGGTTTAGCCCTGTTGATTTTGTTGCCTCATTTGTTCCGCATGCCGTTGTTTGTGTCATGCCTAACGGACTTCGTTCGTTTGTTTATAAGAAATTACTCAGAAAGTAGGTTTGTGCATGTCTCGAAAAGTCGGAGTTATAACACTCCATAACTCGCCGAACTATGGCTCCTGCCTGCAGACCTATGCAACTCAGGTTGTTTTGGCTCGTGTGGGAGCAGATGCCGAAATAATTGATTACTACCGTAAGGATGCGATTCCCGAAAACGAAGTGGATCGTGCCCTTAACGGCCAGCTCGTAAAGAAGATGCCTATATTTAAGGTTCCTGGCGTCAAGCAGATTGCAAAAATACCGGTTTCTCGTATGGTTGCAAGGAGACGCGCCCCCCTTGATGAGTTTAGACATTCCAAGCTTGCGCTGACTGAGCGTTCGTACTATTCCGCAGATGAGTTGGACGCGAATCCTCCGGTAGCAGATATTTACTGCACTGGTAGCGATCAGGTTTGGAATAGCATTTGGAATAACGGTTTTGACCGTGCTTTCTATCTCTCCTTTGCTCCCGAGGGGAAAAAGAAGATTGCCTATGCTGCGAGTATCGGCAAGGCCACGCTCGAGGATTGGGAAGCTGAGCCGATGAGAAAGGCTCTCTCCTCTTACTCTTGTATCTCTGTACGCGAGCAAGAGGCGGCTGACCTTCTTGATTCTATCGGTGTCCATGGGGCTATGCCCGTTATCGATCCCACGCTCATGTTGAATCGTGATGATTGGGAAGCAATTGCAGATGGTTGGATTTCTCCGGAACCCTATGTTCTGGTCTATCAGCTCAACCGTAATGCCGAGTTCGATTCTTATGTACAAAGGGTCGCCAAGAAGACTGGTCTCAAGGTTATGCGAATTGCATACGGTGTGCATGAGAAGCGTTCTGGCGAGAATGCTGTTATCTGTCCTTCCGTGGGAAGGTTCCTTTCTCTGTTCCTTGGGGCCGAAATTGTCATTACGGACTCGTTCCATGGAACTGCCTATTCCGTAAATCTTGGAAAGAAGTTTGTCGCCATCAGCCCTGGTCGTTTTAACGGAAGAATTTCAAACCTATTAAATATGACTAATCTTGACAATCATTTGTTGGATGACTTTGGAAATCTGACTATTTCTGAACTTGATTACGACTCCAATTCGGTTCAGGCACAGCTTAATCTCAAACGAAATGAAGCCTTTTCTTTTATTGAAAAAGCCTTGGATATTTAGGAAATATGATGGGAAATATTTCGGTTTCTGCTTTAAAGGATCATTTGCCTGATCCTGTCATGGGGGTTGCGAGGGCCATTTTTAATGGCTATCCAAGTTTGCTCGCCGCTTCAATGCGGCAGGCGGCACGGTTCGGGAAGTCTTATTCTCGAAACAAGATCAAATATGCAGAGCAAGCAGAAGCTCATATAATTTATTGTACCCATCAGCTTGAAAAAGGGTTGAGCCACGAGGACTTTCGTGCTGGATTTGGAGTGAAGGTCCTCGCCGAACTCTCTCGCTACATGCATGTCTTTGAAGATATGGGTGGAAGTACGGATAGCCTGGCCTATCAATCCGCCTTGGGTGCGCTAATCGAATATCGTGACAGACATGAGAATAGTTCTGAATATACGCATATGTTTATGCAAGCAATTGGCGACCAACTGTTTTCTAAACTGGATTCAAAGCCTTTATATCCCGGTGGAAGCTGCAAAATCGCTCATGATTTTGCTGTGGCAGGCATTATTCCAGGTTCTGTTGACGAGCTATTAAGTAACCGTCATTCTGTTAGAGAGTATTCTGATACACCCGTTTCGTTGACAAAGGTCATTAATGCTATCGAGACGGCCACCAAAGCTCCGTCTGCATGCAATCGACAACCAACAAGAGTTCGGATTATCAATAACCAGGAACTCATCCATGAGACATTAGGAATTACAAGTGGATTCAGAGGCTACGCGATGCCTCCAATGCTCGTCGTGTTGACGGTTGATAATCGGGTTTACTTTGGACCGCAAGAACGTAACGAGGGCTTTGTTGATGGCGGCATTTTTGCAATGGCGTTATTGCTGGCACTTGAAGAGCAGGGTTTGGCTTCTTGTCCGCTCAATACAATGCTAAGACGAGGTCCTGAAAAAGCGATTCGCGGTCTATTGAAACTACCCTATTGGGAGGAATTGGTCATGCTGATTTCCATAGGGAATTATTCAAAGAATGCCCAATCATGCGTTTCTGCTCGTTTTCATGCCGACGCAATTGTTACGGTGGTTGACTAGCTTGATTACCTCATCTCCAATTCATGTTCTCCAAGTGGTTCCCTCATTAAGTCGTTCTGCCGGTGTTTCTCAATTTGTTCATAACATGTCTTTGGGCATTGATGAGCATCGAGTTGTATTTGATTATCTACACCATGCAACATTGAATGGTAAACCCTTGCGTGACTGCACTTATGATCAGGAGCTTATTGCGCACGGTTCTCGTGTCTATACGGTGTCTTTCGCTTCTGCGGGGCTTGGCCAGTTCATTAAAGAAGTCGAAGAGTTTTTCGTTAAGCATGGACGCGAGTACGATATCGTGCATTGTCATATGCCCAACTCGGCTTTTTGCGTTCTCAGGGAGGCTAAGCGTGCCGGCATCGAACATCGTGTCCTACATAGTCATCTGAATAGTTCATCTGACAACGTTCTTCATCGTGTTCGAAATGCTCCGTTGATTGCGTGGGGCAAGAGGTATGCAACTGATGGGGTGGCGTGCTCTGATGAAGCTGGTAGATACCTGTTTGGAAATAAGCCGTTTGCTGTAATGAAAAATGGAATCGTACTCAGCAATTATGCATATGACGATAGCTCCAATGCTTCCCTGCGTGCTGAACTCTGCATTGGCAATAGTGACCCCGTTATTGGAAGTGTCGGTCGTTTTGTCAAGCAAAAGAACTTTGAATTTGGCGTCAAGGTGTTCGCAGAGCTGAAGCGCAGTATTCCTAATGTTAAGTGGGTGATTTTGGGCGCTGGAGATGGCATGGACAGAGTTAGGGCCATTGCTAAGGAGCTTGGTGTAAACGAATCCGTCGTCATGCCCGGCGTGCGCGTTGACGTCGCTCGTTTTTACTCGCTGTTCGACGTCTTCTTTATGCCTTCGCTATATGAGGGGCTTCCTGTCTCTGCTGTTGAAGCTCAAGCCTCTGGGCTTCGTTGTGTTTTTTCGACTGGCGTTCCTGAGGAAAGTGACATAACGGGCGTGAGTAGATTTGTCGGTTTAAATGAGCCATATGCTGTATGGGCCTCTGCACTTGCTGATGCTATGTCGGTTGGTCGTGATAGCGGAGCTGTTGAGAAATTAACCTCCGCTGGCTATTCGGCAGCGGCTAATGCAAAGAAATTGATGGAGTTCTACGAGGGGCTTGTTGCTCAGCGTTAGATGCGTTTTTCGATGCAACGGGTGTGGTTTTGGTTGAAGGACGTAGACATGAATAAAGACTATTTTGGAATTGCTGAACGGGTAATCAGAGAGAAAACTAACAGTCGTTTTTCTAAGGGTAGGCAAAATCATCTGACACGAAGCGATTTTTCTATTATTTCCAATAATTGTTGGGCCGGAACGGTCTATCGGTATTTCGGCTTACCGTATCAATCGCCTACAGCAGGGCTGTATTTTTTTGGAACTGAATACGTAAAGTTCGCGGGAGATTTAAGGCACTATCTGAATACGCCCATAGAATTCATCGATTCTTGTGATTCGGCTCATTACGAGACTTTGAAATCTCGCAATGAGCTGAGTAAGCCTGTTGGAATTATCGATGACGTTGAGATTGTATTTCTACATTATCCAACGCCTGAGGAGGCTAGAGCTAAATGGGAGCGACGGGTTGAAAGGGTGAACTGGGACAATCTGTTTATTAAATTCAGCCAGATGAATGATTGTCGCGAAGAAGATCTTAGGGCGTTTGATTCTTTGGAGCACACGAACAAGATTTGCTTTACGGCGATGCGACGCCCCGATATTGCATGCTCGGTTTATCATCCCGCCTCTGTTCGGGGGGGGGAAATAACAAATGATACGGATCGCTTTACACAAGGATTCAATTTAGTCGATTGGTTGAACTCGGAACCTGCAAAGTATTGCTGATGAAGGTAATTCTCTTATTGAGATGCATTGAGGGAAATGGATGTATAGAGTAGTTATTAAAAACAATGTAGATATGTCGCAGCCCGCACCTAAGGAGTAGGGTGACTATCTAAATGTTGGTATATTTGCAGCTTATTGTCTTTGCGGTAGTTTTTGGTTTTGTATTACGGCCTGAACGTTCCGCTTCCTTTAAAAAGACCTATCTTTTAGTCACTTTTTCAGCAATTTTCTTTGTTGCTTCAGTGCGATCAAGTTCAGTTGGTATTGATACTGAAATGCACTGTAGAGCGTTTTTAAGTGCCTCTCGTTTGCCGTTCTCTTCTCTTGTTGAGATGACAGACAGATTTGAGTACGGTTTCCTATTATTTTGCAAGGTTCTTTCACTCATCAGCGGTGATTTTCAGATTCTTCTCGTAGCATCAAGTGCGGTTATATGTCTCTGCACTGCATTATTTATTTTTAAGCTCGCTGATGAGCCTATTTTGCCCACTGTGCTATTTTTGTGCCTGCTGTTTCCGAGTTATCTGAACATCATGCGCGAGGCAATTGCTATTGCAATCGGTATGCTTGCAATAATTGTACTTAGGGATCGTAAGGTTCCTGTATTTATTCTACTCGTGTTCCTTGCCGCCTCATTCCATAGGTCCGCTCTCGTGCTGTTTGCTCTCATCCCTCTCAGCAAGGTTGAAATTAACTTAATGAGCATGACAGTTCTTATAATTGGAGCTATATTCAGCTTTCTATTTGTCAATCCACTCCTTAACGCGGTCGCGGCAGTCCTGGGCAAAAATAGTTTTTATGATGCGGACTTTATGGGGTCAAACTATTTTGGCGCTCTAATTTCACTTCTATTTAATGCCCTGCTCGTCGGCATATTTTTTAATTATCTAAAAGTTGCTGACCGCGCTGAGGGCGTGGCTCAAGGTAAGTCCGTCAGCCTTGCCTTGCGCTGGGGTGAACTGCTCTGGCTTGTCTTTTCCGCCGTCGGTATGAAAGTACAAATTGTTGCTCGATTCGGATACTATTTCGCGCCTCTTGTTCTTGTTGCTTTGCCTCTCGTTTTAAAGGCAGCTAATGACGGAGAAACGCGTTTCGTTCGGTTCTCATTGATTGCGATTTCTGTTATGTATTTCGTTGTTGTTCAATTATTTAGGCCTGAATGGTATGGAATCGTTCCTTATACGGCTGACTTGTCGCGGTTTATGTCTCTGTTTTACTGAGCCCTAAGTATTTAATTGTGCCGTGTGAACTCATTTTTCGTGATCCCGTCGATTCACTCTTGTAATTAATCGTTTACCACAGTAAATAAGTTCTTAGTTAGGATGTAATATGAATAATAAGCTGAAAATGGCTATTAAGTCCGTCCCCTTTGTTTCCGGTATCGCAAAAGGTGTAAATCGCACTGTGGGGATTACGGTGCGTACTGCTATGCATTATCCTGCGATGCGCAAGCTGAACAATGAGCTCGTTGATTCAATGGCTAGACTAGATAAGACTAGCGGCATGCGTATCTGGTATTTTGGGGTGCCCACTCACCCGAATTTGGGAGATCAAGCTCAAAAATTTGTTATTGAAAAATGGCTCCAAAATAATTATTCGGAAGCTGAAATTATTAAAATTCCAAGTAAGGCATTTAACGCCGGTACCAGCAGGATTGTCCGCATGATTCAGAATCTAATTCGCCCTAATGATCTGATTGTCATGCAGAGTGGTCATACGATGGACGGACTCCACGACGATGAGACGCCGCATAGGCTTGCTTCAACTTGTTTTCCCGATAACAGAATTGTTTTTTTCCCGACTTCAATTCGTTTTAACAGCAAACGTGGTAAAGAATTGGACCGTAAGGCAATAGGGTCACACGTTAATACTTTGTTTTTGGCTAGGGATGCCGTCTCTGCACAGATTGCTCGAGATTTGTATCCTCGACTTGATGTCCGTCTTTATCCTGACGTTGTGACCTCATTGATTGGGAAATATTCCTTTGATAACCAGCGCGAAGGTGTATTGCTTTGCGCTCGAAACGATGGCGAGAAGCTGTACTCTTATGCGGCCATCGATAAGCTTGCTTCTGCTCTTTCCGGTCTTTGTGATGTTTCTCGGACTGACACCACCGTTAAATGGGATGGTATCGATCTGGACTCTCATGATGCTTGGACCGGAATCGAGGGCGTCATCGAATCTTATTCGCAAAAGTGCGTTATTGTTACCGATCGTTATCATGGCACGATATTTGCCCGTATTGCCGGAACGCCCGTTGTGGTTCTTAAGACCAATGATCACAAGGTTGTCTCAGGTGCCAAATGGTTTACAGATGCAGGGGATGAGGGGATTGTTGTTGCTGACAATCTTGAGGAGGTCCCAGGGCTTGTGTCCGCTTTCATGAAGCGCTTCCCGGATGGCGTTTCCGCTCCTGCTTTCGCTGCCGATTATTATGATGGTCTGAAATCCGTTATTGAGGAAATGTAATAAATGAAGAAAAGCTATAAGGCACTTGTAAGCGATGCTGCAGTTTTTGCTGCCGGCAACATGCTTACGAAATTGATACAGTTCCTATTGCTTCCGATGTATACCGCACTGCTTACTACTGAGCAATACGGTATTGGTGAGCTTGTAAACAATACTGCCGAATTGCTTTATCCCCTTTGCTGCCTCGGTGTCTATGAGGGCGTGTTTCGTTTCTCAATCGACCGGGACTCCGATAATAAGGCCGTATTCTCTACGGGTATCAGTATCGCTCTTTTCCTTTTGCCAGTTGTGGCAGCTGCGGGAATTTTCGGCTATTCATTTACTGGCTTTGATTACACATGGCAATTGGTCATTCTCTGCTTTATTACTTCCTTTAAAGTGATTTGCCTTCAATTTTCCAAGGGTATCGGTAAGACTCGACTTTATGCCTCATCGGGGGTTTTGGGTGCACTAACGTTGTTCTGTGCCGGTTACCTTTTCCTCGGCGTCTTTGGCATGGGCGTAAATGGCTACCTGCTGGCGCTGATTCTGTCGCAGGGCATTCAGCTTTTACTTGTCTTTTTTGGGGCCAAAGTCTGGCGCTTTGCCAGTATGGGTGCATTTTCAAAACCACTGGCTCGAGACCTGCTGCGTTATAGCCTCCCAATGATTCCTAACGCCCTAGCTTGGTGGTTTGTTAATCTCTCCGGTCGTTATATCGTTATGTTCTCGCAAGGCGCCGATGTCGCAGGACTATACACAGCCGCTTCTAAGTTGCCTGCGGTGATGAATATGGTTGTTACCATTTTCCAGCAGTCGTGGCAAATTTTCTCAGCGCGCGAATACGATGCAAGTGATTCTAGGAGTTCCTTCGGAACAGTTTTTAAGGTCTTTACTGCATTCCTTTTGTGTGCTGGTTCATTGGTTATTGCACTGACCGTTCCACTTTCGCGCATTATGCTTAGCGGTGATTTTTTTGCCGCTTACGTCTTCGTTCCTTTTCTAATGCTCAGTTCTGTCATTAGTGGATATTCGACTTATTTCGGCACTCTATACAACGCGGCTAAGAGCAACGGCATGATATTTGTGACAACTATGGTTGGCGCTTTTGTTAATGTGGTGCTTGGCGCTTTGCTCTCTTTTGCGATCGGGGCATGGGGGCCCATCATTGCTGGTGTTGTTGCCTATGTTTTGATTTCACTCATGAGGGCTTATGACACAAAGAGACTAATTAACATTGATGTTGACATCCCATATCAGATCATTGGACTCGGGCTGCTGCTTGTTGAATGTGTCCTCATTTCAATTGGTTTTGCATTCGCAACTCTGGTTTCTGTCGTCTGCTCCCTCCTCTTCATGCTGTTCACGCTATATAGGTATCGCAGGATAGCTAAAACTCTCTTGAAATCATTGAAAGTAGGACATTAACGTGTGTAATGTAGAGACAATTGGTTTACCAGCTTCAGATAATTGCCTTGGTTGCTCGGCATGCGTGGCAGCGTGCGCTAGGGGAGCCTTGAATCTCGAACAGGATGAGCGCGGCTTCTATCGGCCGGCGGTTGATGATGGGCTATGCGTTGGTTGCGGCGCTTGCTCTAGGGCATGTCCCGTTGTTGGTTCGCCAACCTCACGACACAGGCCTTTAAAGACGATGGCTGCCTGGGACAAGGATCGGGGCCGTCGTTTGGCCGCAACATCTGGCGGTATGTTTATGCTTCTTGCTGATGCCTTTGTGCGTCAAGGCGGCTGGGTGTGCGGTGCGGTCATGAATGAAGATATGATTGTTGAGCACATTGTCTCTAACGATATTGATGTCATCGCCAAGATGCGCGGTTCGAAGTATGTTCAGAGTCGTATTGATGCGGCCCTGTCAGACTGTCTTGATTTGCTTAAACGCGGTGAGAGGGTTCTGTTTTCCGGAACTTCCTGCCAGGTCGATGCGATGCGCAGATTGGCGCGCGGCCGACTTTCCGCGAATCTTATGACGGTAGATGTTCTTTGCCATGGCGCTCCGTCTCCCAGGGTTTGGGGCGACTATGTTTCTTATCGTGAGAGGGAGGCTGGAAGTAAGGCTGTTTCTGCGCGATTTAGGAAGAAAGATCCTTCGTGGACAGTATTCAGCCTTGAAATGCTGTTTGAAAACGGGGATAGACGTTCTTGGTGCACTGTGGACGACTATTATCTCCGAGCTTTCCTCGGTGATTACATTACGCAAAATGCTTGCCATTCGTGTCCCTATACGGGGACTGACCGATTGAGCGATATCACGCTCGCAGATTTCTGGGGCTACGTTTCGGAGTCGCGCGCTGATAGAAATACCGAAGACGGTATTAGCCTTGTTCTTGTTAATTCTGATGCTGGAATGGGTTTGCTTAAATCCGTTGACGGTGTCCACTTGATTGACAAAGAGCTTGGCGAGGCGGTTAAGGGCAATCCCCCTTTGAGGACGGTGTTTCCCGCAAATGGCAGGTCCGATGAGTTTTGGGCCGATTATGAGAAAGGCGGTTTCGATTCTGTTCTTGACGAGTATTTGGGACCGCGTGCTTCTAGTAAAAAGCATCAGCTTAGTCTCTGGTTCAATGATCATGCCTATTTCTTCCCGGGTCCGCTGCGCCGCGCATTGGTAAGCGCGAGGGGTGGAAAATAGCCAGGTGGCTATTTGCTTATGGGACATGTATCGTGTCGGTTTGAGGGGTATTGGCGAAGGCCGGTGCCCCTTTTTAGTCGCGATGGCTCTAAAAGTCTTTGGCTTTCCGCTATACGGATCCTGCTATTTAAAAGTCGTCAAACGGTATACCTGCATTGTTTGCGCATGAAATGATGCCGTCAAGATTCTTTCGCAAATTGATTTAGCCGTCTTCGGCCCCGCCCTCTTCTAGCCCTCCGCCTTTTCCTTCAGCTCGTCCATCTCCTCCAGTTTGGACATGTCCAGGTACCTTCTCTTGCCCCACTCGTGCTCCACTATGTACTTCAGCCTCGCAGTGACCAGCATGAGGGCCGAGTTGCCGTCCGGGAAGGTCCCGGCGATCCTTGTCCTCCTCCTCCTGATCTCGCGATTGATGCGCTCGATCCCGTTGTTCGTCCTGTTCCGGCTCAACGCACTCGCTCCCAGAGCTTGAGCACTACTTAGATAGACCACAAGTTGTACTCTGACCGCATGCTCATTAGGCTTCCGTTTGACGAAAAATATTAGACTGCTGCGCTCCTCAAAAGTGTCAGGGAGTACTATTACCTCGGGCGTTCACTGCCTGGTTCATGACGTTAACATCCGCTTTTTGGCCTTTCAATTTGGTCGATTGTTTATTGGAGGGGGTTGTCATGCCGGTTAACCAATCTCTGGGTGCAAACGATCAATAGCGTTCTTTAATTGTTGCTGAGCGAAGAACCGGTGTCTCCAGTATTACTCGTAGGGGTCGAGCAATTGTGTTCTTTTTTGCTTGAGCGCGCTGTGATTTGTACGAACTGTTCGTCCCTTACTTATAAGGATGCCAAGTATGAGTGACCCTAAAGAAGATGGCAACCAAGAAGAGCTTGAGTGGCTTCTGTTTGAGCTTGATGAAGCCCGCGAGGACCAGAGAGTGTCTTTGGATCATATCGTTCAGGTCCTTGTTGCTTGTATTGCTGCGCTCGCCATTTTGTATTCTGTTGCGGCCGGATTTGGCGCTTCTGAAAATTCGATTCCCTGGAAGAATGAGGGAATCGCTACGATTGCAGCCTGTGTGATTCTTGTAGCGGGATTTTACGGCTCTAGCATTGGTCAGGAACGCATGTTTCGCTATCACTATATGGAAATGATTGAAGAGAGGATTTCTGAGATAGTGCCAACAGGCAATAGGACTATTGCGCTGGGCTGGAACCGGTTTTCCTCTCGCTTAATCACTGCCAACATTCATCACCTAACTAATAGGGGTGCGCGTAGGCACTATGTGCATTTTGCACTTGCGCTTGTATCGCTTGTCATCGGGTGCGTTTTGCTTTCTTTGCTATTGCTGCTTACCGTGCATAATAAATGGGTCAGGCTTCTACTGCCGCTGGTTGTTATGTCCGCTCTTATATATCTTTTGTACTGCTATTTCATAGCTACTGACTTTAGTCGACTGACGTTTAATGAGATATTAAGCCTTAATGTAAATGGTGTCCCTAAGGAATATCGAGCGAGTAGTGGTGGAGTGTCTGAGGATAATAGGCCGGGTCGCTACTTCTCGCAATTTAGAGGTAAATTCCTTCGTCTGTTGTACACGCGTCCTCGCGATTCAATGAAAAGCTTCTTTTATTTAGGCGGGGCTTTGTTGGGTACCGCCCTGGGAGGAGGCTATTATCTTGGAGAGTGGTTCTTCCGATTCTTCTTGCTTGTGTTTGTCGTTGACATCTGTGGCTACCAAGCGCGTTATCTCATCAATGATATTAGGGGCATTGCGGAGGATAAGACAAACCCGCAGAGTGCAGGCAGAAATAGGCTTCCATTGCTTGGCGGCGGTAATGAGCGACATACAATAATTGTTGCAATGCTTGTTGTCGTTGCCAAGGCAATTGCCGCTTTCTTGGTTTGTGCGACTATATGGGCAGACGGTGCCACGTTAAATGGCGAGCCGGTTCTCGGTGACCATTACCTTGCCTTTATTCTGGGCTTTGCATACGTTTTGGTCTTCATTATTGCCTGCTTTTATGAGAGCGCTAGGGCTAAAGCTGAGCGACATTGGAGTGAGTATGTCCGGCGCCATGATGGGTCGCCGGTTTTGCGTGGGATGAACCTATTCAAATCTGCGAAATACTTCGGATACATTGATTCTAGAGAGGAGTCGCGCTCGCATGACGTCTTTAAGATGTGTTTTGAGACTCTTAGGATTGTTCTTTATGGATATCCGCTACGTTTTTGTGTCGGTCTTCTTGCTTTTGATCCGTATTTATTCGGACTCGTGTCCGGTGGAATTTCGGAGTTTCCTTATAGGGTAGGCATGCTGCTTCTCTTGATTGTTGCCTGCGCCTTGTATGGTTGTGCCTTTGTTTATATTACCTGGAGCTATGAGGCGTCTGCGGCCAAGAGGGCTTCTGCTATGAGCTGGCTGCAATTAAAGAAAGATGCTAAGGGGGTTATTTCGCCATCTATCAAGCAACCTCATGTAGTTGAATTCAAAAAGCCCCATATCGCGTATCTGGGCTATCGGCTAGGTTTGAGAGCGTGTGACCTTTACCCGCTGCGGGTGCGGTGGAGCTTGATTGAGCCTTGGAACTGGACAGCATTGCTTGCGGTCCTTCTTTTGCACTGGTTCTCCATTTGGCTTCTTCCCTGCTATTATTCATTTTTCTCCTTGGGATTAAGTGTTGTATTGTTTGCTTTGGCTGATTGTGTGCCCAACAAGGGTGTTCTTAGCATGGTTTTCACTGTTTCAATTGTTTTGATTATTCTTGAGTGCGTTGCATTGGTCGCCTCGCTTGTCTGTTCTGATTTTTACCTATCTGTTATCGAATTCCTCATGCGCAACTATTTGCCCTATGGGTTTATCGAGACTGCCCAAGATGGATCGCTGTTCGTCGGAGAATGGTTTGCTCAACTATACTTAAGGCCCTTGATCTGGATTTCCCAGTCTCCGTATAACGCTCTTGCAATGACTGTCGTAGCGGTCATTGCCCAAACGTTCCTCGCGATTTATGCACTGTTTAGGAACATGAACTACTACGACATGAACGCACCGTTTCTTGAGAACTTCTTCAACACCGTTAAGGCTGCGGCGCTGAAGCTGTGCACAGCAATCTTGGGCGAACACGCGATGCAGGTGCTGCGCAAGAAGAAGGGGAGTGGCGATGAGGTGCAACCCTCCGCGAGTAGCGACTGAGAATAGGTCGAGAATGGGCGACTTTCTGTTTCGCGCGCATCGAACGGTCCAGGCCAGTTCAGTTGTAAGACGTTGGCGATATAAACTATTGAATCGAGCGCTGTAGCGACCGATTTCTCGTCCGCACAATTGGTCCGCGCCGCTTGTTATTCTATGGATCTACTCAATCATTAGGAGGTTCTATGGATGCAAATGAGATGGACGCCGAGGTCATTGATCGTGACCGTATTGAGGTGTTTGTTAGCTCTTCGATGAGCGATGAAGGCGATTTTAGCTGGCAGCAGCTGAGGGATGAGCTTAATCGCGCTTTGTTGAAATCGGATATCTTTAAACCCTTCGCAATCGAGTCCCATGCGAGCATTGAGCCATCATCGTCTTATTATCTTAATCGCTTAGTACAGAGCGATATAGTGATTGGAATCATACGGTCAGAATTGAGGCCAGGAACTAGTAAAGAGCTATATCGGGCTATCCAGCTCAGAAAGCCACTCATTCTCGTTAAGCTTGAAGGCGAGACATCGTCGGATATCGAGTCTCTGTTTCGTTATGTTAGGGAAATGGATGCGTGCACATATGTCGAATTGCCGAGTGATTCAGGTCTCGTTTCTTATCTGATGGATCAGCTTAATAATGTGATGGTAGATTTGTTTCACAATCGACGATTTGAAATTGAAGATGGTAAGCCGGCAGTTTTTGCAGACATTGCTCCGATCTCTATTCCCGAAGATGTTCTTGATGCTTTTGGCGCTTCTGTCGCCTTGATTTCAAAAAAATTTAACTACCATGCTGAATGGCTTGAGAGAAAGTCTGACAATCCTCACCTGTTCTTTCTTGGTGAGAAGGCGGTTGAGTGGCTACTTTATGGCACCCCCTTTTCGGTCGGTGCATTCAAGGCTGGCATTCTAGAGATTATGAAAGACAGCGGCATTCCCAGAGACACTCTTTCACTAAGGCTTGACGCCCTCGATGCTTCTATTGAAGGTCGCTATTCCAGGTGCTATGAATTACTTCAACTTGCTTGTGATTCAATAGAATCGAAAGATTGTTGGGCTTATGGTAATTGTTTAATTGACAAGCGGACTGTCGCTGGCATGCTTTCCGAATATGGATTCGGCACCCAGTGGTCAATTCAGAAACAAATTGATTCGCTCTCCGCTCCAGCCTATATTCCCCTTGCGCTTAAGTTCGAAGAGGAGGTGGGGACTGCTGTCTTAAACGCTTCGAGAGAGGCGAGGGCGGTTAATCCTTACACAACGATTCGACATGACGCTAGCCTTGCTTCCGTCATGTCGAATATATCGTGTTTGTTATTTAGTTCAATATTATGCGGGAGCATATCGAGCGCCTTATATTCTCGCAGCCTGCTTGCTAATTCGCTTATCGACTACTCCTCTATTTACAATCGGCCCGAACTCGAGCTCGAGGGAATTAAGCTGCTTGTTCTTCAGGGGGATGCTAAGGGCTTCGAGAATAGGTTTGCTTATAAGAGCGATGGTTTAAGGTCATATCTCCCCTCGTGTGCCGAGGAACTGTGGCATCTGACTACTTTAACGGCCCAGGCATATCGTCCGAGTATGATTTCCGTCGTCATTAAGGAGTGTGCGCCTTATTTTTCGGATGATACTATTTGCGATGCTTGGAACACGTTAAACGTTGCAGATGATTTTCGGCAATGTGAATCAAAATGGATTAAGGCGATCGGCATGATCAAGATGCGGGTTGATGAGAAGTCGCTTGTAAGCCTACTTTGTCAGGTTGTCGATCAACATTTATATACAGTCGCTTCTGATGTTTCGAACGTTATTGGCGGAATGGATTTAGACAAAATCGACAAAGAGCTCGTTGATCAACTGGGCAGTAGCCTTAAATCGAATTCTGATGAACTGCTTAAATACAATTTCTCTGCTGGCGTTTTCGGATGCGTTGAGAAGCGTTGTGGCTTTTCTATTTTGAGCGAAGAACAAGTGGGGCATCTTTCCACTGTTGAGCGGGGTTGTTATTTAGACAACAAATCTCCAGCATGCAATGCGGAAACGGCTTGTATCGATGAATTGCGCAGGCAATTCGACTCGAATAATCGTTCTGATTTTCACGCAGGGTTTTCCATTCGTCCCTCTTCTTTGCTATGTCGCTCACTCGATGATGTCCCTTCTGAGTCATTTAACGCATCCTTGGCTGGCGTGCTGGAGCATTGTCTTAAAGGGCTTCCGACATATCAAGGATCACCCTGCTCTGCAGGAGAGGCTATGTCCGTATTAAATAAGTTTGTATGTTGTTGCGTGCGCGATGGAAAGGCACTTCCCGTCGGTTGGACGGATTTAATTTGTGAACTTCCGGATGAGTGGCCCGAAGACCCGGTATTTAGAGAGCCTATATCAATGGACTCATGTGCATGGTCTGTAAGATGCTTAGCTCTAAAAGTTGCTACCGGCTTTGCAACAGACATAGAGTTCCTGACATTTGGTATTAAATTTGATGCCCTTACAGCCGCCGGTCAGCGTGCGTTTTTAGAAGTACTTGAGCAGCTGATTGTTTGTAATGCTATCTGCGATCAATACCGTGGCGTCGTTTCTGCAATCTGTTCGAGCGTTATGCTTAGTGAGGACTCTGCTGTGCGTGAACTATTGCTTGATAGCGTTGCTGCAGGCTATCGTAGATGGGAAGCGAGCTCTTTTAGCGATTTGGCGTTTCAATCGTTACACGATGTTTCCCCTAATGTTGCATTTAAGCTTGTGCGCTTATGCAAGGAGGGGAAATTCGATGATGCTACTCTCGAGCAGAAGTTACTTGGTGAGCTCTCGAGTGATTCCAACTGGTTTATTCGCTGGCATGTTGCGAATGACTAGGCGTAGGTTTGGCGTCGGGACAACGTGGGCTTCGGCGCCTTTTTGCCAACATCAGATTAACCCGGACCGATCTTGGTGCCAATTCCTTGCCAGCGGCTGACCTCAGGGTGCTGCCGCATATCGGTTTCGCTCATGTAGCTCAGAGCGTGTTGTTCAATACCGTTCGTCTAATAATCGCTGTGACTTGCGGAGTTAGTAAGAAAGTTGTCCGCGATCCTGGAGTGATTCGTTCTCGGTGCGAAAGTGCTGGTATATGCTCGCGTTCTGCGTATGGATGCCGGTTCGTGGATGCGAAGAAAATGCCAGACGGGCTTATTGAGGAAATGGGACTGCTGTACGTCGGTGTTACTCGCGCCCGCAAAGCGGTATACGCCTCCTCTTCTATGCGGCGCAGGACAAATTACGGGAACTATCAGGTTGCCTGCCCCTCTTGTCTAACGTCTCTTCCGGGCATTGAGCCCGTGAGCTGGAGGGTCATGGACGGGGAGGGGTGACTTCCCTGTATCATGAAATGGGCACGCTATCGGCGCGGGAGCCGTTCAACGGCTCTGGCAGGACCTCACTGTGCGTGAGGAGGCTGTTCAGCGCGAAATATAGCGCATTAGGGCTTCGGAAAGTTCATCTCTCAGGTCGCCTTCCAATAGGGAAATTGCTCTATCGACATAGATTTTGTTATCAATACCAAAGTAACGTCCAACGCTTACCACGAGGGACTTGTCGTTAAATAGCCCGAGAATCTCATTGTAATCATGGTTTTCAATGGCCCGTTGATATCTGTCATTAACGTTTTTTTCTATACTCGCAATATCAATTAAGGATGCGATGCCATCGGCAGTCAGCTGCTCATTATCCGAAATAGTTATTCCGGAAAGTGCTCCCTTTACGCCTGCTACGAGCGCTTCCGATGTCTGTTTGTTTGCTTGCTTGCTGAATCTGTCAATTACATATGACTTAATACCGGAAAAGGTCTTGTCCCCATCGGCACCGAAACGCTGAGATAGAACCCGCACCGCTTCTTCGGTGAGAAAGAGATTTTCAATTTCTGCGACCTTGAGGTGGAAAATGCCCTTTTCTTTAAGGATGTTGAGCTGTTCCTCGGTTTTAAAGTCTCTGTCTATGATGCCCCAGGCCTTTATGGCATGAAGGCTTTGGGTGCGATTGTATGCTTTCACATTATTGATGACCTGCTCGCACCCGCCGGAAGGGACTACATAGCAATTGGGAAAGAGTGCGGAGTAGATCCGCTTGTCGTAACTTCCTTCGGTTCCTTCAACGAATAGGACCTCTTTCCTGTTGCCAAGGAGCTCTATTAAGAGCTCCTTTGGAAGGTCGCTATCGGGAAGCGTTTCTAATTCCCATTTGGTGCCATCGAAATTCTTAACCCAGATGATATCCGAGCTTCGGTGTGTTGAGGCGAAATTAACATCGTGGGTTATGTAGATAAAGAGGCAGTCTGGGCGTGACTGCTCTAGGGAAGTCCAGAGTCGCGCCATAAGCGATGGATGCAAATGAACTTCAGGCTCATCCATGATGATTATTTTGTCGTTTGGGACACAAAGAACTTGTGCGGCAAGATATAGCACTGAACGCTCGCCGTCACTCATTTGCGTTGCGCTGTAGCGATTCGTTTTACTTTGGGAGTACGCGTAGAAGGCCGCGTCTTCCTGCTCGATCTTTCTTTGAGGAAAGACTTCATTCCATATAATTTTAAGTTTGTCCAGCGTGGTTACTGGAATAGCTGGCCTTTCAGCCGAAATGGACTCTGCATGCCTGCATTTATCAATAAACCGCTGGTTTTCAAGATTAACCTGGGCGATAAGGGCTGCTAAAACATCATCAAAGTCGTCAAGGAGCTTTGTCGTATAGCTCTTGCCCCATTTCCATCGTCCATTTTTGTTTTCCTTATATTGAGAGCCACCGTATATGACATTATCTTCTGCTTCCGCATAGCTTTTTAAAGGGATTCTCTCGGAAAAATTGATATCGCGTTGTGCTGAGATTCTATGGACCTTTTCGAAATCTTGTTGCTCTATCCATGCGCCGAGTTTTGATTTGCCAGATCCATTTGGTCCGATGACAACGACGGAGTTGACCTCAGCTTCACAATAGGTCTTTATGTTGTCGGCATTGGGAAGCCAGTATTTAAATTTCGATTCGTCTTCTGACAATTGTCTCACCTGGTTAATAACGGTTATGGACTGATTTAATAATAGTATTAATAAGCCTGATGGCCTGACTAGGGCCGGCTCTACATGGCCATGCTCTTCGATTTTGCGGCCAAGTCTGTTTTCGTCGGGTTTTAGGCACCACTCGACCGGTCGCGACCCGATGATTCGATATTCGCGCTGGTACGCATATTTGGTCGTTCCGATAACGAGGTTGAGCGGTATGCCTTGGAATGCCTCGTCAGCCACGCTTGGAGCAGGAGTGCCGTAAAAGACTGGGCTGTGCAGGGAGATGCCATTACCGGAATCAATCTTTCGATTTAGAAGTCGCTCAAAGCAGCCGTACCGTACGATGCCGATCTAGCCGTCGGTGCACCTGAATTTATCGATCATTCGCCTGGTAATCACGACAGTGTCCTCAACAATGTCGCTCTCCCGCACCATGAACATGCAGTAGATCGGCAAGAGTCAGTTGGCGTAGATGCCCATCCCGTACGCCAGAGACGCTTCTAGCGGATCGCCCTGCTCTCCGGGCAGACCGTGGTAGTACCCGGCACCGTTCATATAGAGGCACCCGTCTATCAGGTCGTTGATGTATTCCTCTTTGGACGCGAACTTCAGTAGGTAGACGATGTCGTCGTTCGGCATAGTGTTATCCTCTCATTGGTTGACGTGCACCGGGCCGCGTCGTGTGCTCCGGGGTGTTGGCTATCAAGATAAGGGCGGCTTCTCAAACTCGTGTGCCGGATTGGGTGATGTCGCGATAGTTGCCGTAATATCCAATCCGAAGCGGATCGTCTTGACGTTGAAGTACCTGGACTGCGGCTGATTCGACCATCCTCTCGCTTGTGGGCGAGGATGTGTGTGACCACCCTGTCACAGGCGAGTCGATATTTCGTGAACGCGGTTCGTAAAGTAAAATAACTTTGCAAGTGGTCTAGTGGTCGATGACGTTTGGGGCATTATGAAACCCACGTTTCAAGAGATGCGTTCTGCTTTACAAGCGCAGCGCATGAAAGTTAGTTTTGATACTTACGATCTTACATGCGATGAGCTTACGAGAAGGATTTTAAAAAAGAGAATCGATATTGCTCCTGAGTACCAGAGGCAGTTTCGGTGGGACGATGAGAGACAGTCTGGCCTTATCGAGTCAGTTCTGTTGGGCATTCCGGTTCCTAATTTATTTATGGCAACTTCTTCTACTCCAGATGAGGCTGTTGTTTGGGAAGTTGTGGACGGACTTCAGCGTAGCCTCTCGATTGTCAATTTTATTCTTGAAGGGGAACAGCGCGAGGAGTTGGGCTTGAAGGCTCCTCTATGTCTTAAGGGATTAAGCAAGCTGCCCGAGCTTAATGGATGCTGCTTTTCGGATTTGCCAGAAGACATGCGCTCGATTTTTCTCGATCGCCCAATAAAGGTAACGGTTCTGAATGACAAAAGCGATCGCCAGGTCCGTTTCGACCTCTTTGAGCGCTTGAATACAGGAGGCATATCATTGACATCTCAAGAGGTGCGATCCTGTATCTATCGCGGAGTTTTCCTCGATTTAATTAATGAGCTGTCCTCCAATGTTGATTTTCGAACCGTTGTTGTTGTCCCCAAAAACCGCCAGTCAGATGGTAGTCTTCAGGAATATGTCCTCAGGTTTTTTGCTTATTTAAACGGTGTAGAGGGTTTTAAACACTCGGTTAAAGAGTTCCTTAACTCCTTTATCGAGAAGGGCAATCAATACGATGAGAAGCTGCTTGATGAATATAGAGATGAATTCAATCGGGTTATGAATTATCTTGCTCGGTGTTTTCCGAATGGGTTGAAGCGGGGCGGAAAGGGACCAACTCCCGCTAACGTGTTTGAGGGAGTTTCTGTTGGGGCTGCACAGGCTCTCAGAGTATGTCCACAGCTTGAGGTGTGCAGTAAAAACAACTGGATCGATTCTAAGGCTTTTCGTGGGTATACGACGTCTGCAACTAATTCGCTTCCTAAGGTAAAGGGGCGGATTGCTTATGCAAAAGAGGCTTTTTTGAATCATGGATACATTGAGCCTTAAACCTCAGATCGATCTTTTTGAACAGTCCATGTCAGAACTTGAGCTGCTTTTGAAGTCCGCTAATATTTTCGAACAGATCGGCGATAGAGAATTGAATCCCTCTCCTGATGACATTCTGTCAAAGACGGCTAAAGGCATTTCCTTTGTATTCCTTTTTTCGGCTTATGAGCAGCTGCTCAAAGGGACTGTTCGAGCTGTTCTTGAGACAGCCAATTCTTATAGGGGAAAACTGAAAAACATGCAGGATGGGTTTATAGCAGCGGCCTTAAACTCATCCTTTCGCTCATATGCTGATGCGGCTAACGTAAAAACCAAAATCTGTAACGTTAAGGGCGTTCGGTCTTTACTCGACTCTTATGTTCGCGACTTGAAGTTCACGGATTATTTTCCAGATGACGGGAGCTATATGAAGTCAACTCAGGTTAGGACTATCTGCAATTTATTTGATTTGGGTGACCCCGCTCCAATTTTGGGAAGAGCCTGGAGTCATATCGATGACTTCCAAGATAAAAGAAACGCAATCGCTCATGGTTCGGTCTTGCCTTCGACAATTGGAGAAAACTACTCTGCTTTAGATATTGAGACGTTTTACACGGAATGGAGGGACGGCTGGGTTGCCTTTGCCGAGCATACTGAGAAGGAGAGTTTAAATCCTAGATTCTGGACCAGGCGATAGCCGGTACCGTATAGGTTAGCGGGTTTGGCGGAGTCTGCGACGGGTGTTTCGGGTTTAGACATAGGAAACGGGGTATGCATAAACAATGCCAGATATCCACCTTGACTCCAGAGATCTGTTTAGCTGGCAGCTCATCATCGACGAGGGCCTATTCATTGGTCGTATAGTGAGACATGCAGAAAAATTTCCCAATGAGGCAATCGCTCTTGATATCACGGCGCTTCCGTTCATAGCTGTTGCTGTACACGATGCGATTCCTTTCATTAATAAGAAACTCGGCCTTCATATACCTCAAGAAGATTTACGTGTAACTCGCATTCGGCATATGACAAAGTCTCTCAGCTCGAACAAAATTAGCTTTTATGATTATCTTTTAGAAGCCCGAGCCGTAATAGATCAACTCAATAAACAATTCTATAGCGGCCCCTTTCCAGCGCTTCTCAATAGGTTTCGAAACAATATCGGAATCACCTATTACGGTGAACTTCCCTGTTATGCAACCTATTCTTCTACTCATCTCTTTACCAAGGACTCCTCGGAGCTTCTTAGTTCAAAGAACAATGACTTCTCGTATGAAATCGGATACCATTCAGGGCTTTCCGGTGGTTATTTATATCGATTTTCTCAATCGTTTTATACAGATCAGTCTGTTTTTGATGTCTCAGCCTTTGAAACTCGTTCGAATGATCGCCGATTCGAAGATATAGTCAAAAAGGTCAAATGCATTGGATGCAAGGACGATGCGATTTTCTTTTTTCTCTCCGAGCTCCTTATGCTGCTTGTATCGGTTGATGTTTTGTTTGAGGCAGGCTTCTTTACTGACGCGGTTTTTATCAAGTATTCCTGTTTGAGCTTGGACCATGTTGCAAGGGCTCTTCAGATATTTACTACCTTTACAAGGACCCATGAGGAGCTTGGTCTTTGTACGGACGGGTTTCTGTCTGAAGTTGAGGGGCTTATTCCGAGAGAAGATAAGAAATGGATTAAGCGTGCGCATCCGTTGCGAAATGCATTCATGCACTATGACTTTTCGGGGAAGCTTGTGCCCGATCCTTCCGGCTGTTCCTCCTCGTGGACAATACTCGACATTGCCTGCAATAATCAGTTGGGATTGGATTCGCAAGGGTTTAAAACCGAACTTATGGCTGTTCGCTCCAAGCTGGAACGCTCGCTTTGTGAGTTAATCGCCTTTCCACAATTTGATCCGTTAAAGGAACCTTGGGGTATGTAGGGTGAGCAAAATCTCCGAGGGGCGCGGGCTTGACAGGGTCGCGGTGGCAGGGCTAGCGACCTGCGGATTCGCCGAGTGCGGCGAGAACGTCGTGCTCTTCGGTCCGATCGGGACCGGCAAGACCTACCTCTCGCGCGCTCGCCAAGGCGGCCTGTGCCAAAAGAATCAGAACCTGCTACGTACGGCAACCCGACCTCGAGGACCTCTGGCGCGAGAGTCGCGACCGGCCAAGCGGCGAGCGGAAGCTGCTGCGGAAGTACGGGGCGTTCGGCCCGCTCGCGAGCGACGAGTGGCCGTTCGAGTGGCCGGACGAGCTGTTCAGGGGGATGCTGCTGGAGCTTTTCGAGCTGCGCTACGGGAGGGTATCGACCGTCCTATGTACACAGTGCAGAAAGAAGGACTGGCACCAGAGGGCTCGGCGGCGGCGTGCACACTGACGCGATTATGGACCGTATCGTCCACAACGCCGTCTGGCTCGAGATGGGCGACATGAACATGCGGCAGGCAATGGCGGGTAAGGGGCGGTAGCCCAAGATGGGGACGCCGCTGGTGCCTGAGGTGCCACCGGCGGTGTTCATCCGCGTTAGCAGCGGTGCTGATTCGCAATATTTAGCGGTGCTCATGCGGGCAAATACTCACATAGTATTCGGGCATTCCCTTGCGAAGGCTGATTTCGCTTATTTTCAAGCAATATTTGACATTGTTGATTTATATACAGGCCCGGTTGAACTGGTGTTATTCTACAAATCCTATTGCGAAACTGCTCGTGAGGAGCTGCTCCTTAATATATCAAGGCTGCTCGACTCGTACGGCGCATCAATGAACAACCGGGATCATGGGAAGAATTTGATGCACCGGTTGATTTTGGAGGGGCGGCTGTCTGTCGTTGAACTTCCATGACGTTCGGACGCTTGCGGCTGTCTTCAGCTAAGGCATAGTCATTTGTTTGTGCTAATCGTCAGTACCCCTGCACCACTATTTCAACGCGATTATTCACTGACCCCGTCACGAGTAATTTTGTCCGCGCGATAGATTAGTCTTTTAATCGGTTTGCCACATTTAAACTGGGCGTGAGTATGTATCTTCTTGTGTCTTCGGCGTGCGCCTTATTTTAGCGGGGAGCGATTTGGCATTTGAAGATATGTATGGTTGGCTACCTTGACGAGGAAGATGGTGGGCATTGGAAAACAACGACCAACGCTACAAGGTTATCGATCACGGTGGCCTGATGGAGTTTCTTCGAGAGGATATGATTGATCAGCTTCGAGGGGAGGAGATGACTCTTAGCACCCTTTCGGGTGAGAATTTTTATACTCCTCGCAATAGCCTTCTAGAAGTCTGTCGAGAGTATCTTGAGCGCGATCCCCAAACCGATGCGTTTTTGATCCAATATCCCCATGGGATCATTCTCGAACAATCTAAGAGGCGATTTTTCTATCGAGGCGAAAAGCAGATTTATCCACGGTCTGAATCATCGCTCAAGAGAAAACTTCGACAGTTTAACAATATTAAAGACCAAGAGCTGTATCGTCTTGTGGCAGATATGCGGCTATTTGAGTTCAGCCGCTTTATTGATCAGTTTCAGTCCGTGCGGGAATGGAATCGTTGCGATGTTCTTTATGAACTTTTGGGTCAGCATTACGGCTTGGAGACCAATTGGCTGGACGTGACGAACGATTTCTCAACGGCGCTCTTTTTTGCAAATTGCGTTTGGGATAAAGATCGCTGGCGTCCGCTTTCGCATCGGGACATCGAGCGAGATGAGTGTTCCAAATGGGGCGTTATTTATAGAAAGAGCGCTGCGCGTGTTGGGCTGGACGAATGCATGCGCATGGGAAAGTACATTCATCGCTTGCATGAGCCGCGTCCGCTATTAAAGGATGTTGGGAGTAACATCCCCGTTCCAATTGGATACCAGCCTTTTGTGCGTAGCTTTATCCAGAGTGGTTACGCAATATATGACCGCGGAGCAATGCCGCTGCAGGAGGACCCTTCCTTTGAGCAGTACAGGTTTGAGCAAGACCCCGAATTTTCCAAAGACATTTTTGACATGATGAATGGCGGGAAAAGGATTTATCCGGATGAAAGTCTTACTGAGGCGCTTCCAATTATTGGCTCAATTGCGTGCGCGACGTCATTTACCAAGGAAGCCTTAAACTACGCCCTTACAAGGAGCCATTATTATCGCGCCGAAGATTTTGGAGCAGCGCTAGCCGATCTATCTAATTTTCGAGTGGATGGAAAGCCTATCGAGATTAAAGCTGAACATCCCTGGAGCCTGCCGCGTTACCTAAGAAGGCGGGTTGATCGTCTTGGTAAAACGGAGAGGCGAATAATGGACAGCCTCCAGATGACAACTAGACTATCTCCAATGAGTCGTGGTCTTGAAATTTGGGCGCCATGGATGCTTCCAAAATGCGAGTCCGATCGGGGTGTCCTAGATATGGATCCCAGAATGATTGATGATGGGAACCATACGGTGTTTACGGATCGGTTCTACTTTCGCATGATGTACAGCACGATGATGGGAGAGCTAAGCCCATTTTAGGGCGGAAACGCTTCTTTTCCTATTAGCGGGGTACGTTCTATTGGCGAAAGCGGCTGAGAAAGTGCCTTAGCCAATCAACATCAACTGTTATCTAATGATTAGGCGTTGATGCTCTATTGGGCTGCATTATTTGTTCCATAAGTTGATTGGTGCCCATGCGATTACGATTGATATTTATAGCAATATACAAACAAATGTTCTATAATTTATTAAATTGTGAAGTTGGGAGGCGTTAAGGTGGAAGCCGAAAGAAATGACATTGTAGACAGCGTTGTTAGCCTGATAAATGGAGTGGGCCGTAGCCCCTATCTATTCGTTGGCTCGGGGTTTTCCCGTAGATATATGGGGACCGACGATTGGGACGGCTTGTTAAGACACCTTTGCTCCCGTCTTTCTGATGATCCTTTTCGACTCGATTCCTACCTCGCCCGCTGTTCAGATAATCCTGCTTATGGCGCTTTGCCCTCTGCCGCGACGATGCTTGATAAAGATTTGCGGATAGCCGTGCTCGAAGAGCCTCGGTTCGCTTCTTTTAGAGATGATCATGCGGAAGATGTTCGTGGGCGTAAATCTGTTTTAAAGATCATGGCTGCCGAGAGGCTATCCTCGTTTACGCCTCGCCATATGACTCATGAGCTCGATACTCTGAAGGAGGTTGGCAAGCGGCGCATTTCTGGAGTCATTACAACCAGCTATGACTGTCTATTGGAGTCACTGTTTCCAGAGTTTAAAGTTTTTGTAGGTCAGGACGATCTTGTCTTTCACAGAACTTTTGAAATGGGTGAAATATATAAGATCCACGGGTCCATGGATAATCCTGAATCTATGGTTCTTGAGGAGGCGGATTACGCAAAACTCGCCGAAACCCAGGATTACTTGGCGGCCAAGCTGTTAACTATTTTTATGGAATACCCAATTATTTTTATTGGTTATTCCCTTAACGACCCCGATATCCAAGCTATCCTCATGTCGATTTCGCGCTGCCTCGGTTCAAACAATCTTGCTTTGCTTAGAGAGCGCTTTATCTTCCTTACTAGGGGAGAAAATGCAACTTCAACTCATTCGTTTACTTTTCCAGGTATTGGCGAGATAAGCATGACCGAGATTAGGACGAACGATTTTGGTGCGGTGTATGAAGCAATTGGACAATCCAAATGTTCCTTCTCGCCCAGGATTATTCGTGAGCTGCGCAGGAGCATCTACGCCTTGGCTGATGAGGGCGATCCGAATGACTCTCTGGTAGTCGAAGCGAGTTTTAGCGACCTCGAGAGACTTCCGGAGGGACAGCATCTTGTGCTGGGTATCGGTGTTGCGAATGCTTCTTTAGGGCACGGGCATATGGTCAAAGCAGAACTTTTATATCGTGACGTTGTGTTTGATGACGAACATGTTGCTCCTAAACTTGCCGTCGAGGAATACCTTCCTTCGTTGCTTGCTTCCAACTCGGGTGGTTTGCCCATGTATAAGTACTTAAGCGCGTATTCAGGGGAAGTTCTTAACCCAAGGATGCTAAAGGAAATAGATGAGAAAAAGGATTTAGATGCCTTTCTAAACAACAGCCTGCGAAAGGCAAAAGGTAGCTATCATCATTCGGGAATTAGACACTCGGTTCAGTCTGTTATAGCTAACGAAGGCTTTGAGGAAGCATTTAAAAAGCTTGTGCTACTTGAAGAAGATGAGATCGATCTAAATAAGTTGCTTGAATATCTGAGGGCGCTCATCATGGACGATCGCAAGATAATCCACGGTAATAGCGAGCTGAAACGGCTTATTAGAATGTATGATTTCCTTAAGTACAAGAAGGCCTTCGACATATCGGCTACTAGTGAGTAATCCCACCTAGCGTCTATGAAGAAGGCCATCTTTGTAAACTATGGCATCTGAGCGTATAGTGCGAACACCACGTGCAAATGCATACTTAATATAACGCTTTCTGCTTGAAATCACAATGGTGTCTGTTTCGACCCGCCAATCAAGGGAAGATAGTGTAGAGTATCTTCCTGCAATACAAAAGCTCTTTGGGAGCTTTAAGGGTGACGCTTTCAAATTGAGAGTGTTGCCCTTTTTTCATGTATGCAATGTGTGACGTACTAGCCAAGCACTATCCCGGCAATGGAATGATCGAGCATGGGCGGCTTCTACTGGTTGACGTGATCGTGGTCAAACAAGTGATATCGATTAGAATTAAATCAATTGCGCTGGAAGCCTTCGGGCGACACCTGAAGAGGGTTGATGCGTCGGTCCTCTTTTTTTGTTTGGATGTAAGATTCGGCCAGGCAAAACAAGGATCTCATTTGGGGAGAACAAATATCCGGCGGTTTTCCGCTTCGGGACGCGCGGTTTAAGGGTGCTTTTCGGAAGTGCGGGGAAAAATCGGAAACCTCCGAGCATAAACCGAATTTCGGCAACAAAACCGCAGGTCGCGGAAGGCTAAAACAGGGGTCTGGTCTGTCGATCTCGGTTTTCACCGCACTTCCGGAAACGCCCGACGGAAGCATGCGGCAAATTTTGGAACCCTCGAGCACATCGTCCTTTTCATGAAAAGAACCCGCAGGTAGAAGCGTTGCCACTATCCAGTGTGGTTGACGTGTCTAGAATATGCCGCACACTTCCGGATTATGCATAAGCTCGACTGGTTTGTTTATCGATTGGGGCAGAGGAATCTTGTCTGGACCTCGTTATATGTATTTAAATGGATGAACTTAACCTATAAGTTAAGTTCATCTAGAAATGGGAGGTGCCCTTTGGCAGAAGGATATGATCTTGTCGAATATAGAGACCTCAAGGGTCGACCGTTTTGGGAATTGACGGCTTCTCCCGACAACTCTCAATTCCAGAAAATGTTGTCAGACCCTAAGCGGAAATTAACCGCTCGAACAATGATCGGCCAGAATAGCACGTCAACTTCTGGAATCTGAGCCTTGACTTTTATACTTGGCTTTCGAAACGGAGAACACAATGAATAAAGTAGATTTATCTGATTTTTACGCCGATACAGAAACCAGCGAAACACGCGCTTATGAACACGCGCTAGATATCGAGTTTATTGTTCATCGCGAGATGAAGCGTCTGGGTTTAAGCAAAAGCGATTTGGCAAAGCGTATGGGCGTGAGCCTTCAGTCGCTTTCGAAGCTGTTGAATTCTCAGCCCAATATGACGCTGAAGACGATCGCTAGGTTCGAGCTTGCTTTGGGTATCAATATCGTTCCTAAGGTTACCGTTAGCTATTCTAAAGAGCTACCGTTTCTTTCATCCAACAATTTCGTGCGAGAGCAATGGTCTTTTAGGAACGAGCGTCCGTCCTCGCATGTGAATCTCGAGATGATTTCCGGAGGTTTGGCAGCATGAGTGGGGATTTTATTGCTCCGATTCAAGTCGTTCATTTGTTCGTCGTTGACTCCGATTTCCATATCGAGGATTCGCCCTCGGATAACATGGAATTAAAAGTTGACGTTAGCTACCAAGATGTCCATCTTTCGAAAAAAGGTAATGATGCACGCGCAAGTCTAAAGATGTGCGTAATTGGCAGCCTCCTTGACAGAGACGAAGGTGCACAGGAGAAGATGCACGCTGGCGTTACAGTATCCATCTCGGTTTCAGCGCAAATGCCAATGAACTCTCCCGATGACGAGGCGCGTCACTACCTTCTTTCAAATGCTATTTCGATGGCATATGCCCATGCAAAGAGCTATTTGATGGTTGTTACTGGACTTTCACCCATGGGAGCGCTTACATTGCCTGCCATTCTCCCTGCAGAGCTGTCAGCAGATTGCGATGTGCCTTTTCAGAGCGAATAGCATTTCCTCGATGAATCTAAGTCGAATGAGTTGCCGCTCTCACATCCTCTAAAAAGTTCTTAAAACAGCCTTAAAGGCGCCTTGGCTCGCTTTTACAGCGTACAATACGCATGTTTGACTATGGCAAAAGTAGATTTTTGGGGAGGGGGAACGCCGTGGAAGTGCTGGTTGTTGGCAACACCGCATATGTTGACGATGACTTTTGCTCCAAGGCGTTCCCCGGCGACCATGTGTAGGTCGTAGCCGCGCAGGACGCGCGCCGCGATGAGTCGTCGCCCCATGCTTCGTGGAAAGAGCTCCTCCAGCACCTGGACCAGGCCTACGAGTTTGAGCGCGTGGTCTACCTTTCTACCTACCTCACCCCGCATACCGTGACTTTTGGCGACATTGGGCTGCTGCGCTCGGTGTTTCGTGCCTGTATGGGACGCAATGTGCAGCTGCTGTTTATTGCGGGGCCCGCGGGTGCAGAGGGCACCACTGGCGGATGTGACGACGACGCCACGGCCGCCAGTGGGGCCCAGACGGGCAAGGGCATTATCGCCCGCGCTGCCAACGACCTGTGCCGTTACTATGCATCGCGCGACGGCATCCAAGCCAAAGTCCTGCGCGTGCCGTATCTGTATACCGCATCGCCGGCATTAACCGACCCATTTTTGATGCCGTTGTTCGAGGCATGCTCGGGCGGGTCGGTCGCGCTTCAGGGTGCGGCAGATGCGCCGTTTCCCCTGCTGTGTGCCGAGGAACTCGCGGTGTTGGTGCATCGTATCTTTGACAGCTGGGATGCCAACTTTGAGATGCTCGACGTTGCAGACGCTTTTGGCCACCCGAGGCCTATGGCGTGACCGTTGACGCTCCGGGTGCGAGCGTGACCTATCACACGCTCAGCATCTAGGCGTTTCGTCGCCTATCGGCGCTATACTGCAGCCGTTGCCCACGATGCGGGGAACACCCGCATCGTGGGTTTTTTGCTTATGAAGGGACGGTGCCGCGTGGACGTACAGCAGCTAGAAGAGGCCTGGGCTGCAAGGGCCGGCGCGCGTGAGGCGCGTCTTGCTGCAGCGCCGCATGTGCCGGCGGCGCTGTCTCTGTTGGGGATTGTACGTCCCGGCGATCGCCTGGTTGCGTTTGCCGATGACTTTGCCGATGCGTTTGCGCGCGGCTTTGAGTGCTGCGACGTGGCTATGGTGGAGGAGCCGTCGGTTGCGGCGTTTACTGCTGCGTCCGAGGGCTTTGATGCTTCGTTTGAGGTCGAGGGGCTGCACCTGTGGTGGTTCGTCAACTCTATTGGCGGGTTTGGATTGCGCGTGCCCGATCTGCGTACGCTGGGTCGGGCGGCGCGTGAGGCCCATGCGCTGCTGGTTGTGGACAACACCGTGGCATGCGTCTTTGGCTGCGATCCGTTGCGGCTGGGCGCTGCGCTGTCGCTCGAGGCGCTCGATCGCGTATGCGCCGGTAAGGCTCCGCGCAAGCTGGTTGCCGCTTCGGTGGCGCGCTCGCAGCTCAAGCGCCATCGCGTGGATGCCGCGGCTGAATGCGTGCACGCGTTGTTTGCGGGCTGCGGTGCGTCGGCGCTCGACCTTTCTACCGAGGAGGCCGACGTGCTGGAGTGTGGGCTGGACTCGCTCGATGCCCGCATGCAGGCACATTTCGACCGCGCACGTGCGCTGGCCGAGTACTTGGCTGTCAATGAGATGGTGCACGCCGTGCGCTATCCCGGACTGAGCTCGCATCCCGACCATGCGGTTGCAACTGGAATCCTCGAGCACGGCTTTGGTCCGGCAGTTGAGTTTGACCTTATCGAGCGCAGTGCGGGCGATTTGTTCGATGCTTTGCCGGGGGAGTTTCGTACATCGCCGGCCGGCGGCGCAACGACGCGCCTTTCGGCTCCACGCGGCAAGCAGGGGTGCACCATCCGCCTCTTCGTCGGCACCGACAACCCCCTGATCGTGGCCGCCACCCTAGACAACGCCCTCCGCAAGTAGCTAATCGGGGTCTGTGCCACGAAAACGGCCTATTTACTACGTTTAAGCCGTAGGGGTCGACCATACCCGCTTATTTTGAAAATCGCCAAGCTGTCTACCAGCGGTTTTATTTTCATAATGCCCGGTATGGTCTAGGGTATTCAACTAAACGTAGTAGATGGGCCCATTTTGTGGCGCGAGCCTCAATCCGAGGGCGCGCTGGACAACAATTCAGTCCCAAAAGGACTATCCTGCGTTGATGCTGGCGATGAGGTCGTTGGCCTTTGCGGCAATTACTTGGTTGATGTCGGCCTGCAGCTCCTCGTACACCGCTATGGCTCGCTCGCCGGAGGGCGTGAGCGTGGATCCGCGGGCGCCGTCGCGCTCGATGAGTTTGCATCCCAGCTGCCCTTCGGCCTCGTTCACGATGCGCCAGGCCTTAGAATACGCCATGCCCATGCTTTTGGCGGCGCGGTTGAGTGAGTGCTCCCGGGCAATACCCTGCAGCAGCAAGACGCAGCCATGGCCGAACACGCCCGGCAAATCCTTGTCGCACGCTTGAATGACCAACTTTGCCGTCGTCTTGTACTTCATACGCTCCACGTCTCCCCGCTAAAGTGTTTGCTGGGCAAACGCAAAGCCTGCGTCAAACCCTCGTGTGCTCTTTCTAAACCATGCATTGTAGCAGTCAAAGTGCGTTAAGATACTTCCCCAGTATTGGGCGCCCAAGGTTGGGCTGGGTCCTACGAGGCCTGCAGCCGACCGGTCGCATGGAAAAAGGAGAAACATGGCTACGTTCTTTCCCGGTGAGTCCCACACGTTTTCGGAGTATCTGCTGGTCCCTGGTTACTCGTCCTCGCAGTGCATCCCCAACAACGTCTCTCTTAAGACGCCGCTAACCCGCTTCAAGCGCGGTGAGAAGCCGGCAATCACCCTGAACATCCCCATGGTTTCCGCCATCATGCAGTCCGTCTCGGGCGTCGACATGGGTGTCGCGCTCGCTACCGAGGGTGGCCTGTCCTTCATTTACGGTTCTCAGACCCCCGAGTCCGAGGCTGCTATGGTCAAGGCCGTTAAGGATCACAAGGCCGGCTTTGTTCAGTCCGATTCCACGCTGACCCCCGACATGACCATGGAGCAGGTCATCGAGCTCAAGGAGAAGACCGGCCACTCCACCATGCCGGTCACCGACGACGGCACTCCCAAGGGCAAGCTCCTGGGTATCGTCACCAGCCGTGACTATCGCCCCAGCCGCGATGACCACCAGAAGAAGGTTTCCGAGTTCATGACCCCGCGTGAGCAGCTCATCGTGGGCGACAAGAACATCAGCCTCAAGGTTGCCAACGACGTCATCTGGGATAACAAGCTCAACGCCCTGCCCATCGTCGACGACTACGATCACCTGATGGGCATCGTTTTCCGCAAGGACTACGACAGCCACAAGACTAACCCCAACGAGCTGCTCGACGGCGATAAGCGCTACATGGTCGGCGCCGGCATCAACACCCGCGACTATGCCGAGCGCGTGCCGCTGCTTATCGAGGCCGGTGCCGACGTCCTGTGCATTGACTCTTCCGAGGGCTTCAGCGAGTGGCAGAAGCGCACCATCGAGTGGATCCGCGCTAACTACGGCGAGGACGTCAAGGTCGGTGCCGGTAACGTCGTCGACGCCGAGGGCTTCCGCTTTTTGGCCGACTGCGGTGCCGACTTCATCAAGGTCGGTATCGGCGGCGGCTCCATCTGCATTACCCGCGAGACCAAGGGTATCGGCCGTGGTCAGGCCACCGCGCTGATCGATGTCTGCCGCGCTCGCGACGAGTACTACGAGGAGACCGGCGTCTACGTGCCCGTGTGCTCCGACGGCGGTATCGTCTACGACTACCACATGACGCTCGCCCTTGCCATGGGCGCCGACTTTATGATGCTGGGCCGCTACTTCGCCCGCTTTGACGAGAGCCCGACCGAGCGCGTCAACGTCAACGGCCAGTACATGAAGGAGTACTGGGGCGAGGGTTCTGCGCGTGCCCGCAACTGGCAGCGCTACGACCTGGGCGGCGCCGCGAAGCTCAGCTTCGTCGAGGGCGTCGACTCCTACGTTCCCTACGCCGGCTCCCTCAAGGACGGCGTGGGCGGCACGCTCTACAAGGTCAAGTCCACGATGTGCAACTGCGGCGCCCTCTCGATCCCCGAGCTCCAGGAAAAGGCACGCCTGACCCTGGTCTCCTCGACCTCGATCGTCGAAGGCGGAGCCCACGACGTCGTAGTCAAGGACTCCCAACAGAGCGTAACGTATCGATAAGATAAGACCTGCACATAAAGGTTGAGCCTCAACCACGTTATTTAGATAAAGCGAGATGCCTGCAAGTCGCAGACATCTCGCTTGTTGTATTTGCTATCATCATGCGAGTTAACCTTAGGGTCGGTCGGCTTAGCTTTGTTCGCTACAAGTTCCGCACGCAAAGAAGAGCACTTAATGCGCTCTTCGTCTTGCGCAGGACTGTCCGCAGTAGCGAATAAAGCTAAGCCGTCCGACCCCAGCAAGATTAAAGGAGCTGATATGTGCGATTGCACAGATCATAAGGATGAGATCCCTGCTTACGACGCGCAGGCCATTGAGTCCAAGTGGATGAAGGCCTGGGAGGACTCCAACCTCTTTGCCGTCGACACCGACGCCAGCAAGCCCAAGAAGTACGTGCTCGAAATGTTCCCGTATCCGTCGGGCGACCTGCACATGGGCCACGCGCGCAACTACACCATCGGCGATGCCATGGCCCGTCAGGCCCGCATGCGCGGCTTTGACGTGCTGCACCCCATCGGCTTTGACGCCTTTGGCCTGCCCGCTGAGAACGCTGCCATCAAGCACAACACGCAGGCTGCCGCCTGGACGTATAAGAACATGGACCAGGCGCTCGCCACGATGAGGCGCATGGGCTTCTCCTACGACCTGGATCGCACCGTTAAGACCTGCAGCCCCGACTACTATCGCTGGGGCCAGTGGATCTTTGAGAAGATGTGGGAAAAGGGCCTGGTCTATCGTAAGAAGAATCCGGTTAACTGGTGCCCCACCTGCAAGACCGTTTTGGCTAACGAGCAGGTGACCGAGGGCAAGTGCTGGCGTTGCGGCACCGAGCCCGAGAAGCGCGACCTTGAGCAGTGGTACTACAAGATCACCGAGTACTCCCAGGAGCTGCTCGACGACCTGGAGAAGCTCCCCGGCTGGCCCGAGCGCGTCAAGCAGATGCAGGCCAACTGGATCGGTCGCTCTGAGGGCGCCGAGGTCGACTTTACCCTGTGCGATGCCGATGGCGAGCCCATCGAGGGCGACGAGGGCAAGATCACCGTCTTCACCACGCGCGCCGACACGCTCTTTGGCGTCTCCTTCTTTGTCCTGGCTCCCGAGTACGCCCGTCTGCACGAGCTCGTCGAGGGCACGGAGTACGAGGCGGCCGTCACCAAGATCGTTGAGGACTCCAAGCACATTTCTGCCGTCGAGCGTGCCCAGGGCACTCTCGAGAAGCACGGTGCCTTTACCGGCCGCTACGTGGTGAACCCCGTTAACGGCGAAAAGGTCCCCGTGTGGGTTGCCGACTACGTCGTGGCTGACTACGGCACCGGCGCCGTCATGGCCGTTCCCTGCGGCGACCAGCGCGACTTTGAGTTTGCCCGCAAGTATGATCTGCCGATCGTGCCGATCATCTTGGACGACGATGATCGCGCTGCCGTCGAGGCCAGCGGCGAGACCATCGATACCTTCCATGCCGAGACCGTCGACTGGGATTGCGCCCACGCTGCCGAGGGCACGCTCGTCCAGTCCGGCAAGTACACCGGCATGCGCGGCGGTAAGCACTCCGAGGGCGAGGCTGCGATCGTGGCCGACCTCGAGGCCATGGGCTGCGGTCGTCGCAAGGTCGAGTTCCGCCTGCGCGACTGGCTCATCAGCCGCCAGCGTTATTGGGGCAACCCCATCCCGGCCATTCACTGCGAGCACTGCGGTATTGTGCTCGTGCCCGAGGATCAGCTGCCGGTGACGCTGCCCGAGAACCTGGACCTGGGCGCCGGCGAGACGCTTGCCGAGTGCAAGGACTTCTACGAGACCACCTGCCCGGTCTGCGGCCGCCCGGCCAAGCGCGAGACCGATACCATGGACACCTTTACCTGCTCCAGCTGGTATTACCTGCGCTATACCGACCCGCACAACACCGAGCTGCCCTTCTCCCGCGAAGCCGCCGACCGTTGGATGCCCGTCGATAACTACATCGGCGGCATCGAGCACGCCATTTTGCACCTGCTCTACAGCCGCTTCTTTACCAAGGCGCTGCGCGACCTGGGCCTGCTGAGTGTGGACGAGCCCTTCACCAACCTGCTGTGCCAGGGCATGGTTAAGGACGAGAACGGCGACACCATGTCCAAGTCCAAGGGCAACGTCGTGCCCCCGAGCTCGGTCATCGAGCCCTACGGCGCCGACACCATGCGTCTGGCGATCCTGTTTATCGCCCCGCCCGAGAAGGACTTCGACTGGGATCCCAAGGCCGTTGAGGGCGCCAACCGCTTCATTAAGCGCGCCTGGCGTATCGTTTGGCAGCTCGTCCAGTCCGGCGACGCCAACGTGGCCTTCGACAAGTCCGCGCTCGACGAGACCGCGATGAAGCTCTATCGCGAGCGTCACCGCACTATCGCCAAGTGCACCGAGGACTTTGACCGAGGCCAGTTCAACACCGCCATCTCGGCCGTCATGGAACTCGTCAATGCCGCGAGTGCTTACCTCAATGCTACTGAGGGCGCTTCCCGTGACAAGGCGATGTGCTACGGCGTGGCTAAGGATATCGTGAGCGTCCTTGCCCCCATCTGCCCGTTCTGGGCCGACGAGCTGTGGCATGAGGCGCTCGGCTGCGAGGGCAATGCCTACACCGCCGCCTGGCCCGAGTTCGACCTGGCCGAGTCCATCGAGGACACGGTGCAGATCGTCGTACAGGTGCTCGGCAAGGTCCGCGGCCGCATCGACGTCGCCCGCGACGCCTCCAACGAGGAGATGCAGGCTGCCGCTGAGGAAGCCGTCGCCAAGTGGCTCGAGGGCAAGACGGTCGTCAAGGCCATCTGCGTACCCGGCAAGCTGGTCAACCTGGTGGTCAAGTAAGCTCTGCGCGTAAAGCTGACATGCAATAAACGAGGGGCGGTCCGGTTGGGTCGTCCCTCGTTTTGTTTTGTCTGCTCGCGGCGCCCGCGGTCAATTGTTCTATTCTTGTGGAGATGCTGTGGGCGCGCTGACCTGCGAGTTTCTGTTGTGCTTGCACGTTTTCGCAGGTATTGGTATAGTTTGCTTGCAAATGAAGTTGTAATTGAAAGAAGTGGGGTTTCGGCCCCGCTTCTTTTTTGTATGGATGGAGGTGCCGCAATGGTCAAGACCAAGACCGAGCAGGCGATCATCGACGCGCTCGAGGCCGTTGCTCCCCAGCACGATGTCGACATTGTCGACGTTGAGCTCGTGGGTGCCACCAAGGCCCCCTGCGTGCGCGTGCGTATCGAGGGTGCCGAGGGTCAGAGCCTGTCGCTCAATGACGTCACGGCCAACACCAAGTGGGTCGGCGATGTGATTGAGGAGCTCGACCCTATCTCTTCGAGCTATACGCTTGAGGTGTCGAGCCCGGGCATGGCGCGCCCGCTGCGCCGTCCGCGCGACTTTGCCCGCTTTGTGGGCGAGAACTGTGAGCTCACCTCCACCGCCTCCGAGGGCCGTCGCAAGTACGCCGGCAAGATTGCGGCTGCGACCGAGACCGACGTGACCCTCGAGCTCGAGGACGGCGAGTCCGTCACCCTCGATTTCTCTGATGTTAAAAAGTGCAAGTTGAAGCCCACCTACGACTTCAAGCCCGCGAAGGAAGGAAAGTAAGATGGCAGCATCCGACATGATGTCCGCCCTGATGGAGCTTTGCCAGGAGAAGCACATCGACCAGCTCTACCTGATCGACCGCCTGGAGCAGTCGCTCGCCAAGAGCTATGCCGAGATCCTGCATCTTGAGTGGGGCGCCAAGGTGACCATCGACCGCACCACCGGCAAGATCTACGTCTACCGCCTGGAGCCGATCGACGATTCCATGGACGAGGAGGGCAACTTCACCGAGTTCGAGGAGATCGACGTCACCCCCAAGAACACGAGCCGCATCGCCGCCCAGCACGCCAAGGCCGAGATCAATGCCATCGTGCGCAACTCCGCCCGCGAGCAGATCTACGAGGAGTTCTCCGGCCGCATCGGTGACCTCATCAGCGGCACCGTGCTGCAGTCCACGCCCGACTTCACGATCGTCAAGATTCGTGAGGGCGTCGAGGCCGAGCTGCCGCACTTCGATCAGCGCCGTTACGAGAACGAGCGCAACGAGCGCCCGATGGGTGAGCGCTACCTGCACAACCAGCATATCAAGGCCGTAATCATCGACGTTCGCGACCCCAACTCCAACCTGCAGCCGGTTCGTGGCGAGCACAGCCGTCCGCCGATTGTCATCTCCCGTACCCACCCCGAGCTCATGCGTCGTCTGTTTGAGCAGGAGGTGCCCGAGATCTATGAGGGCACCGTCCAGATCAAGTCGATCGCCCGCGAGCCCGGCCAGCGTTCCAAGGTCGCCGTCCACTCGCTCGACGACCGTCTGGATCCCGTGGGCGCCTGCGTCGGCCCCAAGGGCAGCCGTGTTCGCGCTGTCGTGGGCGAGCTCCGTGGCGAGCGCGTCGACGTCATCCTGTGGGATGCCGATCCTGCCGTCTACGTCGCCAACGCCCTGTCGCCCGCTAAGGTCACTCGCGTCCTCATTGACGAGGAGAAGGCCTACGCCGGCGTCATCGTCCCCGACGACCAGCTGTCCCTCGCCATCGGCAAGGAGGGCCAGAACGCCCGCCTCGCCGCGCGCCTGACCGGCTGGCACATCGACATCAAGTCCGAGACGCTTGCCGCCGACATCCTCAAGAACGTTCCCGTTCACGAGGAGCCCGCCGCCGACCTGATCGGTGACGAGGAGGACGAGGACGTCCGTCGCTGCGAGTACGTGTCCGAGGACGGCATCCAGTGCCGCAACCAGGCCCGTCCCGGCTCCCGTTTCTGCGGTGTCCACGACACCGACGCCTTCGATGATGCGGAGGACCTGATCTAGCGCGCGGTCGCGCCGGGCAGGTCCCAGCGCATACCCCACGCTCGTTCAGTCTCTAGGCACCCAAGGTGCCAGAAAGGGTAGGTGAAGTCATATGGCAAAAGTCCGTGTGTCCACCCTGGCCAAAGAGTTCGGCATGACCTCCAAGGAACTGATGGGTCATCTCGCCGAAATGAAGATTCCCGCTAAGTCCGCTTCCTCCACCTTGGAGGACGCCTATGTCGCCATGGTCCGCAAGCAGCTCGCCTCGGTGATCGAGGCCCGCGCTCAGGAAGTCGAGGCCGCCAAGCAGGCCGAGGAGCAGGCAGCTGCCGCCGAGGAGGCAGCACGTGCTGCCGAGGCAGAGCGCGAGCGCATCGCCGCCGAGAAGGCGCGCGAGGAGGAGCGCCGGCAGTTCGCCGCCGCCCAGGCTGCCGAGGAGGCCGCCCGCGCCGAGGCCGAGGCCAAGAAGAAGGCCGAGCAGGAGCGCCTTGCCCGCGAGAAGGAGGAGGCTGCCCGCGAGGCCCAGCGCCGCGCCGTTCCCGCTTCCGACTCCGGTTCGCGTTTCCGTTCGCTGCTTGACCAGATTGCCGCACAGGAGACCGTGCTCAAGGAGAAGAAGGACGCCGAGCAGAAGGCCAAGGCCGAGCGCGCTGCCGAGCGCGGCAACCGTCGTGGCGGCAACAACGACCGTCGCGGTGGCCGTCGTAACGATCGCAACGCCTCCGACAACAACTCCGAGCGCAACGCCTCCGAGAGCCGTCCCCACAGCCATCGCACCAATGCCAGCAACAACGTCGCTGCCGGTATGGACTTCCCCAACCCCGACAAGCAGGGCAAGGGCAAGAAGCGCAAGGGCGGTCACAACAACGAAGAGGACCACTACAGCCGCATGGCGCGCGAGGCCGAGGAGTACAGCCGCGAGAAGGTGCTCGAGGAGGCTCGTGCCGCCGTCGAGGAGGCCTCTCGCGAGTCCACCGGTCGCCGCAAAAAGCGCAAGGAGAAGCGCGAGCGCGAGGCTGCCAAGGCTCAGGAGGAGCGCAAGATAGAGGAGGCGCTGGCCCAGGGCGTGAACCCCGAGGACCTCGACGCCATCAAGGTCTCCCAGGGCGTTACCGTTCAGGAGCTCGCCGAGGCGCTCGACGTTCCGGCCAACGACATCATCAAGCGACTGTTCCTGCTGGGTACGCCGCTTACCATGACGCAGTCCATGTCCGACGACCTTGTCGAGCTCGTTGCCGACGACCTGGGCCGCCAGATCAAGATCATCACCCCCGAGGAGGAGAACACCTTCTCGTTCTACGACGATCCCGCCGACCTTAAGCCGCGCGCACCGGTCGTCACCGTCATGGGCCACGTCGACCACGGCAAGACGAGCCTCCTCGACGCCATCCGTCACACCGGCGTTGCTGCCGGCGAGGCGGGCGGCATTACGCAGGCCATCGGTGCTTCGCAGGTCATGATCAACGACCGCAAGATCACCTTCATCGATACCCCGGGCCATGCCACCTTTACGGCCATGCGTGCCCGTGGTGCCAAGGTGACCGACATCGTCATTCTGATCGTGGCTGCCGACGACGGCGTCATGCCCCAGACCGTCGAGTCGATCAACCACGCCAAGGCCGCCGGCGTACCCATCGTCGTTGCTGTCAACAAGATCGATAAGCCGGGCGCCAACCCCGACCGCGTGCGCCAGGAGCTCACCGAGTACGGTGTCATCCCCGAGGAGTGGGGCGGACAGAACATGTTTGTCAACATCTCGGCGAAGCAGAAGATCGGTATCGACGACCTGCTCGAGACCGTGCTGCTCCAGGCCGACGTGCTCGAGCTCAAGGCCAACCCGGACACCTTTGCCTCCGGCAACGTCCTCGAGGCCAAGCTCGACAAGGGCCGCGGCTCGGTCGCTACCGTGCTCGTGACCCGCGGTACCCTGCACGTGGGCGATACACTGGTCGCCGGCCTCACCTACGGCCGCGTCCGCGCCATGCTCGACCCCAAGGGCCGCGCTGTCACCGAGGCCGGTCCCTCCGACGCCGTCGAGATTCTGGGTCTGCAGTCCGTGCCCAACGCCGGCGACGAGTTCCGCGTTTTCGAGGACGAGCGCGAGGCTCGCGCCCTGGCCGATGAGCGTTCACTCAAGGCCCGTATCGAGGAGCAGAGCCGCGTCAAGCACGTCACGCTCGAGAACCTCTTCGAGACCATTGCCGACGCCGAGGTCAAGGAGCTCAACCTGATCATCAAGGCCGACGTCCAGGGTTCCATCGAGGCCCTTCAGGACTCGCTCGACAAGATGGATCAGTCCGAGGTTCGCATCAACACGATCCACTCCGCCGTTGGTGCCATCAACGAGACCGACGTCGTTCTGGCCGACGCCTCCAACGCCATCATCATCGGCTTTGGTGTCCGTCCCGACGGTAAGGCCCGCTCCGCTGCCGAGCGCGAGGGCGTCGAGATCCGTTGCTACGACGTCATCTACAAGTGCCTCGAGGAACTCGACGCTGCCCGTATCGGCATGCTTAAGCCCACCGAGGTCGAGGTCTCCACGGGTACCGCGACCGTCCTGGACACCTTCAAGGTGCCCAAAGTCGGTATCGCCGCCGGTGTCCGTGTCGAAGAGGGCGAGATCGCCGCGACCGATTCCGTGCGTCTGGTGCGCGACGGCATCGTGGTCTTCAACGGCAAGATCGCCTCGATGCGCCACTACAAGGACGAGGCCAAGAGCCTCAAGAGCGGTTCCGAGGGCGGCATTGGCCTGGAGAACTTCCAGGACATCAAGCCTGGCGACCAGATCGAGGGTTACCGCATCGACCAGGTTGCCCGTACCGAGTAGGGGGTAGCGCTATGAAGCAAACGCAGGCAACCCGCCGTCTGGGCGAGCAGCTTCGCGAGAAGCTCGGTTATATCCTGCTCTTTGAGGTTTCCGATCCGCGTCTCGACCTGGTTACTTTGACCGCGGTCGAGGTCGCGGTGGACCGTTCGTTCGCGCGTGTGTACGTGTCGTGCGATGCGAGCCGCTACGACGAGGTCATGGAGGCGCTCGCAAGCGCCAAGGGCCGTATTCGCAGCCTGTTGGCTCGCTCGCTCGATTGGCGTGTTACGCCCGAGCTCGATTTTCGCATCGATCGCTCGACCGATGAGGCCGAGCGCATCACGCGTGCGCTGGAAAACGTTCCCGCCACGCTTGCGATCGAAAAGGACGAGGACGGCTATCCGATAGCGGATGCCGCCCAGGAGGCAGCTTTAGATGACTAATTCCGCCGACCTCGCCTCGTGCGAGTCTGCAGATATTCAACGACGCATCCTCGAGCTTATCGAGGGTGCGTCCTCCATTGCGATTTCGGGACATACTTCTCCCGATGGCGATGCCTTGGGCTCCGTCTTGGGTCTGGGCCTTTCGCTCATGAAGTTTTTCCCCAACAAGGACATTGCGCTGCTGCTGGCAGACGATGACCCGGTTCCGCGCATCTACCGCTTTATGGAGGGTGCCGATCGCCTGGTGCCGGCATCTGCGTACACCGGCAATCCGGAGCTGTTCATCTCGGTGGACGTACCGGTCGTCGAGCGCCTGAACAACTCCGCCGAGGTGCTTCGTCGCTCCAAGCATGTGGTGTGCTTCGATCACCATCCGGCGCGCGAGGAGTTTGCCGAGCTCAGCCTGAGGCGCGTCGAAGCTGCAGCCTGCGCCATGATCATCGACCGCTTCTTGGACAATTGCGGCATTGTCGCACGTGATGGCGTTGCGACCTGCCTGCTGTGTGGCTTGGTTACCGATACCGGCCGTTTTCAGTACCAAAACGCCGATGCCGCCGCGTTCCATGCAGCCTCGCGTCTGGTTGCCCACGGTGCCGATCCGGCGCGTGTGGCACTCGAGGTTTACCAGAGCATGCGCGTTGAGTTTTTGCACCTCAAGTCCATCGTTATGGGCCGCATTAAGACGGTGGCCCACGGGCGCGTCGCGTATAGCTACGCGTACCAGAGTGATCTTGAGGCCTGCGGTGTCACCTCGGATGAGTGCGACGGTCTGGTTGACGTGGTGCGCTCGGTGATGGGCGTGGAGGTCTGCTTGTTCCTGAAGGGCATTGAGGGCGATACCAAGGTGCGCGGCAACCTGCGCTCCAAGGGTGACCTCAACGTGTCCGAGATCGCTGCTGCCTTTGGCGGAGGCGGACATCCCGCTGCCGCCGGTTTTTCCAACAACGGAACGATTCTCGAGACGCTCACCGTGGCACTTCCCATGCTGGCCGAACTGGTAGGGGAGGATCGCACTTCGGTGACCATCGAGCTTTAACTTTTTGGATGGTACATGGCTCGTCGTACACCTTCTCAACTGAATATGCTGCTCGCCGTCGATAAGCCGGTGGGCTGCACGTCCCACGATGTGGTTTCGCAATGCCGGCGCGCCCTCCATGAGCGGCGCGTCGGCCATGCCGGCACGCTCGACCCCATGGCATCGGGTGTCATGGTGGTGGGTGTGGGCCAGGCCACCCGTCTGCTGGGCATGCTAACCCTCGATACCAAAAGCTATGTCGCCGACATTTCGTTTGGCGCCGAGACCAATACCGATGATGCGGAGGGCGAGGCGGTCCGCACGGTGGCTGTTGCCAACGAGCTCCGCGATCCTGCCTATGCCCGTGAGCGCTTGGCCGCTATGCTGGGTCCGCAGATGCAGGTGCCGCCGGCGTTTTCGGCTATCTCGGTCAATGGCGTTCGCGCCTACAAGTCTGCTCGCGAGGGCAATGCGGTGGACCTACCTCCGCGCCCCGTCGAGGTCTATGCCGCCGGCCTGATCGCCGTGGGAGGCGAAGGTGATACGTGTGTGTGGACCGTGGCGTTCTCGGTGAGCAAGGGCACCTATATCCGTGCGCTCGCTCGCGACTTGGGCCGCGCCTGCGAGAGCGCCGCGCACATTTCCGCGCTGCGCCGCACGGCCTCCGGTGTTGTTTCCATTGGCGCCTGTCATGCGGTCGAGGAGCTTTCTCCCGAGTCCGCGCCTGGCTTTGCCCTGGATCCCATTGCGGCCCTGGGCGCCACGCGTGTTGACTTGCCGGGCAATCTTGCCGAAGACCTGCTCTGCGGCCGACGCATTCCCGTTGAGCGTGCGCTTGCCGATTTCGATGCTTCGAAAGCGCCGTTTGCGCTGGTGCTCGATGGGGGACTCAAGGCGCTCGCCCGCATCGAAAGTGGCCGCTTTGTCATGGAGCACGTGTTTCCGCAGGCAATCGGCGGTGTTCGATGATGTTGTCCGCTCGCGAGCTCGCGCGTATCTTTTTTGAAGGCGAGTCGGACGAGGCTCGCATCGTCACTGCCGATGCGTTTGATGAGTGCGAGCACTTGGGTGCTGCCTCGATCGCCATTGGCGTGTTCGATGGCGTTCACCGTGGACACCGGGAACTCATCGAAGCGCTTGTCCGTGATGCCCGTGCCCATGGCTGCAAGGCGGTCGTGGTCACTTTCGATCCCGATCCGGACGTTGTGGTGAGTCCTTCGCCCGCTCAAAAATTGATGACGACGGCCGACCGTCTACATGCCTTGGCTCAGACCGGGGTCGATGCGGTGGTGGCCGTTCCCTTTACGCCTGAGGTTGCGGCACTCGACCATGTTGCTTTTCTCTCGCTGGTGTCGCGTCTGGTCGACATTCGTTCGATTCGCGTTGGCAGCGACTTTAGGCTGGGTCGTGGCGGTGCTTCTGGTGTTGACGAGATGCGCACCTGGGGTGCCGAGCGCGGCGTTGACGTATACGGGCACGACCTGCTTTGCGAGGGCGGTGAGGCCATTTGCGCCACCCGCATTCGTCATGAGCTGGGACAGGGCCATGTGGAGCTTGCTGCTGAGTTGCTCGGCCGCCCGTATATGCTGCGTGGCGGTGTTATTCGTGGCCGTCACGAGGGTTCTGACATGGGCTTTCCCACGGCTAACCTGCAGGTTCCCGACGGCATTCAGGTGCCTGCCGATGGCGTGTATGAGGGCCTGGTGCTCGTTGATGACACCGTATGGCCTGCTGCCGTTAACGTCGGCCTGCCGCCGACGTATGCCGACGATGCCGCTTCATCGCATCTCGAGGCTAACTTAATTGGTTATACGGGCGACCTGTACGGCGCTTCCGTTTCGCTGGCGTTTACGCGCTGGCTGCGTCCCTCGCGTGTGTTCGATTCGCTGGATGAGTTGATTGCGACCGTCGAGGGTAATATCGAGGACATTCGTCACAACTTGGGTGAGCAGGGGGTGGGCATCCGTGATTAGCGATGAGGAAAAAGACCAGGTACGCGCTGCGTCCGACCTAGTTGCCATCGTGCAGGAAACGGTTGAGCTCAAGCCCCGCGGCCATGAGTTTTGGGGCTGCTGCCCCTTTCATGGCGAAAAGACTCCGTCCTTCCACATTATTCCCGCCACGCAGGTGTGGCATTGCTTTGGCTGCGGCGAGGGTGGCGACGTCTTCACCTATATCATGAAGCGCGAGAACCTGAGCTTTCCCGAGTCAATCCGTTATTTGGCCGATCGTGCAGGTATTGAGCTGCACGACACCGGAGATCGCCGCGAGCGCGGTACCAAGCGTGCCCGCATCTACGATCTGTGTGCCGAGACCGCCCAGTTCTACCACACCATGCTTATGCGCGGTAAGGATGGCCGTCCACGTGAGTACTTTGCCAGCCGCGGCATGGGTGGCGACGTCTGCCGCCGCTACTGCCTGGGCTTTGCGCCGGGTCGTAATATGCTGGTGGCTCATCTGTCGCAGGCGGGCTTTACTCCGCAGGAGATGATCGACGCCAACGTTGCCGTGAGTCGAGGGCGCGGGCAGCTTGCCGACCGCTTCTACGACCGCGTGATGTTCCCCATCTTTGACGAGCAGGGTCACAACATCGCCTTTGGCGGTCGCATCATGGGTGACGGCCAACCCAAGTACCTCAACACCGCCGAGACGAGCGTGTTTCATAAAAAGCGAAACCTCTACGGCTTTAATTGGGCCAAGGAGTTTATCGTCGCGCAGGATACCGCCATCGTGGTAGAGGGCTATACCGACTGCATCGCCTGTTGGGAGGCGGGGATTAAAAACGTTGTCGCTACGCTGGGCACCGCGCTCACGGAGCATCACGTCAAGACGCTCACCCGCTTTGCCAAGCGCATCGTGTATATGTTTGACGGCGATGCCGCGGGCCAGAAGGCCGCCCGTCGCGCGATTCAGTTTATCGAGCAGGATTCGATGGACCTGCGCTGCGTGGTGCTGCCTGACGGCAACGATCCCATGGAGTTCATCACGGCCCACGGCGGAGAGGAGCTGCAGAAACGCATTGACGCCGCCGAGCCGCTCATGGACTTCGTGTACCGTTCGCTGCAGGAGTCGAGCGACATCACCACGCCGGGCGGTCGCGCCAAGGCGCTGGAGGATGCGCTCACGCTCATCTATCCGCTTCGTGACAGCTATATGATCGATACGTACTTTATCCAGATTGCCGATCTGCTGGGTTTGGATTTGGAGACCGTGCGTGCGAGCTCGGGCCGTGTGTTTCGCGATGTCGCCAAGCGCGAGGATGCGGAACGACGTCGTGAGCAGAGCTTTGAGCGCCAGCGGGCACAGGCTGAGCGGTCCGGCGGGACGGGCAGTCGGGCGTCGAGTTCTCGCGATGCCGGTCGCGGCGCTTGGGCATCGGGCGCGACGCCGTCGGTGTCCGCGCCGGTCGAGGAAGAGCCGTACGACTACGTCCCACTCGATGCCTACGGTGCCGCGCCCGTGGAGGTCGTCGACGATCTGCCGCCAATCGATGTGCCTGATGGTATGGGTGCTGTGCCTGTGACTGATGGTTCGGGCGCTCCGGCTGCGGCGGCGCCGATGGTTCTTACTGATCTTGAGCGCAAGTCCTTGGCAGGGGAGCGCGAGCTGTTGACGATGCTCACGAGCTACCCCGACCTGTTCCGCACGTATGCCGACCGCATCTGCTCTATCGAGTGGGTTGACCCACGTCACGAGTCCATCGCATGGGCCGTTCTGGCAACGCCGCCGGGAACCGATCCTGCAGCCTGCATGGATGCGGCGCGCTCGGTCTGTCCCGAGGCGGCAACGCTTGTGAGTGCCGGGCGCATCTCCGCGACGAGCAAGCACCCCACCGAGACGAACATCGTGTTCATGCTCGATACGCTCGAGCTCTACACCATCAAGCGCCGCATGCGTGCCGCACAGGCCAAGCTGCGCCAGGACCGTTCGCTCGATGATGAGGCCCGTCGCGCGCTGACCGTGCAGGCCGCGCAGGATTCGCAGCGTCAACGCGAGCTGCAAAAGTCTATCGGCGGCGTGGCGGACCCGTTCCGTTTGATCGGTCTGGAGGCCGCAGGCACCGAACAGGCCTAGATGTTGTGGTCAACCAGCGTATTCTCGCCTATATCCAGTCCTCTTTTTGGGTATAGACGCCTATGTGTGTGCTAAAGTATTGAGTCCTGTGGACTATGAAGGGAGAATCTGTGCCAAAAAAGACTGAGAGCACGGGTACTGGGCTGGAATCCTACGTTGCAAAGCTCATGGGCAACGGCTCAAACAGGACTTCGGTAACCGAGGACGAGATTCAGGTCGCCCTGAAGGATATCGATGTTTCTGACGAGCAGCTCACCGCGGTGTATTCCGCGCTGCGCAACAGCGGCATCCAGATTATCTCCGCGAGCGGAAACGACGACGCCCCCATGGACGTCGACGATGACGATAACGATACCGATACTGACGATTTCGATGACGACGACGAGCACGATTCCGGCTCGCTCGACGATCACGAGCTCAAGATGGCCCGTCAGGCCGACGCCGAGATGGGTTCTTCCAAGAGCAAGAAGAAGCGCACCGTGCGCACGTCCCGTTCACGCTCCCGCGTGCGTGGCATCGATGCCTCCACGGTGATGCTGACCGGCGATCCGGTTCGTATGTACCTCAAGGAGATCGGCAAGGTCGACCTGCTGACCGCCTCCGAAGAGGTCGATTTGGCCATGAAGATCGAGGCCGGTCTCGAGGCCACCGAGAAACTCGAGGCCGCCGATGCCGGCGAGCTCGAGCTCACGCGTGCCGAGATGCGTCGTCTTACGCGCATTGAGAACGTCGGCCTCGAAGCTAAGCAGGCACTCATCAGCGCAAACCTGCGTCTGGTCGTCTCCATCGCCAAGCGTTATGTCGGCCGCGGCATGCTGTTCCTTGACCTGATCCAGGAGGGTAACCTCGGTCTGATTCGCGCCGTCGAGAAGTTCGACTACCAGAAGGGCTTCAAGTTCTCCACGTACGCCACGTGGTGGATCCGTCAGGCCATTACGCGCGCTATCGCCGACCAGGCCCGTACCATCCGTATTCCCGTGCATATGGTCGAGACTATCAACAAGCTCGTCCGCGTGCAGCGCCAGCTCCTTCAGGACCTGGGTCGCGACCCGACCCCCGAGGAGATCGGTGCCGAGATGGACATGAGCGCCGACCGCGTCCGCGAGATCCAGAAGATCTCGCAGGAGCCCGTGTCGCTTGAGACCCCCATCGGCGAGGAAGAGGATTCCCAGCTGGGCGACTTTATCGAGGACTCCCAGGCTATCGTTCCGCCCGATGCCGCCAGCTTCTCCATGCTGCAGGAGCAGCTCACTCAGGTGCTCGACTCGCTTGCCGATCGTGAGCGCAAGGTTATCGAGCTGCGCTTTGGCCTTGTCGACGGGCATCCCCGCACGCTCGAGGAGGTCGGTCGCGAGTTTGGCGTCACGCGCGAGCGTATCCGCCAGATCGAGTCCAAGACTTTGGCCAAGCTCCGCCACCCGAGCCGCAGCAGCAAGCTCAAAGACTATATCGAGTCTTAGGGTTACGGCGTTTTACCAAACGCCGTAACTGGCCGACGCTGCGCGGACACCAGAGCGACAACTTGTCATTCAAAGAGGACGGCATGACCAGAAGGTCTATGCCGTCCTCTTTTCATGCCAATTTGTTCGCTCTGGTGCCCGCTCGCTGGCATTGTCAAAACATCGGCGTTTCCGTTGCCGGTGCCGGCAGTTAGGCCGTCCCCAAGGGATCAAGGCGAGAAAATTTCTCAAAAAAGTTCTTGCCCTGTGCCGATTCGTCCGTATAATAAACTTCGTTGCTTGAGAGCACGCACCTATTCCTCGGTAGCTCAATGGTAGAGCACGCGGCTGTTAACCGCGCTGTTGTAGGTTCGAGTCCTACCCGGGGAGCCAGAATTTCTCAGCCCATTCCGCTGGGCTTTTAAATTCCTCGGTAGCTCAATGGTAGAGCACGCGGCTGTTAACCGCGCTGTTGTAGGT
>CAJMPY010000016.1 GCA_905215385.1 uncultured bacterium | reverse complement strand
CACCGCTCTCCTAAAGCGGGTGTCGACGGTTCGAATCCGCCCGGGGGCACCAGAGGAATATCGAGCCCGGTACCGCTACGGTGCCGGGCTCTTCTGGTCTAAGCGCAGGATTCGAACCGTCGACACCCGCGTCACCAATTTCCCCGCGGGGGGAGTTTTCGAATCCGCCCGGGGGCACCAGAGATTTGTCGAGCCCGGTACCACCACGGTGCCGGGCTCTTCTGGTTCATGCCATGTCAAAAACGAAGCGCCCGCTTGCTGGGGGAGCAAGCGGGCGCCTGTGAGCGAATATGTTTGCGGCGAGAGCCGTAATGAGCGGTTGGGTTGCGACTAGTTGGTCGTACCGGAATCGTCGCCCGTGCTCGTGCCTGAACCCGAACCCGAGCCAGAAAGTGCAACCGTCAGCGTAATCGTGCTGTCGGTAGACTGCTTGCCGGTGGGGGAGACGCCCGTAACGGTGGCGTTTTCGTTGCCGCTCACGGGGTTACCGTTCTGATCGCAGAATGCGATGTTGTAGAACCCGGCGTTGTTGAGCGCGGTAACGGCGGCGGAGATGCTCTTGCCGTACAGGTTGCCCGGAACGCTGGCTTTGCCGGACTTCTTGGCAATGACGACGGTAATCGTGGCGCCAGGCTTCTGCTTGCCGCTGGGGTTCCAGCTAATCACGGTGCCCTCGGTAACCGAGTCGTTCTCCTGGTAGCTCACGTCGACGCCAAAGCCTGCCATATCGAGGGCGTTGCGCGCCTGGGCCTCGGTCATGTCGGTCAGGTCGGGGACGGACGTGGTATCCGGGCCGCTCGAGACCTTGTACGAGATGGTCGTGCCCTTCTCGACTTCCTTACCGGCTTCGGTGCCCTGCTCAAAGACCTGGCCCTCATCGGCCTCGTTGGCCTCCTCGGAGGCGTTGCCCTTCAGGCCAACGCTTGCCAGCGCGGCTTCTGCCTGGTCCTTGGTCAGGCCGACCAGCCGGGGAACCTCGACCTTCTCGGAGGGCTTGGGGCCCTTGGAGATTACCAGGTTCACCTTGGTGCCCTTGGCCTTCTTGGTGTTGCCGTTGGGCGTCTGCTCGGCGACCTTGCCCTCGTCGACATCGTCGTTGTAGCTTTGGTCGATGGTGCCGACCTCGAGGCCGGCTTCCTTGATCTGCTCGACGGCAGTCTGCTGGTCCTTGCCTAGCACATCGGGCACGGTGACCTGCTCGCCGCCAAAGAGTCCTGTGGCAAAGGCCACCACGATACCGATGACGGCAACGGCTGCCACCACGGCGGCGATGATCTTGTTCTTGTTGGATTTGGGCTTTTCGACCTCGTAGGAGCCGGTGGAGCCCGAAACCGAGCTACGAGCGGTATTCTGGCCGCTCACGCCCGAGACGGGACGTACCATGGCGCGCGTCTGATCGGAAAGCTCGCGAGTCTTGGTGGCGCCCAGCTCACCGGGTGCACCGATGATGCGCGTGGGCTCCGAGATGTTGACGGCACGGCCCGACAGGTAGCTGTTGAGCACCTGACGCAGCTCGTCGGCGGTCTGGAAGCGGTTTGCCGGGTCCTTCTCCATGCACTTGAGGATGATGCGCTCAAGGTCGGCGTCGACACCGGAGTTGATCTGGCTCGGCGGAATAGGCAGCTCGTTGACCTGCTTGAGTGCGACCGAGATGGCGTCATCACCGTCAAAGGGCACGCGGCCGGTGGCGCACTCGTACATCACGACGCCCAGCGAGTAGATATCCGAGGTGGGGCCGAGGTCCTGACCACGGGTCTGCTCGGGACTGACGTAGTGGGCGGTTCCCAGCACGTTGTTGTCTTGCGTGAGGTGGCTGTTCTTGGCGCGCGCGATGCCAAAGTCCATCACCTTGATGTTGCCGTCGGGCAGCACCATGATGTTCTGCGGCTTGATGTCGCGGTGGATGATCTCGTGCTTGTGGGCGACCGAAAGCGCGGAGCTGATCTGCGAGCCGATCTGGGCGACCTTCTTGGGGTCGAGGGCGCCGTGGCTCTTGATGCCGCTCTTAAGGTCGGTGCCGCGCAGGTACTCCATGACGATGTAATATGTGTCGCCGTCCTTGCCCCAATCGTAGACGCCCACGATATAGGGGGAGGAGAGACCGGCTGCTGCCTGGGCCTCCTGCTTAAAGCGTGCGGCGAAGGTTGCGTCGCCAGCATACTGCGGCAGCATGATCTTGACGGCAACCGTGCGGTCGAGGACCTGGTCCTGTGCACGGTAGACGGTCGCCATGCCGCCTGTCCCCACCTTATCCTTGAGGAGGTATCTTCCCCCGAGGACCCTCTGTTCCATTCCTGCTCCTAACATAACTATTCGCTCAACGATGTGTGTAGTACCTACGATGTGGCCGCTGGGGCCGTGTGGCGCGTTGCCGCTAACTCTTCGGCCGCGGCGCGCCTCGGGTGTCCGATTCAATCATGGGCATCACGCTCCCTGTGCGGCGAGCGCCGCGGTCAGGACGATGCCGGCAATCTTGGCCGCCTTGACGTCGTGTTTGTCGTAATCCTCCAAGGCCACCGAGATGGCGACCGTGGGTGAATCGTAAGGTGCAAAGCCAACGAACGTCGAGTTGACGTTGGTGCCGCCGGTCTCGGGCGAGCCGGTCTTGCCGGCGACCTTGACGCCGGGGACCTGGGCATCGGTGCCGGTACCGGACTGGACGACGGCGAGCATGGCCTGCTTGACCTGGTCGGCCGTGGCGGAGCTGACGGCCTGACCCAGCGAGCGGGACTGCGTGGTCTTGACCACAGTTCCGTCCGGGGCGAGTACCTGGGCTACAAAGTACGGGTCCATGACCACGCCACTGTTAGCGATGGCGGCGGCAATCACGGCGCTTTGCATGACGGTGGTCTGCGGGCCGGGCGTGTGGTCCATGCCGACAGGCTGGCCGGCGCCGGCCCAGGCGGTCTCCCACTCGGTCATGAGCGACGGGTCTGCCATGATGGAGGCCGCGGAGGTCAGGTCCTGGCCGAGCTTTTGGCCGTAGCCAAAGGCGTTGGCAAACTGCACGAGCGTGTTTGCGCCAACTTCGTTTGCCACCTGGCCAAAGACGACGTTGGAGGACACGGCAAAGGCCTGCTGCAGGCTGATGGTGCCGTAGCTCTCGTTGGCATAGTTGGTGACCGGTGCGTTGCCGATGTCCATGGAGCCGGGCGCCTGGTAGGTGCTGGTAAGGCTGGCGGTACCGGTCTCGAGTGCCGCGGAAAGCGTAACGACCTTAAACGTGGAGCCCGGCGTGTACAGCGCGTCCATGGCGCGATTGTACATGGAGCCGTCCTCGCCGCCGCCCGCCTGCAGCAGGGCGTCGATGTTGGTGTTGTCGTAGGTGGGCGAGCTGGCACATGCGAGTACCGCGCCGGTACGCGGGTCGATGACCACTACAGCGCCCTTAAAGCCCTTGAGTGCCTGCTCGGCCGCCGTCTGGATACGCGAGTCGATGGTGAGCTTGGCGGTGTTGCCCGGCTGGGTCTGGCCCGCGAGCGACGCGATGGCGTTGTTCCAGCTGGAGTAGTCCTTAGAACCGGTGAGCGTGTCGTTCATGACGCTCTCGATGGCGGTGGTGCCATACTGCTGGCTCACGTAGCCAACCACGTGCGCTGCCAGGTTACCGTTGGGGTAGGAGCGTACGTAGGTGCCGTCCTCCTGCTGCAGCGACTCGGCCAGCGTCACGCCGTCGGACGTGATGATGGAGCCGCGCTGGATGTACTTGGAGCGGGCGATGGTGTGGTTGTTGGTCGGCATGTCCTGATAGTCCTTGGCCTTAATGACCTGGACATAGGTGAGGTTGCCGATAAGGATGGCGAACAGCGCCGTAAAGGCGAGCACCGCACGGGTTAGACGGTTGGCGAGCGCAACGCGGCCGAGCACACCGGATTCAGGCGTGTCGAGCAGGCGACGGCGCATGCGCGAGCCGACGGAATGGCTGCCGCTGCCGTAGGAAGACGAGGTGGCAAAGCGCGTGCCCGTCGGGGCGGCGGCAGATGCGACCTGATCATCGGTGATGGCGGCCATGGTGCCGGTGCCGGTAAGCTCGGCCTCGCGTCCGGTCGCCTCGTCACCGGCGCGCAGCAGGAGCGCGACGATGATAAAGCTTGCCAGCAGCGAGGAGCCGCCCTGGCTCATAAAGGGCAGGGTGACGCCGGTCAGCGGGATCAGGCGGGTTACGCCGCCAACGATCAAGAAGGCCTGGAAGCTGATGGCTGCCGTAAGACCGGTGGCGCTAAAGGCGGCAAGGTCGGATTTAGCGCGGGCAGCCGTGGTGAGGCCACGCACGGCAAAAAGCATAAACAGGATGAGCACGGCGCCGCCGCCCAAAAGGCCCATCTCCTCGCCGATAGCCGAAAAGATAAAGTCGGACTCGACGACGGGGATGTTGTTGGCCATGCCGTTGCCGATGCCAACACCGACCAGGCCGCCATCGGCAAGCGAGAAGAGCGACTGGACGATCTGGTAGCCCTGGCCCTGGGCGTCCTTAAACGGATCGACCCAAACCTGGAAACGCACCTGAACGTGAGACAGGAACTTGTAGGCGCCCACAGCTCCAACGGCTAAGAGCGCAAGGCCGATAACGACATACGAAAAGCGCCCCGTGGCAACGTAGAGCATCAGCAAGAAGATGGTGTAGAACAGCACGGCCGAACCCAGGTCGCGTTCGAAGACGACGACGAGCAGGCACACACCCCACACGGCAAACAGCGGCAGCAGCAGTCGCAGGCGAGGGATCTTAAAGCCCAGGATCTTGCGGTTGGAGATGGAGAGCAGCTCGCGGTTCTCGGCCAGGTACCCGGCCAGGAACAGCACGATAAAGACCTTGGCGAACTCGCCAGGCTGGATGGTAAAGCCCGCGATGCGAATCCACAGCTTGGAGCCCGAGATCGTGGTGCCGATAAAGATGGGCAGCATCAGCAGGATGATGCCGATGATGCCAAAGGTGTACTTGTAGCGCATGACCACGTCGAGGTTTTTGACCAGTGCGAGCGTTCCCACCATCAGGGCCACCGAGACAAACAGGATGATGAGCTGTGAGATGGCGAGAGCGGGGGCGAGGCGTGTCACGAACGTGATGCCGATGCCCGAAAGTATAAATACGATGGGTAGGATGGCGGGGTCGGCGCCGGGCGCCAAGATGCGCACGGCGATATGTGCCGCGGCGAAGGCGGCAAAGAGGCCGATCGGCACGGCGAGCGTCTCAAAGGAGATGGCGGCGCCCGCGGTGAGCACGTACATCGCATACAGCAGGATGACGGGGAACGCCGAGGCGATGAGCAAGAGCAGTTCGGTGTTGCGGCGACTCATAAGCGGCACTCCCTTTCTAATTCTTATCGGAGGCTTCGGCCTCGGCGGACTGTTCGGCGGTTTTCTCGGAATCTGATTCGGAGGTCGATCTCTGGTCGGTGTTGTCGCGAATCGTTTGCGCGTCGATCACCTGGCGGGTCTGCTCCTCGTCGATCTGGTGGCGGTACTTGGATATCGTGTCCTGCGCATCGTCGACACTTGTTTGCGGAATACCCGCCTTGAGGCGGTTTTGCGTGTCTTCGGGCAGGTCGGACAGCTTGATACTGGTTTCGCTTTCGAGCCAGTGAAGCTTGAGTCCGAGCGGCTTGCCGGGAAGGCCGCGCCAGACGGCGACATTGCCCTGGTAGGTACCCAGGTAGTACGAGCCGGTGACACCCGTGTAGGCCCAGATGGCAGCCGCCAGCACCAAGACGAGACCTAAGACGACGCCGATGGTGACGTTGCGGCGACGCACGCGTTGCGCCTCGCGCATAACGCCATCGTCAACCAGGTCAACGACTACTACGGTCACGTTGTCGTGGCCGCCGGCGGCAAGCGCCGCGTCCACTAGGTTGTCAACGCAGATTTGCGCGGTTGAGGACTGCGTGGCGATGTTCTCGATATCGCTATCGGGAATCATGCTCGAAAGGCCGTCAGAGCACAGGATCAGGCGGTCGCCTTCCTCGATATGCAGAGTGAAGTGGTCGGCATACATGGCGGGGTCTGAGCCCAGCGCACGGGTGATGACCGAACGGTTGGGGTGGACGCGAGCCTCGTCTGCCGTGATCTCGCCGGCGTCCACGAGCTCCTCCACGTAGGAGTGGTCGCGGGTCACGCGGATGAGCGTGCCCTCGTGGAGCAGGTAGGCGCGAGAGTCGCCCACGTGGGCGATGGCGAGCGTGTCGTTTTCGATATAGGCGCAAGTGGCTGTGCAGCCCATGCCGGGCTTGCCTAGGCCGTTCAGGGCCGCCTCGATTACGGCGGCGTTAGCTGCCTCGACGGCTGCCGCCAGGCGTGCTGCGTCGGCGGACTGCGGGGCCGTCTTGGCAATAGTCTCGACGGCGATGGAAGAGGCTACCTCGCCGGCGGCGTGACCGCCCATGCCGTCGCATACGCAAAAGAGCGGCGACTGCACCAGGTAGGAATCCTCATTGTGCGGGCGCACACAGCCAACGTCGGAGCGGGCACCCCACATGAGTTGCGTGGTGGTGCCGGCATCATAGGTCGAGTCGGTCTCGATGCGCTCCTCGGTCAGGGGCTCAAAGCTCATGGTCGAGCCGGGGTCTTTGAGCTTGGCTTCAACGGCGGCTACGTCGATCTCGGCTGTGTCACCGGGAGAGACGGTGTCGGTCTCGGCGTTTGATTCGGAATCGCCGGTGTCCGGGGAGTCGGGCTCCTCGGACACGCGGGCGGTCGACTCGTCGTCTTGCGGGCTGACGTCTATAGGCTCGGGCGTCGCAAAGTGCGACGGCGCGGGTGTGCTTTGCGACTGGGCGGCGGGCTCGGCCACGGCATCGGACTCGCTTGCGGGCGCAGGCTGCGGGGCCTTGGGTGCAGGGCCGTCCTCGGGGGATGGCCCCGCCTCGGGCGCCGGCGTAGACGCGGGCGCAACCTCGGATGCCGGGGCTATGGGAAACGCCGGCGCGGCGGGTTCGGGTGCCGCAAACACCGCAGCGCTCTCGTTGATTGCCGCGGCGACGGGTTCTGCAAAGTGAGCCGGCGCCGGGGTTGCTTCGGGCGCTGTGGGCTGTTCCGCAGCATGTGCGCCGATGGGCGCCGCTACGGCATCCTCTTCGCCCTCGTTATCGGTGAGATCCGAAATATCATGCGTTACATGCGAAAGAGGCAGGGAGAACACGGTGTCCTCGGGCTCCACGGGTGTGGAGTCCGCCGGAGCGGCGTGGGCCGGTGCAGCTACGGCGGCAGCCGGTGCCTCGGTCATGGTTGCGGACTTGTTCTCCTCGTCGATCATCGACGGTTCACCTTCATGACCACGTCGCCAATCTGGACTTCGTCGCCCTCGCGCAGCGTTGCGGGCTCCACAAGCTGGCGGCCGTTGACGAGCGTGCCGTTAAGCGAGTTGAGGTCCTCGATGATGAGCGCCGGGCCCTGCAGCGAAAAGCGCGCATGCGAGGCCGAGACGAACGGTTCGTTGATGCAGATGTCCGAAGATGGCGAGCGACCGACGATGACGGGGCCGAGCATGTCTACGTGGATGCCGCGGATACCGCGCGGACCCTTGTCCACATCGATCGTCCAGATAGCCGAGTCGCGACGCTGCCCGCGCACAAGTCCCACGCCGGTCTTCATGACGGCGAACAGGAAGATATAGAGCAGGGCGACCAGGACGATGCGGCCTGCAAAAAGGACGATATCGATGTTCATAAGAGACTATCCCCTAAATTCAAAGGTGCTCAGGCCAAACGTCAGCAGATCGCCGTTGCGCAGCGGGCAGCGCGTAATGCGGCGGTTGTTGACGAGCGTGCCGTTGGTGGAATTGAGGTCTTCGATCGACCAGTCCGATCCGGTAAAGGTGAGCTGGGCGTGGCGGCGCGACACGTTGGGGTCGCGCAGGGCGATGTCCGAAACCGAGCGCTCGCGACCGATGGTTACCTGCGCGGATGTAATGCTGTGGCTCTCACCGCTTACAACGTCGACGAGCTGAGCGAGCGGACGCTGTGGGGCGCGGGGGTTTGCCATATTGGCGGCAATGCCGGCTGCGGCACCAAGGCCCACGGCGGCACCGGTCGCGGCGGCTCCGCCCATGCCGGCGAGCGCGTCACGCGAGACGGTCTGCGGCACCGGGATGGGTGCGGCGGCGGGGTCGGGGACGCTAGGCGCGAAGGGGTCTGCCACGGCAAGCGGGTCGGGAGCGGCGGCGCGAGGCGTCGGCTGCTGCTGGGGCATGGCAGCGGGGCGCTGCTGCTGCGGGGCAGCAAACTGCTGCTGGCCGGCGCGCGGGGCGCTGGCGGCACGGCTTGCCGCGGAGTTGTTCTGGCCCAGGCCGTTTTGATAGGCGCGCTCTTCTTCGTACAGGCGGCCGAGCGTGGGGGCATCGACGTTCTCGGCAAAGACCGAGAACTTGCCGGCGCGCAGCTGCGGATCGATCATAAAGCGCACGAGGGGCTCGCCGACAAAGACGTAGCGCCGCTTTTCGGCCTGCGCTTTCACAAACTCGCGGACCTCGCGCGAAAGCTCGGGGTAGAACGGGGCGAGCATGGGATCGTCGTCGGCGGCGATCAGGATGGTATAGAGTGCCGGCGCCGTGTTGACGCCGTTGATCACCAGAGTCTGATCCTCCATGTCGCGAGCGGCCTGCTTGGCAAGCTTCTTAAAGGAGAACGGGGCACGGGTGGCACCGAAGATGCCGGCCACGTGGTCCTCGAAGATGTTCAGGAAGTTCACGAAAGATCACTCTCCGTATAGGTTCTTTGGTATCCGAGCAAATATAGGCATATCCCAACGATTATAGAGGATAGGGTTCCCGCAACCGCCGCCTTGGCGGCGACCGCGGCTGCAAGGCTGGCAATTTCCATATGGTGTGCAAGACAGGATGCCGCTGCGCAGCCGATGCCGGTGACGGCGATAGCGGCGATTGCGGCAAGGTTTGAGCCCTGGTCGGCACGCTTGGCATGGGCATTGAGCAGCGCAGATGACGCTGCGGCAGTTGTCGCGACCAGCACAAAGGCAGCCCAAAGGAGCGGGTCTTCCAGCGCTGCGGCAACGTTACCGAGCCCCAGCACGCCTCCGGCTGAAAGCGCGACCGTCGCCAGACGGGCAAAAAGCACGCCCATGCCCGTTGCCGCGGCGGCGCTTGCCGGGCCGAGCCAAAATGACGCGACGCCGGCGGCGACCCCAGCTGCCAGGAAGGTATTGCCAGTCAGACAGCCAAGCGCGAGTGCACAGGTGAGCGCGGCGCTCGCGGCAGCCTCGGTGCGACCCCAGGCGATCCACCAACCGGACATGGCGGCGGCAAAGATCACCGCGACGGGCAACATCGACAGGATGCCCTGCGCCTGCATGGTGGCGTTGGCCATGAGCACCAAAAAGCCCACAGCCGAGATGGCCGAGCCGATCTGGGGGGCCAGGCCAGCCGCCGCTCCGATCGCGATAGCCGCAATGACCAGGCCGGGAAGCGCCGCGACCCCGGCCGTTTGCATCAGCAAAAAGCTAAAGGCGCCGCACGTTAGCGCCGAGATAGCGTGCATGGTGTAGTCGCGCGCATGGCTCCAGCGCGTGCCCGCCCAGCCGAGCGCGGGGTCGACCTCGATGGCGTCGTCCTCGTAGTACGACGGCTCGATATCGTCGAGCTCCTGCTCGTCATCCGAAAGCTCGCCAACCATTTGCTCCAGACTGCGACGGCCCTCGCGCACGCTGCCCAGACCGGCAAGGATCTGGTCGCAAAATGCCTCGATGCTGTTGGGGCGGTCCTGCGGCATGGGGGAGAGCGCGCTCATGAGCGCGGCCTCGGCTCCCGGGGGAAAGTGTGGTATCAGCTCGCTGGGATAGGTGGCGCCGCCGATGATGCGGTCGAGCGAGTCGGCGGGCGTGGCCGCCATAAAGGGAGCGCTGCCGCACAAGCCCTCATAGATAACGCAGGCAAGGGCAAAGACATCGGCGCGTTCGTCGACCGTGCCGGTCTCGATGTCGAGCTGCTCGGGCGGCATGTAGCCGATGGTGCCGCCGCGCGAGCCGCCAAAGCCACCGGCGGACGACAGTCGCGCCATGCCAAAGTCGGTGAGCTTTACATTGCCCGAGTGGTCGATGAGCACGTTGGCGGGCTTAATGTCCAGGTGGAGTACGCCATTGCTGTGGGCGAAGGTGAGCGCCTGGCCCAGGGCATCGGCAATGGCCGCGGCCTCGTCAAAGGTGAGCGAGTGGCCGTCCACGCGATGCAAAAACTCGGCCAACGACATGCCGTCGACATACTCCATGACCAGGTAGGCATAGGCGGTGTCGTGCGTAAAGTCGATGACCTGCACGATATTGGGATGTTGAAGCATGGCGGCAGTGTGCGCCTCGCGCAGGACATCCATGATGTCGCTGGCGGGCATGCCGGCGCCGTTGATAAGGGGGATGCGCTTAATGGCGACGCGGCGGCGCAGGTGCGTGTCGCGGCAAATCTCGATGGAGCCAAAACCGCCGGTCGCAAGTGTCTCGAGCGGCTGGTACCGCTTGAGCAGCTCGCGAGAGCTGGTGCCCTCCAAAGGAACGTCCGGCGAGAACCGGGCGGTATGTTGCGAGAAAAGCGGCATGGCCAACCCTCGTGCGTTTAAAGTTCGTTTGCGAGCGGCGGGCGTGGGGCCGAGCCATTCGCGGTGGCATAGATGCTGCTAGTGTAGCACGCTCGGGCGGATGGCGAGGATAACGGGGCGAGGTGGCCCGATTGATTCGGCCCGTTTCGATTCGTCCGGAAAGCGTATCCCAGTTTTCAGCCAAATAATGGGATGCGCTTTCCAAATGGGGTGGGCTGCGGAAACTGCATCCCAGAATATTGCCCTGGAACGGGATACGCTTTCCGAACCGGCGTCCAAAAGGAAACCGCATCCCGCTTTGATGTGGGGACTGCGAACAAAAGCCGGACCGTGATCTGGCGCGGATTGGAGTTCGCCTGAATCATTGATGCTGGCTGGTGTGAGAACAGAGATAAACGAGCGGCTCGAGCGATATAATGACACGCTATGGAGGCCATATGCTTTTTTCCCGCCGTTCTGCTACGTCTGCCTGCGCCATTGCGCTTGTCGTAATGGCGGTCACCCCTTATCACCGGTTTTCATCTTCAATCGGCCTGGCGTCAGGTGCAATGACCTGGCTCGTTATCCTGGGCGCATGCCTCGCGGCGTTTGGTCACGGTGTTGCGCTCCGCAAGGGGAGAGAAATAAGGCGGCCGGGGTTCCTTGGCGCCTTCGGTATTTTCCTTGCTGCTATTGCAACGGTTCCCGAATGGGCCGACCTGGCCTTCTATGCTCGCGGAGATTCTATTCCATTCGTGTTTGCGCCTATCTGGCTGTTGCGCGGCGTTTCATGCGCCTCGTGCTTTGCTGGGTCGTTGCTCCTCTCATATGTAATTTGGGATACGGCGGGCTCTCCTTTGACGCGGGGGGCGACGCGGGCTGACGAAAGAGAAGCTCGTCATCCGCAGGACGCGATTTTTACAGAAACAATAGCCGTCATGTCTTGTCTGCTGTTCTGCTGTCGAGTTTCATGGAGAGTCGTTCCCGAGCCATGGGGGATGCCCCCTGTAACGGCCGCATCAATTGGCCTTGTGCTTTTAATTCCTCTGGTCTATTTCGTGTTGGCTGCGGTCCCGCTGCTTTGCTGTCCCCGCGCCTTTGGTCGGGGGCAGGGCGACGTGTTTGCCTGTTCTGTGCTCGTGGCAGTTCCCATTGGCCTTGTTCCGGCTGTCGAGGTGGCATACTTTGCAAGCGATGCCGCGGTCATTGCATCGCTGTCGATGGGGTCCGCTATTGCTGTTGCCGCCTTCGTATACACATTGCTCAGGAAGAAACGGGACAACGATTCGGATATCCCCCGCACGTCCGACCCATTCGATGCGGGGGCGTTTTCCCCCGCCCTGTCGCCTCGAGAAGAGCAGTTTGTTCGACTGCTGCTCAAAGGGAAAACGCCGGCGGAAATTGCCAGGGAGACGGATACGAAGCCATCGACGGTGCGAACAACGCTTCACCGAGCATACGGGAAGGCGTCGGTTGCGGGTTCACGCGAGCTCGTGGCGTTGTTTGCGGGTGAGGGTGATACTGTAGGGCATGAGCTGCCGCAGCGGCATGCTGACGATATGGTGGCATCAGCTCGAACGCGCCGGCTGTTTCGATACCTGCTCACATTATTTTTTATCCTCCTTGCGGCTGGCCCCTTGGTAATGGCGGATAGCGATTGGGGGTCCGGTGTTTCGCGGGCTGTCGCCTTTTCCCTCTTAAGCTACGCATTGGGTCTCGGACTGCTTCTGTCGCTACGCTACGCGGGTGGAAAACCGAATCGTGGCGCTGCGCTGGATAGGGCAGGTGAAGCGATTGGGCTCGGAAGCCCGTGCGTGTGGGTGATACTGTCTGCTGTGGAATGGTCTTTTGTCTATATCGCGGCATGGAGGTGCGTACGCGATCCGTTGATGGCTGTGCCGGTCCTGTTTTGCGGCGTGGCGTCTATGGCTTCGCTTGCCGTTGAGCTGCGTCCGTTTAAGGTGCGTGCTCGTACCCGGGCTATCGTGTCGTTGGTGTCAATGGGCATGGTTGCCTTAATCTATGCGGTCGCTAGGGGGCGAATCCACGGGCTTGCGGTGCTGACGGGGATGTTGCTCACATATAAGGTGCTGCGAAGCTGTCCTTGGTGCAAAATGCTTGGGATATGGATGCTTTGCTTCGGGGCGATGGCTCCTGTTTGGGTCGTCTTGCTCAATATGGTGCAGGATCTGACGGTTTTCGAGCCGTTGTTCCTCGCGTCGTTGTTGGGGCAAAGTTCGGCCGTCAATGTTGTCGTGGCAACGGTGATTGTTTGCTGGTCTGTGCCCATGTTCGTTACGCACATCGCGCTCGCCCGTTCGGTTGAGGACGAGAAGGCCGTCTCGGAGTACCGCGCGAACGGGTCCACCGAAACGGCTCGCGTGCGTCAGCTGGCTCTGCTTACGTCTCGCTCCCTTTCTGATGTTCAGTCGCAAATTTTGCTGATGACGGCGGAGGGCGCAACGACAAAGGCTATTGCGGAGGATGTCGGTTACGCTGCATCTACGGTGCAAGCACTGCGGTCTGCTTCTTACCGCCAGTTGAAGATCAAGAATAAAGCGGAGCTCATTTCATTGTTATCGCAGGTAGATAACATGTAAACGCCTGAGCGATCAACTCAATAGCGGGTGTTTACAGACATCTTTCTCTATTCATGCAAAAGTTGCCGTGCGTCGACGCACTGTTAACCGCTTTTGATTGGGACGAGATCGAGTGCTGCTGCTCGGCCCGGCCAATGGGAGGGTGATGTCGCTTGAATAGAAATCTAATGCGGCACGAGTTGTCCAAGATATTTGGCAATCCTATATTTGCGTTGACCCTTATGGTTGCAACTGCAATTTCGATGGCGGCTGCCATTGAGGCATGGTGGACGCTCGAGATTGAGCGCAAGCAGCTGCTATCTTTTGGCTACGGCATTGGTCTGCAGTCTCAGACATACCTCGGCCAAACGCGTGAAAGTAGCTTTGGCAACTGGATTGTTGTGAGCGCGAACGCGCCGTTGTTAGCGTCGGTGTTTTTCTATGCGCTGCCGTTGCTTGCCATGTTGGCCGGGTCGTGGTCATGCCTGTCCGAGCGTTTGAGCGGTTACGAGGCACAGATCTGCACGCGTGTTTCTAGAAATGCATACGTGAACGTGAAGATGCTGTCTGCTTTCCTCTCTGCGTTTGCGGTCACGGCTATTCCGCTACTCGTGAACTTTCTGATTGTCTCCATACTGTTTCCCGCGTATCTCCCCCGAGTCGACGAATCGACTTACGTCGGGCTCTATCTGCATAGCTATTTTTCTGGCCTGTTTTATTCCCGGCCTCTGTTATACGTGCTGGTTTATACGCTGTTCGATGCGGTGGCGCTGGGGGTTCTATCCATGGCCGTGACCGGTCTGTCGGTTGTGTTCCGCAGCAGAATCAAGGCGATGGTCGTTCCATATCTGATTATGGTTGCATGGCACTTTGTTAACGACTGGATTTTTAGCGTCCTTTCATGCGTCGGCTTTAACTGCAACATTCTTAACAGCATCAGGTCGGAATCACTAAATAACTGGCCCGACATCCGAGCGGGGGTTGCGGAAATCATCTTGCTGTTCGTCTTTTCTTTGGTTTCCGCGAGATTCTTAAAAAGACGCGAGGTGGTCTGATGCTGTTGAGGCTGGTCGCCGCGGACCTGAGGACCGTTTTGAAGAAGAACATCCTTACTTTTATTGCGGTTGCGGCAGTGACCGTTGCAAACTTGGTGTACGCCTACGGATTGTCTTCTGTGTATGGGGTCAGGACGGATACCTTGGGGTTTGCGGATAATCTTGCGCTCGTGTTTGCCGGATCTGCTCCGTTTGAGCCTAGGCCCGGGGTCATGTTTGTGCCTCCGTTAGGGTGGCTATTCCTCATTCTGCTTATTCTCTATACAACACTCGATTATCCGACCGAATCGTTGCACGGGCTTGGTTTACAAGCACTTGTTCGATGCCGGGCAAGAACCCTTTGGTGGGCCTCGCGTTTTATCTCAGTGGCGGCGGTAACGGCATTTTCACTGCTCGTGGTGGTTTGCTCTGTTGTGATTTGGAGCTTGGTGGTGAGCTCCTCGTTCAGCGCGGTCATTCATGGCGAGTCGCTTCAGCTGGCTAATTTGGCGCCGTGGTTTCTCAAAGCTGCCGAGGCGGATGCGCTGCCGTTTTTCATAGGTCTCTTATTTGCTTTCGAGGCGCTTGCGTTTGCGCAGGCAGCGGTCGGGTTTGTGCTTGGGCCGTCAGTCTCGTTTGTGGTTTTAATGAGCTACCTGATCTGCTCGGCATATGCACGACATTGGGCGCTATTGGGTAACGCCTTGATGCTGTTGCGCTGGGGCGGAATTGTCAAAGAGGGAATCGCGGCGGGCTCGAGCGTCTTGTTTTCAATTGTGATTATGTCGTTATGCCTATCGCTGGGCGGACTGTGGTTTCGAAGGGCAGACCTTATAGAAAAGGGGGACAAGATATGAGCGTAATCGTTAGGGACATATCGAAGCGTATGGGTAAAAACGTTGTCCTGCGCAATGTGTCTATCGAGGTTGCCCCTGGGACCGTGGTCGGGCTTCAGGGGATAAACGGTTCGGGCAAGACCATGCTCATGCGAGCGGTCTGCGGATTGATCAAGCCTACCGAAGGCGAAATCTCTATCGATGGCCAAAGGCTTGGGGCGGACATCTCGTTCCCGCCGAGTCTGGGGATGTTGATCGAGGCGCCTGCCTTTTTGGGATATCTGTCTGGCTACGACAATCTGGAGCTCATCGCTCAGATCAAGGGCGTTGCCACTCCCGAGGACATTCGCTCTGCCCTGCGGCTCGTGGGGCTCGATGCAGACGAAAAAAAGAAGTTCCGAGCATATTCGCTTGGGATGAAGCAACGTCTGGGAATAGCTGCGGCAATTATGGAAAAGCCGAAGCTACTTGTTCTCGATGAGCCAACAAATGCCCTCGACGAAGCGGGCGTTGAAATGCTCAAGCGCGTTGTGGCGATGGCGGCCTCAACGGGTCGCGAGGTTATTCTGTCCAGCCATGACGGAGAGGTGCTCGAGGAGCTGGCCGATCGGGTTTACTGCATGCGCGACGGTGCCGTTGTGAAAGTTCGGGAAAGGTCGTGAGCGCGATGAAGAAGGCCCTGTGGACGAGAAGGTCGGCGCTTGCGCTTTTCGGCTGTGCTGTTACTGGCCTTGCGGGCATGAGGGTGAGCGTCGTTAACGGGAACCGGACGGTCATTCCTGAGAAATACTATGCAGAGGGCGAATGGCTCTCGATGGATGGGGCGTTTCTGGGGTCGAAGGATGTGGCGACTGATGGGTATTCGTTTTGTATAGACGGGGCGGAGCTGCTCACGCCGCGCGAGTATCTCAAGCGTGCGCATGATAATTATTCAAAATATGGCATCGTGGATACGAAAACAAAATTGAAGGACGCCGACACCACATGTGTTATCGCCGTAAAGATGCGTGTCAGGAATAAGGACAATGTCGAAGGCGGCATCAAGACGTATGTTTGGCATTTGGTACCGGAGCACGCGCCAAACTATGACTTTATGGTCAATACCGATCTGATAGCGCAGGCAATGCCGGCTTTAGACGGACTTGCAGCATTTGCCGTGCAGGTTGGAGCGGAAAACGAGTTGCTTGTCCCATTTATGATGCAAAACACCAACGATTACTTTGAAGATTACGAGACCGTCCGTTTTGAGAAGGCTTTCCCCGGGACTTATACGATGAAGATGACCGATCTGCCGGAGCGAAGGCTCTTAAGGTTTGAAGTGAAGTAACTCGAGAGTTAGGCAAAATGGGTCCATCGGCGGTACCCGCGCCCGATTTCAGGCGCTCCGACTCGGAATCGGGCGCGGGACGAGGCACCTTCGGTGTCGGCCGGATTACCGCTTCTTCTTCTTGTTCTTCTTCTGCTTGCGCTGCTTGCCCTTGGTCTCCTGGGGCTTGTCGCCCTGCTTGGCCTCGGCGGCGGCCTTCTCGGCCTTCATCTTCTTGCGTTTGGTCTCGATGCGGAGTTTTTTGTTGATGCGCGCCTTGAGGAAGGGGCCAAACTGCTCGGCATCGCCGCGAACAAAGGTGTCCTTGGGGATCGTCACGCCCTGGTCGGCGAACATGGCCACAAAGATGCGCTCGCCGTCGAGCACGTGGTCGAGCTTCTCAAACGGGAAGAACTGCGACTTGCCGCTCTTGCCCCAGACCATCAGGCCGTCCTCGTTGGCGGCGACGCGGCGGTAGCGGCCGCCCATGGACTCGTCGGCCTCAACGGCGTCGATAAAGTCGCGGGCGAGGGTGTGGTGCAGGTTTTTGCTCCACCAGGCCAAAAAGGCGCCGAATACGATCAAGACGACGCCAAACTTGATCCAGTTGCCGCCGGCCACCAGCATGCCGATGCCGATGAGCGCGGCAATTGCCGCGGCGACATACAGCGAGCCGCGACGCCTGGGCGAGGCGACCAGGCGGGCGAAGTCGGTGACGAGGTCGTTTTCGTATTGGTACTCGTTGAGGTACAGGATGCCGTCGTCGGCTGCGGCCTGCTCCTCGAGCGCGACCTCGACCTGGTCGGCTGCTTCGGAGGGAACGAGGTTGCTCTCTGCGTCTGCCATGCTCTTTGGACTCCTATCGCGGCGGGCTCGCCGTACGGGTTATTATGGAATGCAGTATGCCGTGCGACCGCATGGCCGCCGCGGCAACAAGACTCAGTATACCCGGGGGAGCACCCATGGAATCGTTGTACCGAAAGTATCGCCCGCTCACCTTTGACTCCGTGGTGGGCCAGCAGCATATCGTCTCGACGCTCGAGCACGCCATCACCGAGGGGCGCCTGTCCCACGCCTACCTGTTCTGCGGACCGCGCGGCACGGGCAAGACCACCATGGCGCGCATTCTGGCCAAGGCGCTGCTGTGCCGCAATGCCGAGGCGGCGCGCGCCGAGGGTGCAAGCGGCTGCATGCCCGACGGTACTTGCGAGGAGTGCGAGCTCATTGCCGAGGGTAACCACCCCGATGTCTACGAGCTCGATGCCGCCTCCCGCACGGGCGTGGACAATGTGCGCGAGGAAATCATCAACTCCGTCAACTTTGCCCCGGTGCGCGGCAAGTACAAGATCTATATCATCGACGAGGTCCACATGCTCACGACGGCGGCGTTCAACGCGCTGCTCAAGACGCTCGAGGAGCCGCCGGCACACGTGATCTTTGTGCTGTGCACCACCGACCCGCAAAAGATTCTGGAGACCATCCTCTCGCGCTGCCAGCGTTTCGATTTCCATCGCATCGGCAACGAGGATATCGAGCGTCGCCTGGCATACGTGTGCGAGCAGGAGGGCTTCGATTACGACGATGAGGCGCTGGCTATCGTGGCGCGCCATGCCAAGGGCGGTATGCGCGACGCGCTGTCCACGCTGGAGCAGCTGAGCGTCTTTGGCAACGGTTCTGTGCATGCGGACGACGCCCGCTCGCTTTTAGGCGAGGTTTCGGACCAGATTCTGGGCGAGTTTTCCCGCGCCATTGCCGATCGCGATGTTGCCGAGCTCTATGGACTGATCCGTGCGCAGGTCGAGGAAGGAAACGACCTGCTGGAGCTGACGCGCGACCTGGTGGCGCATGTGCGTGACGTGTACGTTGCCTGCGTTGCCGGTGCCCGTGCCGAGCTGTTTGAGGGCGGCTCCGAGCAGGCCGAGGCGCTTGCTGCCGAGGCCGCTGCCTTTGGCGAGCATCCTGCCGACCGCCTGGCCCGTGTGCTGACGGTGCTCGACGATGCCGCACTGGAGATGAGGGGCGCGAGCGACGTGCGCCTGGTGCTCGAGATCGCCTGCACGCGCCTGGCACGTCCCGAGGCCGATTTAACGATTGAGGCATTGGCCGAGCGCGTGGCCCGCTTGGAGGCCATGGTTGCCAACGGCGCCGTGCCGGCGAGCGTGGCTGCTGCTCAGGCCGCCGCGCCTGCAGCATCCGTACCCGCTGCTGCCCAACAGCCGACGCTAATTTCGGGCGCTCGTGCTGCCGCTCCGGCGGCATCCGCTGCCCCCGCTGCTACGTCCGCGCGCCAGGGCGGTATGCCTTGGGACCGTGGTGCTGCTGTTCCGGCTGCCCAGCCTGCGTCCCGTTCTGCGTCCGTGTCAGCTTCCAAGCCTGCAGCGCCTGCACCTCAGCCTGCGCCGACTCCGACGCCTCAGCCCGTTGCGGCTCCCGCGCCTGCCACCGCTCCGGCACCTAAGCCCCAGTCCAACAATGCCGCCCAGGTTGCCGCCGCCGGTACTGCCGAGACGCCCGCGGTCGAGGATGCCGGAGAGCTGCAGCGCAAATGGGCCGAGGTTGTCGAGCGTGTCAAGGCGCGTCAGGCTTCCTACGCGGGGCTTTTGCTCAATGCCCGCGCCACGGCTGACGACGGCTCCAGGCTCACGGTCTCGTTCCCCGCGGGCTCGACCTTTGCCATCAAGATGCTTGGACGCGCCGACACGCAGTCGGTGGTCCTGCCGACAGTCAGTGCGGTCTTCGGTCGTCGTACCGTCGACTATGTCCTGGATGGGGGTGGCACGCCGGCTCCTCAACATGAGGAGCATTCTCCATCTGCACGGGCTGCGGTATCTGCGGACCCGCAACCCGTGTCCTCGGCGGCCCCTGCATCCTCGAGCGCCAGCGCGACGCAGCCAAAAGCAGCACCGATAGCGGCGCCGACCCCGTCGGCGCCTAAGCCCGTCATGGCCAAACCGGCTGCTCCGACACCCGCGCCCAAGCCTGCCTCGCCCGCGCCCAAGTCGTCTGACCTGGGCAAAGCCCCCTGGCTGCGCTCCGACAACCCCGCCGGCGCTCCTGCCACGGGCAAGCTCCCGACCGAGCCCGCGCCCCGAGCGCCCGAGCGCGCGTCCGCTCCCAAGGCTCAGCCCGCCGCGCCGTCTGCGCCATGGGAATCCGAGCAGGTTCCCTACGACGATGCCATGGTTGGCGGTTTTGTTGCCGATGCTGGTGGGGACGATCTGCCTCCGTTCGACGTGCCGGGTGCGGCGTCCGCGCCCAAGTCCGCTGCAACTGCCCCCAAAGAGGAGGACGCTCCTGCAGCTCCCTGGGAGTCCAACTCCGGTGCGGGCGGCCCCTTCGGCCATCAGGGTGCAGCCCCGAGCATCCCGCAGACCGAGGACGAGGCCAAAGCCCTCATCCGCAGCGTCTTCGGCCAGTCCACCATCTTCAAGCCGGTGGAGTAGCTGCGCAGGCGGGTATACTGCTCAAGAAGAGAACCCCTTGCCCGGGCGCATCTGTATTTCGGACATGTGCAACGTGGTGCCGCGTATATCGCATTCGAGCAGACAGGCGCGTGACGGTCGGCCTAGGATGCTGAGGTCGATACGATACGTCGCATGGCTGTCCGTGTACTCGACTTGCTCGGCGTTGACGGTTGCTCCGATTGTAAATAAAGAGCCCAGTTCGGCATCGACAATCTTGGAGTCCTTTATCTTGACCTTGAACTCTTGGTAGAGGGACGGGCTGTTGTAGTAAATGGTTCGGGTTCCGTCGGTGCATTCATCGGTCGTCTCCCATTTGACGACGGGCTGGTCCGAGCTGGCTATCAGCAGTTCTGCTCCAAAAGCTATGGCATGGGTGATGATAACCAGTAATACCCAGACGACAAAGAGATAGAGAACCACATATGCAACGGGGTGTTTTGAGCGGATGTTTTGGAGTACGGCTGGGACATTCACGAGGGCACCTCCAAATCGTCATCTATGACAATCAAATTATACCCAGCCGCCATGCGTGCCGCCTCGAGCAGCGGCTCGGCATTTTGCCATGTAGCCTTGTAGCCCTACGCATAAACTGCCTGGTTCCAGCTCTGCTAGATGTAGCTTGAGATAATTATGCAACCTTGCATAATTCGACCTTGCATAATCTTGGGCGTGCGTCACGCTCAAGGACATGTATATCGACTGAGGTAGCGTGTCCGCCCCGCTTGCTTGCCCCGCGCCGTGGTACGATTTTTGAGTTTGAAAGTCCCGTCGCGCTCCGGCTGCCCTTGCAGCTTGTCGCGCGGCCGCACGTAAAGGAGCCATCATGGCCGGTATGAACATGCAGCAAATGATGAAGCAGGCTCGCAAGATGCAGGAGCAGCTTGCCGCCGCGCAGGAAAACCTTAAGTCCCAGACCGTCGACGCCTCTACCGGCGGCGGCATGGTCAAGGTGACCGTTAACGGCGAGATGGAGCTCGTCAACCTCACCATCGACCCCGATGCCCTCGATCCCGAGGACGTCGATATGCTGCAGGACATGATCATGGCTGCCGTCAACGAGGCCGTCCGCGGTGTCAACGAGCTCGCCAACAAGCAGATGGGCGCCATCACCGGCGGCCTCAACATCCCGGGCATGCCGTTCTAAGACACGCATATATATGAGTGCCAACCATAGTCTGCAAAAATTGCTCGATGAGCTGGGCCGTCTGCCGGGCATTGGTCCCAAGTCGGCCCAGCGCATCGCCTATTACCTGCTCGAGGCCGATGCCGAGGAGGCGCGCCGCCTGGCCGAGGCTATCCTGGAGGTCAAGCAGGAGGTTCACTTTTGCAGCCGCTGCTTTAACTACGCCACGGCCGACGAGTGCTCCATCTGCCAGGATTCGATGCGCGATACCACTCGCATTTGCGTGGTGGGCGAGCCGCGCGATGTCCAGGCGATTGAGCGCACGGGCAGCTACCACGGTCTCTACCACGTATTGGGCGGCGTGATCAGTCCCATGGACAAGATTGGTCCCGAGCAGTTGCACATTCGTGAGCTGCTGGCACGCTTGGGCCACGAGGACATCCACGAGGTCATCATCGCCACCAACCCCAATATCGAGGGCGAGACCACGGCGAGCTACCTGGCCCGCACTATCAAGCCGCTGGGCGTTGAGGTATCGCGTCTGGCGAGCGGCCTTCCCGTGGGCGGCGACCTGGAGTATGCCGACGAGCTTACGCTTGGGCGCGCCATCGAGGCCCGTCGCACGATTTAGGTGGCGAGCCTGCTCCTGCCGTATGTCTTCATCGCGACGCACGGGGTAGCCATAATTTCCCCGTGCGACTGTAAGTTTGTTGTGCAACAAAGATGCTTTGTATCCGCTTATCGCATGGATGCTTCCACTCGCATCCTTAATTTGCCCATTCGTTGCGCAACCTTTTGGGTTCGCTGATACACTCAAATATGGATTCGAATGAATGCGCCGCTCCCGAGCGGCGTGTTTTTGTTGGAGGAGAACGCATGCGGCCCGGTGGCACTCAGACAAAGCGCGGCGCCGCGGTGCGCATGCGACGCCGACTGGGCTTGGCGCCGCGGGCGTACGCACTGCTGTCTTGCTCGCTGGTGCTGGTCATAGCTGGCGTTTCTGCCTATGGCATGACCGTGCCGTCCATGATGCAGGCACATGCCGCACGCGAACCGCGCGTGGGGCATGAGGTCAAAAGTGACCTGGGGACCACGACTGGATATGCTTGGGCAAGTGTGGTCGCGCATATTGTGTTTGGCACCGGCGACGCGGACGGCGCCGAGGCCCCGGACAACGAAGTCACGCTTGCCAATGGCAAAACCATCGTGCTCACCAACACCAAGATCATCGATCGGTTGTCCAACAATAGCGTGGCGGCAACGGTGAATAAGGTCGAGCAGCAGAAGGAGCAGGACGCCCAGCAGTCCGGAAAGCCCGGTAGCTCGGATACTTCTGGCTCCGGCTCGGATTCGTCGAGTTCGGGCGGTGGCTCTGGGTCGGGTTCCTCTGCCGGAGGGTCTGGAAACGGCGGCTCGACGGGCGGCAACACTGACAACGATGCAAACTCCGGTGGCCTTTCCGCTGCTGAGGAAGAGAGCATTCACAGCTGGCTTGTGACCAAGTACAACATGCTCGACGGCTATGTTTCTCGTGCCAATGACGTGGTCTCGACCTATAACTCTACGGGAGATCCCAGGCCGTGCGACAGCCTGGTCGGGGAGATGTTTGTCATTCGAGCCGAGTTCGGTCGTCAGACATTCTCGCCCCGGTCAAAGTGGTATCAGCAGTATGCCAATCTGTGGGGCTGTTACACCAACCTATGTCAATGGGTCGGCCATTACGGCGATGATGACGTCGCGCTCGGTAACTTCAACAATAACGTGGCGGCGCTTGCCCTATGATGACCGATCTTGCATCCACCACACCACAATCGCTCGGTCGCGATCCCATGGTCGGCCTGCGCCTGGCGCGTGTCGACGGGTTTGAGCCGGCCATTGCGCTCGGTCAGGGCGAACTGCCTGCCTATCTGCGTCGTTTTACGATGCTGTTTGCCGACGATGCCACCATGCGCCGTGGCGGTATCGGCCGCGTGACGCGTGCCGTCAACGCCCAAGGCGAGGCCGTGGCACTCAAACAGCTCATCTTGCCGACGCGCGATGAGTTTGACGACGATGCCGCTCACGAGGCGCTGGTCGCCAAGTTCAAGGCGGCGTTTCGCGAGGAATACGAATGCCATCGCGCCCTTTCGGGCCTTAAGGGCTTTCCCCGCCTCTATGGCTGGGGCGAGGTCGACGGTGTGCCTGCAATTGTCATGGAATGGGTCGAGGGCGAGACGCTTGCCCGCTTGCGTTCGCGACTTGCCGTGGACGATGCCGGACGCCTGTCGCCGCTTGTGGCGGCGCGTCTGGGTCGCGACCTGTTCGATCTGCTCTGCCGTATGAGCCTGGTGGGCGAGGGCTTTGTCCATCGCGATATCTCGCCCGCTAATATTATGGTGCGTACGGCGCGTCTACCGCTTGACCGGCAGCTTGCCGAGGGCACCTTTGACCTGTGCCTGATCGACTTTGGCTCGTCGCTGGCGCTTGAGCCTGCGTCGGCCGTGGCCGGTACCGGCGGCAAGGCGTCGTTTACGGAGCGTTATGCCACGCTGCGTCGCGCGACGGTTGCCTATGCCCCGCCCGAGATGCTCACCGACGATATTCCCGACCTGCGCGCTTTGCGTATGTCGCCGGCGATTGACGTCTATGCCGCGGCAAGCACGGTTTACGAGCTCATTGCCGGCATCGCGCCATACGAAGCCGCGCCGAGCACTTCGGGCACCTCGGGTTCGCGCAAAAAGACGCGCGACATCGCGAGCCCCTACCGTCTCAAGATGGACACGCGGCCCGACTATCCCATTGGTGCCCATGCGCCCGGTTGCGATTTGACGCAGCTGCTTCATCGCGAGCCCGATGTGGCGCTCGCCGCGGCCGAGCAGGCCCAGCAGCTGGGGCTTGAGCCGGATTCCGAGGAGCTACGCGATGCGCTGGCGTTTGTCGATGCCCAGCTGTTCAACGTGGTGATGGCCTGTCTGTCCAGCCATCAAAAAGATCGTCCCGAGCCGGCGGCGGTCGAGGCGGCGCTCTCGGCGTTTTGTGACCACTATGCGCAAAATGTCGGTCGTTCGCTCCGCGGCGAGCCGCTCACGCCGTGCCCCATGGATGCGTCCGGCCGCGCGGTTCGTCGCGCGCTGATGGTCGGCGCGACGGTCGTCTGTGGCGTGGTTTGGGCTGTGGTCGTGGTTTCGGCCACGCTGCTGGCGTCGGGCGCTCGCGTGACGGCGACTTTGGGATCGCTCGTGTGGTCTGGGTCGCTACCGGGTATTATTGCCGCACTGGCGTTGGCGCTGCCAGGCATAGCCGGCGTTGTCGCGGGGGCACTTGCGCGCAATCGGCGTTCGGGCTTCCTGCAGGGTGTGCTTGCGCTTTCTGCCTGCGAGGTTCCGGTGCTGGTTGTGGCTGCATGTAGCGTATTTTCCCAACGCGCCGTGATGGGCGGCCTTGTTGCCGCTCTGGTTGCAACCTATACGCTTACGTGGTTTTTGCTTGCGATGGGCTTTGCCTTTGAACTTTCCGTTTCGGCACCGCGACGCACAAAAGCCCAGATGGCGACTCCGCTTGCCGGTGGAGCCGCAGCTGCCCGTACTTTTGGCGGACCTGTCGAAGTATCGTCCGATTCTATTCCTACGACCAAGGAGGCCTAGGTCATGGCATCTCAAGTTGAGCTCACCCCATGCGGGGCCATGTTTGACATCTTTAAGCGCGCGGCGCATCTGAGCCATATCGAGCTGTGCGGCTTGGTGCTTTCGTCCCGTCCGCTCGCCGACGGCCGCAGCCCGCAGAGCCGAGCCGCCGATCGCTCTTGGGTTTCCCGCTTTATCGTTCGCGCGCCGGTCGGCACGCTTCAGCAGCGCTACTTTGCCGAATACGGTACCTCGGCTGCGCGTATTATGTCGCAACTGGCCCTGCGCCAGCGCAATCCCATGGACTCCACGGCTGTGATCAATATGGTGTGCGGCCCTGCAGGTGAACCGATGGTACGCGCGCTCGAAGAGTGCCACCAGGACACGAATCTCTATCGCAACGCGCTCGATCGCCTGTCCCAGGCGGCGGAACTCATGCCCGCCGAGCGCGCCGAGGCCGTGCTGGTGCTGTTTGTCGCCGTCGGTTGTTCGGCGGATGTGCGGTCCTCGGTGAACTATGCCATCGACTACGCGCACGCGACCTGTGGCGGAGGCACATCCACGCCGCGTTCGCTTGGCATGTCGATGACCGCGGGCGAACGCGAACCCGCCCCGGCGCACCCCTTGGGCTTGCTGCGCGTACAAAACAGTTTTGTCGTGAGCGCCCCGCGCTGGATTCAGCCGAGCGAGCAGGGTGTTGAGATTGGCGCGCTGGCCACTGGTGAGGGCGATATTACCGACGTCGGCGACGATGTCTCGGCCCGCCATGCTCATATCTGGTGCGATGCTCAAAATATCTGGCACGTCGAGGACTTGTCGTCTACCAACGGAACCGTGGTGGTAAACGGGGCCACGCGCGTCTGCATTCAGGTCGAGCCCGGCCGTTCCGCCCAACTCAATCCCGGCGACGAGCTCAAGCTCGGCGAATCCACTACCTACGCCGTCCTCTTCGGTGCCCTCTAGCCGGCAGATAGGGACGTTCCTTTCCTGCCGGCACTTTGGGACACTCCTTGGCGCGCCAGAGCCAGTCGCCCGGGGATGGAGGGACCATTTTGGCCCTTGGCAGTCACCCAAGGTAAACCTTTACCGCCCGCCTATATTTGCCGAAATTACACTTGACGGCGGGGTACAATAAACCCGCATGCGGATTTCCGTTGCGGGCGCTTCCCATCGCCGGGGCGTGCCCGGGAGCATCCGGCATGCGGCCTTTGCGGCGCTCGGTCATGTGCAAGACGGGTAGCTGGGCTTGTGGAGCGCGTGCAGCCCTCCTCGCCTCGGCATGCCTTCTCTCCACGCCATGTACCTGCTGCTGAGCCTGCCTGCCAGATGATTGGAAGCAACAGCGAAAATCCCATCACGCCAACATCCCGGCGATCGCCGGGGCCTGTATACCTATATGAGAGGAGAGGGGTATATGGCGCGTAAGTTTAAGTCTATGGACGGCAACGAGGCGGCCGCATATGTTTCGTATGCGTACACCGAGGTAGCGGGAATCTATCCCATTACGCCGTCCAGCCCGATGGCCGACCATGTCGACCAGTGGGCGGCCCAGGGTCGCAAGAATATCTTCGGCACCCCGGTCAAGGTCGTCGAGATGGAGTCCGAGGCAGGTGCAGCCGGTACCGTTCACGGTTCGCTGGGCGCCGGTGCTCTGACCACCACCTACACGGCTTCTCAGGGTCTGCTCCTGATGATCCCGAACATGTACAAGATCGCGGGCGAGCAGCTCCCGGGCGTCTTCCACGTCTCCGCGCGTTGCGTCGCTTCCCACGCCCTGAACATCTTTGGCGATCACTCCGACGTCATGGCCTGCCGCCAGACCGGTTTCGCCATGCTCGCCGAGGGCAACGTCCAGGAGGTCATGGACCTCTCGCCGGTGGCTCACCTTGCCGCCATCGAGGGTAAGACCCCGTTCCTTAACTTCTTCGACGGCTTCCGCACCAGCCACGAGATCCAGAAGGTCGCCATGTGGGACTACAAGGATCTGGCCGAGATGTGCGACATGGACGCCGTCCAGGCTTTCCGCGACCACGCGCTCAACCCTGAGCACCCGCACACCCGCGGCAGCCACGAGAACGGCGATATCTTCTTCCAGAACCGTGAGGCCTGCAACAAGGTCTACGACGAGCTTCCCGCCGTCGTCGAGGGCTACATGAAGAAGATCAACGAGAAGCTCGGCACCGATTACGGCCTGTTCAACTACTACGGCGCTCCCGATGCCGACCGCGTCGTCGTGTGCATGGGCTCCTTCTGCGACGTGCTCGAGGAAGTCATCGACTACCTCAACGCTCACGGCGAGAAGGTCGGCCTGGTCAAGGTTCGTCTGTTCCGTCCGTTCTCCATCAAGCACTTCGTCGACGTTCTTCCCGAGACCGTCCAGAAGATCGCCGTCATGGACCGCACCAAGGAGCCGGGTTCCATCGGCGAGCCGCTCTACCAGGACGTCGTCTCCGCTCTCTACGAGGCCGGCAAGACGGGCATCAAGGTCGTCGGCGGCCGTTATGGCCTGGGCAGCAAGGACACGCCTCCCGCGTCCGCCTTTGCTGTCTTCGAGGAGCTCAAGAAGGACGAGCCCAAGCGCGAGTTCACCATCGGCATTGTCGATGACGTGACCAACCTGAGCCTGCCCGAGGCCGAGGATGCGCCCAACACCGCAGCCCCCGGCACCATTGAGTGCAAGTTCTGGGGTCTGGGTGGCGACGGTACCGTCGGCGCCAACAAGAACTCGATCAAGATCATCGGCGACCACACCGACAAGTACGTCCAGGCCTACTTCCAGTACGACTCCAAGAAGACCGGCGGCGTCACCGTCTCGCACCTGCGCTTTGGTGATTCTCCGATCCGTTCGCCGTACTACGTGACCAAGGCCGACTTTGTCGCTTGCCACAACCCCAGCTACATCGTTAAGGGCTTCAAGATGGTCCGCGACGTCAAGCCGGGCGGCACCTTCCTGGTCAACTGCCAGTGGAGCGACGAGGAGTTCGCCGAGCACATGCCCGCCGTGGCCAAGCGCTACATCGCGAACAACAACGTCAACGTCTACCTGATCGACGCTATCGACCTGGCCGCTAAGGTCGGCATGGGCAAGCGCACCAACACGGTGCTCCAGTCCGCCTTCTTCGCGCTGGCCAAGGTCCTGCCCGCCGAGGACGCCCTGCAGTACATGAAGGACGCGGCTACCAAGTCCTACATGAAGAAGGGCCAGGCTATCGTCGACGCCAACCACAAGGCCATCGATGCCGGCGCTACCGCTTTCCGTAAGTTCGAGGTTCCGGCCGACTGGGCTACCGCCGAGGACGCCGCTCCCGTCGAGCTCTCCGAGGAGACCAAGTCCGCCATCGCCCAGCAGGTCAAGAACCTGCTCGAGCCCATCGATCGCATGGATGGCGACAGCCTGCCCGTTTCCGCCTTTGTCGATTGCGCCGACGGCCAGTTTGAGCTGGGCGCCTCCGCATACGAGAAGCGCGGCGTCGCCGTGGTCGTTCCTCACTGGGACGAGACCAAGTGCATCCAGTGCAACCAGTGCGCCTATGTGTGCCCGCATGCCACCATCCGTCCGTTCGCGATGACCGAGGACGAAGCTGCCGCCGCGCCCGAGGCTACCCGCACGCTCGACGCCATGGGCCCCAAGGCCAAGGGCATGAAGTTCACCATGGCTGTGTCCCCGCTCGACTGCATGGGCTGCACCAACTGCGTCAAGGTCTGCCCCAAGGGCGCCCTCGAGATGGTTCCCACCGAGCAGGAGATGGACCAGCAGCCCGTTTGGGACTACATGGTCGAGAACGTCTCCGAGAAGAAGGAGCTCATCGCGGCCAACGTCAAGGGCAGCCAGTTTAAGCAGCCCTACCTGGAGTTCTCGGGTTCCTGCGCCGGCTGTGCCGAGACCGCCTATGCACGTCTGGTGACCCAGGTCGCCGGCGACCGCATGTTCATTTCCAACGCCACCGGCTGCTCCTCCATTTGGGGTAACCCCGCTGCCACCGCTCCTTACTGCAAGGACAAGGACGGTCACGGCCCGGCGTGGAACAACTCCCTGTTCGAGGACAATGCCGAGCACGGTCTGGGCATGGCCGTTGGCTATGAGGCCGTTCAGCACAAGCTGATCGCCGCTACCCAGGACATCATCGCTGCCGATGGTCCGTCCGATGAGCTCAAGGCCGCCGGCCAGGCTTGGATCGACTCCGTCAATGACGCCGAGGCCTCCAAGACCGCTGCCGCTGCCTACGTTGCCGAGCTCGAGAAGTGCGGCTGCGACGCCTCCAAGGCGATCCTCGCCGACAAGGCTTACCTCACCAAGAAGTCCTTCTGGATCTTCGGCGGCGACGGCTGGGCCTACGACATCGGCTTCGGTGGCCTGGACCACGTCCTGGCTTCCGGCCACAACGTCAACGTCTTCGTCTTCGACACCGAGGTTTACTCCAACACCGGTGGTCAGGCCTCCAAGGCCTCGAACCTGGGCCAGGTCGCTCAGTTCGCCGCTGCCGGTAAGGTGACCAAGAAGAAGTCTCTGGCCGAGATTGCCATGAGCTACGGCTACGTCTACGTGGCACAGGTTGCCATGGGCGCCAACCCGGCTCAGACCCTCAAGGCCATTCACGAGGCCGAGGCCTACGACGGCCCGTCCCTCATCATCGGCTACAGCCCCTGCGAGATGCACTCCATCAAGAAGGGTGGCATGCAGAACTGCCAGGCCGAGATGAAGAAGGCTGTCGAGTGCGGTTACTGGAACCTCTTCCGCTTCAACCCCGAGGCTGCTGCCGGCAAGAAGTTCTCGCTCGATTCCAAGGAGCCCGCGGGCGGTTATCAGGAGTTCCTGATGAACGAGGCCCGTTACGCTTCGCTGACGCGTTCCTTCCCCGAGCGCGCCGAGGAGCTCTTCAAGGAGAATGAGCAGGCCGCTATGGACCGCTATCAGCACCTGCTGAAGCTCAAGACGGTGTACAACGAGGCCTAGGTCTCCCACCGCAGGATCTGAGGGCTAACCTTCGCGGACGTCCTCGGACGTGAAAGAACCCCCGCTGCGCACTACGTGCGGCGGGGGTTCTTTCGTCCTGCGGAGTGTCCGCGAAGGTTAGCCCTCAGATCCTGCTACGACTACGTCCTCGGATTGTGGGGCTGAATGAAGGACGTGGCTGTGGGGGTGCCTTGTCCCGGTCGCTGTTTCGCGGCGTGGCCGCGAAACCACGCGCCACTTTGGGCATGGAGGGCTAGCTGATTGTGGCCTTCTGCTGCCCCAGTGCTGTTTCGCGCTTTGCGCGAAACATCGCAGCACTTTGGGCATAGTGGGGAGTTGGTTGTCGCTGCCTTCTATCCCCTTGCTGTTTCGCGCCTTTGGCGCGAAAGGCGCAGTACTTTGGGCGTGGGGGCTGGCTTGCGGACTCAGATGACCTAGAGAGATATGGGTGCAAACGAGAAATCGTTGTTGGGGTCGTCCTTTTCCATAAACTCATCGAGACAGAATGTCATATAGATTGGAACGTAAAGGATCTTGCCCTCTTTGCAAAGGTTTTCGTGGCTCAGCACAACGGCCTCGGGAATTTTGTACTCGCCCACACTCATCAAACGGTCGAGGGCTGCATGTGCTCGAACTTTCTTGCCCGATTTGACTTCGATTGGGACAACATGCCCGCGGGCACCTTCGATTACAAAGTCGACTTCACCGACCTCACGCGTTTGGTAGTACCACGTATCTGCTCCGAGGGCAACGAGTTCCTGTGCGACCACGTTCTCATAGAGGCCGCCGAGGTTGGGGGTTTTCATGTCAAGGTAGACGGCGCGTGCCGTGCTGCCGGGATACCGCGATGCGAGCATACCTGTATCGGACTCGTATAGTTTAAAGGCCGTCGTTTTCTCCGTCCTCTTGAGAGGACTTCGTGCCTCCGTCACCTGGGGGACCATCAATCCAACGCCTGCGTTCACCAGCCATAGGAAATCCTGCTCGTATTTTTGAAGACGAGCTCCCTCGCCTAGAGACGAGACGATAAAGCGATGGGACTCCGCCTCAAGCTGAACGGGAATTTGCTCGAAAATGGTGCGAACGTTAAACGCTCGAGTCGATGCATATTTAGAGATATCGCTTTTGTACTGATCGACTAGCTGAATTTGAAGCTCACGCGTTCTCACGAGCGAATAGCCCGAATCGATATAGTTCTGAACGACCTCCGGCATGCCGCCGCAAACGATATAAGCTCTAAAGTTTTTGAGCATCGCCTCATGAATAAAATTTTCGACGGGACGCCTCTCGACAAGGCAGCTGCGGATGTCTGCAAGCACATTCTCGCTGATGCTGTTTGCCCAACAAAACTCTTCAAAATCCATTGGCCGCATAACAATGTGCTCGACATACCCCACCGGGAAAGAAGAGATCCCCTTAAACTCAGTCCCAAGCATAGACCCCGAGAAGACATAGCTAAAGCGTCCGTCCTCGACCAGCGCCTTCATAAGTGTAACGATCTGCGGATACTCCTGAATCTCATCGACAAAGATAAGCGTATCTCCCTCAACAAGCGGTGCATCCGCAAGAAGGGCCACACGGTTGATGAAGTCAATGGAGTTCTTAGCGCCAACAAGTACGTCTCTTGCCTCGGCATCAAGTAGCAGATTGACCTCATAATACGAAGCGTAGTTGCTCTTTCCAAACGCGCGAATCGCATAGCTCTTGCCAATCTGACGCGCACCGGTAACAAGCAGGGCCTTATGGGAGTTATTCTTCCAGCTCAAAAGCCTATCAGTGACTTTGCGGCGTAGCATTAAAACACCTCATTGACAAAAATTGGCAAATAGATTTGCCCCTAATCATACAAAAATTGACAAATAGATTTGACCCAAATCATACAAAAATTGGCAAATAGCAAAGCTCACTTAGGCCTCAAAGCCAGCGAACCAGCACGGTACTTTGCGAAAAGGCTGGCGGCGCCGTTGTTGAGGGTGGCCAGGTTGACAGTGGCGCCGTTAGCGTTCTCGGCTGCTTGGGCGCGCAGGAGCGAAAGGGCGTCGGCAGCGTTCATGCAGAAGCCGACGGTAAAGTTCCATACTGCGAACTCGCAGTCGCTTGCCGCGGGGTGAAGCGCGATCGGCTATCCCTTATGTTGGATGAAAAGCCCCATGTTTTTGCAGGGGTGCATACTCGTCAAATTAATGTATAGAATCGCGTATAGTGCGAGTAAGATATTGCGCTGTCCGTTTTGTGTTTAGCAAAGATATAGTTTGCATAATCTGGTCTAATCCCTGCTCTATTTAAATAAAGTTGCACGTAAATGGCGTAGATATGCCTGAACTGGGCTTCTTTACGCTGAGCGGGTAAAATCGACCGTTCGCCGCTTAGGTATTTTCAAAATGAATAAAATGAGCGATAAAGAGAATATAAACCTTAATAAACTCGCGTATCGCACGGACGCGGGTTATTAATGGGTTGTAGGCCTTTTACAGAAAGGATTCCAGCAATGTCTAAGCCTCTTGGCAAGCCCGATCGTATTGTCGTCGCCCTCGGCGGCAACGCCCTCGGCAACAACCCCGTCGAGCAGATCGAGGCCGTGAGCAACACCGCCCACGCTCTCCTTGGTCTTATCGAGCAGGGCAACGAGATCATCATCACCCACGGCAACGGCCCGCAGGTCGGCATGATCCAGAACGCCTTCGCCGCTGCCCACGATGCCATCGGCACCCCCGAGATGCCGCTGCCCGAGTGCGGCGCCATGTCCCAGGGCTACATCGGCTACCACCTGCAGCAGGGCATCGGCCGCGAGATGCACAAGCGCTATAAGCGTTGGCACGCCGCCACCGTCGTCACCCAGATCGAGTGCGATCCCGACGATCCCGCGTTCAAGAACCCGACCAAGCCGATCGGCCCCTTCTACACCGAGGAGCAGGCCAAGGAGTTCATGGCCGAGGATCCCTCCAAGGTCTTCGTCGAGGATTCCGGCCGCGGCTGGCGTCGCGTCGTCGCCTCCCCCGATCCCAAGAAGATCGTCGAGGCTGACTCCATCCTCAACCTGCTCGACAACGAGTTCATCGTCATCGCCTGCGGTGGCGGCGGCATCCCCGTCGTCCGCGACTACGAGAACAAGGGCTGCTACAAGGGCGTTCCCGCCGTCATCGACAAGGACCTGGGCGGCGAGCTGCTGGCCGAGGACTGCGACGCCGACGTTCTGTTCCTGCTGACTGCCGTTGAGCATGTCGCCATCAACTTTGGCAAGCCCAACCAGGAGGAGCTCGAGGACCTCACCGCCGACGAGGCCGAGCGCCTGGCCGACGAGGGTCAGTTCGGCAAGGGCTCCATGGAGCCCAAGGTCCGCGCTGCCATCAAGTTCGCCCGTTCCCGCAAGGGCCGCACCTGCATCATCGGCGCCCTGGACAAGGCCGCCGAGACCATGGCTGGCCTCTCCGGTACCCGCATCCACGAGTAGTCTCTACTCTGTTGCCTCTCTCGTGGGCGCCAGGCAAAGCGCCCACAAACTAGCCTCTCTTCATGAGCCCCGCAGTCCGCTCCGACTGCGGGGCTTTTGCTGTTTGGAGCGCGAGCAAATGAGGAAGGCGAATAAGAGCCAATCTGATTAGATGCTCAGGTCATGGGATGCCTGAAACCAGACGATGACTCCGAGAATCCTGATTCGGCGTTTGTCCAGCACAATATCCGGTTCCGACGTGCGATATGAGTAGGATGACAGCATCACGGTGTTCGTGCCGGTGCTATATCGCCGTATGACCATTCTGGAATTATCGGCCAAGGCGATGACGGAGCATCCGTTCCAGGGTTTCAGGTTGGGGTCCACCAGGAGAAGGGATCCTATCGGATAGCATTTGGACATGGCAGATGTGTCCATTTGAACAAAAAAGCACCCGCGATGGTTTTTGAATACGGATGAGGGGAGCGCCGTTGTTCCGGTCTGCTTAAGTCCCGTTCTGCCTCCATTCATCTGGATTTTAAATACATCGCAAAGGGGGTCAGTAGTAGTTTCCTTGGATTTCCGCTTCTGCCCCTCGTAGTCGAGCTTTGCGGCAAGCCCTGCGGTTTCAGATGTGAGATCGTCGTGCGGCAGATTGAATTTCGATACGATCTTGAGCAATGTTGACCGGCGGATGGCATAGCGGTCCTTTTCCCAACGGCATACCGTTTCTTTGGAGACGCCGATGAGTGCCGCGAACTCCTCTTGCGTGAGCTGCTCGCGCTTGCGAAGAGCCTTTATGTTTTGACCCGTTCCCATGTTATGAAGCGCGGACGAGGGGAAGGCAGAGGCAGCTGGGGCCGCCAAAGCCGTTTGTCAGCTCAAAGATAGAGATGGGCACAAGTTCAATGCCCGCCTGCTCCAGTGCTTTGTTAGTCTCGGCGTTCTCTTCGTATACGCAGACCTTGCCGGGCTCCAGGCAAAGGGTGCTTATGGCATTGTTGGTTCTTTCGACCTCCGCCGCTCCGGGATTTGAACCGCCGCAAGGGATGAATTGCAGCGAGCTTGAACCCAGGGCTAATCTCAAGGCTTCTTTCAGCCCACCTTCGACATGGCGCGCCCGGGTTGTCCTTTCCGATCTGCCCCGTGTAATGCGGTAGACTCGCGCTTGATCGAGAAGCTCCCGGGCTACGAGGAATGTCTCGTAGCCAACACGAGTGAAGTATGTGTCGAGATGAATACAGAGATCATCGTAGGGAACCTGAATGGCCCATACGGACTCAATAGTTGAGCGCTCATCCCAGAGCAAGTTATTTGCTAGGGTATCTATCGCTGCCGGCTCGGTTCGTTGGGATATACCAACGGCAACGTTCTCGCTATTGAGGTTGTGCAGGTCGCCGCCTTCAATGTGGTAAGTCGATTCATGCTTGAAGAACTGAGGGATCTCGCGGAAATCCGGGTGATAGCTAAAAATCGTTTTGTAGGCGATAACCTCACGGTTGCGCTCTGACCAGTACATATGGTTGAGCGTGACACCTTCGCCGATGACGCTCGCCGGATCGCGCGTGAACCACATGGTGTTAAGGGGGCCTACGAGAAGGTCGTCAGGCGAATATGCGTCTCCTGTCAGTTTTGCGAGGCTGAACATCTCTTTATCCGTGTCGAAGACCTGGGAATAACGGATGCCGTTGACGGCCGCTTGGGCCAGAGCGCGGGAGCCCTCGATGTGCTCGAGGTAATCGCGAATAGCGGACTCGAGCTCAATGCCGCACGCGCCGCATTCTCTAATGAAGCTATCGATAAAGGAGCGACGCGCTTGGTCTGTCGCATCAAGGGCTTCGGTAAGAAGGTTTTCAAGATAGAGAATCTCTACTCCTTCGCGCTCGAGCATCGCCGAGTAAGCATGATGCTCCTTGAGAGCCTTTTCAAGATCGAATGAGCTGCTAGACGGGCGTAGCGTAAAGACTTGATTGAACTGCCCGTCGGGGTAATTGCGCGTTTCGGAGCCGGGGCAGTGCAGGAGGGCCTTTTTTAGCTTTCCTATTTCGTTTTGAACATGTAGTGCGGACATAAGACCTCGCTTTGGCGATGAGTATTGATTGCTTCCATAGTGGCACATTACGAGATTGATTCAATTTACATCATATTTGTCACAGGAGAATGGCATGAACAAGGCTAGTAATTGATGTTAAACATCTATTTAAAGAGACAATTGACGAATTACATCAATCTGGAATCCGTTTACGGGTCGATGCGCTTCGTTGGCGGGCGAAGAGACGGAAGGGTGTTTTGCGCGATGACACAATGGCTTTGCCGGCAACGAAAAACCCCTGAATTAAGGAGGAGAGATGGCAGAGACAGAAAAGAAGCGCACTCTTCGAGTCCCGCACGTGTACACCATCATTCTCGTCTTGATGGCCGTATTTGCCGTTCTGACCTGGGTCGTGCCTTCGGGTTCGTTTGAGCGCCAGGAGGTTAACGGTCGCGAGGTAACGGTCTCGGGCACCTATGAGCCTGTCGATAAGGTCTATACGGACGAGGACGGCAACGAGGTCGATCTTCGCCAAGGCATCTTCGAAGTACTTGAGGCCCCTGCGATCGGCATCCAGCAAGCGGTCGAGGTCGTTGCATTCATTATGATCGTGGGAGGTTCCTTCCAGGTCATCACGGCGACCGGAGCCATCACGAGCGGCGTCGCCCGAGTGGTGAAGAAGTTCAAGAGCAAGGACGTCCTCATCATTCCGATCCTAATGGTGCTTTTTGCTTTGGGCGGCAGCACCTTTGGTATGGCAGAGGAGACGCTTCCGTTCTTTGCGATTCTTATGCCGATCATGATGGCCATGGGCTTCGACTCAATTACAGCGTTCATGACGGTGTTTGTGGGTGCCCGTATCGGATACATCGCATCTACCGTAAACCCGTTCAACGTCCTGATTTCCCAGGGCATCCTCGGTATCCAGGGCAACCCCCAGCTTTGGTTGCGTACTATCGCCCTTGTCGTGCTCACTGCAGTTGCCATCGCATGGGTTGTGATGTATGCCCTCAAGGTTAAGAAGAATCCCGAGGCATCCCCAGCTTTCCACGATGATATCGAGAAGCGCAAAGAGTTTGGTGCGGACGAGAATCTCCTCGATAGCGAGTTCACCGGTAGGCAGAAAGCCGTTATGGTTATTTTCGTGCTTGGACTTGCCGCCATCATTTGGGGTCTGGTGGCCCAGGGCTGGTACATGAACGAAATCTCTGCGATTTTCTTGGCCATGGCCCTTCTTTCGGGTGTTGTTTCCGGGATGAATGAGAAGGAGATCGCTGGCGAGTTCGTTAAGGGAATTGCAGACTTCGCGTTCTCTGCCATCGTTGTTGGCCTCGCCCGCGGAATCCTCGTAATCGCCAATGACGGCCTCATCATCGATACGATTCTCAACACGCTCGCCACGGCTCTCTCCGGAGTTCCGGCAGTTATCTTTACGAGCATTCTCTATGTCGTGGATAACCTTCTGTCGATCCTCGTTCCGAGCTCCTCGGGCATCGCTGCTCTTACGATTCCCATTTTCGGCCCGCTTGTTGAGCTGATGGGCTTAAACCCCGAGGCCGCAGTTACTGGTCTTTCCATGGGCAGCGCGGCCATGTCTCTCATTTCGCCAACAAGCGCGATGCTCGTTGCCGGTCTTGGCGTCTGCAAGATTCCGCTAGGCCAGTGGTGGAAGGTCGCTTGGAAATTCTTCCTGGTCGTAAGCGTTATCTGCATGGCATTCACTGCGGTTTCGGGTCTTATCCCCCTGCCGTAAATGCAAAACCCCACATACAAGTTGTGAGAAAGAAGGATAGAGATGAACAAAGGACTGAACGTTCATAGCGAGATTGGCGCCCTCAAGAAGGTGTGCGTCCATCGCCCCGGTATGGATCTTGTAAACATGAAGGCGGAGGATTTCGACCGCGTTTGGATTCACGACGCGTTCTATCTGGACTATGCCCAGAAAGAGCACGATCAGTTTACCGACCTTCTTCGCGGCGCTGGCGCCGAGGTCGTCTATATGGAAGAGCTGCTCGCTGAGACGTTTGACAAAGTCGAGGGCACTCGCGCAGAGTTCATGACGAAGTTCATGGGTGAGTCCGGCATCTCCAACGCGGCCCTTCGCCAGGCCGTTGTCGAGAAGCTTGATTCGATTAAGGACAACAAGGAGTTTGTCCTTGCTGCCATGGGCGGCCTCTACGTTCGCGACCTCGAGATCCCCAAGGTTGGCGGTTCTCTTGCCAGTATGGACGGCGAGGAGTTGAAGGCTGACGATATGGTGCTGTTCCCCATGCCGGCCTCGTATTTCTCCCGTGACCCTCTGGCTGTCGTGGGCAAGGGCGCTACCATGAACCGCATGTACTGGAATCAGCGCAACCGCGAGGTAATCTTCTACGAAACGGTGCTGCGCAACCATCCCGATTACGCCGGTAGCCCCATCTGGTACGACCACAACAGCGAGTGGCATATCGAGGGCGGCGATATCCTCAACATCAACGCCAAGACGCTCGCCATCGGTATTTCCGAGCGCACCCAGACTGCAGCCATCGATGAGCTCGCCAAGAATATGTTCTGGGGTTCCGATGAGGCCGAGATCGAGAACATCTATGCCATCAAGATTCCGCACGGCTATGCCTACATGCACCTCGACACCGTCTGCACGCAGGTCGATCGCGATAAGTTCACGGTCTATCCCGGCATCTACCAGACGCTTCGTGCCTACCGCTTGACCAAGGGCGATTCGGAGGGGGAGGTGCATATCGAGGAACTCGAGGGCACCCTGCAGCATATCCTCGAGCTTGCGACGGGTATGGACCATATCACCATGATTGAGTGCGGTGGCGGCGATCCGATCGAGGCTTCCCGTGAGCAGTGGAACGATGGTTCCAACACTCTTGCGGTCGCACCGGGCAAGGTCTGCGTGTATGAGCGCAACGTTGTCACCAACGATGCTCTTTACAAGGCTGGCGTCGAGCTGCTCGTCGCTCCCTCCGAGGAGCTTTCTCGCGGTCGCGGCGGCCCGCGCTGCATGACCATGCCGTTCTGGCGTGAGGAAATCTAGTCAGCTTTAGCGTATCTGGGCGGCGCGTGTGCGTCTGCGCCGCCCATCCCTCCTTGTGTGTTCCAACAATCGAAAGGACTCAAATCATGGCTCTTAATCTTTCTGGTCGAAGCGTTCTTACCCTGCTTGACTTTACGTCCGAGGAAATCGAGTACATGCTCGACCTCTCAAAGAACTTCAAGGATATGAAGCGCGCCGGTTATCCGCACCGCTTTCTCGAGGGCAAGAACATTGTCCTGCTGTTTGAGAAGACCTCCACGCGCACGCGCTGTGCCTTTGAGGTCGGCGGTATGGACCTGGGTATGGGCGTGACCTACCTCGACCCCGGCTCGTCGCAGATGGGCAAGAAAGAGTCCATCGAGGATACCGCCCGCGTGCTCGGCCGTATGTATGACGGTATCGAGTACCGTGGTTCTGACCAGTCTATCGTCGAGGAGCTTGCCGCCAAGGCTGGCGTTCCCGTCTGGAACGGTCTGACCAATGAGTACCATCCCACCCAGGCCCTTGCCGACATTCTTACCATGCGTGAGGAGTTTGGCGACACGCGCGGCATGAAGCTCACCTATATGGGCAAGGAGCAGGGCAACGTCAGCGACTCCCTGATGGTTATCTGCGCCAAGCTCGGCATTAACTTCTGCTCCTGCGGACCCAAGGGCGATGTCGAGGGCGCCACGCACTTCGATCCCGAGCTTCTTGAGCGCTGCCAGGAGATCGCCGCTCAGAATGGCTGCACGATCCAGCTCACTGAGGATATCGAGGAGGGCGTCAAGGATGCAGACGTGATCTATACGGACGTTTGGGTCGGTATGGGCCAGGCTGAGGAGCTGTGGAAGAGCCGAATCGATCTTCTCTCTCCCTATCGAGTAACGCCCGAGGTCATGGCCAAGGCAAACCCCGGCGCCATCTTTATGCACTGCCTGCCGAGCTTCCACGATACGCAGACCACCATCGGCGCCGAGATTGCCGAGAAATTCGGCGTGACCGAGATGGAGGTTTCCGACGAGGTCTTTGAGAGCGCGCAGTCTCGTGTGTTCCAGGAGGCCGAGAACCGCATGCATACCATTAAGGCCATGATGTACGCGACGCTTCGCTAATAGCTGGGAAGTGAACGAACACTATGAGTAAACCGTACGGTAAGCCCGATCGTATTGTCGTCGCCCTCGGCGGCAACGCCCTCGGCAACAACCCCGTCGAGCAGATCGAGGCCGTGAGCAACACCGCCCACGCTCTCCTTGGTCTTATCGAGCAGGGCAACGAGATCATCATCACCCACGGCAACGGCCCGCAGGTCGGCATGATCCAGAACGCCTTCGCCGCTGCCCACGATGCCATCGGCACCCCCGAGATGCCGCTGCCCGAGTGCGGCGCCATGTCCCAGGGCTACATCGGCTACCACCTGCAGCAGGGCATCGGCCGCGAGATGCACAAGCGCTATAAGCGTTGGCACGCCGCCACCGTCGTCACCCAGATCGAGTGCGATCCCGACGATCCCGCGTTCAAGAACCCGACCAAGCCGATCGGCCCCTTCTACACCGAGGAGCAGGCCAAGGAGTTCATGGCCGAGGATCCCTCCAAGGTCTTCGTCGAGGATTCCGGCCGCGGCTGGCGTCGCGTCGTCGCCTCCCCCGATCCCAAGAAGATCGTCGAGGCTGACTCCATCCTCAACCTGCTCGACAACGAGTTCATCGTCATCGCCTGCGGTGGCGGCGGCATCCCCGTCGTCCGCGACTACGAGAACAAGGGCTGCTACAAGGGCGTTCCCGCCGTCATCGACAAGGACCTGGGCGGCGAGCTGCTGGCCGAGGACTGCGACGCCGACGTTCTGTTCCTGCTGACTGCCGTTGAGCATGTCGCCATCAACTTTGGCAAGCCCAACCAGGAGGAGCTCGAGGACCTCACCGCCGACGAGGCCGAGCGCCTGGCCGACGAGGGTCAGTTCGGCAAGGGCTCCATGGAGCCCAAGGTCCGCGCTGCCATCAAGTTCGCCCGTTCCCGCAAGGGCCGCACCTGCATCATCGGCGCCCTGGACAAGGCCGCCGAGACCATGGCTGGCCTCTCCGGTACCCGCATCCACGAGTAGTCTCTACTCTGTTGCCTCTCTCGTGGGCGCCAGGCAAAGCGCCCACAAACTAGCCTCTCTTCATGAGCCCCGCAGTCCGCTCCGACTGCGGGGCTTTTGCTATTCACCTAGTCATTGGGGACAAACCCGGCACTTGGGGACGGTCCTTTCCTGCCGGCAGCTTGGGACAGTCCTTAATAGTCATTGGGGACGTTCTTAAACGACTAGTCAAACAAGAACGTCCCCAATGACTACTCATTTAAGTCTGTCCCCAATGACTGCACAATGGCTGGGAAGGCGCATCCCACACCGACGCATTGCCTTCGGGCCCTTTCCCCAGGCTCTCCATAGCTCAGCTGGACTCCCCGCAACCTGTTCCGAGTTGGCGGAACGAGCGCGACGTGGAGTGTCATTCTTTACCGCGTTAGACTAGACGCAGGGAAAGGAGGAGGACATGGATGCTCGCGTCAAGCAGCTTGTAAATATGATCGAGGACGCTCAGCCTGTCGCTGTCGCGGTACTTGCCAAGCGTCTCGAGGTAAGCGAGCGCGCCGTGAGAAACTATATCCATCGCGCAAACGACAACCTTGCAGGGGTTGCACGCATCGTTGGCAGCAAGGGGCAGTATCGTATCGATGTTGCACGTGCAGATGAGCTTGCTCGCTTGCTAGACGGTGCGGCTCTGGCCCATCCGGGCATTCCTGATACGCGCGACGGCCGTGTGTCCTTCCTTCTTAACGACCTCCTCATGCGGTCCCAGTGGGTGACGATTGAGGAGTATGCGGATTTACTCTACGTTTCGGCGCGGACTCTGTCCAATGACATGCGTCTGGTAGAGCAGAAACTCGCCCAATTTGACTTAACGCTTGAAAAGCGCCCACGCTACGGAATCCGCGTTGCGGGCGGGGAGTCGCAACGGCGCCTGTGCCTGGCCTCGCTGGTGAGGCCCGTGTTGCCCGACACCGACGATGCAAAGCTCGCCGAGCACCTGCGGTCCATCGCCGCATGTGTGGACGATGCCCTGACGGCCTCGCCCGTCACGGTGAGCTCGCTGGCATCCCGCAATCTCATCATGCATCTTTACATCGCTCTTGGCCGCATCGAGCAGGGCTGCTATGTCCCAGCTGCAGAATCGGACGTTCAAAAACTGGAGGGAACGCGCGAATACGCCGCGGCTTTCCAGATTGCCGCAAACATCAAGGATGCCCTGGGCGTGAGCATGCCCCGAGAAGAGGTTGCCTTTATCGCAATCCATTTGCTCGGCAGGGGCACGGGCGTGCCCGAGAAGGGCTCTGCCGTTATCTCGGACGAGATGTGGGAGATTGCTTCCGAGATGGTACGTACGGTCAACGATGAGTTTAGGTTTGACTTTAGCAGCGATCTTGAACTTCGCATGAACCTTGCTCGGCATATTGGCCCTCTGGGTTATCGCCTTGAATATCACATGCATATGGATAACCCCATGCTGCCCGATATCAAGACGAGGTTTCCGTTGGCCTATTCGATGGCGGCCGGCACCTCGCAGGTACTCGAGCGTCATTTTGGCAGCCAGCCCTCTGATGAGGAGCTCGGCTACATCGCCATGGCATTTGCCCTGGCCCTCGAGCAGCAAGCCGACCAGCCGCGTCGCAAACGCATCCTGATCGTGTGCGCCTCGGGAGCGGGAAGCGCCCGTATGCTCGAGCACCAGTACCGCAAGCAGTTTGGTATGTATATCGAGTCGATTGAGACATGCGACGTCGCCCGCGTGGGAACGCTCGACTTTTCGCACATCGACTACGTGTTCACAACGGTGCCGCTCAACGTCAAGTTGCCTGTGCCCGTCCGCGAGGTCGATTTCTTCTTGGAGACGAGCGATGTCAACGCTATCCGCAAGGTGCTGAGTGATGACGCTGCGCAATCGGACTCCCTGAGCGCTTTCTTTAGCCGTGCCCTGTTCTTCAACCGCGTTGAGGCGTCGTCGAAGCAGGCCGTTCTCCGATATCTCTCCGAGCGCGCCGTCGAGAGCGGCCGTGTCGATGCCCAGTTTGCCCAAGAGGTTGCCGAGCGCGAGAGCGCGAGTGCCACCTCGTTTGGCAATGGGGTGGCCATGCCCCATGGGATGCATCCTTTGAGCGCCGAGGCCTTTGTTACCGTGGGCCTGCTCGAACATCCCATTCTTTGGGACGAATACGGCCATGAGGTCGATATCGTCTTTATGGTGTCGTTTGCCCGGTCGGGCGGCGATGAGGCGCGGATCTTGAGCTCGCTGCTCGCTGAGATCTTTATGGACCGCCAGGGGGTCGAGCGCTTACGCGAGCGCCGGTCCTGGCATGAGCTGATGGCGCTTGTGCAAGCGCATACGGCTTAAGACTTCTTTTGTCGATGACCCTGTCAATCTACCTGCAATAAACCTCGAGGATTGCGGGCGGGAGATAGGTGTTTCGAATATTCAAGTACAAACCAAACATCACGGGAGAGGAGACCGTTATGGACGATCAGGGAACCGAGATGGTTTCGTTTCAGCTGGTCGCTGCAGCGGGAGAGGCACGCAGCCTTGCCTTCGAAGCCCTTGAAAAGGCAAAGGCGGGGGATTTTGACGCTGCCGCCAAACTCATGAAGCAGTCAAAGGATGCGGGAATCAAGGCTCACCACATCCAAACGCAGCTGCTTTCGACCGAGGCGGCGGGCGAGCATCTGTCGGTGGATGTGTTGCTGGTCCATGCTCAGGACCACCTCATGTGCTCCATGCTTGCTCAGGAGCTCGTGCAGGAGCTGATCTGCCTGTATGAGCGCACTGCAGCCAAGAACGCCTAACGGCGTGCGGCGACTATCCAACCAATCAATGCGAAGGGAATCCCTTATGAAGATCCTTCTTGTTTGCGCAGCTGGCCTGTCTACAAGCATTCTGATGAAGAAACTTGAGAAATACGCGGAGCAAAACGGCATCGAGCTCGATATCGATGCGGTGGGTATCGGCGAGTATCAGGAGACCTGCGCCGATTATGACGTGCTGCTCTTGGGGCCGCAGGTGTCCTACCAGCTCAACACCGTCAAGCAGGGGAGCGGTAAGCCGACCGCGGTCATCCCCGCACAGGACTACGGCATGGGCAACGCCGCCAACGTGCTGGCACTCGCCCAGTCGCTGTTGGGCTAGGAGGCGACCATGGAAAAGTTCATGACCCTGCTTCAGGAAAAACTGACCCCTATTGCCAATTTCTGCGGCACCGAGCGCCACTTTGCCTCCATGCAAAAGGGCTTTATGAGCGCGATCAGCTTCATCTTGGTCTCTGCCGTCTTTATGATCATCGCCAACCCGCCGGTCACGGCCGACCTGGTGGCGCAGGGCGGGTTCTGGTCCGTCTTTGGCCCTTGGCTCGATTTTGCCACGGCCAATAAGCTCACGCTGCTCATCCCGTTCAACATGACGATGGGCATACTGTCGGTGATCGTGACGTTCGCAATCGCCTATAACCTGGCGGGCACCTACAAGATGCCCAAGCTTAACGCCGGTATGACCTCGCTGGTGATGTTCCTGATCGCCGCGGCGCCGTCGTCCTACTACCAGCTTGCTGATGAGTCCGTGCTCCAGGCGGTCCCCTGCACCTATCTGGGTGCGCAGGGCCTGTTTACCGCCATCATCGTTGCCCTGGTCTCCGTCGAGGTCACGCGCTTCTGCCAGACCAAGGGCATCACCATCAAGATGCCCGATGGCGTGCCGCCGTTTTTGTCCGAAACCTTTGGCGCCATCGTGCCTATGCTCGCCAACATCCTCATCTTCTTTGGTGGCAACCTGCTGATCCAGATGATCGATCCCACGCTGTCCATCCCCTCGGTTATCGAGAAGCTGCTCGCTGCCCCGCTTTCCGTCGCAGTTGACTCTGTGCCCGGCGCACTGCTTATCTGCTTCATGACGCTGCTGTTTTGGTGCTTTGGCGTCCACGGCAACATGATCGTGATGCCCATCACTGCCCCGGTCACGCTTGCCGCCTTTGCTGCCAACGCCTCGCTCTACGCTGCTGGGCAGCCGCTTGAGTTCCACCCGGTACTCATGTCGATGGTCATCAACCTCATCGGCGGCACGGGCAATACGTTCTCTTTTGTGGCGCTCTGCGCGTTTAAGGCAAAGTCGCAGCAGCTCAAGGCATTTGGCAAGGCATCGATCGTGCCGAGCTTCTTCCGTATCTCCGAGCCCGCGATCTTTGGCGCACCCATCATCTTCAACCCGATCCTCATGATTCCGTTTGTGCTGGGCGGTATGATTTCGGCCCTGCTGTATTGGGGTGCAATCTCACTGGGTCTTGTCTCTAACTTCTACATCTTGGTGAGCGGCACGTTCCCCATCTTCGTTCAGGGCTTTATCCAGTGCCTCGACCCGCGTATCTGGGTATTTACGATCGTTTTGATCGTGGTCATGGCTGTGGTCTGGTACCCGTTCTTTAAGGTGTACGACAACCAGCTCCTGGCACAGGAGCAGGAGAACGCCGCGGCAGCTTCTGCCAAGGATACTGAGTAGCATGGGTTACTTTGACAAAACGTCTGCTGCCGGTATGCCCGAGGGCTTTTTGTGGGGCGGCGCGCTCGCTGCCAACCAGGCCGAAGGGGGCTGGAACGAGGGCGGCCGCGGTATGTCGCACTCCGACCTGATTCCACAGGGTCCCGACCGCTGGGATGTGATGTTTGGCAGGCAAAAGCCCGTGGATGATCCGGACAGGCTGTATCCATGCCGTTGGGGCAACGACTTCTTCCATCATTGGCGCGAGGACGTCGAGTTCTTTGCCGAGATGGGCTTTAAGTGCCTGCGTCTTTCAATTTGTTGGAGCCGTATTTTTCCCACAGGGATGGAGGCCGAGCCCAACGGTGAGGGCTTGGAGTTTTACCGTCAGGTATTCGAGGCGCTGCGCGAGCACGGAATCGAGCCGCTCGTGACGCTGTCGCACTACGACTATCCGTTGGCTCTGGTCGAGCGTTATGGTGGATGGCAAAGCCGAGAGATGATCGAGCGGTATGCGCACTACGTCGAGACCGTCGGACGTGCGTACCAGGGCCTCGTGCGTTATTGGCTCACCTTCAACGAGATCAACAGCGTGGCGCTGTCCTATCTCAACGCGGGCGTCACGCTCGAGGATGAGCGTGACCGTGCAGCCGTGACCGCGGCGTTCTCGCACCATATGTTTATGGCGAGCGCTCGCGCTGTCGAGATCCTGCACAAGATCGATCCCGCAAACAAGGTGGGTTGCATGATCGCTGCCGGTGCGACCTATCCGTACCGTTGTGCGCCCGAGGACGTATGGCTTGCGTATGAGGAGGACCGCGGCCGCTACTTCTACACTGACGTGATGGCTGCGGGCGCCTATCCTACTTGGAAGCTGCGTGCGCTCGAGAAAGAGGGTGTTCACGTGCCCTTTGAGCCGGGCGATACGGAGTATCTGGCCGAGCATACCGTCGACTTCATTTCGTTCTCGTACTATTGCTCGCGCTTGGTGTGCGCCGATGACCAGGTGATCGCTGAGAAGGCGGAGGGCAACGTGTTCCCGACGCTGCGCAATCCGTACCTCAAGGATAAAGAGACTGCCTGGAAATGGCAGATCGATGCGCTGGGTTTGCGCGTGACGCTTGCCGGCTACCACGATCGTTACCATCTTCCGCTCTTTATCGCCGAGAACGGTGTGGGCGGACTCGATGCGCTGGAAGACGGCAAAGTCCACGATGCGTATCATATTGATTACCTGCGCAGGCATATTCTTGCGCTGCGCGATGCAATTGTCGAGGACGGTGTTGACCTGATGGGATACACGCCGTGGGGCTGTATCGATTTGGTGTCGGCCTCGACGGGGCAGATGAAGAAGCGCTATGGCTTTGTTTATGTCGATGCCGATGATACGGGCAAAGGCACGTTCGATCGCTACCGAAAGGACAGCTTCTGCTGGTATCAAAAGGTCATTGCATCAAATGGCGAGGACTTGAGTTAACCCTTGCAAGCCTGCTGCCCCCGTGGCCCGTTTCGGCCGCGGGGGCTTTTGCTATTTACCTAGTCCCCGATGAGACCCTCATTCTGTGGGTAGTCATTGGGGACGTTCTTAAAAGACTAGTCATTTAAGTCTGTCCCCAATGACTGCGGAAACCCGGCACTTGGGGACGTTCCTTTTCCGCCGGCAGCTTGGGATAGTCCTTAAAGCCCGTATCGATCAACTGCGGAAAGCGCATTCCAGAATGAGCTTCCAACATGGGACGCGGTTTCCCTTGAGGCCCTCAAACGGAAAATGCATCCCGGAAATATGCCGAAAAGTGGCTCTCAGTTTCCCAAGCAGGCCGCTAACGGAAAGCGCATCCCGCTATCGAACTTCAAAGCGGGATGCGCCTTCCGTGCCGGCAGTTCCGGGCAGTCTGGGGCCACTCATTTAAGTCTGTCCCCAATGAGTGTCCCCAATGACTAGTAGTAGGCCCACATGGCTTCGACTTCGTTGAGGACCTCTACGACGCCCCAGCGGCGGGCGCTGCGGCTGGCCGAGTTGGGGTCGTAGACGCCAATCTGGTTGGCATCGTCGATGCCGTGGAGCACGATATAGTGGCCTACGTTGGTAAACGTGCCGGGGCGCACTGCGGCGATGACGGGCGCACCCGAGCGAAGTGCTTGGGTAATCGATTCGCGATCGTTATAGAGCTGTGTTCCGTTGAGCCCCAGCTGCCACGCACCGCTTGTCATAAACGACCACTCGGTGGCACCGGTGGGGGCGTAGTTGCCGGCTTCGGCCAGTGCGCATATATCGACCGGCGTCTTATCGGTGTGGCCGGTCTTAAAGATATAGACCATGGTGAGGCAAGTGGGACCGCAAGCGTTTTCGCGAATAGTGCCGCCGGCATAGGGCAGCTCCGACCATGCGGGGTCAATTTGGTAGATGTGGGGCATGGTGCCGGCCTGCCATTGCGAGCGTGGGGTCGAGAACGCGAAGGAGTAACCGGGCGCGACGGGAGCTTTAAGCAGCTTGTCCTCGGCAGTGGGCTCAAGACCGGCTGATCCGTGGGAGATACAGGATCCCAAAAACACAAAGACGAGGCAGGCGGCAATGGAGCAAAGCGCAAGGCGTAGGCGGCGGGCCGGAAGCACGTGGCTTGTGGTATGCGACGCGGGGTGAGGGGCGGAATTGCCGCGATCGCGTTGAGGTCGCGAAAAGGAGCGTTTAACGTAGTAGTCGGTCTTACGGCGATCGTAGCGGCGCGGCTGCGATATGTCGGTCTGACGTTGGCGTGTGCTCGTACTCACGCGGTCTGACTGTTGCACGGTACGGCTTTGTTGCCGAGAAGAAGCCCCGGGCTGCTCTTGGGGGCGCTGCTGGTTGCCGTTGTCGGAGGTGCTTCTGGGCGTTGGCGTGGTGCGGCCGGCAAGGCGCACGCTTTGTGGCCGTTGGTCGCCGTCATTGTATCCGTATGCCATTCGAATCACCTTGCCTCGTGTGTAACTTGTCTATCCTACATAAAAAGATGCGCGACACATGGGTATGTGCGCCAAAAGCCTGACAAATGGTATGAACGTTGCCGCGCCGCGCGCCAAGCGTCACGGCAACAGGTATTCAAAAGCAGACAAGATGAAAGCGTCCAAGACGAATGACGTCTCCCGCCGTTCGTCCCAAAAACGGTGCCGCTCGTTTTGCAGTTCTGCCTTCGGTCGAGCTGCGAGCGGCGCTGCTGCGCCAAGGCCGTATCTTAAAGCCATGGAATAAAAGCGCGCGGCAAAACGGACCGCGCAAGGGGTGACGCCAGGGGGCGTCAAAAAGGAAAGGAGGGGAACAATGGCGGACAAGAACGCAGAAGTTGCAGTCGAAGGTAACGGCGGCATGAAGAAAACGCTTTCGCTCTGGAACTTCTTCACCATCGGTTTCGGTGCCATCATCGGTACTGGTTGGGTCCTGCAGGTTGGCGACTGGATGGTCGTGGGCGGCGGTCCCGTTCCCGCTATGATCGCATTCCTCTTGGGTGCAATCTTCCTCGTGCCCGTCGGAGCTGTTTTCGGTGAGCTCACGGCTGCCATCCCCATCTCGGGCGGCATCGTCGAGTATGTCGATCGTAGCTTTGGCCGTACGCTGAGCTACATCACTGGCTGGCTTTTGGCCCTGGGCAACGGCATCCTGTGCCCGTGGGAGGCCATCGCCATCTCGACCCTCGTGTCCGAGATGTTCGGCAGCCTGCCCGGCCTTGAGTGGCTGCGCGCCGTCAAGCTCTACACCATCCTGGGGGCCGACGTTTACCTGTTCCCGACGCTGATCGCGCTCGGCTTTGCAGTCTACGTCATCTTCCTCAACTTCCGCGGTGCCAGCTCGGCCGCCAAGCTCCAGGCCTTCCTGACCAAGGCTCTGCTCTGCGGCATGCTGCTCGCCATGGGTGTCTCGCTGTTCACCGGTTCGCCGGAACACGCCATGCCCGTGTTCTCCCAGGTCACCGGTGCTGGCGGCGGCAAGCCCGCTACCGAGGGCACCAGCCTGTTCGCCGGCATCGTGTCGGTCCTGGTTTTGACCCCGTTCTTCTACGCCGGCTTCGATACCATTCCTCAGCAGGCTGAGGAAGCAGCCGAGGGCCTCAACTGGAACAAGTTCGGCAAGATCATCTCCCTGGCCCTGCTGGCCGCCGGCGGCTTCTACATGGTCTGCATCTACTCGTTCGGCACCATCCTCGACTGGCATGAGTTTGTTAAGAGCCCGGTTCCCGCGCTTGCCTGCCTCAAGGGCATCAACATGCTCCTGTACCTGGCCATGCTCGTCATCGCCACGCTTGGACCCATGGGCCCGATGAACTCCTTCTACGGCGCCACGAGCCGCATCATGCTCGCCATGGGCCGCAAGGGCCAGCTGCCCGAGAAGTTCGCCGAGGTCGATCCCAAGTCCGGCGCTCCCAAGCTCGCCTGCGCCGTTCTGGGCGTCATCACCGTCATCGGTCCGTTCCTGGGCAAGAACATGCTCATCCCTCTGACCAACGTGTCGGCTCTCGCCTTCATCTTCTCCTGCGGCATGGTCGCCCTCGCTTGCCTGCGCATGCGCTTCACCGAGCCCGACCTGCCTCGTCCCTACGAGGTGCCCGGCGGCAAGTTTGGCATCAGCCTCGCTGTCGCTGCCTGCGCCGTCATCATTGGCCTGCTCGTGGTCCCGTTCTCTCCCGCCTCCCTCAACATGGTGGAGTGGAGCATCGTGATCGGCTGGCTGGCCGTTGGCCTGGCCCTCATGGCCTTCACCAATTCCCGCAAAAAATAACGCCGAGCCGGGGCGGATCGGGTGCGCGGACCCCTCTCTTCCGCGCACCGAACCTGGCACCACTTGGGTAGCTTTGTGAGGCCATAACCCAACATGGCCTCGCCCACTATATGGATCCATAAGGAGGAACCATGTCCACTAAGTACGCAATCGTTGGCGGCAAGCTCATCGACGGTACCGGTGCCGAGCCGGTCGAGAACTCCCTCGTTCTCGTCGACGACAACGGCAAGATAGAGTATGCCGGTGCTATGCAGGACCTTCCCGGGGGCGTTGAGGTTATCGACGCCGCCGGCAAGACCGTCCTTCCCGGCCTGATCGACACCCACCTGCACTTCTCGGGCAACCTGACCGACGATGACACCGATTGGGTCATGCAGCCGCTTCTCGAGAAGCAGGCCGTCGCCGTCAAGCAGGCCTACGACTGCCTCACCCACGGCCTCACCACCGTCTGCGAGATCGGCCGCTTTGGTATCCAGATCCGTGACTGCATCGACAAGGGCGTCTTCAAGGGCCCGCGCGTTCTGGCCACCGGCCTTGGCTTCTGCCGCGTTGCCGGCCACGGCGACTCCCACCACTGCAGCCAGGAGCTCAACAAGGAATCGCACCCCTGGGGCGATCAGGTCGACGGTCCTTGGGATCTGCGCAAGGCCGTCCGTCGTCGCCTGCGCGAGAACCCCGATGCCATCAAGATCTGGGCTACCGGTGGCGGCATCTGGCGCTGGGACTCCGGCCGCGACCAGCACTACTGCTCCGAGGAGATCCAGGCTGTGGTCGAAGAGGCCAAGATGGTCGGCATCCCCGTGTGGAGCCACTGCTACAACAACCACGCCGCTGCCTACGATTCCGTTCGCTTTGGCTGCGAGCAGCTGATTCACGGCTTCGATATCGATGAGCGCACCATGGACCTCATGGCCGAGCAGGGCACCTTCTTCACCCCGACGATCGCCTTCCTGCCCACCTGGTACGCCACCTATCCGCCCGTCTACGTCCCCGAGCTGCACGACAAGTACGAGGGCACCCTGGTCGAGAAGGAGCTGCAGCGCAACTACGACTGCCTGCGCGAGGCCAAGAAGCGCGGCGTCGTCATGACGATCGGCTCCGACTCCTTCTCCTTCGTCACCCCGTACGGCACCTGCTCCATCGAGGAGATGTACGAGTTCGTCGACAAGATCGGCTTCACCCCGGTCGAGACCATCACCTGTGCCACCCTCAACGGTGCCAAGATGTGCCACATCGAGGACGAGACCGGTTCCATCGAGGCCGGCAAGTGCGCCGACCTGCTGGTCGTCAACGGTGACGTCGCCGCCGACATCCACGTGCTCAACACCGACAACATGGACGTCATCATGAAGGACGGCTGGATTGTCGAGGCTGGCACCTTCGGCGAGGCAAACAAGTACAGCGCCTAAGCTACCGTTCATCGATGGCTGGATGTAAAACACAGTATTTGATTGCATAATGCAATGGAGAGGGTCGCTTGCGGCCCTCTTTATTGCTATGGGTGCGTCGGTAAGAAGGGGATGACGGTGGATCTCAATAGGCTGATTCTGGGCAAGAGCTACAACTCTACCAAGGTCTTTCGTACCGCTCAGCATGTGGTTCAAGCCATCTTGCTCGGTATTGTCGTTCCGCTGCTTATCCTGCTGCTCATCTGGGATCTAACCGATAATCCCAATCCCGTTCCGGCCGTTGTCGTCATTGCCGGCTTGGTCATGCTGTGCTTCTTCTTCTCGTATGTCTTTGTCGTTCCCGACGACCTCACATCGAGCGCAACCGACCGCACGCTCGCCATCGCTTCAAAAATATTCGCCTACACGTCGCGCGGCCTTACGCCCGAAGCTGCCCTGGGCGCCTCTAAGATCATCCTGTCTGAAACTATCGCCTCTGCCATCTGCTTTACCGACGGCAAGCAGGTGTTGGCAAGCTGGGGCGAGGATTCGGCAAAGTGTCCCGCCGGCACCCCGGTGGTGCTCAAGACCACGCTCAACGTGATCAACAGCGGTGAGCAAAGCGTGTTTTCGCGCGACGCCTCCAATGAGACGGGTGGCTACTTTCCGCGCCTGCGCGCCGGTATTGTCGCACCGCTTACCGTGCGCGGGCATTGCGTGGGCACGCTCGAGCTGTATTATCCCCGTCTGAGCAGCATCGATATGCGCCAGACGGCGCTTGCCTCGGGCTTTGCCGACCTCATTTCCACGCAGCTTGCGAGCTTTGAGCTCGAGCGCCAGGACGAGCTCACGGCCCGCGTGGAGCTGCGCGCCTTGCAATCGCAGGTCGATCCTCATTTTCTGTTTAACACCATCAGTACCATCGTGTCGCTCGTTCGAACCGAGCCCGACAAGGCGCGGTCGCTGCTGATCGACTTTTCCAATTACTATCGTCAGACGCTTTCTGATTCCGATACGCTCACCACGCTCGAGCACGAGGTGGAACAGGGCACTCGCTATATCAATCTAATGCAGGCCCGGTATGGCGACGGCCGTCTGCGCGTTTCGGTCGACATCGACTTTGAGGTGCGCGACAGCCTGGTGCCGCCGTTTATCTTGCAGCCGCTGCTCGAAAACTGCATCAAGCATGCGCAGCGCGAGACCGAGCCGCTTTCTATTCGTGTTAGGGCTTTTGAGACCGATGACGGCTTGGAGATCATCGTCGAAGATGACGGCATCGGTATGAGCGAAGAAGTCTGCACGCATCTGTTTGAGCAACATCGCCGAGAGGAGCCCGAGAGCATTACCGCCGACGGCTCCATCAAGCGAGGTTGCGGTCTGGCGCTCTTCAACGTGCTTCAGCGCATCCATTTCTTTTACGGAGAAGATTCCGGCATGCGCGTGGAGTCCCAGGAGGACGTGGGGACGCAGGTTATCGTCGAGCTGAACGGCGAGCCGCATGAGCCGGCGCCGTTGACGGCGTAGCACGCGAGTATATTGAGGAGAGAGAGGAAGCGCACATGTCCGAGGGCTGGAACATCCTGGTGGTTGATGACGAGCCTCCCATCAGGGCTGAGCTACGCTATCTATTGGAGAAGGACGCGCGCGTGGGGCATATTGCCGAGGCGGGCAATGTCACCGAGGCCGTGGAGTCGATTCTCTCGAGCAAGCCCGACGTGTTGTTTTTGGACATCACGATGCCCGGCCGCTCGGGAATTGAGCTTGCCGAGACGCTGCAGAACTTAAAGACGCCGCCGGTCGTGGTGTTTGTGACGGCATTTGCCGAGTATGCGGCTGATGCCTATAACCTCGATGCCGTCGATTATGTCGTCAAGCCGGTTGAGGACGCACGCCTGTCAAAGGCACTCGACAAGATCGAGGCGGCCTTGGGCGTCCGTCGTGTTATCCACGCTCCGCGCCAGCCTTTGCGTCTGACGGTGGACCGCGGGGGCAAAAAGGTGTTCATTCCCGCCGCAGACGTTTGCTACTTTGAGGCGCGCGCCGATTTTTGCAACGCCATCTGCGCCGAGGGAACGTACCTGATCAATGAGTCGATCTCTTCGCTCGAGCGTCGCTTGGACTCCGAGGGCTTTATTCGCGTTCATCGCAGCTACCTGGTCAATTTGGAAGACGTGCACAATGTTGAGATTGGCTCCACGGGGTTGATGGAGCTCAGGCTCGACCGCGTGAACTCGACGGTACCGGTGTCCCGTCGTCGTGCCGCCGAGGTCAAGTCGCACCTGGGGCTTGCGTAAGAGGCTTGCGTGCTGTCGTTTACCATCGCAGGTTTGGCATGGGCGCGCGGTGGGCATAATGGGTGGCATCGAATGAAATCGAAAGGATCATTATGCCCGCGCTTATCACCCATCATCTGTTTGGCGAGGAAAGCATCGACCGTCTTCCGCAGGGCGTCATCACGTCCGATGAAGAGCGCATTGCCTTTATCTTGGGCAACCAAGGCCCCGACCCGTTTTTCTTTCACATTCTGACACCGCGTGTTTCCGACTGCACGCTGCTGGCGCAGGTCATGCATCGGTCGCGCATGTCTCGCCAGTTCGCGTGCCTGCGCGACGGCGTGTCGCATCTGCTGCCGCGCGATGCCAGCTTGGGTCGTGCCTTTGCGCTGGGCCTGCTGTCTCATTACGTGCTCGACCGCAACGCTCACCCCTTTGTCTATGAGCAGCAGTTTGGCATCGTGGAGTCCGATTCAGAGCTTGAGGATTCGAGCAGTCAGGTCCATGCCGTGATCGAGAGCGACCTGGATGTACTGATGCTGCAGCTTAAACGCGATGGCGCTACGGTCGACGATTACCCGCCGGCGGGCGAGATCGTCACCACCGATCGCATCAATCGCGTGGCCGGCGTGCTGATGAGCTATGTTGCCGGACGCGTGTACGGCATTGACATTCCGGCGGGGGAGTACGGTGCTGCCGTTGCCAATATGCAGCGACTTTACCGCGCGATTGAGCCGGCCGGCTCCGCAAAGACGCGCGCGATCTCGCTGGTTGAGGGCTTGGTGCACGACTACTCGCTGCTCGACGGCCTTGCGCACCGCGTGACGACCGAGCTGCCCGAGCGTACCGGCAACCTGGGCCACTTGGCATGGAAGAACCCCTTTACCGATGAAGTCTCGACCGAGAGCTTCCCCGAGGTCTTTGACCGCGCGCTGCTCGATTACGAGTGCACGGTTGCCCGCTTTATCGAGACCGGCGATATGGAAGCCGTGACCAACCATGTCAATTACAGCGGTCGCGTGCTCAATGCCGATGAGGAGTTCGACCGCGAGGAATAGGGCTCATGCGTGCCCCTTTGCCGAATCCTTACCGGTGCTTCTGGACAATTGGGGTACGATGAACTAACTGCATATCGGGCAAATACGAAGGGTCCCTGTCCATGAAATACACCAAGCTCGAGCGTAACTGGGTTATGTACGATGTGGGCAATTCGGCCCTCGTGCTGCTCAATACCTCGGTGGTGCCCATTTACTTTAACGCCATCAATACCGGCGCTTCCTCGGCCGACCTGGTGGTCGCTTGGGGCAATGCGCAGACGATCGCCTCGCTGGTCATCGCCATGCTCATGCCCATTCTGGGCGCACTTGCCGACTACGCCGGCAACAAGATCAAGTTCTTCTTGGGCTTCTTCCTCACGGGCCTGGTGCTTTGCCTGGCGCAGGCTATCCCAATGTCTGCCATGGCATTTTTGACCGTGTACGTGCTGTGCACCATCGGCCTTAACTCTTCTATGACGTTCTACGACGCCATGCTGCCTGACATTACCACCGACGAGCGCATGGACGCCGTGTCCAGCTCGGGTTATGCCTGGGGCTACATCGGTTCCACCGTGCCGTTCGTCATCTGCCTGGCGCTCATCATGGGTGGCCCCGCTCTTGGCATCCCCACCATGCTGGCAACGCGTCTGTCGTTTATCATCACTGGTGCCTGGTGGCTCATCTTTACCCTGCCGCTCATTCGCACCTATAAGCAAAAGTACGGTCGCGAGCGCGGTCCCGAGGACACCATCGGCCACATCGTGGGCGGTGTGTTCTCCGAGGTCGGACACACCATGCGCGAGATTGCCCACAATAAGACCGTGCTGGTCTACATGATCGCGTTCTTCTTCTATATCGACGGTGTGCACACGGTCATTTCCATGGCCACCAGTTACGGATCGGCCTTGGGCATCGATTCGACACAGCTGGTGCTGGCGCTGCTCGTTACGCAGTTCGTGGCCTTTCCGTCCGCCATCATCTACGGCAAGCTCGCCGGACGCGTGGGCACGCTCAACATGATCCTGGTGGCGGTCGCCGCCTACATGGGGATTGTGCTGTTCGCCGCGTTCTTCCTAAAGACCGCCTTTGAATTCTGGGTGCTTGCCATTATGGTCGGCCTGTTCCAGGGCGGTGTGCAGGCGCTCAGCCGTAGCTACTTTGGCCGCATTATCCCCAAGGAAAAGTCCAACGAGTACTACGGCTTCTTTGACATCTTTGGTCGTTATGCAAGCGTTATGGGCACCTTCCTGGTGTCGGTCGTCACCTCGCTGACCGGCAACCCGTCGCTGGGCGTCCTTTCCATTGGCGTGCTGCTGGTCGTTGGCTTTATGCTACTGGTCCGCCTGTCCCGCATGACTCGGGCGGCAGAGCATGCCGCATAGGAGCGAGCGGCTATTGTGCCTGTCCACGGTACTCTTTTGGGGTTATCCGCAATAAACATTGCGACTTGCGAGCAATGATTTGCCCAAGTGGGTATGATGGAATCAGCTAGGTCGCGGGGCGTCGCCTGTGTTTGGCGGCGTCCCGTTTTTGTGTTGCAGGGAGGGTAAGGCATGAACGCCACGGTCGTGATTCCAACGTATTGGGCGGGCGATGACGCTTGCGCAAACGCCCCTGGCACCTATGACCATTCGACGCGACTCAACGCAGACAATCCCGAACTCGACCGCTGCCTGGCCTCGCTTGAGCAGGTGTGCGACATCCCGCGCATCATCCTTTTGGTGGTCTGTCCTGTTTCTGCCACAGCCGATGTGTCGCTGCGCGTGCACGAGATTGTCGACGCGCATCCCACGCTCAAGGTCACCGTTGTCACCAACACCCAGGCCTCGCGCATCGCAGACCGGGTTGCTCAGATCGCGCCCAAGGGTTCGGGCGAGTGCGTGAGCCTGCGAGGCTACGGTGCCATCCGCAACATGGGGCTAGCCTGTGCCGCTGTGCTGGGGCATGACGCGGTTATCTTTTTGGATGACGATGAGACTGTCATCGACGCCGACTTTATGAAGCGCGCGACCTATGCGTTGGGGCAGCAGACGCGTCAGGGCTTGCCGATCTTGGTCAAGAGCGGCTATTTCTACGATCGCGACGGCTCGCCGCTGGCTCCCACGGACAAGGCGGGCATCTGCCATCGTTGGTGGACCAAGCGCATCGAGTTCAACCGTTGGATGAAAAAGGCGCTCTCGGGCACCCGCATCTCGCGCTCCAACTACGTGTGCGGCGGCCTGATGGCCCTGCACGCCCGCGCCTTTACGCGTGTGGCCTTTGACCCGTTTATCACCCGCGGCGAGGACTTGGATTACCTCTTTAACATGCGTATGTTTGGCTACGACGTGTGGTTTGATAACGAGTGGACCGTGCGCCATCTGCCTCCGGAGTCCGAAAAGCGCTCACCGCGCTTTATGCAGGATGTATACCGTTGGTACTACGAACGGGCCAAGTTGACGTTCGCCGCGCATCAAAAGGAGCTCATCCCCGTTACGGCGGCATCGCTCATGCCCTACCCGGGCCCGTGGATTTCGCGCGAGCTCGACGACCGCGTGCGCAAGACCGCTATGGTCCGCAGCGTGTTTACCCGCGAGCATGAGGGCTACCTGCGCATTTGGCGCCATGGTATCGGCGAGGCAAAGGCCTATGCGCGCCAAAACGCTGCAAGCTACCTGCGTTTCCAGAGCTTTTGGCCCAAGATCATGGACGGGCTTTGGCGTGACGCACAACTGATCAGTATCCTGGAGGGGGCCGAATGATCGACCGCCGCGCCCAGCGCGATAGTTCAATATCAATCTTTCGCATCATTGCCGTTGCATGCGCCATTTGCGTGCTGGTGTACTTTATTTTTGCCTTGGTGACCGGTATCGAGCCGATCGCCACGGTGATTGCCTGCGCGCTGCTGTGCATCTTTCTGTGCATCTTTATCTTTTTGACGCTCAATCCCGATTCGGTGCGCTCCCAGTACACCGAGGAGACGCTCTCGGTGGCCTCGGCCATGCTCGAGGACATTAAGGGCGGTCTGACGCAGGAGTCGGCGCGTTTGGTGTGCCGGCGCATTTTGCCCGAGACGCGCGCCATGACGGTGGCCATCACCGACGAGGACAACGTGCTTGCCTGCGCGGGCGAGTTTGAGGAAAAACTGCTGCCCGATACTCCCATCCACACGCTTGCCACACGCTACGTTATCGAACATGGCATCGTGCAATCGTTCAACCGTATGGTGGATGTCGTGGGCTCGGACGGCTCGCACAACCAAGTCCCCGCCGGCATTATCGCCCCCATCAAGGTGGGCGATCGTACCGTCGGCACGCTCAAGTTCTACTACAAGACCCCGCGCGCCGTCGACCGTACCCAGTACGCGCTTGCCTCGGGCTTTGCCGAGATCTTGTCCACGCAGCTCGCCATCCACGAGCTCGAGGTGCAAAAGGAACTCACAGCGCGCGCCGAGGTGCGTGCGCTGCAGGCGCAGATTAACCCGCACTTCCTGTTCAACACGCTGAACACCATTGCATCGTTTACGCGCACCGACCCGCTGCGGGCCCGCGAACTGCTTCGTGAGTTCTCATCGTTCTATCGCGCCACGCTCGACAACTCGGGATCGCTTATTCCGGTCTCGCGCGAGGTCGCACAGACCAAGCGCTACCTTACCTTTGAGAAGGCCCGCTTTGGCGAGGACCGCGTGCTTGCGACGTTCGATGTGTCCGAGGACGTGGAAGATACGCTGGTGCCGGCGTTCGTGATCCAGCCGATTGTCGAGAACGCCGTGCGTCATGGTATGGGCGATGACGACGCCCTGAGGATCGACGTGACCGTTCACCAAGACGGCGAGGATGCAATCTTGATTGCCGTGGCCGATAATGGCGTGGGCATGGATGAGGGTACCGCCGCCAGACTGTTTGACGAGCGCTCTGCCCGTCCCGACGCCAGCTCTCCTCAGGGTGGCGGCGCCGGTGTGGCCATGCACAATATTTCGGAGCGCATCCATCGCTTTTTTGGGCCGCACTCCTATACGCGTGTCGAATCGGCGCCGGGCAAGGGCACCAAAGTGCTCCTTCATCTTGATTTGTCAGAGAGCATCTTTGACATTCAAGAGTAAAATAAAAAGCTACGGGCTCAACGTCATGCGACGGACGCCCGGCGTAGTTAGTTGACGAAAGGTTTTATCCCTATGCTGCGTGCGATGATTGTGGATGATGAGGCGCCGGCTCGCTCGGAGCTTCGCTTCCTGCTCGAGCAAACGGGCAAGATCGGCACGATCACGGAGGCGTCGAGCGTCCGCTCCGCCATCGAGATGCTTATGGAAAGTCGCGTGGATGTCGTGTTTCTCGATATCTCGATGCCCGGTGCCTCGGGCCTGCAACTTGCCGAGGCGCTGCATAAGCTCAAAAATCCGCCGGCGATCGTGTTTGTGACTGCGTATAGCGACCATGCGGTCGAGGCATTCGACGTCGATGCCGTCGATTATCTGATGAAGCCTGTCGAGGAAGCTCGCTTGGATCGCGCGATCGAGAAGGTCATGCAACGCGCCAAGCCGGTTACGGACAGCAAAGTGACCATCGAGCGTATCCCGGTGGAAAAGGGCGGCCGCAAGGTGCTCATTCCCGTGGATGACATCCGCTTTATCATGGCAAAGGACGATTACTCCTGCATCTATACCGTCGATGATCGCTTTTTGTCGACGACCTCGCTGGCGCAGTTTGAGGCCAAGCTCTGCGACTTTGGCTTCTTCCGTGTTCACCGCCGCTATATCGTCAACCTAGCGTGCGTCACGGACGTTGAGACGGTGCCCTCGGGCGCCATCCAGCTGGGCATTACGGGCGTCGACGAACGCGTGCCGGTTTCGCGCCGCCGCGTCGTGCCGCTCAAGAAGGCTCTGAGTCTCTAGCACACTGGCCCCGCAGCCCTGTAGACCCATCGTCTGCGGGGCCGTGGGGCCTTTTTTGTATGTATCTGCCGAATCGTTTTTTTTGCGGAAGGGATCCCATGAACAGTGCAAGCGCCAAGCGTATCGACATCATCTCGGACACCCACGGCTATTTATCGCCTGCGCTCTTGGATGAGCTTGAGGGCGCAGATCTGATCATCCACGCCGGCGACCTCACGTCAGAGATGGACTACGAGCACCTATGCACCATCGCCCCCGTGCGGGCCGTCTTGGGCAACAACGATTACTACCGCGACTACGGTCCCGATGTAGACCGTCTTGCGCTCTTTACCTACGAAGGCCTCAAATTCGCCGTAGCCCATTACCGCGAAGACCTTCCGGTGGGATCCGTAGACGTAGCCATCAACGGCCACACCCACGTAACCAAAGAAGCCCAGGTGGGCCGCTGCCTAGTCCTCAACCCGGGCAGCGCCAGCTACCCCAGAGGCAGCCGAGGCCCCACTATGGCCAGAATGCTAGTAAAAGACGGCCATGTCATAAGTACCAAGTTTATTGACCTAGACTAACCGCAACAAAAACGGGGGATGCACAAGGCATCTCCCGTTTTTCTTTGAGCCAAAGTAAGAAGTCCAACCAGAACAATCAGACCAACCCCGCCGAGGAACACGCGGGCTAGCCGCGCAGCGGCGCACGCCCGCAAAACTGGTTGAAGAAAGTGACGGCAGGGAGGGTCTCCGGGGCTGGGGGCGGGGGTTAAGTTTGTCGCGAGTTCCGCACGCAAAGGAAAGCACTTAATGTGCTTTCCGTCTTGCGCAGGACTGTAGAGCAGCAAACTTAACCCCCGCCCCCAGCCCCGGAGACCCTCCCGGAGGGACCGAAAAATTTTTTCAAAAAAGTTGTTGCGCGCCGGACAGACTTCTGTGTATACTAATCCCCGCAGCGCACGCGAGCGGAACAAACGCGAACGTCTGCCTGGGGAGTTAGCTCAGTTTGGTTAGAGCGCCGGCCTGTCACGTCGGAGGTCGCGGGTTCGAGCCCCGTACTTCCCGCCAACGCAATTAAAGCCACGTCTTCGGACGTGGCTTTTTGCGTTTCAAGACTTTAGTCTGCTGGCCGCGCAGCGGCCAGCTTTAAACCACCCGCTA
>CAJMPY010000015.1 GCA_905215385.1 uncultured bacterium | reverse complement strand
ACGGTGTGGCCACCCTCGCGGATAGCGAAGCGCAGGCCCTCCTCCATGGCGATCGGGTGGATGAGGTCGCCCTCGATGGTGATGTGGTCACCAGGCATAGCCATCTCGGTGCCCTCGGGGAGCTTGACCGTACCGGTAACGTCGGTGGTACGGAAGTAGAACTGAGGACGATAACCATCGAAGAACGGGGTGTGACGGCCGCCCTCCTCCTTGGTCAGAACGTAGATCTCGCCGGTGAACTTGGTGTGCGGGGTAACCGAACCGGGCTTGCAGAGAACCTGGCCGCGCTCGATGTCCTCGCGCTTGATGCCGCGGAGCAGCAGACCGACGTTGTCGCCAGCCTCGCAGAAGTCCATGGACTTACGGAACATCTCGATACCGGTAACAACGGTGTTCTGGGTATCCTTGATGCCGACGATCTCGACGGGCTCGTTGAGCTTGAGCTCACCGCGCTCGACACGGCCGGTAGCAACGGTACCACGGCCGGAGATGGTCATAACGTCCTCAACGGCCATCAGGAACGGGAGGTCGTTGTTACGAGCAGGCGTCGGGATGTACTCGTCGACAGCGTTCATGAGCTCGCGGATAGCGTCCATCCACTTGGCGTCGCCCTCGAGAGCGCCCAGAGCGGAACCACGGATGACGGGGATGTCGTCGCCGGGGAAATCGTACTCGGAGAGGAGCTCACGGGTCTCCATCTCGACGAGGTCGATGAGCTCGTCATCGTCGACCATGTCGCACTTGTTCAGGAAGACGACGATGTAGGGAACGCCGACCTGACGGGCGAGCAGGATGTGCTCGCGGGTCTGAGCCATGGGGCCGTCGGTAGCGGCGATGACCAGGATAGCGCCGTCCATCTGAGCAGCACCGGAGATCATGTTCTTGACGTAGTCAGCGTGGCCCGGGCAGTCAACGTGAGCGTAGTGACGGGCAGCAGTCTCGTACTCGACGTGGGAGACGGAGATCGTAATGCCGCGCTCGCGCTCCTCGGGAGCCTTGTCGATGTTCTCGAACGCAGTGAAGTCAGCCTTGCAGCCCTCGGTCTCGGAGAGAACCTTGGTGATGGCAGCGGTCAGCGTGGTCTTGCCGTGGTCGACGTGACCAATGGTGCCGATGTTAACATGCGGCTTAGTGCGCTCAAACTTCTCTTTGGCCATAAAGCCCTCCTCTTAACAGGTCGTCCCCGGACGGGACTTTGCCTTTATACCATAGTGGCCTCTCAACATACTATTGAGAAGCCACCGTGTTACCTATGGTAGCGGTGACTGGATTCGAACCAGTGACGCCACGGGTATGAACCGTGTGCTCTAACCAACTGAGCTACACCGCCGGATGGAGCCTGCAACCAGACTTGAACTGGTGACCTCTTCGTTACCAACGAAGTGCTCTACCGACTGAGCTATACAGGCACTTGACGGGTGGGAGCTATAGGATTCGAACCTATGTAGGCAGAGCCAACGGGTTTACAGCCCGTCCCCATTAACCACTCGGGCAAACTCCCAATCGTTCAAGTATCCGCAGGTTCTTTGGTCTTTTGGACCGCCGCCCCCGCGAACGAAAAAGATAATACGATGCAACCTTGGGGGCTGTCAACGAAAACCTCTAGATACACGGTTCCGGGCGTATCTATATACCTTTGACCTGCGGTTTTGTTGAGTTTAGATATGAAGGACGGTGGATTTACATGTAGCGGTGACATTTCCCGAGGGAACACTTTGTCACGGTGGAGTGAGCCTACAGGATATTACTTCGGTAACGACTCATTTGCACCTATATATAGGTCGAGATCGGGCTTCCGCGGCAGATTCGGGTGTGGATGGTTAAGGCCGGTCCGGCCTTTGTCTCGATCTGTAACATCTAGAGAACATTTTCTCCCCTATCTGTTACAGATTGAGATATTACGCAGAGACCCCAGCTCGCGTCTCATCCTGTAACAGTAAGAACGGTTTTCCGCCCCTTCGTGTTACAGATGGAGACATTTCTCAGCTAACCCGACTCTATATCTCAATCTGTAACATCTACGCCAGTATTCTGCTTCTACCTGTTACAGATTGAGACAAATGGGCAGGGCCCATTCTTTCATCTCGATCCGTAACAGGTGGGAGCGAATTGGTCGCCTTGGTGTTACAGATGTAGATGAACCAAAGACGGGATGGACGACTAGTCCGAAGGCGCATCGACCTAAAAGAAACAGGCCCGAGCCTTGAACATACCGAACTTGAGTCTCGAATCGACGACTGGCAGACCGCTGCGCAGGCAAACAAATTCCCGAGCGATAAGATTCACCAGCGACGCCATTTTGATTTGACCGGCAGCAGATCTTCAACGAACCGACCGGTCCATTCATTTGGCTCCAATCCGCGAATCTCGAAGATAGCCTCGAAATCCTCCTTGCTGAGACGATGGCCAAAACGTGTATTCAACCACATCTCGGATTCTGCCCGCCAGTTTTTTTCGCGAGCCGGAGTCATCGAGCGAACAATCTGGGAAGACACGTCGGCCCACTCTCCATCGTCATCCTCATATCGCTCTCTACCGAGAATGCTTTCGACCTGGGGGTCGAGCATGCCGAAGAGACTCGAAATGTCACGTCGCCCGCTCGGCCGCTTGACGGGAACAGGGATAACATCCTCGGCAAAAAGCTCATCAAGCGGAATATCGACCCCATCCCAGCCGAGACCGATAAAAGGGCGCTTCGAGATATCATCTGGGTCCGAGAAGCGGATATGCAGGCACTCAGTCTCGAGGACCCAATTGCCCACCAAGACAAGCTTCCCGTAATGTGGCATCGGAGAATCCAGCCACGCCACCGCGTAACGTCGTTCTTCGGTCGACGGAAACTGATCGATATCGATAATTGTCGGCATCTCAACGCCCCAATCAGAAAGCAACTGGAATCTGGGGCTACTCCGTTCCCTGGATCACGGTCAGCAAATCCTCATAGCTGTGCACCACGTCATAACGCACGTCCTCGTCCGAGAACTCATTGAAGAGCTTGCGGGCGCAGGCGATCTTTCCGCGCTCGATATCGCGCAGCGTGAGGCTGTCCATGCTGCCCTTGGTCTCCGCGACGAAGAACACGTGGCGCACGCTCCCCTTCTCGAACGCGATGGCCCAGTCGGGCGCGTAGTTGCCCACCGGCGTCGGAATCTTGAAAGACCGTGGGAGCTTGGCGTAGACCGCGACCTTGCCCTCTGCAGAGTCGAGATCTCGTGCGAAATCGCGCTCACCCTCGGAATCCCAGAACACGTAGTCCTGGATGCAGCGGCTCGTCTCCAGCGCACGGCCGACGTTCTCGGGCATGCGCTCGGCAAAGATGGTGGAATCGTACCGCTCGTCAAGCTTGTGGTACGCAATGTGGTCGACCACCATCGTCGCCTTCTCGGCAAGGATGCAACGGGAGACCTTGGCGATAAACTCCTCGGGGTTATCGCGGAACATGCGGAACTTGACGGGGGCGATGCCCTTCAGGATCGCCGCTGCGCTTCTGCGCGTAATGCGCGCAGCGGTCGCGACTTCGCCCAGCAGGTCGTACGTCACGCCAGAGGCGTCCTCGCCCACCTCGTAGTCGCGCCTCGTGGTATCGCCGAACGATTCGCCGCGCTCAAGATTCTCCCGCGTCTGGGTCGAGCGCTGCGCGGCGGTCGTCATGACGTAGGACGCCTTGGCCACAAACAGTTCGCGGTTAATGCGGTCGATCGCCTTGGCGCGCAACTCCTCATCATCGAAATCGACGGTGTAGGAATGTTTGGAGTTGATCTTGTTCCACAGCTCCTGGAACTCCGCCCGCGCGAAGTTGGCGTTGAGCGGGTTTTCGCGAACCTTGGGCTCGTTGCCGTTACGGATGTAGTCGTCGAGCGCATGCTCGTCGTAGACGCTCATCACCAGCGCTTCGATATCCTTGCGATAGGCATAGAGATGCTCGGGCAAGTCGTCATCGGTAACGGACGTGAGCCCCGATTCCTTGAACTTTTGCGTGGGCACGCCCTCGCGATCGATGAGGCCGTGCTGTACGAGCGCGAAGTAGACATCGTGCGCGTCTTCCTGCGTGAGCGCATAAGTCTTCTCCTCGTCCGCCTGAACGGCAAAGCCCTTGAGGAACTCCTCCGTGACCGCCTTGGGACGCTCACGCAGGGCATCGTTGATGTCCTTCTGCAGGGACTTCGTGAAGTCGCTGTAGCTCTCGCTGGCGATGACGGTGAGCGTGTTGACGCGCTGCACCTCCTGCTCGCCCAGCGCCTCCAGGTCCTGTCGCTCGCCCTCCCGGTTCACGCACAGGCGCAGGCCGCGGCCCACCTCCTGGCGCTTACCGGTCTCGGAGTCGGAATGCTTGAGCGTGCAAATCTGGAACACGTTGGGGTTGTCCCAGCCCTCGCGCAGGGCGGAGTGGCTAAAGATAAAGCGCGTGGGCTCATCGAACGACAGCAAGCGCTCCTTGTCCTTGAGGATGAGATCGTAGGCGCTCTCGTCATCGGACTCATCGCTGTTGCGCTTGAGCTTGGAGTCGATCAGGCGACGACTCCTCTTGTCAATGGAGAAGTATCCCTTATGGGTCTCATGTGCATCGATGCCGCGCAGCCATTCCAGATAGCGACGGCGCGCCTTCCCGAGACCCGCATCGAGCGAGGCGTCAAGGTTCTGCTGCCCGCGGCCGTACTCGTCGATGGCGCGCGCGTACTCCTCCTCAAAGATTCGGCCGTACTCGCCCAGGCCCTCCTCGCCGTCATCATCGTAGACACGGTACTTGGCGACCTCGTCGATAAAGAAGAGCGACAGGCACTTGATGCCGCGCGCGAACAGCGCCTCCTCCTTCTCCAGATGGCTTTTGATGGTCTCGCGGATCTGCACTCGGCGCATGTCGCGATCGGAAGAATCGCCGTAAACGTCGCCGCGGCAGAGCTCGATGCCGTTGAGGAACTTGACGTAGCCCAGCTGAACATCGCTGTCCGGGACGATCTCGGACACGGTGAACCCGTCGCGGTACGCCTCGAGCTCGCCGGACGCGGGATAGATGTCGTCCTGCTCGTAGAAGCCCTGCGCACGTTTGGAGATGGACCCCGAGGCGTTGAGTTTCTTGAACTCGATGACCGCCTGGGGCGGCTTATTCTTGGAAATCTTGATGTCCTGAAGATACAGGTAGCCGTCGGTTCCGCGCATGTTCTTGAGTTCGAAGCCCTTGACCTCGATGCGCTTGACCAGGCGCTGGTTGAATGCGTCAAGCGCATCCAGCACGTAAACGGCATCATGGGTAACCTTGTGGGTGGCGGAATAGTTGAGACACGCGATGGGACGGAAACGGGCGATGCCGGCCTGGGTGGCATTGCCGCCCATCTTCTGCGGCTCGTCCAGGATGACGATGGGGTTGTTGGCGGCGATCACGTCGATGGGGCGACGGCTCGCGAACTCATCGCGCTCGGAATACATGATACGGGCCTCCTTGGAGCGCCCGCCCTCCTTCATGGACGTATTGAACGCCTGCATGTTGATGACCATGACGTTGATATCGGAACTCGCCGAGAACCGGTCGATGTCGCCCAGGCGAGCGCTGTTGTAGACAAAGTAGCGGATGGCCTTGCCGTACTGCTCAAAAAAGTGCTGCTCGGTATTCTTGAGAGACTTGTAGACGCCCTCGCGAATGGCAACGGACGGCACCACGATGATGAACTTGGTCCAGCCATAGAGACGGTTGAGCTCGAGCATGGTCTTGGTATAGACGTAGGTCTTGCCCGTGCCCGTCTCCATCTCCACGTCAAGGTTTACCGGAGCGGGACCAGTGGCAAGCGACGAAGACTCGACGATCCGATTGCGGCGCTGTACCTTGTGAATGTTCTCGAGCAACGTGGCGGACCCAAGGGCGATGGGGGCATTCGCGTAGCCTTCAGATGCCTGGACCTGCGTCTCAAAGCCCGGCAGCGCCTCGGTGCCGTCGCCGTCCGCCGCGCGACCAAGGTCGCGCAGATAGGGCGAGGCGCCAGAGTTAGGCTGACCGGCGAAGACATCGGTCACCGCACGAGCAGCCTCAGTCTGATAAGGCTGGATTTTAAACTTGAACTGCATCCGGATCTCCTAGATCACCTTACGGATGGTGTCGGGACTGAAGGTTTTGAAGAGCTCCTCGAGGTTTGCCACGGCGGCATCGTTGGAAAAGCATGCGTCGCGGAAGACGGCGTAGAGCGGGCGCTCCTTGGCGATGGCCTCCAATGCCACGGTATCGACATCCTCGTCAAAACAGGCGATAAGCTGGCCGCCGTTGACGTCGAAGCACGCCTTGCCGCCGATTTCGCGCTCGACGATCTTCGCGGAGTACTCGATGCGAAACGCCGGCAGGACCTGGAAGAGGAGGTCAAGCGGCAGGGCGTCCTCAGCGGAGTTGTCGGTGAAGAGGTCGAGCGCGGCTTGCTCGTACTGCCCCGGCGCGGCGTACTCGTCCTTGAAGCAGGACTCATCCACGCGCAGCACACGGAAGCCGATGTCGGGCACGGGCTTGGGCTCGGCGCCAAGCTCAAGCTGCCTGCTGGCCTCATCGACCTCGGCCCTGATCTTCTCGCCTGCGCGGCGGATGCGCTCCTCGCCGACGTTACAGATCGTGGTGTAACCTTCCTTTCCTGCTTCGGTTGCTTCATCAACAACCTCCGGAAGCTGGACCATAATGAACCGACGCTTGCCACCGTCAGCAGCGTTCAAAGACATGACGGCATCGGCCATAGTCGCTGAACCAGAAAAGAAGTCCATTACCAAGGAGTCTTTTGAAGAGCCGATTTCAAGAATGCGGTTCATGAGAGCAGGGGGCTTGGGAAAGCTCATAACGTTCGATCCAAATAGCTCTTTAATTCGCTTCTTTCCATAGTCGTTGTTAAACTCCGCATCAGCCTGAAGTGACTTTGCCATCGTGAAGGCGGCAGAACCTTCCTCAAGATAATCCTTACGATACACACGCCACTCATTACCACACGGTTCGCCGAATAAATAGTTATTCTCTGATTGAATTTTCGATTTTGACCAAGTCCAACAAGTTGGAGTTCCGTCTGCGGCAAGCGGGAGACGTTCTACTGAGTGAGCTTCATCTTTCTCAAGGGCAACCGAGCCATCAGCCGGGGATATCCATAAAGGAAAGTAGAGGTTTGGACGTGTTTGCGGATTAAAGCTTTGATTTCGATTTCTTAAACCAATTGCCCTATATGAGCCCTTGTCATCTTTTCGGTCGTACTCAGACAACATCCTGGAATCTTTGGGGATTAGGTTTAGCGAGTTTCCACATGTATAGTTTTTGACCCAGATAAGGACCGGCTCGATTGTTTTAGCAATATAACGGTCAAGATTTCTACCACGAGGATTGACCTGCACATACAGCTTTCCCACATAATTGCCCGAGCCGAACAGTTCGTTACCTATCTTAAGCAGATTTTGCTCCTCGTTGTCATCAATCGAGATGAAGATCGCGCCATCATCGCTCAGCAGGTCCCTGGCCAGCATCAACCTGGGGTACATCATTGAGCACCAGTCGGAGTGGAAGCGGCCGTTTGACTCAGGGTTGGCCACCAGGCGGCCGCCCTCCTCGTCGTACTCGCCGCTCTCGGCATCGTATTCCGCGCGTGTCTTGGAGAAGTCGTCGTCGTAGACGAAGTCGTGGCCCGTGTTGTAGGGTGGGTCGATGTAGATCAGCTTCACCTTGCCGGCGTAGGTCTCGCGCATGATCTTGAGGGCCTCGAGGTTGTCACCCTCGATGTAGAGGTTCTCGGTGGTGTCCCAGTCCTTGGACTTCTCGGGGCAGGGGCGCATGGTCTTCTTGATGGGGCGGCGCGCTTCGAGCTTGGCCTCGCGCTTGCCGGGCCAGGTGAACTGGTAGCGTTCCCGCGGACCGTCAACGACCTCGCCGGAGAGGTCATCGCGCAGGGCATCGAAATCGACGGCAAGCGTGACCTTGCCGTCTGCGTCCATAGCTTCGGTCACCGCATCGGGGAAGAGCGCAGCGATCTTGGCGATGTTCTCCTGCGTGAGGTCGGGAGTCTCCTGACTGATCTTATCCATGACTGCTACTCCTCCTCAAGCCGTCTAAGCTCGGCCTGTTTCCGTTTCATCTGTGCAAACAGCTCGTTCTTTCGAGCTATTTGACGTTCTCTGCGGACCTTGGTATCGAGCGCGAAGACCTCAGCGCGCAGCCCGTCTATTTTCTCACGGCGATCAATTCTCGCCCAGACGTCGTGACCATCGAATTCTCCCAAAGCGACTTGAGCGAGCATGGAATCCCACACCATGTCGAGGTCGAAACCGTTCAAGGCAAGACGCTCGATATCCCGTGTCTCCAGCAGACGGCCCTCCTCGCAAATCGCGATATCGCCGGATCCGCTGTCGACAATCACTGCCTTGTTGGGCGTCGCGTTGCTCACCAGGCGCACGGCGCGCTCGGGCACCCGCTCGCCTTTGGGATCGATCCTTAGCACGAGTATCTCGTGCACCGCCTTGCCGTCGGCGATATTGGTCGTTGCCGGTTTGATGGAGTTTGCGACGACAATCGCCGCCACGCCGCCCGTAAGGTCGCGCCGGGTGGCGGCATCGACGTCCATGTGGCGGTAGAAGGCCTCTTTGGGCAGACGCCTGCCCACCTCGGTTGTTGCCGGAAGTCCTAGCATGGTTTTTTCACCACCAGGAAGCACACCAGCTCAAAGTCGTCGATACCCTCGATGTCGTTTTCCAAAAAGCCGGTCGTCCCGCCGCTGAAAAAGCTGTCGATATCGGACTCGTTTTTGCCCTCGACGATGGAGCCGATCGCACTTGCCAGCAGATCTGTTTGGGCGGCCATGTCGCGCCCGTCTTCGGTCTGGGCATTGTAGGCACGGCACAGGTCTTCGACCGGCTCCTTGACGCCTCGGCAGATTCGCCTCATCTCGTCCAGGATGTCCTTGGGCGTGGCGTAGCCATGCAGAATCGACCCATCCTCGCCAACGTACACCAGGTAGAAGGGGTGGATGGGATTGCCGGAAAGGCGATCGATGTTGCCGTTCGCGTTGCGCAGCACAAATATCGTGCCCGGCTCTTCGCCGGCGGCGACCGCCTCGATGCCGTATGGGACGTTTTCGATATCGGGATGCTCCTTCCGGTACTCGACCAAGTCCATACGGAAGTCGTTGAGGCCGAGGTCGGTGATGGAGATACCACTCTGCGCGTCCTCAAGGTCGACGACCTCGTCCTTCATGCGCTCGAGCTGCTGGCGACGGTATTCCAGGTCGCCCTTCTCGTCCTCGTTGATGTAGTCGTCGTCGCCCGTCGACGCCATAACCAACGCATGCATCTTGTTCTCCACGCGCGCCTTGAGGTTGATGTACTCGTCGAGCTCAACATCGGGCCAGAAGTTGATGAGCTGGATGCAGGCGTTCTTGGAGCCGATGCGGTCGACACGGCCAAAGCGCTGCACGATGCGCACCGGGTTCCAGTGGATGTCGTAGTTGATGACGCAGTCGCAGTCCTGCAGGTTCTGGCCCTCGGAGATGCAGTCGGTCGCGATGAGCACGTCGATGTCCTTGCCCTTGAGCCTCGGATACGCGACGTCGCGGTCCTTCGACACGGGACTGAAGCAGGTGATGACTTCGTTCATGTCGTTGCGGACGCCCTCGACCGAGCAGCGGGCGCTCTGCGAGCCGCCGGCGACCTCCGCCACCTCGAGCCCGTAGCGATCCTCGACATAGGCGCCGATGTTCTCGTAGAGGTAATCCGCCGTGTCCGCGAACGCCGTAAAGATCAGCAGCTTCTTGTTGCCCGGGTTTATGGGGTTCTCGACCTTGTCCGCAATAACGCGCCTGAGCTCGGCCAGTTTCGCGTCATGCTCGGCATCGATGGGAACGATGAGCTGGCGGATGTCCTCGAGCGCCTCGAGGTCCTTGAGCATATCGCGCTCCCAGCTGATCCAGTCCATGTCCTCGAGCGAGAACCTGCTCTTGGTGCCGACCGTGAAGTCGGTGTCCCCCTCCTCATACTCAAAGGTCTCGACGCCCTCGACCGACGCGCCGGACGCGCCGGCGCGATAGCCCTCAATAACCTTTAGATTGTGCCTAATGACCTCGATGATCTTGCCCAGCGTGATCTCAAAGGCGTAGACGGAGCTCTCCAGGCGCTTGAGCAGAATGGAGGACATGAGCTTGACCATTCCCTGCTCGCGGCCGCTGGTGGGAGGGCGACCATGCTCATCGGCGTACTTGGGCGCCGCGCTGGGATGGAGATAGACCGTGGGCAGGTAGACCGCGAGCGTGAGCGAGGCGAGTGTGTCGGCTATCTGCGAGTAGGTGCCCGCCTCGTCCGAGGTGGCCAGACTCGGCCGCAACGATACCGGCTTAAGCCTCTTGGGGAACGGGCCGATCGCGGATACATCGTAGTAGCGCTGCACATGTCTGCGCGAGCGCGCGACGGTAACGCGGTCGAGAATCTGGAAGAAGTTGAAGTCGAGCCGATCCGTCAGCGCCGTCGTGGTCCTATCGGCCGCGGGCAGCTCGGACCAGTCGCGAAACGCCCCCTGCGCATCGCGGAATACCTGATCGACCGGCTTGTCGAGTCCGAGCTTCTTCGACCACGCATCAGAATCGCCCTGATAGGCGAGCTTGAGCTGGTTGTGCAGATCGCGGAACCTGTTGTTGACGGGAGTGGCCGAAAGCATCAAGACCTTCGTCTCGACTCCGTCCTTGATGACCTTGTTGAGGAGCCTCTCAAAGCGATTGCCCTGCGTCTCGTCCTCGACCTTGGACGAGGTGTCTGCACCGTTGCGGAAGTTATGGGACTCGTCGATGACGACGAGATCGTAGGCGCCCCAGTTGAACTTCTCGAGGTCGTTGCCCTCGACCGTCAGTCCCTTGTCACGGGACAGATCGGTGTGGTAGAGCACGTCGTAGCGCAGGCGATCGGCGGCGATGGGGTTGTTGACGTAGTTCTTTTTGTATGTGAGCCAGTTGTCGGAAAGGCGCTTGGGGCAGAGCACGAGCACGTTGCGGTTGAGCAGCTCATAGTACTTAATGACCGCGAGGGCAGTGAACGTCTTGCCCAAGCCGACGCTGTCTGCGAGGATGCAGCCGTTGTAGGTCTGGAGCTTGTTGATAATGGCAAGCGCTGCGTCCTGCTGGAAATCGTAGAGCAGGTTCCAGACTTTGCTCTCCTTGAAGCCGGTCCCCTCTTTTGCAAGGTCATCCACCGAGACGTCCTCGAGGAACTCACTGAAGATACGGTAGAGCGCTGCGTAGTAGACCAGCTCGGGCGGGTTCTCGCGATACATTGTGGAGATGGAGTCGATTACCGCTTGGGTAACGTCCTCAAGCTCGCCCGAATCCCAGGCGGCATTGAACTGGCACAGGTACTGGCGCGCCATGTCCCCCGGGATACCCATAGTCATGGTGAGCTGCTTGCTGGGCGTTGTGCCCAGGGCGGACGTCGTCAGGCCCTCGATAGGCTGGAACGCCGCAGGCTCGGCACTGTCAACGACGAGATAGCCACCGGCCGCGCGATTGGCGTCCCGGTATGAGCGAAACTCTGCCTTCTGCCTGATCCACTCGGCACATTCGCGAGCGACGGCCTTCTGCCTGAGTTCGTTTTTGAGCTTGATCTCGAGGTCCGTGCCGCCGATGCTGCTCTCGCGGCCCATGCGCGGGATGTAGTATTCACGCTGCTCCTTTTGGGCCTTGACGGATAAGAACGTCGGCTCCGTATAGATAAATCGAAAGGAATCGCAAGACTCCAGCTGCTTCTTGAGCTCGCCATATCCATAAATCGAGAACAGTGCCGCGGCAACCGAAATACGGTCACCGTTATTGATTGCTTCAATAAGACCATCTTTAAGCAGCTCGTTTTGGTTATCAAAGCTCTTCAGGTTCATAAAACGCCTTTCGAATGCAGCGTCTGGGAACAAAATGCTCGGCGCCGCTTCTTGCATCGCTGTCGAGCCTTATCGGCACTTAAGCTATCAGTCTAAACCGAGACATGCAAAACGCCTTGCGGGGATGTCAATTATTCGGTCAGCGCGGTACCACAAGTATGGGGATTGGCGTGCGACTTTCATCTCAATCTGTAACACCTAGACCGATATCCCTCTCCTGTCTGTTACAGATCAAGATAAATGGACCGATCCTCGACCTTTCGTCTCGATCTGTAACAGCTAGAAACGATTAAGCCGTCTTGGCGTTATAGATTGAGACAAATTGGGGAACGAGACGGACGTCGAGCCCGATAACTCACCAAAATAAGAAACGGGCTCTGCTCCACAAGGGAACAGAGCCCGAAACTCTCATGGAGCCAGTGACAGGAATCGAACCTGCAACCCACTGATTACAAATCAGTTGCGCTACCGTTGCGCCACACTGGCACGCTTGGCGCTTTCGCGCGAAGCCAGTTAAGAATAAAGGAATTACGGACGGGGCGCAACAGACCCTTCGACCGATCACATCTCAAAACTATTCGTCAGAACGAATAGTTTTAATTACAATGGAATAGAAAAACTATTCGTTCTGGCGAAGGGTTTCGCGATGTTAACTACAAAGGAAGCAGCCGAGCTGCTCGGCATCACCCCGCGCAGGGTGCAGGAGCTCATTAAGAACGGCGCGCTGACCGCCCGCAAGGCTTCTGGCGTGTGGCTTATCGACAAAGACAGCGTAGACACGCGACTCCGCTCCGCAACCAAAAGAGGGGGACGGCCTCGTCGCGGGCATGGGAAAAGCGAAATCGCATTTACCCTCATGAACCGCACGCACGAAGTGGCCCAGCTGGTCTACAGCAGATCACGGAAAGACTTCACCCACATCGGCGCCGACGTCGATCGTGCCCACGCCCCTATTGGAGTTTTTACTCCCAGCAAACCTGTATCGCTCGACTCCTTCCGCATCTGGTGGCGCGGCCGCGGTATCCCGCTCGCACGCATTGGGCTAGCCTCCCTGCTTGCAGAAGCCGCAGTTGATGTTCCCGATGAACTCGTACAGCGAAATCTTGGCCTCTCCTTATCCGACCAGTATTGGATTAGACCCCAAGGCTCCGGTCTCGCGTGGAAAGATATTAACTTCTTCAATAATGCTTTTGACGACGTCTCTCTGTCCATCGCGCCCTTCGCCCCAGAGGGTAAGGCAGCTGCTGCAAAGCCCGACAACACCTCGGACGGCAATCTTCAAAAGTATTGGACGTGCGAGGGTGACCGTCGAATCCTCCACAAAGCAGGTGCACATCTAAACCAGGAACCTTATAACGAGCTGGTGGCGACTGCACTTCACCGTCGCATCCTAAACGCTTGCGATTATGTACCCTATTCGCTCGAAGGCGCAGGTACTTCTGCCCTGAGCACATGCGATGTCTTCTTAACTGACGAAGAAGAATATGTCCCTGCGTTCTATGTAAACCAGCACGCAAATGCGGACGACCGGCTAACCGACTACGAGCGATATGTAGCAAACTGCGAAGAGCTCGGGGTGACAGGCGTCAAGGATGCCCTTGACCGCATGATTGTATGCGACGACATCATCGCCAACTATGACCGCCATTGGCGTAACTTTGGCCTTGTACGAAACGTCAACACGCTAACCTGCAGACCTGCCCCCATCTTCGATTCGGGCTCATCGCTCTGGTGCAACATTTCTCTTGAGGAGCTTCGGGCAGGAGAGCACAGTTTTACCAGCGCGCAGTTTCATTCAAGCCCCGCGAAACAAATGCTGCTTGTTGAGGATATGAGCTGGTTTGACGGCGACAAACTCGAAGGCTTCGTTGACGAGGCACTCGAGATTCTGTCCAGAAACGACGCGCTCACGGCAAGGCTGCCATATCTAAAAGAGGCACTTACATGGCGCCTCCGTAGAATGATCGACATCGCTGAATGGAGTTAGCGAGACAGCGTCGCACCGTCAGCTCCCCTACCTCCCGCGGAGGGCCTTGAGCTTTGCCAGGGCATCGGGGCTCAGGCGGCTGCCCAGGGTCATCTTGATCTGCGGAGCTTCCTCTGCCTCGTGAACGTCGTTATCGATCTGCTTGATCTCGTCCACCAGCATGCGGCTCGAGATGCGCGTGACTCCCTTGCCCATGACGACGGCCTGGATCGTGCCGTCGCTCGACACCACGGAGCACGCGCGACCTTCCTCGCGCGCCTCAATGCAGAGCTTCTGCACCACGGTATCGGCAGAGACACCCGTCGGCGAAAACTCGATGCGCACGCCACGGGCCGGCAGGTTGGGGCGCTCGCTGGAGATATTGCCCGCACCGTCGAACACGATCACGGCCTCGTAGCGGCCCTGGGCAAAGGCGGCGACGTCGTTGATGAGGGCGGTGCGCGCCATATCGTGAACGTCGCTGGAATATGGATCGTCGGAATGGTCGTACACGAGCTTTTCGTAGCGCGGCGTGCAGTGGATCACGTTGTAACCGTCAACCACAAGCAGCTCGGGCTTGTTGGAGTGCACCGTCGAGACCGGATCGGCGATGGCCTGCGCAAACGCATTGCCGCCCACGCCATAGGTCGCGGCCGAAACAATCGGCTTGGCCGAGCCCTCGCCAAAGCGCTTGGCCTTGGACTTGGCGCGGTTCTTCTTGGACATGCGCTACTCCTCCCCCATGAGCTCGCCGGCGTTGCGACGCAGCCACTCAAAGCACAGCGCCGTGGTCGCCTGGGCAACGTTGAGGCTCTCGGTCATGCCGCGCTGGGGAAGCTTGGTTAAAAAGTCGCATTTCTCGAGCACCAGACGCGAGATGCCATCACCCTCGGAGCCCATGACGAGCGCCACGCGGCCCTCGAAGGGAGCATCCCAGCAGCTGCCCTCGGCGTGCTCGGAAGCGCCGCCCACCCAAAAGCCAGCGGCCTTAAGATCGTCGAGCGCACGGGCGATGTTGGGCACCTGCGCGATAGGCAGATGCATGACGGCGCCGGCTGAAGTCTTGTAGCTGCCCACGGTCACGCCGGCGGCACGCTTGTTGGCGATGATGACGCCCGCGGCGCCCACGACCTCGGCAGAGCGCACGATGGCGCCAAAGTTACCGTCATCGGTCACATGGTCGAGCACGATGACGAGCGCCGGACTGTCGCCCGCGCGGTCGAGAATATCGGCGACATCGGCATAGGGGAAGTTGCCAACCTCGAGCGCGATGCCCTGGTGAGCGCCATGGCTCGACAGTGCGTCGAGCTGCGCGCGCTGCACATACTTAATGCGGACGCCCGCGGCGTTGAGGTCGTCGACCAGACGAGACAGAGCGGCATCGCGCTCCCCGCCCTCGGCAATGAGCGCGCACTTGACGGGAAAACCGGTGCGCAGCGCCTCGGCGGCAGCACGACGACCTTCGATAAACTCGCCCTTGGGAACCTGGACGTTATCGCGGCTACGCTCGCGCTGGCCCTTGGGAGCGGCAGCGCGGTCGTTGCGGCGAATCGGACGCGAGCCAGAAGCAGCCTGCTTGCCCCCACGCGATGCACGCTTGCGATTGTCGGCCATATAACGGCCTCCTTAAATAGATAACGAACAAGAATCGACCGTCCGAGCCACGGCACCTTGCCTTTCAATCGTCGGGCATGACCACCAGGTCTATGCCCTCCTCTTTCAAGGCAATCTGCCGCACCTCGAACGGTCGACAAATACTAGAGACTCTTAATACGGGTGCCAGCGGCAGTATCCTCGATCGTCAGCCCGAGGTCCTTGAGCTGGTCGCGGATGGCGTCGGCCAGATCCCAGTTCTTGGCGGCGCGGGCCTCGGCGCGGGCCTCGAGAATCTTGGCAGCGGCCTCGTCCACGTCGTCACCCGTGTAGGCGACTAGGCCGGCGGCAACGCCCAGCAGGCCCAGCGGCAGCTCGACCTTGGGCTCGGGAAGCTCAACGCCAAATGTGTCGAGCAGCTCGACCAGCGTATCGGCGGCGGCAAGCGCGGCGGCCTTGTCGGCAGCGTCGCCCGCCTGCTCCAGGTACTGGTTGCACTCGGTCACAAAGCCAAAGACGGCGCCCATGGCGCCGGCGGTGTTAAAGTCGTCGTCCATGCACTCCTTAAAGGTGGCACGGGTCTCGGCGGCCTTGGAGGCAAACGCCTCGGATGCTGCCTCATCGGCGTCGGCCGTCGCATGGTTCGCGGCCCAGCGCAGGTTCTCGACCGTACCGGCGATACGCGTGAGCGAGTTCTCGGCACCCTCCAGGCGCTCCCAAGAAAAGTCGAGCGGCGAGCGATAGCTCGTCTGCAGCATCAGCAGGCGCAGGGCGGCAGCGGAGTGCTGCTCGAGTACCTCGGCCAGCGTAAAGAAGTTGCCGAGCGACTTGGACATCTTCTCGCCGTCTACCAGCAGCATGCCCGTGTGCATCCAGGTGTTGGAGAAGCCCTGGTGCCAGGCGCAGGTGACCTGGGCGCACTCGTTCTCGTGATGCGGGAAGGCAAGATCGGAGCCGCCGCCGTGGATGTCGATCGGGGTGCCCAGGTAGCGGTGCACCATGGCGGCGCACTCGGTGTGCCAGCCGGGACGGCCCTCGCCCCAGGGGCTCGGCCAGCTGGGCTCGCCGGGCTTGGCGGCCTTCCACAGGGCAAAGTCGAGCGGGTCGTTCTTGTCCTCGTTCTCCTCGATGCGCGCGCCAACCATAAGGTCGTCGATGTTGCGGCCCGAGACCTGACCATAGTTGGGATCGCTGCGCACGGCAAAGTACACATCGCCGTTATCGGCTGCGTAAGCGTGGCCCTGCTCGATAAGCGTCTTGATCATGGCGATCATGGGGCCGATCTCCTTGGTGGCGCGGGGGCGCACATCGGGATCGAGCACGTTGGCGGCGCGCATGACGCCGATGAACTTGTCGGAGAACTCCGTCGCGACCTCGGCAGCCGTACGGCCCTGCTCGTTGGCGCGCTTGATGATCTTGTCATCGACATCGGTGAGGTTCTGGGCGAACGTGACCTCGTAGCCGCTCGCGATGAGCCAGCGACGAATCACGTCAAAGCTGATGAACGTGCGGGCATTGCCGATGTGGATGTTGTCGTAGACCGTGGGGCCGCACACGTACATGCTGACCTTGCCGGACTCGATGGGCTGGAACTCTTCCTTTTTATGGGTAGCGCTATTGTAGATACGCATTCGTTACTCCTTAACGGTTTTCTGTAGCAGGCAGACGGCCCAGGCACCGATTCCCTCGCCCTGGCCTTCCCAACCGAGCTTTTCGGTCGTAGTGGCGGCGACGCCCACGTTTTCGACGTCAACGCCCAAGGCATGGGCAAGGTTGGCGCGCATGGCATCGCGGTGCGGGGTGATCTTGGGCTGCTGACAGGCAATGGTGCAATCGGCATCGACAAACTCAAAGCCCAACTCGCGCGCATAGTCCATCACGCGAGCGAGCAGCACCATCGAATCGGCACCCTCGTAGGCGGAATCGGTGTCGGGGAATAGCTTGCCGATGTCTCCCCCGCGGCAGGCGCCCAGAATGGCGTCGGCCAAGGCGTGCGCAAGCACATCGGCATCCGAGTGGCCCAGCAGGCCGCGCTCGTAGGGAATGTCGACCCCGCCGATGATACATCGACGCCCCTCCACCAAACGGTGGACGTCGTAGCCGTGGCCAATGCGCAGGTTACTGAACATGGGGAAGGTCCTCTCCCTCGGCCATACGGCCAAGCAGAATCGCGGTTACGGGGCGCAGGTCCTCGGGCACCGTCACCTTAAGGTTATCGCGCGGGCTCTGGACGCAGCGGACGCGCCCACCCATGCGCTCGACCAGTGACGAATCGTCGGTACCGATAAAGCCCTCGGCAATGGCTGCAGCGTGGGCGCGCTTCATAGCATCGACGCTAAAGATCTGCGGCGTCTGCGCGGCCCAATAGAGCTCGCGCGGCGGCGTCTCGACGATATTGTCGCCGTCGACGATCTTGAGCGTGTCGATCGCGGGCTGGCCGCACACGACGCCGTCGAGCGAGCGGTCACCCACAAGCACGTCGATCGCGTGATCGATGGCCTCGGTCGTGATGAGCGGACGGGCGCCGTCGTGGATGGCGACATATTCGAAACCCGCCGGTACCGCATGCACGCCGGCACGGGTGGAGTCCTGGCGGGTATCGCCGGCATCGGCAAAGCTGATGGGCGTGCTATACGAATACGGGCTGATGGCCAGGCGGCGCATCTCGACACGACGCTCGGCAGGACACACCACCACGATGTGACCGACCTTGTCGCTACGATCGAACGCACGGATAGACCAGCTCATGAGCGGACGGCCCGCCACGTTAACGAGCTGCTTGCCGCCGGGATTTCCAAAGCGCTGGCCGCTGCCACCGGCAACGACCACGGCGCATACGGGCGCCATTATGCGTTCCCCTGTTTGGTGCCCTTCATGCGGTACAGGGAGTCCGCAAGAATGGCAGGGTTGTTAACGCCAAAGTCGCCCAAGCGCTCCGGGTCCTCGCTGATGTCGTCCATGAGCTCCTGCAACGAGCCGTACTCGTCGACGATTTTCTCGGCCACGCCGTCGCGCACGACGGACACGCGCGAAAGCGTGCGCAGGCCCAGCGGCGTCATGACGGAGTCCTCGTCCAGGTCGTCGTAACCCAGAACCGCCGCCACATGCTGTGGGTCGGACAGGTCCTTAGGCGTCATACGGCTCAGGTTGGCGCGGATCTTTTCGGCATTGGCCTCGGAGGAATCGCTCGCATAGTCGCGAATCATCAGGTCGTACTCGGTATCCATGCTGGAGCCGGCGAGCTGCTCGAGCTGCATCTGCACGAGCTTGCCCTGGTTGCCCAGCTTGACAATGCAATCCTTAAGTTCGGTCTTTGCCTGCTGCATGATCTCGAAGCTCGAGAAAATCCCGGTAATGTCGGCGAGCGTAACGTAGTCGTCGAGCTCGAGGGCCGTCAGGCGCAGCAGGGAGCGGTCGAGCGACTGACGGGTAGTCTGGAGCGTGGCGACGAGCTGGTTGACCGAGCTCATGATGGTGGTGACGGGCTGGATCTCGTAGCTCTTGCCGTGAACGTACACGTTGACGACGGCACGACGGGCCGAGACCGAGATCACGATGGCATCCGTGAGCACCGACATGCGGGCGGCGGTGCGGTGACGCATGCCCGTCTCACTCGTGGCAAGCGAGGGATCGGGATTGAGGTGGAAGTTGGCGCGCAGGATCTGGGTGAGGTCGCCGTCGATGACGATGGCGCCGTCCATCTTGGAAAGCTCGAACAGGCGGTTCGAGGTAAACGAAATGTTGAGCGGGAAGCCGTCGTTACCAGCAGCGAGCACGTTTTCGGTGTCGCCGACGCAAATAAGAGCGCCCAGGTGACCAGCAATGATCATGTCGAGGGCGGTGCGGATCGGCTGGCCAGGTGCCGTCAGGCGGATGGCCTGTTCCATACGCTTTTGCAGCTCGTTCTTATCCAAGGCATCGCTCCCATCGCATACGCTCCATAAACGCTAAATAGTTTCTCACGGTTTGTCCCCGCGGCGCTCGCGAAATCCGATGCTTACAGAATGAGCGAACACCGCTGAGAGCCTCAACCCAAATGAGCTGTTCATGTGGTAGCATCGGGATTCACATGAATGAGGGAGTAGTCGCGTGACCGGGTTCGCCTCCGGTGGCGCGGCAAGTCAACATACTGGCCGACACGGTCTGGCTTGCCTTAATGAACGAGACTCGTGGTTGTACGCGCGGCGCGTACGCCACGGGTCTTTTTTGTTGCTCCCCTGTCAGAAGTACACGCGGGTTCGCCCGCAAGGAGGGAGCCAAACCATGGGACTCGTAGAGCTCGTGCTGCTCGCCATTGGCCTTTCGATGGACGCCTTTGCCGTATCCATCTGCAAGGGCCTTGGCATGAAGAAGATCAACCTTAAGGTCGCCGTAGTGCTCGGCCTGTTCTTTGGCGGCTTCCAGGCCGGCATGCCCGTGATCGGATGGGCGCTTGGCAGCCAGTTTATGGGCATCATCGGCCCCATCGACCATTGGATTGCCTTTATCCTGCTCGCCTTCATCGGCGGCAAAATGCTGTGGGAGGCCTTTACCGAGGACGAGGATGAAGGCGACGGCAAGGATGCCGAAAAGATTGACCTGGGCGAGTACCTGATCCTCGCCATCGCCACCTCAATCGACGCCCTAGCCGTAGGCATCTCATTTGCGGCGCTCTCGGTTGACATCGTTCCCGCTGTATCGCTTATCGGCGTCACAACGTTTATCTTCTCTGTCGCTGGCGTAGCGATCGGCCACACCTTTGGCACGCGCTACGAAAAGCCTGCCACCATCGTGGGTGGCGTCGTGCTCATCTTCATCGGGCTTAAGATCTTGCTTGAGCATCTGGGGATTCTCGCGATATAAAAAACGCCTCTCATAAGCTCAACGTCAATGTAGAGGTCTCATGCAGAGTTTTGCATAATGCCTTTTCGTGCAGACTTTTGCATGTCATACTGATATGCAAAAGTCTGCACGTTAGGAGATCGCCATGGATACCCTTCCCATCACCACACCGCGTCAAGCTGGCATCTATGTGCGTCAGGCACGCGAGGCTCAGGGTCTCACCCGTGCCGCCCTCGCTAAAAAAGCCGGTGTTTCGGAGCGCCTGCTCGCATCGCTCGAGCTAGGAGACGCCACGGGTATTCGGCTCGACAAGTTGCTGACTGTCTTTAACGCACTCGGCATAGGCCTCTTTGCGCAAAGCGATAACGACTCCATCGCATCGCCCTCCGAACATCCAACGACGATAGCGGACCTCCCTATCGCGAACTCGAATGCCCTGCCAAAGCCAAGCGTAGGCAGACGACCCGCTCGACAAGGAGCGCCATCTTCCTATGGTGCCTTGCTGGCCCAAATCGCAGCCGAGCAAGGCCTTACCGACACTTCAGACCTCTCCTTTGGCTGTAAGGTTGTGAAATAAATGGCAGAAATGGAGCTTGCGACCCTCATTTGTGGCGAAATCGCAGGCACTCTCCGGCAAGACGAGCATGGACTCTGCAGCTTTGTATACGCCCCAACCTATCGCGGGGCACCGCTATCGCTAACAATGCCGCTTTCCAATCGCACGTATGGCCATAACATCGTCCGCCCGTTCCTATTTGGCCTTTTGCCCGACAGTCAAGAGCAGCGTCGCGCCATTGCCACCGAGCATGATGTTGCATCTAACAACCCCGTCGCCCTCTTGTGCCATATCGGTCTTGACTGCGCGGGGGCCGTTCAGTTTTGTCGAGCCGATCAATTAGACGCCGTCCGTGGCAGGGTCTCCGCATACCGCCCGCTTACCAATTCTCAAATCGCTCACAAGCTTAAAGCAATTCGCGATGACGAAAGAGAGACATGGATGGGCTCCAACGAAAGCTGGTCCCTGGGCGGCAACCAAGGCAAATTTGCACTAGCTTGGCATGATGGCCAATGGTACGAATGTCTAGGGTCATCCCCCACTACCCATATCTTCAAAAATGGTGTCGTCGGGTTCAAACATCAGGCCTTAAACGAATTCGTCTGCATGAAAACGGCTCGGCGTGTTGGCATTCCAACTGCCAACGTCTCCTATTGCACATTTGAAGACGAAGCCGCACTCGTCGTTGAACGGTACGACAGAATGGTCAATAACAGCGGAAGTATCGAAAGGCTGCATCAGGAGGACTTTTGCCAGGCGCTCGGTGTATTGCCAAGCCAGAAATACACCGCCGACGGAGGACCGACTACACGAGACATCCAAGAACGACTGATTAACACAGTCCCCCACCACATGAATCTTGTGCTTTTTACCTATATGTTGTTCTATAACGCCATTATCGGAGCGCCTGACGCACACGCTAAAAACTACTCGCTCATCCTAGGCAAAGGCACAAACGCGGCACTCGCACCCATGTACGATGTCGCATCGGGCTTGGCGTATGAGAGCATGCGACGTCGGGCACGCCTTGCTATGAGCGTTGGCGGCGAAAATCGTGTGGGGCGCATCGGTCCAGGTGCTATCCGCCGATACCACGGTATGGGCGACCCCGCGCTGGAGACGGCGCTCACCGATGCCGGGCTATCCGAGAAGTTTTGCTTTGCGACCATGATGGACCTCGCCTACGAGGTACCCATTTGCATGGAAGAGGTCATGGACGAATACGCCGACCTGCCCGGCATGGCGGACCTGCGCGATCATATGCTCGGCCCCGTCCGCGAAAACTGCCAGCGAACCCTCGACCTCATCAGGGCGGATATGGGCTAGACGCCAATCAATTTCCCATTTCTTAAAAGAAGAGAGGGGACACCTGTCGCAAAAGACCGGGTACCCCCTCTCGTAATGTCATTTGCAATCCGCTAGCACGTGGCTCGGACTGCTGCTAGCGCAACCTTTACGCGGCGAGGCGCTTGAGCACGTCGATGAGCAGCTCGTAGAAGCGCTCGGCAGAAGCGAGCTCCATGCTCTCGTCCGGGGTGTGGACATCGGAGAGCGTCGGGCCCACGGCGATGGCGTCCAGGCCGTGCAGGGCCTCGGCAAACAGGCCGCACTCAAGGCCGGCATGAATGGACTCGATGCGCAGCTCGGAGCCAAAGAGCTCGCGATAGCTCTCGACAAAGACGTCGCGGACCGGCGAATGCTCGGCATAGCTCCAGCCGGGATACTCGAACTCAAACTTGGCGTCGAAGCCCAGGACATCGGCAAGCGTCTGCAAACGATCCTTGAACTCGTTCTGCAGCGAGGTGATCGAGGAGCGCGGGGAAAGCATGATCTTGACCTGGTCGTCGGAAGTGGCGACCACGCCGATGTTGGAGGAAACCTCGACGGAGCCGTCGGTGGCGACGTTGCGGCGAATCACGCCGTTAGGGGCAAGACGCAGGGCGCGGATGAGGGCAAGCGCGGACTTCTGGTCCATGGCCTCGACCTCGGCGTCGTCGGCAATCTCGACGGTGCAGGTAAAGCCGGGGTCGAAGACCTCGAGCTCGGCAGTGACGTCGGCGATGATGCCCTTGGCGACCTGCGCCGCGGCCTCGGCGGCAGCGTGGTCGGCATAGACCAGAACAGCCTTGCACTCACGGTTGATGGCGTTGTCCTTGGTGCCGCCGTTAAAGCTCACGATGGCGGGCTCGCCGGCAACCATCAGGCGGTCGATGATGCGGGCCATGATGAGGTTGCCGTTGCCGCGCTCCAGGTGGATATCGCTGCCGGAGTGGCCGCCCAGCAGGCCGGAGATGTCGAGCGTGAGGGTGCTACCGGTCTTGTGCTCGCGCACGATGGGGCAGGTGTAGGTAACGACGACGCCGCCGGCGCAGCTGACGGTGGCAACGCCCTCTTCCTCGGAGTCAAGGTTAATCATGGTGCGGGCGCTAATCTGGGACTTGTCGAGCGTCTCGGCGCCGACCAGGCCAGTCTCCTCGTCGGTGGTGAATACGCACTCGAGGGCGGGGTGAACGATCGAATCGTCGTTGAGCACAGTAAGCATCAGAGCGACAGCAATACCGTTGTCGGCGCCCAGGGTGGTGCCGTTAGCGGTGAGGACGCCGTCCTTCACGACCAGGTCGATACCGTCGGTCGTAAAGTCGTGCTCAACAGAGCCCAACTTGTCGCACACCATATCGATGTGGCCCTGCAGCATCACAGTCGGGGCATTCTCGGCGCCGGCAGAAGCGGGCTTGCGAATGATGACGTTGTAGACCTCGTCCTGGTACACATCGAGGCCGCGCTCCTTGGCAAACGCAACCAGGAAATCGCTGATGCCCTTCTCGTTGCCAGACCCACGGGGGACCGCGCTGACCTCCTCAAAGAAATGGAACAGCTGGGCGGGCTCGTAGCCGGTGATCTTGTAATCCATGGTGCCTCCTTGGCGCAACTGGTTAGACAGTAAGACATGCGCCTTGTATATTCCCAGACTTTGCGTGCATAAACCAGTCGAAAACGCCGAGCGCCCTCGCATCATCGGCTAACGGTGGGGAGACGCCACTTTATTAAGATAAAGCAGGTTAGACGGGCCGCGCCGAAGGGACGTTGGACCCTTCAACCAACCTCAACGCTTGATCAACGTTTATGCATACGCCATTGACATGTTTAATGAGATCTACTTTGAACGAAGGAGGCTTTCCAACAGAAAAAGGGCGCTCCTTTGGAACGCCCTCGTGGACACAAGGTTTTGTTACGCCCTACAGCGCGCCGGAACCGGCTTGCATCATGCCGCCGGGGCCCGAGGTCACGCCGCCGCTCACGGGCGCGGCGTTGCCAGTGCGCGGTGCCGCCGGGGCGGTATCACCACCGAGCGTGCCCGCCGGACGCGGTGCCGGGATCTCGCCCGTGCCGTGGCTAAAGACAAACTTGCCATCGGCCACGTCGCACAGGACGGTATCGCCCTCGCCCCACTCGCCGGCCAGCAGCTCCTCGGACAGCGGGTCCTCGATGAGCTTTTGAATAGCACGGCGCAGCGGACGCGCACCGTTGGTGAGGTCGGTGCCCTCGGCCACGATCTTGTCATAGGCCGCATCGGTGAGCTTGATGTTCATGCCGTTGGCAATCAGACGCTGGCGCAGGTCGTCCACCAGCAGGTGCGCGATCTTGGTGAGATTCTCGCCCGAGAGCTTCTGGAACACCACGATGTCGTCGATACGGTTGAGCAGCTCGGGGCGGAACAGGCGCTTGAGCTCGCCCATCGCGCGACCACGGATCTCACTCGACGTGAGACCCTGCTCGCCGGTGGTGCCAAAGCCCACGCTCGCATCCTGCGCAATCTCGCGGGCGCCCACATTGGACGTCATGATGATCACGGTGTTGCGGAAGTCGACCGTCTTGCCCTGGCTATCGGTCAGGCGGCCCTCCTCCAGCACCTGCAGCAAGATGTTGAAGATATCGGGGTGCGCCTTCTCGATCTCGTCGAACAGCACGACCGAGTACGGGTGGCGACGAACGGCCTTGGTGAGCTGGCCGCCCTCGTCGTGACCGACGTAGCCCGGAGGGCTACCGATGAGCTTGGAGACCTCGAACTCGCTACCGAACTCGGACATGTCGAAGCTGATGAGCGCGTCTTTGCTGCCAAAGAGATACTCGGCGAGCGTCTTGGCGAGCTCGGTCTTGCCCGTGCCGGTGGGACCCAGGAAGATAAAGCTGCCGCCGGGACGACGCGGGTCCTTGAGCGGCGAGCGGCTGCGGCGCACGGCCTTGGCGACGGCCTCGACGGCCTCGTCCTGGCCGATAATGCGGGTCTTGAGCACGCTTTCGGTCTGCAGCAGGCGGCGACTCTCACTCTCGGTGAGCGAGGACACCGGCACGCCCGAGGTCACGGACACGATGTCGGCAATCTGGGAGACATCGATGGTGAGCGGACTGGCGTCGAGCTCGGCCGTCCAGGCAGCCTTGGCCTCGGCGAGCTCAATCTCGGCGGCTTTCTGCTGCTCGGTGATCTCGGCGGCCTTGTTCATGTCGTCGCTCTCGGTGGCCTCCTGTGCGGCAGCCTTGAGCTCCTCGATGCGATGTTCGGCCTCGCGCACCGGCTCGGGCGCGCGGTTGGCGGCAATGCGGGCGCGGGCACCGGCCTCGTCGATGAGGTCGATGGCCTTATCGGGCAGGAAGCGGTCCTGAATGTAGCGGTTGGAGAGGTTCGCGGCGGCCTCGATAGCACCCTGTGTGTAACGCACATGGTGGTGCTCCTCGTAGCGCGGCTTGAGCGCGCTCAGGATCTTGACCGTGTCCTCGACGCTCGGCTCCTCGACATCGATGGTCTGGAAGCGACGCTCAAAGGCCGGATCCTTGGTGAGGTACTTACGGAACTCCTCGGCCGTGGTGGCACCGATGATCTGAAAAGCACCGCGCGCGAGCACGGGCTTGAGCATGGAGCTTGCATCGATGGATCCCTCGGCAGAACCGGCACCGATGATGGTGTGCATCTCGTCGATAAACAGGATGACGTCGTCGGCTTCGGTTGCCTCCTGGATCACGTTCTTGAGGCGCTCCTCGAACTCACCGCGATACTTGGCGCCCGCGACAAGACCCGGCAGATCGAGCGTCCAGATGTTCTGGTTCATAAGGTTCTCGGGCACGTTGCCGGCAGCGATCTGCTGTGCCAGGCCCTCGACGATGGCCGTCTTGCCCACGCCGGGGTCACCCAAGATAAGCGGGTTGTTCTTGGTGCGGCGCGAAAGGATCTCCATCATGCGCTGGACTTCCTTTTCGCGACCGATCACGGGGTCGAGCTTACCGTCGCGTGCCTTCTGCGTAAGGTTGGTGGCGAACTGCTTGAGCGTGTCGGTGCCGCTCCCCTTTTGCTGCGAGGCGTCCGAGCCGCTAAAGAACGGCAGGCCCGCACCGGGACGCCCGGCACCGGCGCCGGCGAGCGGACGCTTCTTGTCCTGATCCTTGGCGGTAAGCTTTTCGATGGCTTTTTTAATGGAAGCGGACGACACACCCAGGCGCATGAGGATGTCCATGGCCATGCCGTTGCCCTCTTCGACGATACCGATGAGCAGGTGCTCGGTCGACACATAGGTCTGGTTGTTCTCGCGCGCCACGCGGAAGGAGCGCTCCATCACGCTGATGACGAGTGGCGTAAAGGCGAGCTTGGCGGCCTCGGTCTCCTCGCTGGGCTCGGGAACGGTGGTCTGGACCTCCTTGAGCGTGTCCATGATGTCGTCGTAGGAGATGTCGAGCGAGCGCAGCGCCTCGGCGGCGATGCCCTCGTCCTCCTTGGCGAGCGCGAGCAGCAGATGCTCGGTTCCCACCTTATTTGAATGAAGATCGAGCGCCTCATGCTTGGCCATGGACATGACCTTGCGCGCGCGATCGGTAAAACGGTCTAACATGCTAGTTCCTCTTAGACGAGCTAGTTTTTTCAAACGCAAAGCGCCGCCCCGCGGCAGCGCTTTGGTCTCTTTACCCATATGGAGTATATGTTAACCGTTGGGACCTTTCCCGCCCGTAGCCGCGTGACAACGTCTACAAAAAAGGAATCGCCAGGTGCGTCTGCATCGGCCCAACGAGCGTGGATTTTCGGACACCCATTCCACGAACGTGGATAATCTCCCGTTTTGAGCCCGTAAACAGGCCAAAAACGGGAGATTATCCACGTTCATGTTATGCGGATCAGTTTCACTTGCGCCAATTAGCTGGTGTGGCGCCAGCGAGGGTCGGTGAGCGTGCGCGCCACGCCCAGGCCAACGGGCAGAAACGCCACGATGAGCACTGCACGCACAAACCAGCCGAGCATATTGACCGTGTCGAAGGTGCACATGTAATACATCGAGCGATACAGATACAAGCCCGGCACCATAATGACAATCGACGGCACCGTGAGGGCGATGCGTGGGTAGGTGAGCTTGATTTCGGCTAAGCTCGCGAGCAGTCCCGATACCAGCGCGCCGATAAACGCTGCTGCCTCGGGAGGCATACCCACGCTCAGACCCAGGAAGGGAAACAGCGTCGGCGCATCAACGAGCGTAAGGCGCAAGGTATTAGACATGGCGCCGATGAGCCCTGCCGCCGCTGCCATCTTTACCGGACTGTTGAACATAACCGAGAAGCCAAATACTCCGACAAAGCTCATCACAATACGCAAGAGTGTAAGAGCCAACGGTGAGAGGCCGAGCGGGGCAAAATCATCCGGCGCCAGCCCCACACACTCGGCAACCATCCAGCCTACGAGGGTCGCCATCACAATAATCGACACAGCATACGAAAGACGCTCAATGCCGCTTCGCATGTCAAGCTTAGCGATGTCAAGGCCTGCCGTAATGAGAGGAAAGCCGGGGATCACAAAGAGCATGGCGCCGATATAGCCTTCTTGGTGCGACATTGCCCCCGGTATGACCTGGCCAAGGCCAAGCAATGCCAGCAGATACGAGACGCAAGCGAGTGCAACGCCGATCGTCAGCGCGCTAAACTGGCCAAGGCCCTGCTTGAGAATATGGGAGCGCGCAAAGTTGCCGACACCAGCGCCCACAAATGCACAGGTCATCTCGATAGGGCCGCCGCCGAGCAAAAAGACAAAGGCGCCGCAAGCACAGGCCGCCGCAATGCCCTGTTGCCAGGAAGTGTAATCGGGTTTTGAACTCTCAACGGTCTTGAGCATCTCGTGGTACTCATGCACGGTAAACCGGCGCCCGTAAACCTCGATTTCCTTTAAGAAGCTCTCCATCATCCATATGCGATGAGTATTGACCCCCGTTGTGGGTAGGCTGACGACCTCGTTAAAGCAGTGACCATCTTCGATACAAGTACACTCAAACGACAGGAGACTTAAGTCAACGTGGATGGTGACACCGAGTACAGCGGCGACGCGATTCATGGTATCGCGTACACGCCAGGCACCCGTTCCGCTCGCGAGCATAAGCATACCGGTGCGGCAAATGATGGATGATTTATCGGTGAGCGGCGCATCGACGGCAAGCTCACCGCCTGCCGTCACGATCTGGCACCAGTCGGTTTTCATATGGAGGGCGCCGGCACGAACACCGTGGTGCAGAGGGACTCTTGAGAGCAACGAATCATGGGGCGAAGGCTGTGGGGGTTCCGTCGATTCGACCTCGTCCTCGTCGGGCCCTTCATCAACAAGGTCGAAAGCATCGAGCGCCGCCGGCTCGCGACGATCGATCAATTCCTCGTCCTCATCATCAAAATAGTTGAACTGATCGAGCATATCCTCTTCGATTGCGCGATCGCTCGCGTCGTCCATACAGACGCTCCCTTCCTACCGACTAACCCCCATCCTAGGCAGCGACGGCTAAAGGAAACATAAAAGAGACGACTGTCACGCGAGCCATGTGCTCAATAGCCGTTAGGCAGTCGTTTAAGAACGTCCCCAACGACCACCTTGCACCATAGCTTGACAAGGACTGTCCCCAAGTGCCGGCACAAAAGGAACGTCCCTAAGTGCCAACCAGGGCAATACCACAGGTGGAGGACGGACAGCGAACGACGTCCAGAGCGAACAAGTTGGCATGAAAAAGGCAAGGCATAGACCTTCTGGTCATGCCTTGCCTTTTGAATGACAAATTGTCGCTCTGGGCGGCGCGCAGCGTCGAGCCGTTACGCGGTTCGTAGAACCGCGTAACTACTTAGTACATCTTTGCGCCGGCAGGGATGGAAGCGTCGAGCTGAATCAGGTTGAGGCGCTCCTCGCCCTCCTCCTCGTGGATGGCGCTGATGAGCATGCCACAGCTGGGGATGCCCATCATCTTGCGCGGAGGCAGGTTGGTGATGGCGAGCAGGGTCTTGCCGACCAGGTCCTCGGGCTCGTAATAATCGTGAATGCCGGAGAGGATGGTGCGGTCGGTGCCGGTGCCGTCATCGAGCGTAAAGTTCAGCAGCTTCTTGGACTTCTTGACGGCCTCGCATGCCTTGACCTTAACGGCGCGGAAGTCGCTCTTAGAGAAGGTATCAAAGTCGACGAACTCCTCAAACAGCGGCTCGACGGCAATCTTGGAGTAGTCGAGCGTGGGCTTGAGCGGCTTGACGAAGGGGCTCGCGGCGTTGCCGGCCTCGGCGGCCTTGGCAGCAGCGGCACCGGACTGGAAACCCTTCTCGGGCTTCATGTGCGGGAACAGCAGCACGTCGCGGATGGAAGCCTGGTTGGTGAGCAGCATGACCACGCGGTCGATACCGATGCCAATGCCACCCGCGGGAGGCATACCGTACTCGAGGGCACGCACGTAATCCTCGTCGTACTCCATGGCCTCATCGTCGCCGCCGGCCTTCTCGGCCATCTGGGCAGCGAAGCGCTCAGCCTGGTCGACCGGGTCGTTGAGCTCGGAGAACGCGTTCGCGTACTCGTGACCAGCGATGACCAGCTCAAAGCGGTGGGTCAGGCGCGGATCATCCTCAAAGCGCTTGGCAAGCGGGCTAACCTCGATGGGGTAATCGCACACGAAGGTGGGGTTGACGATGGTGTCCTCGCCCAGCTCGTCATAGATCTCGGCGATGATCTTGCCGGCGGTCCACTCGGACTTGATCTCCAGGCCCTTCTCGCGTGCGGCGGCAGCAAGCTCCTCAACCGGCGTGTCGATGGTGACCTGCTTACCAATCACGTCAGAGACGATATCGGTCATGGAACGGCTTGCCCACTCACCAGAAAGGTCGATGGTCTGGCCCTGGTACTCAATAACCTCGGGGTTGCCGATAGCCTTGTTAGCGGCCTTAATGACACCCTGGGCGAGCGCCTTCATGCCCTCGAGATCGGAGAAGGCGCGGTAGGCCTCCATCGTGGTGAACTCGGGGTTATGGGTAAGGTCCATACCCTCGTTGCGGAAGATGCGGCCGATCTCGAAAACGCGCTCAAAGCCGCCGACGATGCAGCGCTTGAGGTGCAGCTCGGTGGCGATACGCAGGTAGCACTCCTGATCGAGCGCGTTGAAGTGCGTGATGAACGGCTTGGCAGTAGCTCCGCCCTGGATGGTCTGCAGGATAGGAGTCTCGACCTCCATGTAGCCATCGGACTCCATAAAGCGGCGGAACGTGGAGAGGATCTGCGAGCGCTTGCGGAAGGTCTCGCGAACGTCGTCGTTGGCGATCAGGTCGACATAACGCTGACGATAGCGGGTCTCCTTGTCGGAGAGACCGTGGAACTTCTCGGGCAGCGGGCGAACGGCCTTGGACAGCAGCGTCGCGCTCTTGGGGGCAACGGAAAGCTGGCCACGCTTGGTGCGCACGACTACGCCGGTCACGCCCAGGATATCGCCCAGGTCGAGGGCCTTGAGCATATTCCAGGCGGCCTCGTCCATATCGTTGATGCGGCAGAACAGCTGGATCTCGCCGGTCGCGTCGCGCACAACGATGAACATGATCTTGCCCTGACCGCGCTTGGCGACCACACGGCCGCCGATCTTCACGACGTCCTCGGTGTCCTCGCCATCGGTGAGCTCGGCGTACTTAGTCTCGATGTCGACGACGTAGTCCTCAATCTCGGAGTGCTCGGGATAGGGGTTCTGGCCCGCCTCGAACAGGGCGGCGCGCTTGGCCAGGCGGGTGGCGCGCTCGTCGTTGAGCGTCGATGCCTGATCGGCGGCGTTCTGGTTCTCTGCCATAAGTTAGCTCCTCAAATTAAAACGCTCCCCAGGATTCGGTCCCAGGGAGCGAAAACATACCTTTACGCGGGACCGTGGTCTAGCGTGCGATCTTTGCGATGGTGTAGACGCGGGTCTTGCCCGAAGGCGTAACGACCTCGACGGAGTCGCCCTCGCCGTGACCGATGATGGCATGGCCGACCGGAGACTCGTTGGAGATCTTGTGCTCGAGCGAGTTGGTCTCGGTGGTACCGACGAGCGTGACTTCCATGACCTCACCGTTGGGATCGATCAGAGAAACGGTGGAACCGATGGAGACGGTCAGATCGCCCGTGGTGGCAGCAACCTGAGCGTTGGCGAGGATGGCCTGAATCTCGGCAATGCGAGCAGCATTCTGGGCCTGCTTGTCCTTGGCGGCGTCGTACTCGGAGTTCTCCGAAAGGTCGCCGAACGCGCGGGCTTCCTTGATGTCCTCGACGATCTCCTTGGCGTAATCGCCCTCACGCCAAGCGAGCTCCTCGACGAGCTTCTGGCGGCCCTCAGCGGTCAGTACGATCTGGCTTGCGTCCATACGGATATCTCCCCAACTATGATGTAACGATCAACTGTCAACAAAACGAAAAAGACCGGCTAGCCTGCGGGCAAGCCGGTCAGGTGCTCACCCCAAAGGGATGGGACTACTCTGCGTCCGCGTCGCTGTCCTCTGCCTTCTTTTGCTTGGCAGCAGCGAGCTTGGCCTCGAGCTCTGCGATCTCCTTGTCCTCCTTGGACTCCTCGACCACAACGTCCTCGGCCTGCTTGGTTTCGCCCTTATCGTCGCCCTCCATACCCTCGCGGATATTCTTGACGGTAGAGCCGAGGGACTTGCCGAGCTTCGGCAGGTTCTTAGGCCCGAAGATAATCAGGACAACAACGAGAATAATGATGAGCTCAGGAGCCCTCAGTCCAAACATGTAGACCTCCACAATACAGCGAGACAAGCTCGAATGAGTATACCGCGGGTGCCGCGGTATCACAACAATAGCTAAAAAAAGGGACCGCAAGAAGCGGTCCCTCCTCATGCTCTGGTCGGGTTGACTGGATTTGAACCAGCGACCCCTGCGTCCCGAACGCAGTGCTCTACCAAACTGAGCCACAACCCGTTAGCTCGACTATAGTAACAAAGATTTTCGCCGCGTGCTAGAGAAATTTTTATTTCTTTGGCGCTTCAATGCGAACCGTGTTGGGAATGAGCTCCGTCGCGCAGGACCACCAGCCGTTTTGCAGGGCAGCGTCGGCAAGCCTTTCGGCCGTGACGGCGGTGTCGCAAATGGCAAACGAGCAGGCGCCCGATCCGCACACATCTACAGCAACGGCGCCGTCCTGTTTACGCAGCCAATCGAGCACCGTTTGAATCTGCGGCTCCATCTGTGCGGAAATGACACCCAGGTTGTTATGGATGAGCGCATATGCCGTCTCGGCATCACCAGCACGCAAGGCAGAAGCTATCGCGCCGGGCTTGTCTGCAGGCACTGGAGCCTCGTCAAAACGTCGATAGGCTTCAATTGTCGAAACGCTTGCCTCGCGCGGCTTGACCAACACGACGGGCGTTGCGGGCAGCGCGGGATACTCAGTTGCCAGCACGTCTCCCCCACCTACGTAGAACGCAAGGCTCGCGTGCAAAAAGAACGGGACGTCAGCACCAATGCCCCGCGCAATGTCGTCGAGCGCGGGGTCGGAGCGATCAATTCCCCAGAGCTCCGCCAAGGCGACAATGACCGCGGCCGCATCCGTCGAGGGACCGCCCAAGCCGGCGCACAATGGAATGCGCTTCTCAATCGTCACGCAGATGTTTGCCTCGCGACCATAATGCTCGGCCATAGCAACCGCAGCCCGATACGCCGTATTCTTTTGCATGGGAAAATCTGATGCCGGAACCGTCTGGACGGTCAGCACCTGCGCCGGCGTGACCGTCACGGTATCGGCAAGACCGACGGCTGCCGTCAGGGAGTCGACTCTGTGATAGCCGCGGGCGTCGCGCTCGGTATGAACCCCCAGATAGAGGTTAATCTTTGCCGGCGCGGAAAGAGTCAGGGACCGATCGGTCACCGTTAGTGCTCCTCGAGCTGATTGCCGAGCGGGGTAAAGATATGCTCGCCGCTCTCGGGGTCGAACAGCTCGACCTGACCGGTGAGGACATCGATATACTGGTAGGACTGACGCGACTTGCGGCCTCGGCGCTCGTCAACCTCGACGATAAAGACGGCGGGGTGGACGCTCTTGATGGTGCCCATGCGCTCGACGACGCGGGTGCGGCCCATGTTGGCCTTCACCTTAACGCGATCGCCCACCATATTGGTCAGCTTCTCGTGGATGTCGTCGACGTGATTGACTTCCATCTCTTCCATGAACAGGGCCTCCAGAAGATGCAATTCAAAAAGGGGATAATACCCCTAAGATAGACAAAACTCTAATACTATAGCACCCTGTTGCGACCACGCGCAAGTAGCTAATTTGGCTACTTACAGATTGTCGGTATCGAGGACGATGGTGAATGGGCCGTCGTTGACGAGGTCGACTTTCATATCGGCGCCAAAGATGCCGTGCGCCACGTGTTCGACATCTTGACGAACGAGCGTCAGGAAGTACTCGTAGAGCTCGTTGGCAACATCGGGCGCGCCCGCATCGGTAAACGACGGACGGCGACCGTGGCGGCAATCGGCGAACAGCGTGAACTGCGACACCACGAGCACCTCGCCGTCGACATCGGCAAGTGCCAGGTTGGTCTTGCCGTTCTCGTCCTCGTTAATGCGCAAGCCCCGGAGCTTGCCCCACAGCTTATCGGCCTCGGCGCGCGTGTCGCCGTGGCCCACGCCCAGCAGCACCAGGTAGCCACGTCCAATACGGCCCACGCACTCGCCGTCGACCGTCACGCCGGCGTTGAGCACGCGCTGCACCACCGCGCGCACGGCCTACTCCTCGCCCGTCAGTTTGGCGGATAGGTGCTCGAGCGCATGGAATCGATGGCTGATGGCGTTCTTCTCGTCCGCCGTCAGCTCGGCCATGGTCTTGCCCGGCGTGTCGACCGGCAGGAACAGCGGGTCGTAGCCAAAGCCGTGATCGCCGCGGCCCTCGTGTGCGATAGTGCCCTCGCAGGCGCCCTCACCATAGGTGACCAAACCGTCCGTGTCGATGAGCGCAACGACGCCCCTAAAGCGCGCGGTACGATCCTCGTCTGCCACGCCTTCCAGGTTAACGAGAAGCTTGGCGTTGTTGGCGGCATCGTCGCCATGCACGCCCGCATAGCGCGCGCTATACACGCCCGGCTCGCCATCCAGCGCGTCGACGACCAAGCCTGAGTCGTCAGCAATGGCCATAAGGCCCGTCTCCTCGACCGCAGCCTGCGCCTTGATGATGGCGTTCTCCAAAAACGTCGTGCCATTTTCCTCAGGGTCCTCAAAATCGCCCAGCTGGCCGAGCGCCACAAAGCGCACCTCGGGCATGACCTTGCCCAAAATGGCCTCGATCTCGGTGAGCTTATGGGCGTTGCCGGTTGCCACGACGATGGTCGCCGCCGGGTCGAGAGTGTCGATGTCAATCTTCTCAAGTGCCATAGCTGGCCTCCTTTGTCTCTATAGCAATGCCGAGTTGAGGACGACGAGGACTTCGGCCTCTCTCCCCTCTCAATCAACGGCAGTCTTATACTTCGACGTTTTCCCAGATAAAACCTACCAAAATAAACCTGTCCCTTTTTGGCAGGTTAGGCGAGGGCTTGGCGCTGGAGCTCGATGAGCTCGGCAATGCCTTTGTCGCCCAAATCGAGCAGGGCGTTGAGACGCCTGCGGTCGAAGGGCGCCTGCTCGCCCGTACCCTGGAGTTCGATCATCTCGCCGGAATCGGTGGCGACGAGATTCATGTCGACCTCGGCATGGCTGTCCTCGGAATAATCCAAGTCGAGCAGGGTGTTGCCGTCGACGACGCCCATGGAAATGGCGGCAACCTGGCCCGTGAGCGGGATGCGCTCAAGTTTGCCCGCCTCGACCCACATGGCAAGGGCGTCGTGCAGCGCCACCCAGGCGCCGGTAATGCTCGCCGTACGCGTGCCGCCATCGGCCTGGATCACATCGCAGTCGACGGTAACGGTGTACTCGCCGAGCGCCTTCATGTTGACGACGGTACGCAGGCTGCGGCCGATAAGTCGCTCGATCTCCATGGAGCGGCCCTTGCGGTTGGCATGCTCGCGCTTGCAGCGTTTACCGGTCGAGGCCGGCAGCATCGCATATTCCGCCGTTACCCAGCCGGCCTTGGCGCCCTTGCGCCAACCCGGCACACCCTCCTCGATGGTGGCGGCGCACAGTACGCGCGTGTCGCCGAACTCCGCCAGGCACGAGCCGTGGGCGTGCTTCATGACGCCGCGGGTGAGCTTAACGGGACGCAGCTCGTTGGCGGCGCGGCCGTTGGCGCGGTTGACCTGCATGTACTCCATAGAAATATCCTTTCGGCAAAAGGTGTGGCGAAGGCTCTGACGGCGGCCTTACATCTATTTCAGCTCATCGATATCGATATGCTCAATGCTCTTGAGCGGCTGACCAAAGATAAAGCTGCCCGCCACCGCAAACTCGGCAATGTTATCGGCCGTCGTGGCAAAACGATGCTGCGGCTCGGCGGCGTCACCCGCCAGCTGCTCGCGGCGCGTGAGGATATCGGTCAGCTCTCGTGTGGTCTCCTCGGCGGAACTCACGACGCGCACCCCAGACCCCAGCGCATGGCGGATAGGTCCCACCAACAGCGGAAAATGCGTACAGCCGAGCACCACGGTATCGATACCGTGGTCGCGCAGTGGCTCAACCGTGGCACCCACCAGCGCACGCACGGCAGGCGTATCGAAGATGTCCTCGTTCTCAAGCCACTGCTCTTGCAGATGCGCACCCGAGGCGAGCTCGTGTTCGACAACCTCGACAAAGCTCGAGGCGGGGCAGCCGTATACGTCGACGCCGGCATCTAGATCCTGAATGGCGCGCGTGTAAGCGCCCGAGCGAATGGTGAGGTTGGTGGCGAGCACGCCCACGCGACGCGAACGGGTGCTGTTGATTGCCGCACGGGCACCCGGCGCGATCACGCCGATCACGGGAACGTCGAGCACCTGCTGGGCCAGACGTAAGGCCGCAGCTGTCGCCGTGTTGCAGGCGATGACCATAATCTTGACGTCGTGCTTCGACAGCCAACGGCCCGCCTGCAACGCAAACGAGCGCACCTCATCCTCGGTGCGCGTGCCGTAGGGGCAGCGTTTGGTGTCGCCGAAGTAGTAGACGGACTCGTGCGGCAGCGCCGTCGCGATGGCGCGCGCAACCGTCAGACCGCCCAGGCCAGAATCGAACACACCGATCGGGCGCGTGTCGCCTGCCGGATTCTCGATATCGGACATTACCTCACCAGTCTCTCTCGAAAAGACATATCCAAGTGCGGCGACGCCGCGCTACGAACGCGCCGCGACCAGCAGCTCTGCCGTCGCCGCCCAACCGTCGACAATTTTGCCGCGCGTAACGAAAGCGTTCTCGCAAGCAGCCAGGAACTCGGGCGCGCCGGCGCTCGTCAGGCCATTCTCGACCAGACAGAACGTGCCCACGTGATCGGCCATGTAGAAGTCGGACTCGGAGTCGCCGAGCGCGAGCGTCTCCTCGCGCTCGATCCCCAGGTGCTCGCAGAAGCGCGCAATGGCGACGCCTTTGTTGAGACCCGCGGGGTTGATGTTGAACGCGCGACCGTCCTCGACGCGATCGAGCTCGAGCGTCGTCGGCTTGGACAGATGCGTCAGGTGACCGTTACAGGCCCACACCAGGCCGCAGCCGGCCTCGTCGAGGATGGCCTGGACCTCATCGTCGGGCACATCGCCGCGCATGCCGACGGTGACCTCGCGGTACTTGTAGCCGGTCGACATGTCGTTGTGATACTCGATCTTGTGCGGCCAGCGGGCGAGGATCTTCTCGCACACGCCGGTCTGCTCGATCACCTGGTGCGGAGTAAGGCCGCAGACGGGGTCGTAAGGCATGTCGCCAGTCAGATACTCCCAATCGTTGGCTTTGAGGTCGTACATGACCAGGCCGCCCATCTCACCAATGTAAGAGTTGAGGCCGAGCACGCGCGCGTCCTCGTGGATCATGGTACGGTTGCGGCCCGAGGTGGGAACCACCTGAATACCAGCGCGGGCAAGTGCCACGACGGCCTCGACGAGTTTGGTCGAGGGGTTGCCGTCGTTGTCGCACAGCACGCACGAGCCGGGTGCGAGCATCGTGGCATCCAGGTCGGTAAAGACGTACTTGACCTTGGCCAAGCGCTCGCGCATCTCGCCCGAAAGCTCGGCAACGGTCGGCAGGGTGTTGTGGGACATGGTTACTCCGTTTACGTAGAAGGGTTTGGACTTGGACGGCATGTTTTGATTGAGGGAACACGCTTATGGCGACAGCGCACTCAGGGCGCCGCCGCCATCATGGTTCATTAGTCAAACTGGGTAACATCGATCAGGCGATTGGCCAACGAAAGGTCGCTCTCGATAGGCACGAACTCGTCACCCACGTGCATGAGCTCCTCGTCACCCTTTGCCAGCAGCAAGACAATGGTGGGAGCATTGGGGCTGACGTACTCCTCGCGCGCCGCCTTGAACGCCGCATGCACAGCGGCTTCGCGATCGAGGATGATCTCGTTCGGCGTATCGTCGGGAACATGCTCGGCAAGCTCGCGACAGACCTTCATCGGGTCCTCGTGAGCCGGGTCCTCGTTGGCAAAGATCATCAGGTCGGAATATGGTGCGGCCTCGCGCGGAAGCTGCTCGCGGCGCTCCTGCGCCTTGCCGCCGGCAGCGCCAAACACTGCAATGACTGGACTAGTGGGAAACGCGCGCTTGACCGACGAGAAAAGCGAACGGAACGAAAGCTGGTTGTGCGCATAGTCAACGACGCAGATCACGCGGCCGTCCTTCGACTCCACGACCTCCATACGGCCCGGCACACGCAGTTTGGAGAGGCCCTTCTTGATGGCATCGATACCGATGCCGATCTCGTGCGCAGCGGCGATAGCGACCAGCGCGTTTTCCACGTTAAAGTCGCCCGCGATGCCCAGCAGGACCTTCTCCCCCGCCTCGGACTCGTCGGCACACAGGCCATGCAGGTTAAACTCGATGTTAAAGCCGACCATGCGCACATCGCTCGCCCACAGGCTTGCCTCGGGATGCTCGACGCCAACGGTCACCAAGCGCTCGGCCGTCGACGCTGCCTCCAACACACGGTCAACCTCTTCGGTGCCCAGATTCACCACGGCGGTCTTCGCCTGGTCAAAGATCCTGAGTTTGCTCTCAAAATAATCCTCAAACGTGGGGTGTTCGATCGGCGAGATGTGGTCACGGCCGATGTTGAGGAAGCACGCCACGTCAAACGGCAGATTCTCGACGCGTTGGTACTTGAGTGCCTGGCTCGAGACCTCCATGACCATGGACTGGCGACCGGACTCACGGCAGTTGGCGATATGGCGCCAGACCTCGGGGGCCTCGGGCGTAGTATTGGTGCTCTCGTAGCACTCGATGCCATCGTCGGTACTCACCGAGCCGATCATGCCGCAGGACTCGCCCGCCGCTTTGATAATCGACTGGAGCATAAAAGCGGCCGTGGTCTTTCCCTTGGTGCCGGTGATGCCCACGATCTTGACGTCGTGGTCGGGACGGTCGTAGACCTCCGGCGGCAACAGGGCCATGGCCGTGCGAACGCTATCAACAACCAGCATCGCAGCACCGCTCTCCTGCGCCAGCGGCTCCAGAGACTCGACCAGCGACTCCTCGCACACAAATGCGACGGCGCCCGCATCGAGCGCCATGCTCAAAAACGCGGGCTTAAAGGCAACACCTTTGCAAAAGAACACGTCACCTGCCGAGACCGCACGCGAATCAAACGAGCAGCCGGTCACGGCACGCTCGTCAACCTGCTCTGATGCGCGCAGCTCGCCGCACACATCGAGAAGCTTGGCAAGCGTATCGACCGTGGTCACGGTCGCGGAATCCGAATGGTGCATCTTTCGCCTTTCTCAGCCATTTGGCAGGGACGGTTTTTATAGTAACTGAAACGCACCCACGCAAAAACGGCTCCCGGAGGAGCCGTTACGCGCAGGCGTTCGTAAGCCGAGGCTAGGCAGCCTGAACAGTGGGCTGGTCCTCGTCGATAAAGAAGCGCTTGTACCACACCAGGAACACGAGCGGCGTATAGATCTTGCGCTGGAAATCGCCCTTGCCCGCAAAGTGCAGATCGAGCAGGTGCATGAGCTCGTCGGTATCGAAGAACTCGCTTGCCCACGGCGCGGTGAAGTACTCCTTGACATAGTCGTACCACTTTTGCTCGCGCAGCCAGTAGACAATCGGCACCGGGAAGCCCACCTTGGGACGGGTGGCCCACTCATCGGGCAGCGACTTGTTGGCAGCGTGGCGGAGTACCTGTTTGTTGCCGTTCTCGTTGATGCGGTAGCGGTCGGGAATGTGCTCGGCGAACTCCATGACTTTGCGGTCCAGGAAGGGCACGCGCAGCTCCAGCGAGTGCGCCATGCACATCTTGTCGGCCTTGAGCAGAATGTCGCCCGGGAGCCACATGTTCATGTCCAGGTACTGCTTCTTGACCAGCTCGGGCTGACCTTTCACGCGCGCATAGATGGGAGCGGCAAGCTCGAAGGCGCCATCGCCGGTGTTGTACTCGGGCTTGAGCACGCCGTCGACCTCGCGCTCCGGCCAAACCAGAGCCTGTCCCAGGAACGACTTCTCAGGGATCTCGGCACCCTTGACCAGGAAGTTATGTCCCTTGAAGTACGGCATATGCAACGCCAGGTTACCGAGCGCGCGACGGATGGGCAGCGGCACCATCTTTTTGTACTTGCGGACCGGAACCGTGTCCTCGTAGTAGGCGTAGCCGCCAAAGAGCTCGTCGGCGCCTTCGCCCGAAAGCACGACGGTGACGTCCTTGCGGGCCATCTCGGCCAAGAACCACAGCGGCACGGAAGACAGGTTGGACTGCGGCTCGTCCATGTGATACTGGATGTCCTCGAGCGCACCGAAGAACTCGTCGGCGGTAATCATCTTGCGGACATTCTCGACGCCGAGCTTGTCAGAAAGTTCCTTGGCGTAGTTAGTCTCGTTGAAATTCTTGTAATCGAAGCCCACCGAGAAGGTCTTGTCGGGCATGAGGCAAGCGGCGATGTAGCTGGAGTCGACGCCGCCGGAGAGGAACGACGCGACCTTGACGTCGGCGATGCGATGGGCCTCGACGCTCTCGTGCACGACCTCATCCAGCTCGTCGACGTACTCCTCGAACGGCTTCTCGACGGCAGAGTAATCGCAATCCCAATAGCGCTCGATGTTCATCTTGCCGGTCGGGATATCGACGGTAAAGTAATGCGCCGGCGGCAGCTTGTAGACACCCTCGAAGAAGGTCTCCTCGGTTGCCGAATACTGCAGCGTCATGTACGGACGCAGGGCCTTTTTGTTGACCGCCTTGTGGAAGTGCGGGTAGTCCAGGAAGCTCTTGATCTCGGAACCGAAGAGCACGCCCGGAGCGCCGTCGCCCGCATCGGCCATGGGATAGTAGTAGAGCGGCTTGATGCCAAAGATATCGCGGGCGCCAAAAAGCTTATTCTTCTTCTTGTCCCAGATGACGAAGGCGTACATACCGCGCAAGCGATCGAGTACTGCCTCGCCCCACTCCTCATAGCCGTGCAGGAGGCTCTCGGTGTCGGCGCCGCAGTGGAACTTGTAGCCCTTGGCCTCGAGCTCGGAACGGAGTTCTTGGAAGTTGTAGATCTCGCCGTTGAAGACAATGACGACGCTACCGTCCTCATTGGCCATGGGCTGAGCGCCGGCCTCGGTCAGGTCGAGGATCGACAAGCGGCGGAAGCCGAGGGCAACGCGGCCGTCGATAAACTGGCCGCCCATGTCGGGACCACGATGGACGATGCGGTCCATCATCTTGGTGAGCACCTCGGATTGGTTATCCGTCCCACCGACAAAACCGACAAAACCGCACATATACTATCCCCTCTGCTGTTGCTGGGTATCAAATCGAATCAGTAGCTTTTGAGTATACCCGAGGGCGTAAAGAGGGGCGGAATGTTCAGGCAATCTCAACTGAATCAGCTCCGCTGTGACACGCGACGGTTACCTTTAATGGATATGAGATGAATGAGGCGATTGTTTTGCTATACTCTCTCCGCACGGGCGATTGGCGCAACGGTTAGCGCAGGTGCTTTACACGCACAAGGCTGGGGGTTCGAATCCCTCATCGCCCACCATTGAATTGGAAACGGTCCTCGCAAGGGGACCGTTTTTGTTTGGGCCCAGCGCATGGGATTCGAACCCGACAGGGTGCGAAGCTGAGGAAACGCGAAACGTTTTCCAGCGCAGCACGCGAGGGCCGCAGGCCCGAAGCGAAAGCGGGCGGCGTCAGCCGCACGCGACATCCCTCATCGCCCACCACTGATTTGATAGGCTCCCAGCTATGGGGGCCTTTCTTTTTTGGGCCCAGCGCATGGGGTTCGAACCCGCCAGGGTGCGGAGCTGAGGAAACGCGCAAGCGTTTTCCAGCGCAGCACGCGAGGAGCGGAGCGGCGAAGCGGGGCGCGGGCGGCGCCGGCCGCACGCGGACATCCCTCATCGCCCACCACTGAATTGTTAGGCCTCCAGCGATGGAGGCCTTTCCTTTTTCAGGCCCAGCGCATGGGATTCGAACCCGCCAGCACGTCTGTCACAAAGGCCGTGGCCAAAAAATGGCAAAAATGAGTACTGCTACCTTGCTTACAACATATCAAAAGATAGTATTTGCTTAAGTTACGCAACATATGTCCATTATAAGGACTAACAATTGGATCAAAATCGTACATTCATCGCCATTTCGACTAGCTATCTGGCCTTATTAGTCCAAAATTGCTGCTACCAAATCGATAACAGTACTCATATTCGATGTTTTTTGACCAGCAGGTCTCCCCGCCTTAGCAAATCTAAGGCAAAACGGGCTCCAGACCGCTGAATCATGCCACATAGGGCACGTCCGCAGTCCGGAACCCGGTCAAAGTTAAGTTATTTCGCTGTGTTAGGCCAAAACGTCCGACAGGATCTCGATCAGACTGTCCACGTCGGATTCCTCGCAGACGAGCGGCGGCAGGAAACGCAGCGTATGGGCACCCGTAGCGTTAATCACGGCACCAGCCCCCAATGCACGGGCCACAACGTCGTGTGCATCACCCGCAGTATCGTCCAGATCACAGCCGAGCATCAAGCCGCGGCCACGCACCTCGGTCACGTTCGGCAGCTTGGCGAGCTTTGCCTCCATATAGGCGCCTACCTTGGCAGCATGGTCGGCATAATCGCCGCGCACGAGCGCGGAGAGCGTCGCGGCGCACGCCGCGACAGCCAAGCAGCTACCGCCAAAGGTCGAGCCGTGGTCGCCCGGCTTAAACACGTCGGCAATCTCCTTCTTTGCTACGACGGCACCCATGGGCACGCCATCGGCAATGCCCTTGGCAAGGCTCATGATGTCGGGTTCCACGCCATAGGTTTGGAATGCAAACGGCTTGCCGGAGCGGAAGATGCCGCACTGGACCTCGTCGGCTATAAGCACGGCGCCCACTTCGTGTGCCAGGTCGCGCGCTGCCGCCATAAACTCCTCGGTCATGGGGTGCACGCCACTCTCACCCTGGATCGGCTCGAGCATCACGGCACATATTTCGCTCCCCAGCTGCTTAAAGATCGCACGCAGTTCATCGATATCGTTGGGCGTACAGGCCACAAAGCCACCCGGCAGCGGGCGGAAACTATCCTGCAGCCAATCCTGCATGGTGGCGGCAATGGTCTCGAGCGTACGGCCGTGGAAGCCGCCGCGCATGCACACGATAGTGTTGCCGCCGTTACCGGCACGCTTGGCGTACAGGCGCGCAAGCTTCATCGAGCCCTCATTGGCCTCGGCGCCGGAGTTGGCAAAGAAGGTCTCCCAAACCTGCTCATCCGCAGCCGGGGCACCAAGAGCAGCTGCCGTGGTCTCATCGCCGGCGGCAATGGCATCGGCAAGCACGCGTGCACCATCTAAGTCGTCGTTGGCAAGCTTGGACAGCAGCGCCGCGACCTGTCCACGCTGCTCGATGTAGAAGTAATTGGAGACATGCATGAGCTTTTTGGTCTGTGCCTCGAGCGCCGAGAGCACAGCCGGGTCGCCATGACCTAGGCTGCACACGCCGATGCCGGCAAGAAAGTCGAGGTACTCACGACCATCGTCGCCGGTGAGCTTCATGCCGTGACCCTCGACAAACTCGACCGGAGAGCGGCCAAAGGTATGCATAACGTAATGGGATTCAAGCGATTGCTGAGCTGCAAGTGACATGGGATGCCTTTCGTTGAGCGCCGGACGGCGCAGGCCTATGGGTGCAGAAATGGGGCGGCTGCGGGTCAGTTAGACCGTCTGAAGCTTCTCGACCTCGTCGAGGTTCTCGGTCAGACGCGCAGCAAACGTCGAAAGCGGATGCGGATGCGTATCGAACTCGTAAGCCGTCTCGGTGGAATGGATCACGGTGCCGACGCCGGCATCGGTCAGCAGCTCCAGCAGCAGCGAATGCGGCGTGGTGCCGTTGATGATGTGAGCGCGAAATACGCCGCCGGCAAGCGCATCGACGGCCGCGTGCAGCTTGGGAATCATGCCCTTATCGACCTCGCCGCCGTAGAGCATTTCGTTAACCTCGTCGAGTGTTAGGTTGGAGATGAGTGAGTCTTTATCGCTAAAGTCCTTGTACAGGCCGTCGACGTCGGTCAAAAAGATCGCCTTGTGCGCGTGGAGCGCTGCCGCAACGGCACCGGCGGCGGTATCGGCGTTGATGTTGAAGAAACCGCCGTCCTCCCCCGCCGCGACGGTAGCGATGACGGGGATGTACTCGCTATCGAGTAAGCGCTCGATATAGTCGGTGTTGACGTGCGTCACTTTGCCCACGCGACCGAGCTCGGGGTCGAGCGGCTCGGCGATGAGCGTGCCGGCATCGCTGCCCGACACGCCCACGGCCAGGTTGCCGTGGTGGTTGATGGCAGCAACCAGCTCCTGGTTAACCTTGCCGCCCAGCACCTCGCGCACGATATCCATCGTCGCCGGCGTGGTCACGCGCTGGCCGTTCTTAAACTCGACGGGAATATCGTAATGGCTCAGCGCCTCGTTAATAGCCTTGCCGCCGCCGTGCACGATGACGGGGCGCATACCGATGATCTTGAGCAAAACGATGTCGCTCATCACGTCGCGGCGCAGCTGCTCATCAACCATGGCGGCTCCGCCATATTTGATAACAACCGTCTTGCCGGTCAGGTTCTTAATCCACGGCAGCGCTTCGAACAGCAGCTGCGCGGTTGCTTCGTTGGATTCGCTCGAACGACAATCGCGTGCGAATTTCATAATCTGCCTCGTCTTTCATATCGTTATTGCGCCGTGCTCCGCTGTCCGCAATCGCGGCAAGATGCGCAGCGTGCCCGGAATCTAGGAACGGTAGTCGCCGTTGATGGAGATGTACTCATGCGTGAGGTCGCAGGTCCACACGGTCGTTGCCGCGTCGCCTGCGCCCAGGTCGGCCGAGATCACGATCTCGGGCGCCTCGAAACGTCGTAGAGCCTCGTCCTCGTCAAAGGGAACAGTCAGACCGTCGCGACAGACAGGCATGCCCATCATGTCGATGGAAACGTCTTCCTGATTAAACTTCACGCCGCACTTGCCAAGCGCCATAGCAACGCGGCCCCAGTTGCAGTCGTGGCCGGCGATGCAGGTCTTAACGAGCGGCGAGTTGGCAACGGCACGGGCGGCGATATCGGCCTCCTCGTCGTTCACGGCGCCGGTAACGTTGACTGTAACAAGCTTGGATGCGCCCTCACCATCGGCGGCAATATTGCGCGCCAGGCTCTCGCACACCTCGTGCACGGCAAATGCCAACTCGTCAAAAGCATCGGAGCCCTCGACGATAGGCTCGGCATCTGCGGCAGCGGCACCGGAGGCAAGCATGATGCAGGTGTCGTTGGTCGAGGTGTCGGAATCGACCGTTACCTTGTTAAAGGTCTGCTTGACGGTCGAGAGCAGCAGGGCATGAAGTGCCGCCGGCTCGACGGGGGCATCGGTGGTGATAGCTGCGATCATGGTGGCCATGTTGGGCATGATCATACCCGAGCCCTTGCACATTCCGCCTACCGTATAGACATTGCTCGCATGACCCGCAGCCTCACTAACGTAGGACACGGCGTACTCCTTGGAGTGCGTGTCGGTCGTCATGATGGCGCGAGCGGCATCGGCGCCACCGTGGGCGGAGAGCGCCTCGTAGGCAGCAGGAATGGCGGTCTCAAACGTGTCGATCGGCAGAATCTGGCCAATCACACCCGTGGAGGCAATCAGAATCTGCTGAGGCTCGCAGCCGATGACCTGCGATGCGATGCTGCACGTCTCGCGCGCGCATGCAAGGCCGGTCTCACCCGTGGCGGCGTTGGCATTGCCAGAGTTGACCGAAATGCCGGCGATGATACCGTACCCCTTGTCGGTACCGCCCAGGTTGGCACGGCTCACCTGCACGGGCGCCGCGCAAAAGCGATTGGTGGTAAACACGCCAGCACCGGGACAGGGTTTATCGGGCACGACGAGCGCGTAATCCAGACGCTCGGGGTTCTTGCGGAACCCAGCGTGGATGCCTGCAGCCTTAAAACCAGCCGCAGCCGTAACGCCACCCTCGACGGCGCGAATCTTGATATCAAACAGCTCGGTATTCATCGTCTTTATGACTCCTTATGTCAAACAAAAAACGGACATCGGTTGGTGCGCCATGCCAGTCGTGATCATGAGACCAGCTTAAGAGTGGCGCCCCATTCGATGCCCGACTACCAAATCGTTAACAATCGAATGTGCTACACCGGGCACGCCACTGTGGGCAAGCCTCGTCGCTCGTCAAAGCCAAAGACGATATTGGCGCACTGGACTGCTTGGCCCGCAGCGCCCTTGCACAAATTGTCGATAGCACCCGTCGCCACCAGCACGCCCGCGCGCTTGTTGAGCGCGAGGCCAATCTGGGCAGCGTTGGTGCCGACGACCGAAGCCGTCTTGGGCTGCTGGCCGGCATCGAGCACGCGCACAAAGGTGCGACCGGCGTAGAACTGCTTGTAATGGTCGACAACGTCCTCAAGGGTCAAGGTATCGAGAGCCTGCGGCGTGAGCGGCAGCGTCACCGTGGAGAGCAGACCGCGCTTGAGCGGTGCCAGGTGCGGGGTAAAGACGACGCGATCGGTCAGGCCAAGGATTTGCTCAATCTCGGGCGTGTGGCGATGCTTGCCCACGCCGTAGGCCTCCAAGTTCTCGTCGGCGCTGCAAAAATGGGTGCGGGCGTTGCAGGACTTACCGGCGCCCGTCACGCCGCTAATGGCATCGACAATCACGGGGCCGTTCTCGGCCACCCAGCCCGCGCGCACGGCGGGCGCGGCGGCAAGGCTCGTTGCGGTGGGATAGCAACCGGCGCAGGCGACCAGCACGGATTTGCCGTCGGCATGGTCGGATGCGGCGGTCTCCAAGTCCTGGCAGAACAGCTCGGGCAGACCGAAGGCACGGGTCTTGAGCAGCTCGGGGCTCGTATGCTCGGCGGCATACCAAGCCTCAAAAACGGACGCGTCGTTCAGACGGTAGTCGGCCGAAAGATCAAAGCAGGAGACGCCCGATGCAAGCAGCGCGGGCACCTGTGCCATGGCAGCCGTGTGCGGCACGGCCAAAAAGACCGCATCGCAGCTCTTGAGCTCGGGGGCGTCATGCGTGGTGAAAACCAGATCGCTCACGCCAGCGAAGCTCGGATACACCGCGGACAGCGGCTGGCCGGCATCGGCGTTGGACGTAATGGCAACAAGTTCAAACTCGGGATGACCGAGCACGAGGCGAATGAGCTCGGCTCCGGCATATCCAGCCGCACCGACGACTCCAACCTTTAAAGACATATCAGACTCCTTGTCTGCGATTTATGCACCGATGCGCATTTCGCAGCGGTCGTTATGAAGTGGGTTGAAACTTTAGCACCAAAAGATGCATTAACACGTAAATGGCTTGCATATTCATGCATTGAAACATTCCCGACACATTCGCTTGAAGGAATTGACAAATAGAGCGGGCCCCGTATTGACCGACGCTCCTAACGGCGCCGGGCAATACGGGGCCTGCCCATGCGAAAACCAAGTTGTTAGGATGAGCCAGCTGGCTAGAGCTCGACCGGCACCCATTCGTCGTGATTGCAGATAAAAGCCTCGGGATCCTCGACGCTAAAGAAGACGAGCGTGGGGTCGTTAGGCCCCTCATAGTGCTCGCCCAGGCGCTCTAGATGCTTCCACCCGGCTTCGCGCATTTCGTCTAAAGCCCGGTCATCCAAGCCAGCGCGCCCGCGCAAGATGAGCCAGCCATGGCCCGGCCACCAACTCGTGGCCTCAAAGCGCTGGTTTTGCAGCAGCTCCTGCCACACATCTTTAGTGCGCGCTGTCACAAACCACAGCTTGCCATCCTGAATCTGTGCAAACGAGAACGGACGCACATGTGGCTGCCCGTCCACGCTCGTCGCCAGATACCACGCCGGCACCGACGTCAGATACTCCAAAACCGTATTCAATCCGTCCATGTGTCCTCCTGGCGCTAGCTAATTCGGAACGGGTAGTTAATTTGAGACGCGCTAGAGCTCCAGGCGCTCCTCGCTGCCGTCGATATCACAGAAGCGCGCGGCAATGTTGCGGACCGAAAAGAAAGCAAGGCGGCCGTCGTTGGCACTCTCGTGTTCCTCGCCGATGCCCACCATGTGCTTAAAACCCGCTTGACGCACCTTGTCGCTCGCAACTGCGTCGTCCTCAAGTGCGGCTTCGCCGGTCAATACGATCCAGCATTCCCCCGGCTTCCAGCCCGAGAGCTCAAACTTGGGATTCGCACTCAGCTCCGCCCACACATCCTTGTCGCGCGACGTGCAAAACCACAGCTTACCTTCATCGACCATGGCAAACGAAAACGGCCTCACGCGAGGCTGATGCCCGTCGGCCACATCGGTCGTGGCCAGATACCACGCCGGAATGCGCCTGAGATACGAGCAGGCGCGCTCAAGCTGAGCTGTGCGGTCGTTGTCGGTCATAGGGACCCCTTTCTTGCGCTCGAATCGCGCCTAAACAAGTTGAAGGTTGACGACGATGACACACGCAAACAGCAGCATCGTCACCACCGCAGCCAGCGCATCCCCGCGGCGAAATGCAAGCGCATGCAGACGCGTGCGGCCCTGCTCGCCGTGATAGCAGCGTGCATCCATGGCGGCAGACAGCGTCTCGGCATGACGGAACACGCCCGTGAACAGTGGAATCGCCACACTGCCGAGCATACGCACGCCGCCGAGCGGGCCACCCGTTACGCGTGCACCGCGGCTTGCCTGCGCGTCCGCCGTCTGCTTCATCTCGGTGGCGAACTGCGGCATAAAGCGCAACGCGATGCCCATGATCATGCCGAGCTCGTGCGCAGGAAGTCCCACACGCGCAAACGGTGCGAGCAGACGCTCAAAGCCCGCGGTGAGGTCGAGCGTCGGTGTGGTGAGCGTAATAGCGCTCATACCGGCCATCATCAAGGTCAGACGGCAGGTCATAAAAGCGGCGGAATGCAGCGAGCCCTCGCTTATCCGCAGAAAGCCGAGCTGCCACAGGATGCGCCCACTCTGATCGGTAAACAAGTTGAGCACCGCGACCACGACGACGATTGCCAGCAGCGGCGCCATCGACGACAGAACGCGACGAACCGGCACCCGAGACACGGTATAGATCAGAACAACGAAGATTGCGACCGGGACCAGTCCGCGGAAGCTGCCAACCGTGAGCGTCGTGATCAGAAACACAAAGCCCAAGAGCAACTTAGTTCGCGGGTCCAGGCGGTGGATTGCACTATCGCCGGGATAGTAGCTGCCAAACGAAAACGCCTCCATTAGCAGCCCTCCTCTCGCGCGACCGTCTTGGATTTAGCAATGTCCGCGACGTTAGAAGGACCGTCTGAGCGACCGATCAGCAAATCTGCCAGCTCATCGGCCAGCGACTCAACCGTATAGAGCCCGCCGCAACGCAGCGGCACGCCCGCTTCCGCGAGCGCCAACGCCATGCGCTGGGCGGCGGGAACGCCCAAGCCGATCGACTTGAGCTCATCGGCATGTGCAAACACCTGCGCGGGGGTTCCCTCGGCAAACACCGCGCCTTCGTTCATCACGACGATGCGGTCGCAGCAGTTGGCCAGGTCATCCATACTATGCGAAACCATGACAACGGTCAGGCCATCGCGGTGAAGTCGATCGATAAGCTCAAGGAAATCCCTGCGCGCAGCCGGATCGAGCCCCGCCATGGGTTCATCGAGCACCAGGACTTCGGGCTCCATGGCGAGCACACCGGCGAATGCCACGCGCCGTTGCTGACCGCCCGAAAGCTCAAAGGGACTCTTGTCGCCGACCGTGGAAAGGTCGAGGCCCACGCGCGAGAGCGACGACTCGACGCGACGGTCGACTTCATCTTGCGGCAAGCCAAGGTTGTGCGGGCCAAACGCCACGTCCTGCGTCACGGTTTCGGCAAACAGCTGACGCTCGGGATATTGAAACACCACGCCGACCTTGGCCTTAACCGCGGCGGCGTCTTTCTTGTTTGACAGATCGAGCCCCAGCGCGCGAACGGATCCCTCCTGGGGGCGAATCAAACCGTTGAGATGCTGGACCAGCGTCGACTTACCCGAACCGGTATGACCTGCCAAGCCCAGGAACTCGCCGCGACACACCGTCAGCGATACATCGCGCAGCGCCCACGGGCTGCTGGGGTCGTTTCCCCAGAGAGCCTGTTTGCTCGATTTGCCCGCAACGGCCGAGCGCTTATGCCAGCGGCGGCGCTCGCGGGCGCTCAGCGAGTAACTATGCGAGAGGTGCGAAATCTCGATGACGGGCTCCGACGCGGCTGTCCCGTCGGTTGCAGAGGAGGCGTTGTCGAGCACACGAGAATCGGATGCAGAAGGCCGCCCTGCGGTGTCTTCCCCACTCCGGTCGGCATATGTCTGCGCAATCTCGGCGACCATATCCACCTCGCGCACCTGCGCATGAACGGGCACGCCCTTCGCACGAAGCGCCGTGCCCAAGCAGCACGACGCCGGCATATCCAAGTTGAACTGCGCAAGTTCGTCCGCCCGTGTCAAGATTTCCTCGGGCGTACCGAGCATGGCAACGCGCCCCGCCCGAAACACCGCGACACGATCGGCCTCGGCGGCCTCTTCCATAAAGTGCGTAATCATCACGATGGTCATGCCACGATCATGCAACGCGCGGCAAGCCTTCATGAGGCCCTTGCGTCCACGCGGATCGAGCATCGAGGAAGCCTCATCCAAGATGAGCACGCGCGGTTCCATGGCAAGCACGCCAGCAAGCGCCACGCGTTGCTTTTGGCCACCCGAGAGCGCATGGGTCTCGTGGCGCTCAAAGCCCACCAGGCCCACGCCCTTCAGCGCCTCGCGTACGCGCTGCGCAATTTGCGCCGATGGCACGCCAAGGTTTTCGGGACCGAACGCAACGTCATCTTCGACAAGCGTTGCCACCAGCTGGTCGTCGGGATTCTGGAATACCATGCCCGCGGTCGAACGAATGTCGTAGACCAGCTCGGGGTCGGACGCATCCATGCCGTTGATGCGTACCGTGCCCGCATCGGGCTGCAACAGCGCATTCAGATGCTTGGCAAACGTCGACTTGCCCGACCCATTGCCACCGAGGATGCAGAAAAACTCCCCGTCCTCGATGTTCAGATCGACACCGTCGAGTGCCGACACGGCACCGTCATAGCTAAAGGAAACGCCCCGACACTCAATCATGCGCGGCCTTTGACCTGGTCCTTTTTAGGCGTGATGAGGTTGGAGACCGCCTTGTACACTGCAAGCGTCAATACCGAGTTAAGCACGGTCTTGATAAGGTTGAACGGCAGCACGGCAGGAATCATGAGCGGGGCGATCACATCGACCGAGCCATACCAGAACCATACGCCAATGGTAAGGTTAGCGACCATAGACAGCGCCGTAGCGGCAATGACACCGAACACTAGGCCAATCACGGCACCCTTATAGGTATGCATCTTCTGGTACACGATAGCCGCGGGCAGAATGTAGCCCAGCGTAGCCACCAGGTTCATAAGTGCGCCGACCCAATCGCCCGTGGTAAGCGCATGGATAACAATCGCCATAGCGGCAACAGCAGTGCCGGCGCCAGGGCCATACGCAAATCCACACACCATCGCCGGCACCAGCGACGGGTCATACGTCAAAAACGGCGCCGAAGGAAGGATGGGCAGCTGCACATACATAAACAGGGCGCCCAAGGCGCACATCAGCGCCATGGTAACGAGCTGTTTGGTGCTCCACCTATTCGTGTTCTCAAAATGGATATGCTGCGACTGTTCAGACATAAGATCACCTGCCTCTTTCATCCGGACTCTAACCGTTGGTACTGGGATCTCACCAGTTCAGCCGGCATGCGAACCAACACACGCTCGGGTCGCGGACTCATCGGCTCGGCCGCAGGCATCTCGCCTGCGCCACGGCGCCCCTTTGACACCGCCCGATTTACCGCCAGTGGGGAATTTCACCCCGCCCTGAAACAGCAATTGAAAGTGTAGCACGGGCAGGTTTTCGCGCAAGTATGCCAAGGGTAATTTATGGTGAGGTAATAGAATGGGGTACGACAGGAACATCAATCCGCTAGCTAGGCAACACCACAAAATACCAATCTATAATGAGTAAATCTATAGTTAGAGAGGGTACAACCGTGAGTTCAGATGATTCCTTGGCAAAGTCAGAGTCGCAAGCGATTACGGATTCAGTCGACCGCTCGCCACTTGCCCTGCTGAGCGCCGCAATAAAGAAAAGCTGTAACGAAGCAGATGACATCATTACGGACGTCATTAAAGCCATGGAACGACAGACGCCGGATATTGCCCAGCTAACCAAAGCGACTGAAAAGGGTTTTCGCCTGGTCGTCGACGCCTCGGACGATACACTTCAAGCGATTGACCGTGGCGACATTAAGCTGACCACAGACAAGCTGGGCAATACCTTTGCCCAGTTGAAACAAGCAGATGGAAAATTCGGCAAAAAGCTCCCTATTAAGAAAGAAGAGTTCTCCCAAGGAATCGATCCCGTGCAGGCAGCAAACACAATACAGATGAAAGCCTTGCAGCAGCAGCTCGATGGAATTGCGGAACAAATCACGGTAATCGACGGAAGGGCCAAGGAAGTCCTCCGGAGTCAACAAAACGATCGAATCGGTCTATTTCGCAGCGGCATGGCCCTCTACCTCGAGGCAAGAGATGTTTCCGATACGGGAATGCGAAAGCTGCTGGTAGCCCAAGCTCTCCGAGCGCTTTCAGACGCCTCGGCCCAACTCAACCTTGAGCTTCAAGAAAACATCGAATACCTCTCCAATGGAGAATACCAGAAAGCGAAAGGTAAACGCGCGGAACTAATCGACGAGAAAATGGCTGCAGTTAACCGATGCTTCCCTGCGTTACATCAAGCCTCAATCGCTCGTGCGGCTATTTATTGTGAGCAAGGCGAAGTTAAGGCTATGGCAGCCGCCCTCGAAGCCTACTCATGCCTTATCGAGCAGACGGTCGGATCGCGCGCCGGTCTACTTGCTGAATTTGACGCCTCGGATGACGGCACCGACCATGGCGTTTGGCGTTCGAGGGCCGCTTTACAGCTCGATGTGTCAGAACTCAGTAAAGCGCTCGCCGCCCCCGAAAAAACCTTCTATCTCGAGGCAATTAATGACGAAAAGGAGACCGTAGATGAGCTCGGTTAAAGGATGCCCTAACGGCGAATGTGCCGCTCACAAGGAGAAGACTCTGTTCAAGGCTGCAATGAACTATTGCCCCCAATGCGGGACAGAACTTGCAGCAGTATGCAGGTCGAAAGGCTGCTATACATTTCTTGACGACCCCTCGAAGAAGCTCTGCGCACGCTGCGAAGCAAAACATGCCGACAGGGTCGACGGAATAAAGAAAACGGGGGCCGCGGCAGGCAGCGCAGTTCTCGCATTAGGTGCTGTGGTCTTTAGTGCAGTCTCGAAGATTCCCAAAAAATAATCGTTCGGCACTAGAGACGAAGGAAATACCCCTTCATCTACATTCTCTCTTTTTCTTGAATCCTAAAACCATCTTGTAAAAACCTTGGCACAAAAAGGGCCCCTTGTCCGCGGCTCCAAAGGAGCAGGACAAGGGGTCCCAATCTAACCGAGGACGTTCCGGAGAGAAGCCCCGTCACGCCCCCGGATTCCCGGTGGGAGTTCTAGACCTTGTCGGCCTTAGTACATACCGCCGCCCTGCTGACCAGCGGTAGCAGCAGCGATAGCGTCCTCAAGCTGAGTGTTCTTGGGCACATCGGAGACGGTAGCCTCGGTGATGAGGATCAGGCTGGCGACAGAAGCAGCGTTCTGCAGGGTGACGCGGCTGACCTTGACGGGGTCGAGGACGCCCATCTCAATCATGTCGCCCCACTCGCCGTTGGCAGAGTTGAGACCCTGGCCGGCGGGCAGCTCGGCAACCTTGTCGACCACGACAGCGCCCTCAAAGCCAGCGTTCTTGGCGATGGTAGCAACCGGAGCGGTCAGAGCCTTCTTGACGATGTCGACGCCGATCTTCTCCTCGGGGTCGTCGATCTCGACAGCATCGAGCGCAGGAGCAGCGTCCATGAAGGCGACGCCACCGCCGGCGACGATGCCCTCCTCGACAGCAGCGCGGGTAGCCTGCAGGGCATCCTCGACGCGGTGCTTGATCTCCTTGAGCTCGGACTCGGTAGCAGCGCCGACCTTGATGACGGCAACGCCACCGGAGAGCTTGGCCAGGCGCTCCTGGAGCTTCTCACGGTCGAAGTCAGAGGTGGTGTTCTCCATCTCGCCCTTAATCTGAGCGATGCGGGCGTCGATGGCCTCCTTGGAGCCAGCGCCGCCGACGACGACGGTGTTGTCCTTGGAGATGGTGACGGACTTAGCAGTACCGAGCATATCGGCGGTGATGTCAGCGACCTTCACGCCCAGCTCGTCCAGAGCGGCCTGGCCACCGGTGAGGACGGCGATGTCCTCCAGGATGCGCTTGCGGCGATCGCCGTAGCCCGGGGCCTTGACGGCGCAGACGTTGAGAGCGCCACGGATCTTGTTGAGGACCAGGGTCGGCAGAGCCTCGCCGTCGATGTCCTCAGCGATGATGAGCAGGCCACGGCCGGCGCGCTGGACAGCCTCGAGAACAGGCATGATGTCCTGAACGCTGGAAATCTTCTGGTCGGTGATGAGGATGTACGGATCCTTCATCACGGCCTCCATGCGGTCGTTGTCCGTGACGAAGTAAGCGGAGACATAGCCCTTGTCGAACTGCATGCCCTCGACGGTGTCGATGGTGATGTCGAACGTCTGGGAATCCTCGACGGTGATAACGCCGTCCTTGCCCACGACCTCCATGGCCTCGGCGATCTTCTCGCCGACCTCGGGGTCACCAGCGGAGATGGTGCCGACGGAAGCGATCTGCTCCTTGGTCTCGACCGGCTTGGCCTGCTTCTTCATCTCGGCGACGGCGGCGTTTACGGCCTTGTCGATGCCGCGACGGATGGCCAGCGGGTTGGCGCCGGCGGCGACGTTGCGCAGACCGTCGTTGACGATAGCCTGAGCGAGCAGGGTTGCGGTGGTGGTGCCGTCACCCACGGTGTCGTTGGTCTTGGTGGCGACCTCCTTCACCAGCTGAGCGCCCATGTTCTCGATGTTGTCCTCGAGCTCAATCTCCTTGGCGACGGAAACGCCGTCGTTGGTGATGGTCGGGGCACCAAACGTGCGCTGCAGAGCAACGTAGCGACCCTTGGGGCCCATGGTGACGGTAACGGCGTCGGCCAGAGTGTTGACACCCTTGGCGAGCTTAGCGCGGGCATCGGTGTTGAACGTAATGTTCTTTGCCATGGTAGGTAATCCTCCAAAAGAAACGTGACTCGCGTCGCCGCTTCCGAGTCCTATGCGGCGGGCGCGTTCAAAGACGAATCAGAGATTCTGACGAGACTAGGCCTCGACGACAGCGTAGATGTCGTCGGCGCGCATCAGCAGATACTTCTCGCCGTCGACCTTGACCTCGTTGCCACCGAACTTACCGTAGATGACAACGTCACCGACCTTGACGTCCATGGGGATGCGCTCACCCTTGTCGTTGACCTTGCCGGCACCAACGGCAACGATGGTGCCGCGCTGCGGCTTCTCCTGGGCGTTGCTGGCGATATACAGACCAGAAGCGGTCTTCTGCTCGGCCTCGTCGGGCTTGACCAGAACACGATCTGCAAGCGGCTTCAAAGACGACATGCTTGTCTCCTCCTTTTTGGGCCGCGTGGTTATGCCACGCGAATTAACCCTTTTTGTTTGTGTACGCGTTGAATGGTACCCACGAATGGCGGGTTATACAACACGGAGTCAAAAAATCTTATTTTTTGGCACTTAGATTTTCTGAATGCCGGGGGATAACTTAGCGATGCCTCCCGTGTGGCTCCGGAGGGGCGGGGCATAAGGTTTCCTGCTCGGGCAGTCCTGCTCGCACGAAGGCCACATTAAGTGGCCTTCGGCTCGTGCGGAACTCGCGATAAACCTTATGCCCCGCCCCTCCGGAGCCACACGGGAGGCAGGTTAACTAATTCGGGCCCGGCATTCAGAAAAGTCAGTGCAGCAAAATGGCGATGCGGATAGCGACATGTGCATGGTTTTCGCTGCGCGCACGGGTCCCCTGGGGAGCACCGTGCATTTTTGGGAGTATTCAGCAGACTAGGACGGCTGCATACGTGCCGGACACACCATATTGGTCCCAAGGACGCCTTCGGCCGGCGATTTTGGTCGGCAGGCAAACCCCGTCAGGACAGAAAGGCATGCCTCACGCCGCACCGGAGCACAAAATGACGTCAATCTCCGTAACGTTACTCGGCCGCAGCGGCACCGGCAGAGCTCGCGGTGCTGAATACTCCGTTTTTTGCACGGCCCAGGCGGGGGTACATCAGGGCCAGAAAGAACATCCCGGCCTTTTTATGCAATCTGTAATGTGAAGTATGCAAAACACATGAGGTTGCACTGCTGATGTCCAAATTGAACGCACGGAGCAGCAGCACCTCAACCCCGCGCCCAAATCCAACAGAGCAGGGACGCTCATGGCGGATCCCCACCGAAACGCAAACGCGGCTCGAGCGCCATCCCAAAATAGGCTGCCCGAGCCGCGTTTAACGGTACGACATGAATATTAGCGCTCGTAAATCAAGTTGCCTGCCAGGTAGGTGGCCTGAACCTTGGTGGCTTGCAGCTCTTGGGGGTCGATGGTGAGCGGGTTTTGGTCCAGGACTACCAGGTCGGCGTATTTGCCGGGCTCTAGGCTGCCGAGGTTTTGCTCGTCGCCCGCTGCGTACGCGCTGCCAAGCGTGTAGCTGCGCAGGGCCGTTGCCGCGTCGATACGCTCGCTCGGCAGCCAGCCGCCCTCGGGCCAGTGGCTGCGGGGATCTTGGCGCGTGATAGCCGTGTAGAGCACGTTCATGCTGGTAACGGCCGTGATGGGGCTGTCGGTACCGAAAGCTTGACGGATACCGCGCTGCTGATAAGTTGCGAACGGCCACATGATGCGGCTGCGTTCCAGGCCCAGGTCGCGCTCCGGGCCACCCGGGTCGAGCGTGATGTGGCAAGGCTGGCTCGAGGCAATGACGTTGAGCTTGCGCAGACGATCGATGTCCTGAGGCAGCAGATTCTCCAGGTGCTCAAGCGTATTGTGGCCGTGCTGGGGCAAGCCGTAGAGCTCTGCCGCCTCCTCAAAGATATCGAGTGCGGCATGGATGGCACCGTCGCCGATAACGTGGATGCGCACGGTATGGTCACGCTCGGCTGCCGCCAAAACCAACTTGCGCATACGCTCGACAGGGACCGTCAGGCGGCCCTGGTCGCCCGGGAAGCGCGGGTTGGTATAGGGCTCAGTGAGGTATGCGGTATGCTCACTCGACACGCCGTCGAAGAACTGTTTAAAGCCTGGCGCCGAGAGCAGCGCGTTGTTCGCGTAGCGGGTCTGGAGTTCTTCCAAGCGCGACTGGTCATCCAGCAGCGTGGGAAACAGATGGGCGCGGATGCCCAGCTTGCCGGAGGCCTGCAGCTTGTCGTAAACATCGTCGCGAATAAAGTCGCAGCCCGGCATGGGCATGAGCGACATATCGCAGATTGAGGTGATGCCTTGCTCGGCCATACGCTTCATCTGGTCGGCGTATGCGCTCGCGATGCGGTCCTCGCCCAGCCACTCCAGGCAGCGCGGCAGCAGCTGCATGGCCGCAGCCTCGTGAGCGATACCCGTAAGCTCACCGTTTGAGTCTTTGTCGTAACTGCCACCCGCCGGAGGCTCGCTGTCGCGCGTAACGCCGAGCGCCTCGAGTGCGCGGCTGTTGAGCCACAGCGTGTGCCCGTCGCCCGAGTACATAACGCAGGGACGATCGGGAAATGCCGCATCGAGGGAGGCCTTGGTAGGGTGCTCGGGCGGATCCCAGCGGTAATCGCGCCAACCCTGGGTCACGACCCAGGCGTCATCTGGCAAGCCTTTGGAAAACTCGAGCGCATGCTGCACCAATGCTGCCTCGGACGTGCCCATATCCATGAGCATGTACGGCGAGGAACCAACCGAAGTATGGAAGAAATGCAGGTGCGCATCGTGGAAACCGGGGCAGACAAACTGCTCGCCGTAATCGACCACCGGCGTGGCGGCAGGTGCGGCGTCAATCACGTCATCGGGCACGCCGACTGCGACGATGCGATCACCCGCGATGGCGATCGCCAGCTCGCGGGCGGTATCGATACCGTCTTGGGCGGTAAAAACGTTCTTGGAGCGGATAATCCGATCGATATGCTGCATGAGCATCCCCATCTCTGGCAGGTAATTCAACACCCCCGAGTGTACTCCCCCGCCCTTGCAACAAAACCCCAAGCGGCAAACGGCAACTTTACCAGCCCTAGCGGCAGGTGGCATACTGGAGAGAGCCTGTACGATTTTGCGATCGAGCCAGCAAGGAGCAAATCGACCATGACGAAGACCAAGGCACAGCAGATTATGGCGGCAACCGAGGTTCGCGCGGCAGACGACGTCACCGCGGCCATCCATGATATCGCCGCCGAGTTTGAACCCTACATCATCAAGCAGCGCCGGCACTTCCATAAGCACCCGGAGCTGAGCCTTGCCGAGGAGCGCACGACTTCCGACATCGCCAACCAGCTCGACGCCATGAATATCCCCTACGAGCGTCCACTCAAGACGGGCCTGGTGGCGACACTCCGCGGCACCGCGCCCGATGCCTACCGCGAGGACGGCACGCCGCGCCGCCGTATCCTGCTGCGCGCCGACATCGACGCCCTGCCCGTCACCGAGCAGACCGGCGAGGAGTTCGCCAGCGTCAACGAGGGCTGCATGCACGCCTGCGGCCACGACTGCCATATCGCCATGATGCTCGGCACGTTGCAGATTCTGCGCCACATGACCGATGACATCCACGGCGAGATTCGCATCGTTTTCCAGCCCAGCGAGGAAAACGGCCAGGGCGCCAAGCTCATGATCGGTACGGGCGTACTCGATGGCGTCGACGGTGCCTATGCCGCGCACATCTGGAGCGAGGTCGATGCCGGCACCGTGAGCTGCGAGCCCGGTCCGCGCATGGCAAACACCGACTGGTTCCGCATTGATGTCCGCGGCACCTCGTGCCATGGCGCCATGCCCCAGCGCGGCCACGACGCCGTTATGGTTGCCGCCGAAATCGTCAACGCCCTGCAGACCATCGTCTCGCGCGAGATTAGCCCCTACGAACCCGCCGTCATCACCGTCGGCGAACTGCACGGCGGCACCGCGCGCAACGTTATCGCCGGCACGGCATACCTCGCCGGCACGGTGCGCACCTATGGCGACAAGACGCATGAGGAAATGCCCGAGCTTATGCGCCGCATCGTGGAGCACACCGCAGCAGCACTAGGCGCCGAGGCCGAACTCACCGACTACACCATCGCCAACTACAAGGTCGAAAACGATGCCGCCTCGAGCGAGCGTTGCCGCCAAGCTGTGCTCAAGTGCCTGGGCCCCGCAGGCGAGGGCCATTACCGCGGCACGCTTTCGGGCGAGGACTTCTCGGAGTACCTGCGCCGCGTGCCGGGCGTGCTCGCCTTTGTTGGCACGCGCAACCCCCAGATTGGCGCCACCTATGCCCAGCACTCCTGCTTCTACAAGATCGACGAGAGCGCGCTCGCCAAGGGCTCCATGGTAGCCGCTCAGTATGCCATCGACTTTTTGGCCGAGCCCACGCAAGAAGAGCTCGACGGCCCCACGATCGCCGCAGTTGCCGAGACCAATCCCGACCTGGCGGCCAAGCTGCGCTCTGCCAAGGCAACGGCCGCCGAGGCCCGCGACGCCGTGCACGACGCCCGCACCGCCCGCCATGCCGCCATCAAGGGCATTCACGATGCCCGTGCCGCTGCTCGCCACGAGGAGAAGCGCGACGAGTAGCCGTCACGCCCACCCGTAACAACCTGGCTAGAGCAAAGCGGGGGCGAACGTTATCTCAACGTTCGCCCCCGCTTATGTGTCGACCGCTTTTCCAACGTATCCTCCGTCACGACAGGTAAGAGCGAAGGATGATGAGCCAGCGTGGCTGCTCGAGATAAATGATATCGGCAGGAACCCCCACAGGAACATGGCCCCCAAAAAGCAGGCCGGCGTCTGCGGGGTTGACCAGGCGGATTGCCCACACCGCAACCAGCAGCAAGCATATTGCGACCAGCGCCGCATCGATTGTCTTTCGGGTGCGCGAAGTTGTGACATAGTCCCTGGCGCACGCCAGCGCAAACATAGGGGGAACCATCCAAAACAGCGGATGATACGCAAGCGCGGCACGCCAATCGAGCCCAAACGCCGCGAGCCACGCGCGCGTCATGCCGCAGCCCGGGCACGGAATGCCCGTAAGCGCCCTAAACGGGCAGCCGATGCCCGTCACATACAGCACAAGGCACGACAGCGCCAAGATAGCGGCGAACAAAAGGGCGCGGCGGAATAGCCCCGCCGTGCCCCTTGTCTTGGACCGTGCTTGTGAATCCGAGTTGCTACGCACGTGCCGTAACCTGCGCAGTGTAGGCAGCCGCCATCGCGTTGACGTTCTTGACGATCAGATAGAAACCAATAATCGGTCCGATGCCGCACTGCAAGGCGCCGATCAGCTGCCACAACAGAAGCGTCGTGCCGCTCTCGGCAATGGTAAGACCATAGCGAGGACCGTTGGCCTGGATGCGATTGCCGAAACGGTATGTCCACCACAGGCCATAGATGCCGCAGGTAATGAACGACAGCAGGATTGCAATCAGGTAGTTGGGCATATCGTCCCCGTCGCCCGAGCACATAGTTGCGACATCCTCAGATATTTTGTAGTACGCATAGATGCCGTAGATACCGCACGTGACAATAGCGAGCAGCAGTATCATGCCAAAGTTACGATCGAGCTCAACCGCACCGGGCATGGGTGGCGGTGTGGGTGCGCCCTGAGGCGCAGGCTGAGGTGCCGGGGCGGGCTGAATCTGTACCGGCTGAGGCTCAGACGCGGCAGCCGACGTAGCGTTGACGGGCTCGCCGCAAGCAGGACAAAACTTTGCATCATCCAAAACGGGTGCTCCGCAATTTTCGCAAAACATAGATCCTCCTTCCCATAAGACGACATGCGTCTTTGGTCTCACATGCCGCATCCCAACGGGATACCTTCAATCACGCCGGGTCGATTACCAAAATGAAGGCAACCAACCCGGCGGCATCGGCTAAAACGGACCATGGCCTTAGGCACTCTGGACCGCAGCCCCCCTCAAGCTATTCGGCCTGGTCTTCTTCGGGCTGATCGGTCGCTGCCTGATCGCCCTTATCGCCCAACGCCGGCGCAGTCTGCTCAGCAGGTTCGCCAACAGGCGGGCACTCCTGCTCGGGAGCAGAACTCGGCGCGGGCGACGTTGCAGGCGCAGGTGCGGGTGCCGGCTCAGGCACAGGCGCCGGCTCGGGTGCAGGCTCAGGCGCAGACTCGGGCGCGGGCTCGGGCTCGGGCGCAGGTGCCGGCGAAGCATCCGGAGCGCTGTAACCCGAAGGAGCAGACTTCTTCTCAAACGGCAGCACAAAGGTCAGGACGTCGTCCTTGTCCTCGTCGGCCCACTCGCTTGCGTAGCGCGCCACCCAATAGCCAACGGCACGATGCTTGAGCATGTTGCCAAAGACCGTAAGGAATACCGTGACAAACGCCGTCAGCACCAAGAACAATACGAGCGTAATGCCACCGCCGGTAACAAGCGCCTCAATAGCCGTAGGACGGTAGTAGTAGCTATACATACCGACAGAGGCAATGGTGCCAAAGACGAGCGTCAGGATCCATGTGATAACGTTGGCGACCAGACCCGTCAAAAACTCGGGAAGGAACGATGCGCAGAACAGCTTGGTCTTATTGTTCTTAAAGGCCGCCCAGACCTTATCGAGCGAAAACGCGCTCTCGACGCGACCGGTCACCGCAAAGTGCATCACGGCGATGTCGGCGAACATAGTAAAGAAGACACCCAGGACCGCCGTGGCAATCATAGCCAGAACAAACAGGCCCAGCGAGCCAAATAGAGCGGCCTCAAGCGCATAGGAGCCGTAATAAGAGTACGCACCCGCGGCACCAATTACCACGCTCTCCACCAGCGAAAGCGCTACACCAATAACGGGAATAGCCGCGATAACCTTGAGCACGCTCGAAATAACGCCCGAAAAGACGCCAAGGCCAAACGACGTGGAACGCATCAACGGACGATCCATGCCGTCATCGACCTTGAGCGACAGGTCGCGACCCCATTCGATGCCAAAGCCAGAACCGCACGCGCTTGCCACACAGGCAGCCAAAAAGCCGAAGGCAGCCGCGATACCGCCGATAACGGGAATGAAGAGCACGAGCACCGACACGACACAGATGAGCGCCGGCAAAAAGGCAATCTGGCACACGCGCTGCAGCACGCCCGGCGTCTTGGTCATGTCTTCAAACGCCTGAGCTACACAGCCCTTGGGCACGTTCACGTTAGGCTGAGGAACAAACTGCTGAGGCTGAGACTGCCCCTGAGGAGCAGAGGTTGCAGCACCGGTATTAGGAGCGCCACACGCGCCACAGAACTTGTCGTTATCGCCCATGGGGGCGCCACACTGCGAACAGAACATCGAAATCATCCCTTCGTATCTAGAGCGAATCACCTGGATCGCAAACGATGTCTTTGGCAACATTATCGCCCAATGTGGGGACAAATACTCCAAGATGGCCGATTTGCAACGTAGGCGGCTTTATTCAATGATTCGAAGGGTGCGTCCGCGCTAGTTCGTGCCGCGGAAGCCCTTGCCCACGATCTCGGAGCTATCGACGATGGTGATGAAGGCGCCAGGGTCAATCTCGCGGGTATAGCGGCGCAGCTGCACTGCCTCGCGACGGCTCAGCACGCTCATAATCACCGTGACGCACTTGCCCGAGAAGGCGCCGTAGCCACGGCTGATCGTTGCCGTGCGGTTGAGATGCTTGACAATAAACTCCTCGACTTTTCGCGGTTCGGCGCAAATGATCGTGCAGACCTTACGAAGGTGAATGCTCTCGATAGCCTTATCGACCACGAGCGTCTTGGCAAACAGGCCAAGCACGCAGTACAGGCCAACGCGCGGGCCATACAGGAAAGCCGCGATGGTTACGATGCCGATATCGACCAGCAGCAAGGCGCGTCCGATCTCGAGCGTCGTGCGACGCTTGAGGATCATGGCAAGAATGTCCGTGCCGCCCGTCGAGGCGCCAATGTCAAAGACAATGGCACTGCCCAGCGCCGGCAAGATGACGGCAAAACACAGGTCGAGCCACATATCGCCCGTCATCGAAACATCCGTCGGAATGAAGAGCTCAAACAGCGAGACGTAGGCCGAAAGCGCAAACGAGGCAAAGACACTCCAAAGGATTGCCTTGCGCTCCAAAAAGATAAAACCCAGGATGACCAGAATCGCGTTGATAATCCACATAAAGACGCCGACGGGCAGAGTCGGGAACAGCGTAGAAAGAATGACCGACACACCCGAGGTGCCGCCGAAGGCAAAGTGATTGGGCGTTTTGAAAGCCACGATGGCAAAGGCCGTGAGGATCAGTCCCAGGTTGAGCTCGGCAAAAAAGCGCGGAAAGCCTGGTTCCTGGCTGCGCTTGCGGCCGGCGCGCTCGCCTTGCTCAATAACATCGCGATCGACCACGCGCTCCATCGGCACCACCGGAGGACGATGCACCTCCTCGGCGGCACGCGACGCCGCCTCTGCCGCAGCGGCCTCAATCGCCCATGCCTTGCTTTCGGTCTCGTGTTCGTCGGCCATTACGGCAACCCCTCGTTAACAATTTGGAAACAATGCGCCCATTAGGGTAACGCGGAACGCGGGGTTTGCAACCCTTAGTTAGACGAGCGGTATGACTACATCGGGTGCGTACAAAAACGGCCGGCCACGCTTTTGCTTGCGCGGTCGGCCGTTTAACGTTTTCGCAGATAAAACCTGCCAAAATAAACATCCCTTTTTGGTAGGTTACTCGTGCTGGCTGGTGCGGTGCTCGTACTCCTCGGGGGTGATGACATCCTCGATGCGCAGGTTGACACCTGCCACCTCAAGGCCGGTCATCGCTGCCAGACGCTCGGTGACGCGCGCCTTAACGTCGTCAAAGATCGCAGGCGCATAGGCACCGTACTCGATGATGACCGAGATGTTGACGACCACGCGGTTGTCGTCGGTGACCTCGACCGTCACGCCCTTGGTCAGGTTCTCGGCACCAAACTGCTCCTGCACAAAGTGCATGAGGTTGCCCTTCATGCCCAGGACGTGCGGCACCTCGCGGGTGGCCATGGCGACGATCTTCTCAATCACGCCGTTGGAATAGGTCAGCGAGTCCTCGGACTCGTCCGCCTCCTCGTCGCCCTCATCTTCGGACTCTGCCTCGACGAGCGCCTCGTCCTCGAGCGTTACGTCCTCCGCCTCGGCGGCGACGGCCTCGTTTGCCTCGAGCTCGGTATCGGCCACATCGACCTTCGTGTTAAAAGCCATGGTTCCTCCTTATGCCTGCCGCGGATGCAACAGTCGAATACGTATTAGCGGCCGCTAAACAGGCGGCCGAAGAAGTTGACGATGCCGTTCTCGCCGTCGCGAATCTGGCCGATCACGGCACCGATCAGCACAAAGAATGCGATGACGAGCGTGTCCCACAGGCCCAACGTAAGTACCAGCACGGCGAGGATAAAGCCTGCCACGGCGCCGAGCGTAGTGTTGGGGTGGCGCACGGCATAGCTCCAGATAGCAGCGCCCGTACCTTTGATGAGACCCATGGCCTCGTCAAAGTCGTTAGCGGCGACGTCATGCTGCTCGCCGGCCTCGGGCTTGGTGTCGGCGGTCTCGCCTGCCGGCGTAGCGTTCTGGTCGATCGCCAGGCGCGGCGTGCGGGCGGTCTTGTCTTGGTTGATATCACTCACCGGAAACCTCCACGGTCTGGACGGTAGTCTTGGACGGCAAAAAACGGACGCGCGCGGTCGTGCCCGGCGTGCCGAGCATGGTGTCGCAGGCATCCTCGATACGTTGCTGCATCGCGATAGCTTGGGAGGCCACGTCCCGGTCGTCGAGCGCGATGGCCTCGACCTTAAAACGAACGCGCGACTCATCGGAACCCTGAACACGTGCCTCGATATGCTCAACCATCACGCGATCATCGCACTCCGCCGCGGCACGGGCACACGAGGAAAGCGCTGCGAGCGTGACCTCGATATTGCGCTCCCCCGCCGGATGCACGCAGGACGGCTCGCGACGCGCGAACATCAGGCGGAAAAACCCGATGAGCACGCCAAGTGCCACGATGGCGGCGCACACCGTAACGACGACGCGAGGCATGGTGTCACGTAACAGCAGCATAAAGCGATACGTATACGGTCCCCAGAACTGGCAGACAAGCGTACCCAGCGCCACGATGGCGGCGGCAAGATACACGATCGCTAGGGCTCGTTTGAGTACGCGCACGCGCGCTCCCTTCAGGTTTCGGTCCACAGAATGCAAAACGATTCGCATCATTATAAAAGAGCCGGGTCCGGTGCTGTACGCACGCGGATCCGGCTCATCTATTCCACGAGGCTTGCATGCTCGTTTCATTATGCCCAGATATGCGCGGCTTAACCCGCGCGGGCGCTACTCCTCCTCGAGGGCAGCGATGACCTCGTCGGTCATATCCATGGTGCTGTAGACGTCCTGGACGTCGTCGAGCTCCTCGAGGCGGTCGATGAGGCGCTGGACCTTCTTGGCGTCGGCGCCGGAGACCTCGGTCGGGGTAGTCGGGACCATGGTGGTCTCGGAGCCCTTGACCTGGATGCCCTGCTCCTCGAGTGCCTTGGAGACAGCCATGACGTCGTTGGCAGCGGTCCAGACGATCCACTCCTCGCCGGCGTCCTCGTAGTCCTCGCCACCGGCCTCGGCGATGGCCATCATGAACTCATCCTCGTCACCGGCAGCACCGTTGGCGATCATGGTCTCCTTCTTGGCGTTCTCATCCAGGATCTCCTTCGCGACGACGATCTGGCCCTTGCGCTCAAACTGGAAGGCGACGGAGCCGGAAGTGCCCAGGTTGCCGCCAGCGTGGGAGAAAGCGGAACGGACATCGGCGGCAGTACGGTTGCGGTTGTCGGTCAGGCAGTCAACGTAGACGGCAACACCGGCGGGACCATAGCCCTCGTACACGATGTTCTCGTAGACGGCGGCATCGGCACCCGAACCAAAGGCCTTGTCGATAGCGGACTTGATCTTGTCCTTGGGCATGGACTGAGCCTTGGCCTTGGCAACGGCAGCGGCGAGGCTGGCGTTGTTCTCGGGCAGCGGGTCACCGCCGAGACGGGCAGCAACGGTGATGTTGCGGCTCAGCTTGGAGAAGAGGGCGGAACGCTTGGCGTCCTGCGCGCCCTTACGATGCTTGGTTGTGGCCCACTTAGAGTGTCCGGACATACGTGTCTCCTATCGGTTTCGACCTAAAGCCCAGCGCAGATGCTCGGGCAATATAAACAAACGTCGTTATGATATACCTACTGGCCTGCGAGATAAACCCCAAAATGAAGGCGTCGTGATGATGCCACCCTTTGGTGCAAAGCAACCTGTCCCCTTTGCACCAAATTAGGACCAGAGGAGGTCGCTGCGGGTGATGGTGGCGCCGATGGCAAAGGGCATGCAGGCGATAACCGGATACAGGTAGCGCATATAGGTCGAACCGTTGCAGGGACCGATCAGGCACACGGCAAGCACGCCCAGCAGCGGCAACCAAATGGCCAGACCGCGCCACGAATGACGACGTAGCAGATAGACCACCACGGCGATCATGATCCACACATAGGTGGCCGAGCTCATGGTGAGCGAGATAAACGGAATGCGCTGCACCGCCACGCGATACAGGTTTATCAGGTGGTCGCACCAGCGCACAACCTTGCTATCGACCGGATGGAAGTCAAAGTACTTGAGGTTATCGGGCTTCGCCATAATCTCGGCACTGCGCGCCGTACTGTAGACCCACGCATCGCGGGCACTCGGATAAAAGTAGCCGTAGTAGTTATTGATGAGCGCCGAGATATAGCACTCGGGATCCTTTTTGAACATCTGGGCCCACACCTCAAAATAGGCCTTGATGTCCTCCTGCGAGGCGTATTCGTTAAAGCAATTTTTGACGGCATCCGACTTATCCGGGTTGTAGCGGCGGCCCAGATTCTCGTACTTGAGCACCCGGTCAATCACGGCACGCTCTTCGTCGGTCACCAAGCCGTCGCAAGGAGCCTCCACGATGGTGCCGTCTTCCTTAACCGTGGGGTTGACGCCCGAGTTGAGGCCGTCGTGCTTTTGGACGAAACGAGCCGTCTGCTGGAACGGAATCGAGAGGATTTCGCGCTTGGAGCCGGGCGTAATGTCGTGCGCCGGCATAAAGACCTTGGTGAAGTACATATTAGAGGCAAGGCAGAGTGCAAGCCCCGCAAGAACTCCCACCCAGCGGAACCGCGGGATGGAGCCCGAAGGCGCAGCACCAGCCTGCTTGGCTGCGCGACGAGCCACATGCGCGTCCCATGCGCAAAACGCCGCCGCGATTACGCATGCCGCCAGGGGAAACACCAGGCCGCCGTTGCGCAGAAACGTGGAACCCATGGCGCCCAGAGCGAGCAGCAGCCAGTCATGGCGCGCAAAGAGCACGGGCCTCTGTTCGCCCGCACGCTCGGCATTGGCATCGCGACGGGGCAGGCCGCATGCCACGAGCTTCACGGCCTGCACCAACAGCACCAAAAACGCGTCGGCAAACAGCACATCTTTGGTAAGCAGGGCCGCGTAGTTGGAGAACATGGGCATAAACACAAAGAACAGCAAGATCACGCCGCGGACCGGCAGACTCACGCCCAGCTTGCGCAGCGACGAGATGGAATAGGCCATGCAGGCGGCCGTAATGACGAACTGAGCGCAGGTGTAGATGGCAAGACCTGCGTTGGCACTGTTGAACAGTGAAAGCCCCAGCTGGACGCACGAACCGATGATAGCCGTGTGCACCACGGGGTGATGTCCGTTGAGCAACACATTGGGATTGAGCAGACGCAGGTAGTCACTCGTGCCGTTGGGGTAGTTGAACCACTGGCGAATCTGCGCACCCGTATCTCCCATAAAAAGGCCGGGCAGCGAAGCGATGAGCGTGGGCGCCCAGGCGACCATAAGCACCAGGAAGGGCCCGACAAAGGGATGGACCGAAAGCACGGCGTGAGCCACACGCCATACGCGGCCAAAGTGCGCTTCGGAAAACGGAATGCGCCGAGAGCTCAGCCAATCTAGACACTCAAAAGCCAGGTAGAAGGCAACGACCGCCAAGAGCATCCAGCCCGCACCGCCTATCCAGGCGCAGATGATCCGAGCCTTGTCGCCGAGTACGATCTCGGCAGAATCGGTGAGGTCGTAGCTGCGGCCAAACACCATGCAGACGGCAAAGAACAGCGACGGAAGGATCACCGAAGGACGCCAAGCATCGCCGCGGCCAAAGAATACGTAGCGAAACGGCAGAGTGAGCAGGCAGGCAAGCGCAAGCAGCATGACCGCGTCGGTATGGCCGGCAAACGAGAGGAGCACCTCGTAGCACACGTACAGCATGCCCGAGGCTTTGGGGTCAATCGCCAAGACTGCGTTGCTCGAGACCGGCGCGGGATCGATGGAAAACGCCGTGGTCGCCAACAGCGCGAGCAGAAATGCGATGAGCGTCTGCTTGGCGGGGTAGCGCTTAAACCAGACGATGCGGGCAGCGTCGCGCGCAGCCGTTGTGGAGAGGTCGGAATCCTTCACAGTCCAAAGAGCCTTTCTAGAAACCCGCCAAAAAGGGACAGGTTTATTTTGGCAGGTTTTATCTGGGAAAACGTTACAGTTCTGCCATCGTTGCCCAGCAGACCACCACAAAGGCGCCTGTCCCCTTTGTGGTGGTCTTGGTTAGGCGTCCAGGTAGACGCGCTGGGGACGGTTGCGGTGTCGGGCGAAGATGATGAGCGCCAGACCCGCGATTACGAGCGGCAGGCTCAGCAGCTGACCCATGGTGATGACGCCGCCCAGCAGATAGCCCAGCTGCGCATCGGGCACGCGCACAAACTCAATCAAAAAGCGAACGATGCCGTAGCCCATCACAAAGACGCCCATAAACGTACCCTGGGGCATCAGCGGTTTTTTGCGACTGAGCACCTGCAGGATGCAAAAGAGCACGATGCCTTCAAGAAACGCCTCGTAGAGCTGGGAGGGATGGCGTGGCACATCGCCCGCGGTGCCGCCAAAGACCACACCCCAGGGCAGATCGGTCGGCTTACCCCACAGCTCACCGTTTACGAAGTTGGCGCAGCGTCCCAGGCACAGGGCCAGCGGGGCGCCGATCACGGCAAGGTCGGCGACGGTCCAGGCGTCGAGCTTATACATGCGGCACACGATGATGCCGCCCAAGATGCCGCCCACCAGGCCGCCGTGGAAGCTCATGCCGCCCTCGTTGGTGGCAAAGATCTCGAGCGGGTGGGTCCAATAGTAGCCATCGCCGTAAAAGACGACGTAAAACAGGCGCGCGCCGATGATGAGGCCAAAGACCGCGCCGACCACGACGCTCGTCAAGTCATCGATCGTAATGTCGAAGCCCCAACGACGCTGCGTGCGATACATAACGACTGCCGTAAGCAGGGCGCCGACCACATAGGCCAGGCCGTACCAGTAGATGGTGATGGGGCCCGCCGAGATCGCGACGGGATCAAGCATATGGTAGAGGTCGTTGAGCATATCGATCCCCTGCTCCCTACATACAAATGCGGCCGCGGGCCTTACGCTCGCAGCCGCATATTTGGACGTAACGTCTATGCGGAGCGTACCGTCCGCAGCTTTCGCATCTTAGAACGGCGCGTACTCGTCGTACAGGTCCTCGGCCTCGCCGGAAGCATTGACCTGCTCAACGCGGGTAACGCCGGGCACATGCTCCTTCAGGATGCGCTCGATACCCATGGAAAGGGTTAGCGAGCTCATGGGGCAGCCGGCGCAGGCGCCCTGCAGCTCCAGCTTGACAACACCCTCGTCGTCGACGCCCACATACTCCATATCGCCGCCATCGGCCTGCAGGTTGGGGCGAATCTCTTCAAGAACCTTCTTAAGCAGCTCTTCGTTAACAGCCACAGGGGCTCCTTTCTCACAATAACGCGGGCACGCCCGCGGACAGGGGCTATGTTACTACAGCCATGTACCCGCTTAGGCGCCAGCCATGCGTGCGGACACGACTTTCACGAGCAGTCAATTTGGGACGGGTCTCTTTTGGCTGTTTTGCCGCCAGCTGGCGTTGGCACGCGCTACTGCTGAGTCTGCTCCCCGGTACCAATCTGGACATCGACGATGACCTGGCGGTAGCTGATGCCGCAGGAGTCGAGAATGCGGCGGCTGATACGGCCGTCATCGGTGTCGGCATACTTATTGTCCAGGTAGACGACCTCGCCCACGCCCACCTGCGCCAGGATCTTGGCGCAGTCGTGGCACGGGAACAGCGTGACGTAGACCGTGGAACCCTCGAGGTCCTTGAGCGAGCCACGGTAGTTGAGCACGGCGTTGGCCTCGGCATGGACCACGTAGTTGTGCTTGTCCTGCAGCGGGTCATCGCTCGTACCCCACGGGAAAAAGTCGTCGTTGAGCGCCGAGGGCGTGCCGTTGTAACCCACCGAAAGGATGCGGTGGTTGGTGCTGGCGATGCATGCTCCCACCTGCGTGTTGGGGTCCTTGCTACGGCGCTGCGCGGCGATGGCCACGCTCATAAAGAACTCGTCCCAGCTAATGACGTCCAGGCGCTTGCCGGAAGCGATCTTATGCTGAGTGCCCGACATATGCGTACCTCCCCAGTCGATGTGATGCCCCGCTCGATGCTATATAGGAGATTTCGCTCCATTGTAGCAGGCAGATATCAATCATTCGGCTTTTAAATGACTTGCTAATTCGAGTCTAATAGACTTTTCAAGTCGATGTCCAATGCATCGGCAAGTTTTATCAATGTACCAATTGTCGGATTAGCATTGCCCGTTTCGATTGAATGAACATGCGCATAGTCAATTCCGGTCATATAGCCAAGTTTTCGCAACGACAGCCCTTGGGTCGTTCTCAGCTTTTTTAAATTATGACCTACGAGCACTCTATATCCCGCATTTTGGCTGTTATCCATGCTAGAGAGCGTACGTGATATAGTAATGCTACTGTTGGGATATATTACAACAAGGAAGGTCAGATATGGAAGTTCAGGGGAACGACCTGCGAAACTACGTCAAATCAATCTACAATTTAGAAAAATCAGTGCTTGTACAGCAAAACGCAATCCGTGCTCTCGAAGGCTATGTCAATTCAGAAAGAAAAAAACTGGTCCCGACCGACGTTCCAAACGACTACAACGAAAGTGGACTGGCCGGCAATATATCTTCAGGCATCTTATCGGCCCTATTGTTTGGCGCAACATCTGCCGCAGGAATTATCGCACTGGCCTTCGTAACGGCGATCTTCGCTTCGTTTATTAGTTCGATTTTCAGCGGGTATGCATTTGTAGCCCTTATTTTTAGTCCCGACCTCGGCGGCTACTGCTCATACCTAGTAAAGCCCTTTTTTGGCTTTATTAATGTGATTAAACCATTTCTCCCTCTTGCAATAACCACGCTAATTGGAATCGGCTTTCTGCTTGGCATGGGCGGACGGTCGCACGAGAAAAGCGAAAAGATAAAAGCAAATAATCGGAAGGAGACAATTCTCGAGAATAATCGCCAAAAAACGCTCTTATTGGAGGATTTAAATGCATCCGAGGCGAAAAACCTCAATAAATTAGATGCTAAAAATTTGTAATTAAGAAGGAGTGATTACATGAACAAAAATATAAA
>CAJMPY010000014.1 GCA_905215385.1 uncultured bacterium | reverse complement strand
GACGCCGCCCTCTCAAGGCGGAGATCACCAGTTCGAATCTGGTACGGGCTACCACGCATCTGATACCCGGTCTTCCCATGGAAGGCCGGGTTTTTTATTTTCAAACAACCGTCTGCAATTCCCGTTTGAACCAGAGCTTTGCGTTCTGCCTATGGCCCTTACGGGTACAATAACCAAGATATTTTGACTGTTAGAAGGAGTCTCATGACGGAGTCCTCTCAGCATACGTCTAAGCCCCAGGTCGAGGTTGAGGCCTCGGGCGGAGATGACAATAAGAGCGCACGCCGCGGCGCCATCTTTATCGGCGTCGTGCTGGTGGGTTATATCGTCTATCTGGTGGTAACCGGGCAGATGGGGCAGTTCTGGGCCGCTATGTCGAGCGTCCAGGCGCCATGGCTCGTTATCGCGTGTCTTTGCATGTTCATGTATCTGTTCTTTGGCATTGTGGCCTATGCGATCGCCGTTTGGCTCGACCCTTATTCGCCCGTCGGCATTCGCGACCTGATCTCGGTCGAGGCGAGCGGTATCTTCTTTGGCAACCTGACGCCCATGATGATGGGCTCTACGCCCGCCCAGATTTACCGCCTGACCAAGGCAGGCCAAAATGTCGGCGAGGCCGGTGCCACGCAGTTCACGCGCTTTATCGTGTATCAGTTTGGCCTCGTTGCCTGGGGCGCCATTCTGCTGCTTGCCCGAATGCCGTTTTTCGCCGAGCGCTATGGCGACATGACGCTGCTGTGCGTCTTTAGCTTTGGCGGTCACTGCTGCATTCTGCTTGGCATCTTTGCCGTCGCGCTCATGCCTAAGACCGTCACGCGCGTCGCGCACTGCATTATCAATTGGCTCGAGCGAATGGGCGTCTCGGCCACCAAGATTGAGGACTGGCGTACGTTTGTCGACGGCGAAATCTACTCTTTCTCCGAGAAGTTCAAGCTTTCAGCCGGCCACTTTTCGTCCATGCTGCTCACGGTGGTCATCACCATGATGCAGCTCGCGTTTTTCTACCTCGTGCCGTATTTCCTGATGCTTGCCTTTGGCCACCACGAGGTCGACTTTTTCTCGGTCATGGCCGCGAGCGCCTTTGTCCAGCTGTTGAGCTCTGCGGTCCCCTTGCCCGGTGGAACTGGTGGCGCTGAGGGCGGCTTTGCATTGTTCTTGGGTCATTTCTTTGGGTCGGCTTCGACCGCCGGCTATCTGCTGTGGCGCCTCATTACGTTTATTGCGCCGACCATTTTGGCTGCGCCCCTGTTGGGCCTTAAGAGCGCCCACAACGAGAGCATCCATGCGCGCTGGGATCGCGTGATGCGCAAACTCGGCCGCACGCCTCAGACGCCCTCTGCGCCCACTAAGCCGCACCCCACGAATGCTGTTACCGTTGATCCCAAGAAGCACGCTCAGAAGGCTTCTGGGACCGCTAAGCCGGCTCATAAAGCCTATGTGCGCCAGACAGGCGACGGTATTCGCGTATCTCCGTCGGCACTCAATAAGAAGAAGCACCCTAAGTCGCAGTAGGGCAGTCGTGCGTTCTTCATATTGCCGGGCTTTTTTGTGCCGGATGGGGGATAATCCTCTTACGTAGATTATCTCTCATCTGTTGATGTATGCCCGCATATCGAAGGGACACGCCCATGGCCACCAGCAAACCGCGTATTGATCGCCGCATCGTTCGCAGCCGCAATGCCATCCTTTCCGCTTTCGAGCGCCTGCTCATGGAAAAGCCGCTGGCAGACATTACGGTGAGTGCCATCGCGCGCGAGGCCAATGTCGACCGCAAGACCTTTTACGTTCACTTTGGTACGGTCGACGGCCTGCTCGATGCCATTGCCGTCGATGTGGTGGAGATGATTGTCGACTCGGTCGAGAAAACGCTTGCTTCAATGGACGGTGACACCAACGAGCGCGCCCTGGGAGCGGCGGCGACCTTCTTTAAAACCGTTAACGAGGCGTTATGCAACAACCTGGTGCTCAATCGTCAGCTGATCGAGAACATTCCGCTCGATGATTTTATGGCTCGTCTTCGTGCACCTCTCGAGCACGAGATTGCCGAGCGCAATCTGCTGCCCCAAGGCCTTAAGGATGAGATGTTCGACTACTATCTGGCGTTTTTGCTGTCAGGCATTATCGGTATCTATCGCACGTGGGCGCTGTCTGACGGCTCGGTTCCTATTGAGCGCGTCTCTGAGGTCGCCAACGACCTGACTCTCAATGGCCTGTCGAGTCTGGAATCTCGCTTGGATTAGGCCTAATTGGGCTCGTCGGCGTGGAAATTCCTGTTTACGAGGTTCTCCGGCGCCTTGTAGACCTCGCCGGCGTAGGAGCTGTAGCCTGAGGATCCTTAAAAGAAAGTCCAGTTTATCCTTTCCACCCCAATTGGGAATCCTCCGATGCGCCTTCGCACGCTCGCATGACCTCGATACCGTGCGAGCGTGCGAACTCGACGAGCTCTGCGTTGCGGGCGTTTATGGTGCCGAAGGCGGCGGGACACACGATAAGGCGCGCGCAGTGGACGAGGAGCTCTTTGGCGCGGGCTATGGTTCTATCCCCGATCGGCTCGAAGGCGCGCTCGGTCACGCATTCCGCCGCCAGGTCGCGCGCGAGCTCGCAGTCGATGTCCCCTTCGTGCAGAACGCCCGTGTAGAACGCCTTGCCCTGCCGGATGAGCTGGCGAAACACAGCCGACCCCGTACCTGCGCCGGCGATGACGAACGTGTGCGCATCGCCGTGCGGGCGTCCAATTTCCACGCTGCCGAAGCGCTCGTTGAAGGTGCCATGTTGAAGGCCGTAGAGCTCGCCAATCGTCTCGCGCGTGAATATGTCCTCGGGTGCGCCGGCGCGGAAGACCCGGCCGTCCTTCACGCAAATCACCTTGTCGGCGCTTTTCTGCGCGAGCTCGAGTTCGTGGATGGACATGATGACAGCCACATTCCGCGATTTCGCAAGGTGGCGAAGTATTCGCAGCAGGTCGATCTGGTAGCGGATATCGAGATACGACGTGGGCTCGTCGAGCACGAGCACACGCGGATCCTGCGCGATGGCGCGTGCGAGCATGACGCGCTGGCGTTGCCCGTCGCTTATCTGCATGAAGTCGCGCTCGGCGAGCTCTTCCACACGTGCGGTTTTCATGGCCTCGTCGACCCGACTATGGTCGTCGGGCGAGAGTGTGCCCATTCGCCCGGTGTAGGGGTGCCTTCCCGCCTCTACGACATCGCGGCAGGTGAGGAGCTCGGTCCGGGGGCGATCTGTCAGCATAACGGCAAGGTTCCTTGCAAACTCCGCCGTCTTCCATCGGGAAATCTCCCGCCCGTCGAGCTCGACCGCGCCGGCAAGCGGTGCCAGATGGCGTGTGATGGTTTTTAAGATGGTCGACTTGCCCGAGCCGTTCGGCCCGATGAGCGCCACGACGTCGCCCGCACGAACCTCCAGATCGACGCCTCCGACTACGACCTTCTTGTCGTAGCCCGCCGACAGGTCGCTTATGTGGAAAAGCGGCGCTCCGTCAGCCTGCGTTTCGACCGTAGTTTCGAGGTTCGGCTCCGCTCGGAAGAGGCGTTCCGCGCGCAGTTCCGCACGAGCCGAAAGTGCCTTCTGGCGCTTTCGTGCGAGCTCAGGACTGTCTAAGCATGGAATGTCCCCTCCGAGCGTTTTGGGCCGCGGCACGAATTCCCCCATCTACCTCACCCGCTTCTTCAACATGAGCGCGATAACCACCGGAGCGCCGAAGATGGCGGTGACGGCGCTGATGGAAAGCTCGACGGGAGAGAACAGCGTGCGCGCGATCAAATCGCAGCCCGCGCAGAAGATGGCGCCTCCCAAGAAGCACGCAGGAATCACGCGGATGGACTTCGACGACTTCAGCGCCGACTTCACGAGATGCGGAACCGCGATGCCTACGAACGACACCGGACCAGCGAACGCGGTCACGCAGGCGGAGAGCATGCTCGCTAGAAGGACGAGCACCACGCGGAAGTGTGCGACGTTCACGCCGACGCTTTTCGCGTAGGCTTCTCCCAGCTGGAAGGCGGAAAGGGGCTTCGATATCGCGAATACGCATGCGCTCACGGTGATCACCACGACCGCGATGATCGCGATGTCGTCCCAGCTCGAACCCGAGAAGCTACCCAAAGACCAGTTGTGCAGGTTCACGATGGACTGGTCGTCGGCGAAGGCGATGAGGAAGTTCGTCGCCGCCGAGCAGATGTATCCCACCATGACGCCCGCCACGATGAGCATGGCCATGGAACTTATGCGCCGTGCGATGAGGAGCACGAAGCCGATGGTGATAAGCGAGCCCAGAAACGCTGCGGCCACCATGGCCGGCGAGGACATGGCCTGGTTCGCGCCTAGAAGCACGATCATCGTAAGCGCGACAACGAACTTTGCGCCCGAGGAGACGCCCAAGATGAACGGGTCGGCGATGGGGTTGTTGAAAAACGTCTGCAGCAGGAACCCGGAAAGCGAAAGTGCCCCGCCGAGAAGCACGGCTGAAAGCACGCGCGGCAGGCGAATCTCCCAGATGACCTGGCTTTCCATGGAATTGGCCGCGCCGCCCGAAAGGATGCCGGGGATGTGGTCTGCGGGCACGAGCACGCTCCCGATGCACAGGTTGGCCCCGACGAGCACGATGAGGGCAACAGCGAGCAGCGCCGTCACGACGCGACACCGCGCGGCGCGCCCCGATTCGTCGTATGCCATGGAAAACCGGCTTCTCATGGCGCTAACCGAGCTTCCTCAGATAATGGAAGTCGCTCGCGTCATTGCCGGTGAACGCCCCGTGCAGCTCGTCGATAATGTCGGCGGTAGAAGTCATCTGCTGGTACATGTCGGCGCTTGTGACCCAGACGTTGCCGTTCTTCACGGCTTTGAACTGCGACAATAGCGCGTTTTTGCCTACGAAGTCGTTCAAGGTGGTGACTGACTCGTCGATGGTGCCGTTGTAGACGATAATGTCGGCATCCTTCGCCGTCGCGTAGAAGCGCTCCATTTCGAGCGTTACTGACGAACCTGACGTCGACGACGCCTGCGCGTCATCGAGCGCGTAGCTGCCGCCTGCAAGCTCGATCATCTGCGCCACGTAGTCGCCCGCCCGCCGCGTGACGGCGGCCCCGTTCGAGTTAATGTAGAAATACGCCACGGTTTTACCTGACGACGCGAGCCCCGACGTTTGCTCGACGCGGGCCTTCTGCTCGTTGAACAGGTGCGCGGCCTCGTCTTCCTTGTCGAACAGGACGCCGAAAAGCTTAATCCACTCGACGCGCCCGAGTGCTTCGGGCTCGCTCGACGACTGTTCGGTGAGCACGACGAGCCCGAGCTTCTGCAGCTTTTCCTTCACATCGGGCGTGTGGTTGATCATGGTGTTCTCGATGGCGAGCGTGCAGCCCGAGGCCGATATTCGCTCGTAGTCGGGCGCGCTGTACTTGCCGCCGTAGGCGATCGCCCCACTTTCGAGCGCGCTTTTGAAGCCTGCGACCGAGCAATCGTCGGCCTTCGTGCCCGACATGATGATATTGTCGTTCGCATCGAGCGCGTCGACCAGGCACATCGTCGCCGACGACACGAGGTACACCTTGTCGGCGGGGCGCCTTATGACCGCGATGTCGGAGCTCAACCCATCAGGTACCTTCGCATCTTGCGGCACCACGAGGAAACGCTCCCCATTCGAAACGCAGATAAGCCGCAGACCGCCTTCGAACTCGTCGACAGTGAAGTGCTCGGCGTATTCAAGCTGAAGCGCTCCCGTCGGCTCCCAGCCGCAGCCCAAATCGGCGTTGTGGAAGTCGGCCGCGGCGCTTGAAGCCGTTCCCGCAGGGGAGCCGCCGCTTGCATCGTCGCCCGATTTCTCCTTCATGGTGGATGAGTCGAAGTGGAGCGTGTAGTCGATGGTGTGCGGCGTCGACATGGCGACGGTCTCGGCCGACACGGCGATGTCCTCGTCGAGCGTGACGGGTATCTCGAACGTGGAGTTGCCGCCGTCGTTTACGGGCGCGTAGTCCACGCCGTCGACGGTCATCTTGTCGTAGTTCGAACTCGACCAGGTGATGGTCGCGGTGTAGGTGTCGCCATCCTTCACAATTGTGGTGGGTGAGGCGATGCTTGCGCGCCCTGACCCGCCGGAAAGCGAGACGCTCACCGTGTATTCCTGAGAGCCCGCCGTGCCACCGGTCGCGTTCGGGCTCGCACTGCACCCCGCGAAGGGAAGCGCGAGCAGGGCGACGAGAACGCAGGCGATCGCGCGCGCCGCGATGCTGTGGAGCTTCCTGTTTTCCCCCTTGGGGAGAATCAACCGCATGGCGTTACTTCAGTGCGTCGGCGCGCAGATCGACGCCGGCGGATTCGAACACAAGCGTGCGGTCGTACCACTGCTCTTTTCTAATACTCCACGCGGCACAGGCGGTGTCCTCGTCGAGCGCATCAACGGGCACGTCGTAGGTGTACTTACCTTCCGCGTTTTCCACATAGGGGATGAAGTCGGCCTCGCTCGCGGCGGCAGCCTCGTCGCCCGTGCCCATGAAGAGCTTGCCGTAGCCCGTGCCGGAAAGCGTCATCACGCAGTGCATGGAGCCGTTTTCCACGATGAGCTGGGCGTCCACAATCCTGAACATGTTTGAGCTGGAATCTACGGTGATCGGATAGGTGCCGTCGGCCACCTTGTCGGCGGTGATGGGGGCAGCGCTTGCACCCTCGGTCGCATCGGCCGCCTGCTCGGTCTTTTCCTGGGAATCGGCATCGCTTGCCTTTGCGCTGTCGATTGAATTTCCGCCGCAGCCGGCGAGCGAGAACGCGAAAAGCGCCGCCGACAGGGCGAAGACGAGGGTTTTCTTCAACATGGAGGGGTTCCTTTCAATCGCTTCGACCGCCCGCGCCGTGCGGTGGGCGGGCGGGATGCGAATGCAACGGGCATGCGCCGTCGGTCGGGGAAGGCGCATGCCCGTTGCACGGGGACGCGACCGGCGCCCCCGTGCGCGGCGAGTTTACAGCTTGGCGATGGCGTCGTCCACGTGCGAGACGTAGATGTCGTCGACCGCGGCGTTCTGTCCCAGACCCTGGAGCAGGCACGTCACTTCGAAGCCGGCGGCCACGAACTTCGCAGCCCAGCTGTCGGGGTCGGTCTCGTCTGCCATGTCGTTGTTCGCGTGGTCGCCCGCGACCACCATGAACGGCGCGAGCACGGCCTTCTTGTACCCTGCGGCGCTCGCGGCGGCGATAACATCCTCGCAGGTCGGTTCAGCCTCGACGGTGCCGACGAAGAACTGCGTCAAGCCCTCGTTCTTGAACACTTCCTGCATCTTGGCATAGTCGGCGTTGGAATCGGCTTCGGTGCCGTGGCCCATGAGGCACAGCGCCGTCTTGCCGTCGTCGAAGGACGCCATGTTCTCCTTAATGGCTGCGGCCACCTTCTTGTAGTCGTCGTCGGAGGTGAGCAGCGGGTCGCCGAGCGAGATCTTGTCGAACTTGTCGGCGTACTTGTCGAGCTCGTCTTTCACGTCGGCGTATTCCAGGCCAGCCATGAGATGCGTCGGCTGCACGACGATTTCCTTCACGCCGTCTTCCACGCAGCGGTCGAGCGCCTCGGTCATGTTGTCGATCGTGATGCCGTCGCGCTTCTTCAGCTTGTCGATGATGATCTGCGCGGTGAAGGCGCGGCGGATGTCGTAGTCCTGCCAGTACTTCTCGCGGATAGCGTCTTCGATGGCGCCGATGGTGATGTGGCGCGAGTCGTTGTAGCTCGTGCCGAAGCTCGTGACGAGGATGACCGGCTTCACGGCCTTCTCCTTTTCGCTCGATTTCTCGGAACTTGCGGAGGTGCTGGAGCAGCCCGCGAGCGTGATTCCGGCGAGCGCGACGGCTCCGGTTGCTGCGGCGCCCATGAAGCTGCGGCGTGACATCTGGTCGGACATGGTTTTTCCTTTCCTCGGTTTGCCGGTCCCCCGGCGACAGTTGCTTGTCGGCACAAGCGAAAGAAAAGCGCACCCCTCGGGGTTCACAAGGAGCTAACGCCACGGCGATGCCGTGAGGAAAAGGCGAAGCAGTCTGGCTTGGGGCGCGAGGCGGTTCGCCCGCGCGTCCTATACAGTAATGTCCCTTGCCCAGGATTCCCACCTGGTTCCCTCCGCAAGCCAGCGCGGGCTGTGCGGACGCCGCGCCGGTCATTTCCTTTTATCCGATTGTCATATGCTCGTTGCCGAATCTTTTACTATGATAGTGGGCACTTGTGAACGTGTCAAAGCCAGGGCGGGCGGCATTGCGCCTCCTGCCTGCGTATTTGCGCCGATTGCCGCTTCGGGCGCCGTGTTTTGCCCGCTGCGCGAATGGCGGCGTAAACGGTTGCGATGAGAAACGGGAAGGGAAGGCTCGGATGATTCATATCGTTGGCGCAGGCTCGGGCGCCGCCGACCTTATCACGCTGCGCGGGGCTCGTCTTCTGCGCGCGGCCGACGTGGTCGTTTGGGCGGGGAGCCTTGTGAACCCCGAGCTGCTCGCCGAGTGCAAGGAATCCTGCGTCGTCTACGACAGCGCGCACATGACCTTGGAGGAAGTGCTCGACGTGATGCGCGCAGCAGATGCGCGGGGCGAGGAAGTGGTGCGCCTGCACACGGGCGACCCGTGCCTGTACGGCGCCATCCAGGAGCAGATGGACGCGCTCGACGCGCGCGGCGTGGACTACGAGGTGGTGCCCGGCGTGTCGAGCTTTTGCGGTGCCGCGGCGGCGCTTCGCCAGGAATACACGCTGCCGGGAATCAGCCAGTCGGTCGTGATCACGCGGCTTTCCGGGCGCACCCCCATGCCTGCGGGCGAGGGCATGCGCACCATGGCGGAAAGCGGCTCGACTATGGTCATCTTCCTGAGCTCGGGTATGCTCGCCGAGCTTTCCGCCGAGCTTTTGGCCGCGGGCCGCAGCTCCGACGAGCCGGCGGCGCTCGTGTATAAGGCGACCTGGCCTGAGGAGCGCGTGGTGCGATGCACAGTGGGCACGCTCGCCGATGCGGGCGCGCGAGAGGGCATCGACCGCACGGCGCTCGTGGTGGTGGGCCGCGTGCTCGGAGCTCGCGGCGGGCTTGCGCACGACGGCGCGCAGGCGGAGTCGTACGAGCGCAGCAAGCTTTACGACCCTTCGTTTGCCACGGGGTATCGGAAGGCGAGCAGCTAGCGTGGCCTTCGAGCACTACATATATACCGGGACGACCCGCCTGCGCTGCGGCTACACCACGGGGAGCTGCGCTGCGCTCGCGGCGAAGGCGGCCTGCGAGATGCTCTTGTCACGAAAGCCCGTCGGCCGCGTGTCGATCGTCACCCCCGGCGGGCTGCCCGTCGAGGCGAACGTGGTCGACGCATGTATCGGCGAGGGGTGCGCCCAGTGCGCCGTGCGAAAGGACGCAGGCGACGATGCCGATGTGACCGACGGCGTGCTCGTGTACGCGCGCGTGGAACATGCGGGGTCGGGCACGGGTGCTGCGGGCAGCAAGGGCGTGCCCGCGCGCGAATCGGAAGTTTCCGTCGATGGCGGCGTGGGCGTGGGGCGCGTGACGTTGCCCGGGCTCGAGCAGCCGGTGGGGGCGGCCGCCATCAACGCGACGCCGCGCGCGATGATCACTTCGGCGGTGCGCGAGGTGTGCGCCGCGCACGGCTTTTCTGGAAATATCGCTGTGACGATTTCGGTACCCGAGGGTGTTGCCCTTGCCGAAAAGACCTTCAACCCGCACCTGGGGATAGAGGACGGCATCTCCATCCTGGGCACGACGGGCATCGTCGAGCCGCGCAGCCTCGCTGCCTTGCGCGACAGCATCGAGCTCGAGATCCGGCAGCATGCGGCTATGGGGCGGCGCGGAGTCGTGCTCACGCCCGGCAACTACGGCGCGCAGTTCATCTCGGGGCATTTCCACCTAAACGGTGCGCCGGTGGTCTTCATCTCCAACTTCGTGGGCGATGCGATTGATTGCTGCGTTCGCGAGGGATTTACCAATGTCCTTCTTGTGGGACACATCGGCAAGCTGGTGAAGGTCGCGGGCGGCATCATGGACACCCATTCGCGTACCGCCGACTGCCGCGCGGAGATTCTGGCCGCCCACGCGGCCTTGGCCGGCGCGTGCACGAAGACCGTGCGCGAGATCATGTCGTCGGTCACGACCACGGCGGCGCTCGAGGTAATCGAGGCCGCCGGCGTGGGGGACGCTGCGTCCGCCTCGCTCGCTGTGGCAATCGAGGACAGGTTGCGCCGCCGCGCGGCGGGCGCATGCGACATCGCCGCGGTCGTGTTCGACGCCGAGCGCCGAGAGCTTTTCCGCACGTCGGGCGCCGATGCAGTTATCGGGGAATTGGGGGCTACGTATGAGTAAAGGCGTGCTGTACGGGGTGGGCACGGGGCCTGGCGACCCCGAGCTGCTCACGATCAAGGCCGTCCGCACAATCGAATCGTGTCCGGTCATCGCCGCACCGCAGACGGCGGACGGGGCCATGGTCGCGCTCGACATCGTGCGCGGCGCCGTCGACCTTACAGGCAAGACGGTGATCCCCGTGCGATTCTCGATGACGCGCGACGTCGAGCGCCGCGCGGCCGAGCATGCCTCGCTTGTTCGCGAGCTTGTCGCGCACCTGGATGCGGTCCGCGACGTCGCGCTGCTGAACCTGGGGGACCCGAGCATCTACGCCACCTTCCAGCGCATAGCGCCCGACGTGCGCGCCTGCGGGTTCGAGGCGCGCGCCATTCCCGGCGTGCCGAGCTTCTGCGCGGTCGCCGCAGCGCTCGAGCGCGACCTCACGCCCGAGATGTCGTCGCCTCTGCACATCGTGCCCGGCGGCTACGACGACGTGCGCCGCGCAATCGGCTGGCCGGGGACGAAGGTGGTCATGAAGGCGCGCCGCTCGCTTGCGGACACGAAGCGCATCCTTCGCGAGGAGGGCGCCTTCGACGGTGCCGAGCTCGTAGAGGACTGTGGGCTTCCGGGCGAGCGCGTGTACCGCTCGCTCGACGATGTGCCCGATCGGGGCAGTTACTTCTCGACGATGGTGGTGCGCTAGATGAGGGTTTCCTGCATAGCGTTCACTGAGAGGGGGTATGCGTTGGCGGAGCGCACCGCACACGCGCTTTCCGATTGCGCGCAGACAGGTGAAGATGACCCTGGCTGGGACGTTTCCGTTTCGCGCGGGTTCGGCGAGGGGAAGGCCGACCTGCGCGCATGGACGGCGCTCGCGTGGGAAGCGTCGGACGCGCTTCTGTTCGTGGGCGCGGCGGGCATCGCCGTGCGGGCGATCGCGCCGCATGTCGCCTCGAAGGCAAGCGATTCCGCGGTTGTGGCAATCGACGAGGCGGGGCGCTTTGCCGTCCCGCTTTTGTCGGGGCATTTGGGCGGTGCGAACGAGCTTGCGCAAACTGTGGCACGCGCGGCAGGGGCCATCCCCGTCATCACCACGGCGACCGACGTCCGCGGCGTGTGGGCGGTGGATACGTGGGCGCGCTGTGCGGGGCTCGCCGTTTCGAATCCCGAGGCCATCAAGCGAGTGTCGGCGCGGCTGCTTTCGGGCGGGCGCGTGGCGCTCTATTCCGACATGTCGATTTCGGGACAGCCGCCTGAGGGGGTTGACATTGCGTCCGACCGCGCTCGGGCCGATATTGTCGTGTCGCCGTTCGCTGGCGCGAATGCAGGTGCGTCCGTTCGCGCAGCGGAGACGACGGGCGATGTCGTGCCCGCCGGTGAGACGGGGAAGCCGGCGGGCGTGCGGGCGCAGGCGCCTGCGCCCGAGCCGCTTCGCCTTGTCGTGCCCTGCATCGTTGCGGGCATAGGGTGCCGTCGCGGTGCGTGCGCCGAAGCGATCGGGGAGGCGTTTCTTCTCGCGTGCGGGCAGGCGGGTATCTCGCCTTCGGCCGTGCGCGAGGCGGCGACGATCGACGTGAAGGCGCACGAGGAGGGTCTGCTCGCCTTCTGCCGCGCGCGCAAGATTCCGCTTGCGACGTATTCCGCAGAGGAGTTGTCGCAGGTCGAAGGTAGCGTTTCGCCATCTGATTTCGTGCGCGCGACGGTGGGGGTCGACAATGTGTGCGAGCGCGCGGCGCTCGCGGGCGGGGGCAAACTTATCTTCCCGAAGCTCGCTCACGGCGGCGTGACCGTCGCGTTTTCCAAGGTAACTATCGAACTTTCGTTTAAGGAGCGGTGATGGGAAAGCTCTTCGTGGTGGGGATCGGCCCGGGCGGCCCCGACGGCATGACGATTGCGGCTCGGCGCGCGCTCGAGGCGGCCGACATCGTTGTGGGGTATACGAAATACGTGGAGCTCGCGCTCGCCGCCGTGCCCGACGCGGCGCATCTCGCGACGCCGATGATGCACGAGGTCGAGCGGTGCCGCCTGGCGCTTTCGCGCGCGCAGTGCGGAGAAGCCGTGGCGCTTGTGTGCAGCGGTGACGCGGGCGTGTACGGCATGGCGAGCCCCGTGCTGGAGCTTGCTGAGGACTACCCCGATGTAGACGTGGAAGTTATCGCCGGGGCCACCGCGGCTCAGAGCGGGTCGGCGGTGCTCGGCGCCCCGCTTGCCCACGACTTCGCGGTCGTGTCGCTCTCCGACCTGCTCACGCCGTGGGAGGTCATCGAGCGCAGGCTCGCCGCCGTGGCGAGCGCCGACTTCTGCATCTGTTTGTACAACCCGCGCAGCAGAAAGCGCGCCGACAGGCTCTCGCGCGCGGCGAAGATTATGCTCGAATGGAAGGCCCCCGACACGCTCTGCGGCTGGGTACGCAACATCGGGCGCGAGGGGCAGCAGTCGGGCATGTGCAGGCTCTCCGAGCTGGGGGAGTTCGACGCCGACATGTTCACCACCGTGTTCGTCGGCAACGCGGACACGAAGCGCGTAGGCGGCCGTATGGTCACGCCGCGCGGGTATCGGGAGATTCCATGCGAAAGGTAACGATCATCGGGGCGGGGCCCGGAAACCCCGACTTGCTCTCGCGCGCGGCGCTCGACGCGATCGACATCGCCGACGTGGTCATCGGCGCTCATCGCGCGCTTGTCAGCATCGACGTGCCGCCCGACGTGGTGAGATGCGAGCTCGTGAAGACGGCGGACATCGTCGCCGCGCTCACCGATGCGGCGTCGTGGCAGCGCGCCGTGGTCGTGATGACGGGCGATGTGGGGCTGTTCAGCGGCGCGCGCCGCCTGGTGGAGGCGCTCTCCGGCGACGCGCAGGTGGACGTGCGCGTCATTCCCGGCATAAGCTCAGCGTCGTATCTCGCCGCGCGCCTCGCGCGTCCATGGCAGGATTGGCGCTTCGCGAGCGCTCACGGCGTGGCGTGCGACATCGTGGCCGAGGCCGAGCGCGCAGGTGAGCTCTTCCTCGCCACGTCGGGCGGGGAAGACCCCTCGCGGCTTTCGGGCGAGCTTGTGCAGGCTGGCTTCGGGGACGCGCGCGTGACGGTGGCCGAGCGCCTGTCGTACCCCGACGAGCGCATCACCTGCGCGACCGCAAGTGAAATCGCAGGTCAGACGTTCGACGACTTGAACGTGATGCTTATCGAGTTCGCAGGCTGCGCCGGTTCGCCTGCGGGCTCTAGCGCAGCCTCCGAGGCGCCGGCCGGCGCGTCTGCGCCCGCGGCGGCTTCTTTCGCGGCGGACTCTGCGGGCGCATCCCGCGCCGCGAGCTCCCGCTGGCCGTACGCTTCCTCGGGCATTCCCGACGAGCTCTTCATCCGCGGCGACGTTCCCATGACCAAGCAGGAGGTGCGCGCCGTCGCGCTCGCGAAGCTGCGCCTTACCGCGACCGACACCGTGTGGGATGTCGGCGCCGGCACGGGGAGCGTTTCGATCGAGGCGGCGCTCGTCGCGCGAGCGGGGTCGGTATGGGCGGTCGAGCGCAACGCGACCGGCGTGCGGCTCATCCGAGAGAACGCGGATGCATTCGGGTGCGGCAACGTGCATGCGGTCCCCGGTGTCGCCCCCGAAGCGCTCGCGAAACTGCCCGTCCCCGACGCCGTGTTCGTCGGCGGGAGCGCGGGCGAGCTTCCCTCCATCGTGGAGGCGGCGCTCGAGAAGAACTCGCAGGTTCGCCTGTGCGTGCCATGCGTCACCGTTGAGACGCTCACCGAGGCGTTCGCGCTCCTCTCGGGTTCGCGCTTTAAGGGGTTCGAGGCGTGCCAGGTGTCGGCCGCCCGTGCCGAGGCTGTAGGCTCGCACCATCTTATGAAGGCGCAAAACCCCGTGTTCCTCGTCAGCGCGCGTGGTGCGGGCGCGGATGCCGAGGAGCTTGCCGAAGTCGGCGCGCTTGCTGAGTCGCCTGTCGGGGAGGACCTCTCTGTCGAGGGGAACCCATCCGTTGAGGTGGTCTCGCTTGCTAACTGCAGCGCCGCAGGTGGGGAAGGCGGCGCCCGGTGAGCACGTCCATCCCGCGCTTCATGGTCGCTGCGCCCTCGAGCGGGAGCGGCAAGACGGTCGTAACGTGCGCGCTCCTGCGCGCGCTCGCGCGCCGCGGCCTTGCATGCGCGGCCTTCAAATGCGGCCCCGACTACATTGACCCGCTCTTTCATCGCCGCGTCGTGGGTGCGCGCTCGGGCAATTTAGACGGCTTCTTCACCGACGCCCCGACGCTGCGCGCACTGCTCGCATGCGGCGCCGCGGGCGCGGATGTCGCGGTGCTCGAGGGGGTCATGGGCTTCTATGACGGCATGGCACCCGGCGTGGCCGACGCGAGCAGCTATCAGGTTGCGCGCGACACGGAAACGCCGGTCGTTTTAGTGGTGAACGGGCGCGGGGCGTCTTTATCGCTCGCCGCCGTAATCCGCGGCATCGCCGAGTTCCTGCCTTGTGCGAACGTGCGCGGCGTCGTGCTGAACAAGACGAGCGCCGCTGCCTGCGCCTACGCGGCGCCTGCGATCGAGAAGCACACGGGCGTCGCGGGTTTGGGGAATATCCCCGCCGACGAGGCGTTCTCGCTCGAAAGCCGGCATCTGGGGCTTGTGACCGCCGACGAGGTCGAGCAGCTCTCCGCGCGCATCGACAAGATGGCCGAGCTGGTGGAAAAGAGCGTCGACGTCGACCGCTTGCTCGAAATAGCGGCGACGGCACCCGATATCCGCGAGGAACCTTACCGGTTGGAGCCGATCGCGGGAGCGCGGCCCATCGTCGCCGTTGCGCGTGACGAGGCGTTCTCGTTCTATTACGAGGAGAACCTGCGCGCGCTCGAGGATCTGGGTTGCGAGCTGGCCTTTTTCAGCCCCCTGTGTGATAGCGAGTTGCCCCGGGGGACAAGCGCCCTCTATCTGGGGGGCGGCTACCCGGAGCTCCATGCGCGGCAGCTCTCCGAGAACGCGCCGATGCGCGAGGCGGTGCGGCGCGCGGTGGAATCCGGCATGCCGACGGTCGCCGAATGCGGTGGGTTTCTGTACCTGCAGCGCGAAATCGCCGACAGCGAGGGGCGGCGCTGGCCTGTTGCGGGCGCCCTTGAGGGCGCAAGCGAGAACGGGGGAAGGCTGTCCCATTTCGGGTACGTGGAGCTTACTTCCCAACGCGACGGGCTCTACGGGCCGCGCGGCACACGCATCCGCGCGCACGAGTTCCACTACTGGCAGTCCACCTGCCCGGGCGGCGACTTTTGGGCGCAGAAGCCCCGGCGCGACAAGGGCTGGCCGTGCATGACGACCACCCCGTCCCTGGTGGCGGGCTTCCCGCATGTGTACTATCCTGCGAACCCCGACGTTGCGCGCGCGTTCGCGTCTGCCGCAGCGTCGTTCGCAGAGAGGAGACGGCATGGCTGAAGCAACCGAAACCGCGCTTGCCTGCATCCGCGAGGAAGTCGAGCGCGCGTTCTCGTCGGCGCCGGGCGCCGTGCTCGAATCCGCGCTCTCCCGGATCGCGCCCGCAGACGAGTGCGCCCGCGCCGCCGCGTACGCCGCGTGGGACTCCATCGCGCACCCCTTGGGGGGATTGGGCGACTTTGAAGACGCCGTCGCGTGTATCGCCGCAGCTCAGGGGAGCGCCGAGGTGGCCGAGTTCCCCCGTGCGCTCGCGGTATTCTTCTCCGACAACGGGGTCGTTGCCGAAGGCGTGTCGCAAAGCGGGCAAGACGTGACGCGAGCCGTCGCGCGCAACATGTGCGAGGGGGCCACGAGCGCCTGCCGCATGGCGGCGTTCGCGGGTGCCGAGGTCGTGCCCGTCGACGTGGGTATGGCCCGGGGTATAGAAGACACGCGCATGGTGCGCGCGAACGTGCGGCGGGGGAGCGGCAACATCGCGCACGGCCCCGCTATGTCTCGCGATGGGGCCGTGCGCGCGATCGAGGTCGGAATCGCCGTCGCGTGCGGGCTTGCCCGCACCGGCGTGCGCCTTCTCGCCGCGGGCGAGATGGGCATCGGCAACACGACCACCTCGGCGGCGGTGGCCGCAGTGCTCATTCGGGCGGAAGCGCGGAGCCTCGTCGGGCGCGGCGCGGGGCTCTCGGACGCCTCACTCGCGCGCAAGCGCGACGTGGTCGAGCACGCTATCGACGCGAACTCGCCCGATCCCGCCGACCCGATCGACGTGCTTTCGAAGGTGGGCGGCTTCGACATTGCGGCGATGTGCGGCTTCTACCTGGGGGCCGCGGCCTCGAAGGCGGCGGCGCTCCTCGACGGGGTCATATCCTGTACGGCGGCCCTGTGCGCAGCGCGCCTGTGCCCCAACGTCTTGGGCTACCTCGTGGGCACCCACGCATCAAGCGAACCCGCAAGCCAGGAGCTCCTTCGCGAGCTCGGCATAAAGGCGCCCCTCGACGCAGGCATGCACTTGGGCGAGGGCGCGGGCGCCATGGCGTATCTGCCCCTTCTGGATTCGGCGCTGTGCGTGTACCGGGATGGGAAGACGTTCACGGCGACTGGTATGGCTGCTTACGAGCATTTCGAGGCCGGGAAATGAAGGTGACGCTCGTCATCGGCGCCGCCGCGAGCGGCAAGAGCGCCTACGCCGAGTCCCTGTGCCTCGGGCACGACGGCCCCCGCGTGTACCTCGCAACGATGGAGCCCTTCGGGGAAGATGGCGCCCGCCGTATCGCGCGCCATCGGGCGCTGCGCGAGGGCAAGGGGTTTTCTACCCTCGAGTGCACGCGTGACGTGGGCGCCGCAGTGCCCGGGCTTCCGCGCGGCTGCACGCTTCTTTTGGAGGACGTGGGCAACCTGTTTGCGAACGAGCTCTTCGCGGAAGGCGGCTTGTCCCCGCGTGACCCTGACGCTGTGGCGCGCGAGGTGCTCGGAGGCATTGAACGGCTCGCTCAGGCCGCTGCGTATACGGTGGTGGTCACCGTCGACGTGTTCGCCGATGGGATGCGCTACGATGAAGGGACCGAGGCATGGAGGCGCGCGCTCGCGCGCGTGAACGCGGGTGTGGCGGCGCTGGCCGACCGCGCAGTCGAAGTGGTATGCGGGATTCCCGTGTGGATGAAAGGCGAAGGACCTACAAGGTGAAGATAGTAGAGGCAATCGGCGCGGCGTTCGGAACGTTCTCGCGTATCCCCGTTCCGAAATCGGCCTGGACCGATTTCGGGTCAACCCATGCGCTTGCCGCGTTTCCCCTGGTGGGCCTTGCGGAAGGCTTCCTCATGACGGCGTGGGGGTACGTGGCGAACCTGCTCGGCGTGCCCGCGACCATCGTCGCGGCCGTGCTCGTGGCGCTGCCTGTGGCGGTGACGGGAGGCATCCACCTAGACGGGCTCTGCGACACCTCCGATGCGCTTGCAAGTTGGGCCCCGCGCGAGCGAAAGCTCGAGATCATGCACGACCCGCGGGCGGGCGCCTTCGGGGTCATCGGTGTTGTTGTGTACCTTATTCTGCAGTTTTCCCTTTTCACCGCGCTGCCGCTTACGGCGGGGGCGTTCCTCGCACTTCTGTGCTCGCTCGTGTTCTCCCGCTCGCTTTCGGGGCTCGCCGTTGAATGCTGGTCTGCCGCGCGGGCGGACGGCATGGCCGCGGGGCTCTCGCCTGCGAAGAAGCGCGCGGCGATCGTCGTGCCGCTTTGCGCTTTCACTGCGGCTTCGGCTGCAGGGATGGTCGCGTGCGCTCAGGCCGTCGGCGCCCTTATGGCGGTGGCGGGGCTTTTGGCGCTCGCGTGGTACCGCCATGTTGCTCTGTCCCGCTTCGGCGGAGTGACGGGGGATTTGGCCGGATGGTTTCTGCAATGGGCCGAGCTCGCGATGCTTGCCATGCTGGTGGCGGGGGGCATGCTCCTATGATGCTCGTGGTAGGTGGCGCGCATTCGGGGAAGAGGACCTTCGTGCGCGAAAAGCTCGGGTTCGCGGCGGACGATTTCGTCGACGCGGCGCAGTTTGCGGAGGGCGGCGTGCCCGCGGCTTTTGCCGGCCGTGTCGCTTACCGTGCTGAGGAACTCGTACGCGCGCTCGACGCTGACCGGGCGCTCGAGCGGCTGATCGGCTTCGACGCAGTGATTCTGCCCTTGGTCGGCTCGGGGGTCGTCCCCATGAGTGCGGAAGACGCCCAATGGCGCGAGCGCGCGGGGCGCCTGGGATGCGCGCTCGCTGCGCGCGCCGACGTCGTCGTGCGCATGACGTGCGGGATTCCCCAGGTCATCAAAGGAAACCTTGCCGATGCACCTCGAGGGACGCAGGGCGCGGGTGCGCCTTTGGAAGTCGTCTTCGTGCGCCATGGTGCCACGGCGGGCACGGAAGACCATCGCTACAGCGGGGCGGGCACCGACGAGCCCCTGTCGAGTGCGGGCGAGCGCGCTTTGCGCGACCTCGCGTGCGATCGTGACGTGTTCCGTGTTATCACGAGCGGCATGGCCCGCACCGACCAGACGGCGCGCATCCTCTTCCCGAACGCGGAGCTTATGGCGTGCCCCGGTCTGCGCGAGATGGATTTCGGCGACTTCGAGGGGCGAAGCGCCGCCGAGCTTAAAGAGGATGCGCGCTATCGCGCCTGGGTAGACTCCTGGTGCGAGACGCGCTGCCCGCATGGCGAGGGCAAGAGCGATTTCACCCGCCGCGTCATCGCGGCGTTTCGGGAGGCGTGCGAATCGGAGCGCGCCCAGGGGAGTGGGCGCGCCGTCTTCGTCGTTCACGCGGGTACCGTGAAAGCGCTGCTCTCCGAGCTAGCTGTCCCGAAAATGGGATACTTCGACGTGCATACCGAGCCGGGCGGCGCATGGGCCGCCACTTGGGATGGGCGCTGCCTTCGCGACGTTCGCCCCGCTTCGGGGGGCGATGCCCGGTGATGACGATTCTTGCCGTCGCCGCCGGGTTCGCGGCCGACCTTGCCTTCGGCGACCCGCGCTGGCTTCCCCATCCCGTCGTCGCCATGGGGCGCGCGATCACGTGGGCCGAAGGCCGCCTGCGGGGCGCATTCCCGCAAACGTCCGCGGGCACGCGCGCCGCAGGGCTTGTGCTTGCCGTGGCGCTTCCGCTTGCGTTTGGGCTTTTGACCTGGGGAATCCTGCATCTTTGCGGCATGGTTCACTCCGGCTTGCGCTTCGTGGCCGAGGCATGGGCGAGCTATCAGATTCTCGCGGCATGCGAGCTGCGCCGCCAGAGCCTGGCCGTGGCCCGCGCGTTCTCGAAGGGCGGCCTTGTCGCAGCGCGCGAAGCCGTCGGGCTCATCGTGGGACGCGACACGTCTGTTCTCGACGAGCAGGGCGTCGCGCGCGCCGCTGTGGAAACGGTGGCGGAGAACGCGAGCGACGGCGTCATCGCGCCGCTTTTCTACCTTATGATCGGGGGTGCGCCCTTGGGCATGGCGTACAAGGCGGTGAACACGCTCGACAGCATGGTGGGCTACAAAAACGAGCGCTACATCGACTTCGGCTGCGCTTCGGCGCGCCTCGACGATGCGCTGAACTGGATTCCCTCGCGCTTATCGGCTCTGCTCATGATCGCCGTGTGCCCGATCGTCGGGCTCGACGCGCGCGGGGCTGCGCGCATCTGGCGCCGCGACAGGCGTCGCCATGCGAGCCCGAACGCGGCGCAGACCGAGTCAGCGTGCGCGGGCGCGCTCGGGCTGCGCCTGGCAGGACCCGCGGTGTATTTCGGCAAGCTCGTTGAGAAACCGACGATAGGAGACGCGTCCCGCGAAATCCAGTGGGGCGACATCGCCCGGGCGACAAGGCTCATGCTCGCTGCGTCCGTATGCGCGCTCGTCGTCTTCGGCGCCGCGCGCGCGGCGGTCGTGCTCGCCGTGGGGGCGATGGCATGAGGGAAGACCACGCCGCGCCCCGGGCTGCCGGGGGAATCCTGCGCGCCCGTACGCATGGGGGCAGCGCGCAATCGCTCGGCATCGCTTGCGAAGGGGGCGCCTCCGACCTCATTGACTTTTCGGTGAACGTGAATCCGGCAGGCCCCTCGCCGCGCGCCGTCGCCGCAGCTTGCAAGGCGCTTTCTCGAATCGACGCCTACCCCGATAGGGAAAGCCTCGCCCTCGTTCGCGCGCTAGCGCGCGACCAGGGCATTCCCGAAGATACTATCGTCTGCGGCGCGGGCGCGTCCGACATCATCTGGCGGCTCGCCGCGGCGGTGCGCCCGAAACGCATCGTCGTGTGCGCGCCGACGTTCTCTGAATATGCGGAGGCGGCATCGTACTACGGCGCATGCGTGCAGGAGTTCCCGCTCTCCGAAGCGGACGACTTCGACGTGCCCGCCTCCTTCGCCCGCGCGATCGAGGGGCCGGGAGACGTGGCGTACCTCTGCAATCCGAACAACCCGACGGGGCGCCTCGTCGACCCCAGCGTGATCGAGGCCGCGGCTTGCCGCTGCGAGCAGGTGGGCGCGCTGCTCGTCGTGGACGAGTGCTTCCTCGGATTTGCGCCCGACGCCCGCGAAAGGAGCGTGGCCGCACGCGCCGCGTGTTCGCGCCATGTGGCCGTGCTCTCCGCGTTCACCAAGCTCTACGGAATGGCGGGGTTGCGGTTGGGATATCTGATCAGCGGAAACGCCCAACTCATCGAGGGGATTCGCCGGGCGGGGCAGGCGTGGCCTGTCTCCTCGGTCGCCGAGGCCGCGGGCATCGCCGCCCTGGAAGACGTTGAATACGTCTCGCGCACGCGCGATGTATTGGCGGGCGAGCGAGCGTGGCTTTCCCATGAGCTCTCCTCGCTCGGGCTTTCCGTCGTGCCATCGGATGCGAACTTCCTTTTAGTCCGCACGCCGGCGAAAGACATCCCCGAACGCCTGTATAAACAGGGGGTTTTGGTCCGCACGTGCGACTCGTTTTCGGTACTGTCCCGTTTCTGGTGCCGCGTCGCGGTGCGCACGCGCAAGGAGAATGCCCGGCTTGCGATGGCGTTCGGCCGTGCGCTTCGGGCGGAAGGTGCATCGGGCGAAGGCGAACCCGACGAATGGGGCGGCGTTTCTTGCAGCGGCGCTATGGCGGGCGCGGATGGCCGAGGCTCGGCGAAGGAGGTCGATACCCGTGGGTAGGGCGAAGCCCATCATGATCCAGGGCACCATGTCGAACGCGGGGAAGAGCCTGCTTGCGGCGGGACTGTGCCGTGTGCTTTCGCAGGACGGCCTGCGCGTGACTCCCTTCAAGAGCCAGAACATGGCGCTCAACAGCGGTGTCACGGCCGACGGGCTCGAGATGGGGCGCGCCCAGATCATGCAGGCCGAGGCATGCGGCATCGCGCCCGACGTACGCATGAACCCCATCCTTCTCAAGCCTGAAAGCGACCACCGAAGCCAGCTCATCGTGGCCGGCAAGGCGCAGGGAGCCTTCGCTGCGAGGGACTACTTCGCGCGAAAGAAGGCGCTCATGCCGCAGATTTTGGAGGCGTTCGATTCGCTCGCGGAGGAAAACGACGTCATCGTCATCGAGGGCGCCGGCAGCCCCGCCGAAATCAACCTTTCCGAAAACGACATCGTCAACATGGGGCTCGCGCGCGCCGTGTCCTCCCCCGTGCTGCTCGCGGGCGACATTGACCCAGGCGGGGTGTTTGCCCAGCTCTACGGCACGGTCGCGCTCTTTGCGCCCGAGGATCGCGCGCTTTTGCGGGGGCTTGTGGTGAACAAGTTCCGCGGCGATGTGGAAATCCTGCGCCCGGGTTTGGCCCCGCTCGAGAAGATGTGCGGGGTTCCCGTCGTGGGGGTCGTGCCGTATCTTACGCTTGACCTGGACGACGAGGACTCGCTCGCGCCGCGCCTATCTGCCCGCGAGGCGCGCGGCGTCATCGATGTCGCCGTCGTGCGCCTTCCGCATCTGTCGAACTTCACCGACTTCGACCCGCTTTCGCGCGTGCCCGGCATGGGCGTGCGCTACGTTTCCTCGACGACCGATCTGGGCCGACCCGACCTGGTGGTGCTTCCCGGCTCGAAGTCCACGCTCGACGACGCGCGCTGGCTTGCGGCTAGCGGCATCGGAGCCTGTGTCCGCGCGCTTTCGGGCGCGGGCACACCGGTGCTCGGCATATGCGGAGGCTACCAGCTTTTGGGAGACGAGCTTTCCGACCCGCACGGCAGGGAAGGCGCTGGCACCGCGCGCGGGCTCGGGCTCATCCCTGCAAGTACGGTGTTCAAGGAGGAAAAGCGCCTCGCCCAGTCGGAGCTGCGCATCACGGGCGCCCAAGGCGCGTTTTCGGTGTGGAACGGCATGACGGCGCGCGGGTACGAGATTCACGACGGAGAAACGACCGTCTCCTGCGCTCCTGCGGGCACGATTGGCGGCAAACCAGAAGGCGCGGCCTGCGGAAACGTGTTCGGAACCTATCTCCACGGCCTGTTCGACGAACCGGGGGTGGCGCTCGCCCTCGCGCGCTCGCTCGCGCGCATGCGCGGCCTGCCCGAGAGCGTCGTGGGTGCTGCGGGCGCAGCGTCCGCGGCCGATCACCGTGCGCGCGAATTCGACCGCCTGGCCGACGTCGTGCGCGGGGCGCTCGACATGGAGTATATCTACCGCATTATCGAGGAGGGCGTATGATCCACGTGTATCATGGCGACGGCAAAGGCAAGACCACGGCGGCGATGGGCCTCGCCCTTCGCATGCTCGCCGCAGGCCGCCACGTCGTCGTCGTGCAGTTCCTGAAAGACGGCGAAAGCGGGGAGGCGCGCCTGCTCGCCGAGCATTTCGGCGTGCCCGTGTTCGCGGGGAAGGTGTCGGACAAGTTTACCTGGTCAATGACGTCGGAAGAACTTGCCGCGACGTGCGAGCTGCACGATGGGAACCTCGCTTCCGCGCTCGCCGAGCTCGAGGGCGCTCAGGAGGGGCTGCTCGTGCTCGACGAGGCGCTCGACGCGCTATCGAAGGGGCTTGTCGACGAGGCGCTCGTGGACCGCGCGCTCGATATGTCCGCGCGCGGCGTCGAAGTAGCGCTCACCGGGCGCGCGCCTTCCCGCAAGATCGTGGAGAAGGCCGACTACATAACCGAGATGCGGTGCAAGAAACATCCCTACGAGCAGGGGATATGTGCAAGGGAAGGAGTGGAGTACTAGATGGATTCCAAGGAGATGGCGCCCGGCGACATCGAGCGGCGCAGCTTCGAGATCATCACCGAAGAGCTCGGCGGCCGCACGTTCCCGCCGCTCGAAGAGCCCGTCGTGAAGCGCGTCATCCACACCACTGCCGACTTCTCGTACGCCGATTCTCTCGTGTTCACCCATGACGCCGCGCACTGTGCGCTCGACGCACTGCGCGCAGGGGCCACGGTGCTCACCGACACGAACATGGCGCTCGCAGGCATAAGCAAGCCCGCGCTCGCGAAGCTCGGCTGCAAGGCCGTGTGCTACATGGCCGACCCTGATGTCGCCGCGGCTGCGCGCGCCGCGGGCACGACTCGCGCCGTTGTGAGCATGGACAAAGCTTGCCGCATCGAGGGTCCGCTCATCGTGGCCGTCGGCAACGCTCCCACAGCACTTCTGCGCCTCGCCGAGCTCATGGACGCGGGGAAGATCGTGCCCGCGCTCGTCGTTGGGGTGCCGGTCGGGTTTGTGAACGTGGTCGAGGCGAAAGAGGAGCTGCTCGCGCGACGCGTGCCGGCCATAGTCGCGAGGGGTCGCAAGGGCGGCTCGACCGTGGCGGCGGCCATTATGAACGCGCTGCTCTACCAGATCACGCGCACGGGTGGCGCGAAGTGACGGCCCCCGCATCCGTGCCGGCGCTGCGCATCTTCGCCGGCACCACCGAGGGCCGCCTTCTGTGTGAATGGGCGAGCGGGGCGGGCATCCCCGCCCGTGCCTACGCGGCAACCGAGTACGGAGGCGAGCTATTGGGTGAGCTTCCGGGCATCGAGGTGCATGCGGGCAGGCTCGACGATGCCGACATGGAGCGCGAGCTTTCCGGCGCGCGCATCGTCGTCGACGCCACGCACCCCTTCGCTACGCTCGCAAGCGACAACATCCGGGCCGCTTCGCTCGCCGTGGGTGCACGATGCCTGCGCCTTGCGCGCCCGGTCGAGGCGCTTCCCAAAGGCGTCGTGCCGGTCGCGTCGATCGCCTGCGCGGCGCGCTTTCTCTCCGAGAACCCGGGTCGCGTGCTTCTCACGACGGGGAGCAAGGAGCTTGCTCCCTACACGCGCGTCGCCGATTTCGCGGAGCGCTTCTTCGTGCGTGTGCTCCCGCTGCCCGGTGCTATAACGAAGTGCATCGACGCGGGGTTTTCGCCGTCGCACGTCATCGGCATGCAGGGGCCCTTCACCCGCGAGCTCAACGAGGCGATGCTTCGTCAGGTGGGCGCCCAGTGGCTTGTGACCAAGGACTCGGGAACCGTAGGCGGCACGGCCGAGAAGCTCGCCGCAGCGCGCGCCGTGGGAGCGCGCTGTATCGTGGTCACCCGTCCCGCCGAGGGAGGCGGGGCCCTTTCGCTTCGGGAAGTGGAAGATGCGCTCTTACGGGAGTTCGCGCGCTAGGCGCTCGCCGCGCCTAGCGCGCCCTCCCGCCCGCGAGGAGGATCGCCCCGAGCAAGCTCGACCCGTACAAGCCCGTCATCCGCCAGTAGCTCGAGGACGACGCCCGGAACTGGCGCAAACAGCCCTTCAATGAGTTGCGGTGAAATAGTGTCTGTTTTTTTCTGCTAGATAGCATATTCAGTCCCTAATTCACCGCAACTTGTTGGTGGTGGCTTACTGGTAGCGTAGGCACTCCACCGGGTCGAGCTTTGCCGCGCGTCGAGCGGGGTAGAAGCCAAAGATTACGCCGATGCCGACGGAGACGGCGAAGGCCAGCAGCACCGTGGCGATTGAAAAACTCGGGGTGATTTGCCCGCTGGCACCGAGCTCGCCAAGAATCCCGGATCCGGAGGCAAACATCGCGAGGCCCCAGGCCAGCAGATAGCCTATCAGGACACCCAGCAGGCCACCGGTGACGCACAGCGCCGAGGACTCGGCCAAAAACTGCGCGGTGATATCGCGACGACTGGCGCCCAAGGCACGGCGAATACCGATCTCGCGGATGCGCTCAGTCACGTTGGTGAGCATCATATTCATAATACCGATACCGCCGACAAGCAGCGAGATACTGGCGACAGCACCCATGATGAGCGAGAAGGCTCCCATAAAGGAATTGAGGGAGTCGATAGCGCTTTTCATGGAGGTCGCCGATACACTGTCGTACTCATCATCCTCCGCGATGCCCTTCATCGCGCGCACCTTGGACTCGATGGTCTTGCAGAGCTCATCCATGTCCGTGCCCTCGGCGGCAAGTGCCGTCACGCTGGGGAATGAAGGATTCTCGTCGCCAAATAGGCCGGAGATGGTTTCGCGTGGCATATACAAAGTGAGCGAGCCCATGGAGTCGCTGCCGCCATCAATCACGCCTACAATCTGCACCTCGCCGTTGGACACTTTGATGGTTTTTCCCAGCGCATCCTGTTCGTTGCCGTAAAGCTGATCGGCGCCGCCGCGGCTGATGAGCGCCACGCGCGAGCCTGCCTTTGACTCGACATCGGTGTAGGTGCGCCCCGCAACGAGCTTACTGGCACCCACGGCGTCGAGCATGTCGCTATCGACACCCTGTGCCATGACGGTATAGCTTTTATCGCCGGTCTTGTACTCGGTATACGCGCTTTTGACAATGCCGATCTGTTCTATCTGCGGCACCAGTTTTTTAAGCTTCTGGACGTCAGAATCAGAGAGTTCTTGGGACGAATAGATCTGAACCATGCGAGCTGCGTTGAGGCCCAGGCTGTTGACCAAGCTGTTTTGGATGCCGCCGATGAGCGAAGTCATGGCAATGACCGAGGCGATGCCGATGACAATGCCCAGGATGGTGAGCAGGCTGCGCCCCTTGTTGGCCTCGAGCGAGTGAAGGGCTTCCTGGATAAGATCGCGGGCGCTCATGCCATCACTCCTTTCGGCGGGTTGGCGGAGGCGGAAATCATGGGCAGGCTATCTACGGCGCTGCGTAGGGTCCGCGGTGCATGCGGAATATACGCGCCGTCGTGAATGCGACCGTCGCGGATGGTCACGGCACGGTCGGCCTCGGCGGCGATGCCGGGGTCGTGTGTGATAAGCACGATGGTTTTGCCGCGTTCCTGGAGCTTGTGGAAGGTTTCCATGACGAGCGCTCCCGTGGCGGAGTCCAGGTTGCCCGTCGGCTCGTCGGCCAAAATGATGGGTGGATTGTTGACAAGGGCGCGCGCGATGGCGACGCGCTGCATCTGTCCGCCCGACAGCTCCGATATACGATGGTCCCAATGGTCGACCGGAAGCGTGACGGCTTGCAGCGCGTGCACGGCGCGCATCTCACGCTGGCTGCGCGGCACATTGGTGTAGGACAGCGGCAGCATGACGTTTTCGATCACCGTCAGGCGTGGCAGCAGATTAAAGCTCTGAAAGACAAAGCCGATGCTCAGCGCTCGCACCTCGGTGAGCTCGTCATCGTCGAGCTCGGCGACGTTGAGCCCTTGCAGGAAGTAATCGCCCGCCGTCGGTTTGTCCAGGCAGCCCAGGATGTTCATGAGCGTCGACTTGCCTGAGCCCGAGGGGCCGGTGATGGCGACGAACTCACCGGGATCTACTGCCAGGCTCACGTTATGCAGGATGTGGGCGCAACCGGCCTCGCTCTCAAAGATGCGGTGCACGTTGCGGATGTCGATGACGGGACGCATTACTTGCCCTCGTCGGCAGGCATGTTGTCGCCGCCGTCTGCCGTCATTCCTGTGCCGGTATCCGTCACGATGGTGTCGCCGTCGCGTAGCTTGGTAACCGGGACGTCTGGATTGATCTCGTTGCCCTGGTCGTCGCGCTTGACCTGCGTCTTACCGACTACAGCCTCGTTGTCGTTTTGCGTCACGACGGTCACCTTCACGCGGCGCGTCTTTTTACCCTCCGAATCGGTGGCAAAATTGACGTAATAGTGCTCGCCATCTTCGGTCATCAGCGCCATGGTCGGCACCATCACCACGTCGTCGAGCTTCTCGGTCACTACCGAGACCTCGGCAGTCATACCCGGCTTAAGGCGACTGTCAGGTGCTTCGATGAGGATGTCGACGTTAAAGGTCACACTGCCGCCGCTCCCGGAGGAGGAGTCGGAGTTTGCCACCGAGGCGATAGCCGTGACGGTGCCCTGGCTCACGATATCGGGAAACGCGGGGTAGGTCACGTTGGCGCTTTGGCCCACGGCAATTTTGGCGATATCCTTTTCGCCCACCTGAACCGTCACCTTCATCTTGGACAGGTCGGCGATCTGCATGCACTGCTTGCCGCCGCTCGTATCGCTTTCGCCCATGATCATGCCGCCTGTTACCGTGGCGCCCACCTTGGCGTTGAGCGCCACGATGCTGCCCGAGCTCGGGGCCGTGACCGTACGGCTGGCGGCCTTGGCGTTCGCCTGATCGAGGTTTGCCTGGGCCGATGTGAGGCTGCGCTGCGCGGCCGATACGGCGTTCGTGTCCGCTGATGCGGCGGAGATGCCAGCCGCTGCGGAACCTCCGTCGACGTCCGTCGTTGGGTTGGCCTGCGCGGCAGCTGCGGCTTTCTTCGCGTTGGCGAGGTCTTCTTGAGCGGCTGCAACTGCACGCTGCGCCTCGGCAACGTTGCGATCGAGCTCGTCGTTTTTAATGGTCATAAGCACGTCGCCCTCGTTGACGGATTGGCCTGCCTGCACGTTGATCGAATCGACCGTGCCGTCGACAGAAGGGGAGACCACTGAGGACGAAATGGGTTTGAGCTGGCCTTTTGCCTCGACCGTTGTGCTAAACGTGCCCTCGGTCACCATGTCGGTCGCAGGCCCGCTATCGCCCTGTGGCTGCGCATTGATAACCAGGGTTGCAACAATAGCAATGAGCGCGATGACACCCACGATGCCGGCGGCAATGCCGCGTCGAATCAGCTTTTTGCGTCGACGTTCGGCACGTTTTGCCTTGAGCTTGGCATATGCCTCTTCATCGGAAATCTCGGCCGTATCGTTCGTGCGTCCGCTCTCCTTGTCGGCATGTACGTCTGTGATCAGAGGAATCGTTTCGGTGGCACCTTCGGGCGTGTGCTCGGTATCATCCGGGCCCGGGGTGATGTTGGGGACATTCGGCATAGCGTCTCCTTTATAGAAAGAACCTTGATAAGTATATGCGCCCGCCGGTTGGGGCAGGCGCATAGGACTGTATCTTTCGGAATTGTTAGATTGGTCGCAGCAGTTGCATGTTGTATGAATGCGCGCGTTGCACTACGAGTGGACAACCACGCACAGGCCGACTTTGATGCAATCGTGCAGCGCCTTGGCGTCGGCCAGGCGAAGGTTGATGCATCCGTGGCTGCCGCACCACTTGTAGGAGTTGGGATCGTCGAAACTCTTGTCGTTTTGCCACGTTGCATCGTGGAAACCGACCATGTTGCCCTCAAACGGCATCCAGTAGCTAACCGGGCTCTCGTATTTGGGCTTGCCGGTCTCGGGGTCCTTGGCACCGATGAGTTTGCTGGCGCCATCGTTGCTGTTGATCTGCCATACGCCCTCGGGGGTGGCGTCTTCGCCCGGTTTGCCGGAAATAAAGTTGGCCTCCCACACAATATTGCCGCTCTCGTCGTAGTAGCGCGCGTGCTGCTCGGACAGATCGACATCGACGTATGCCTTCCAGTCAGGCTCTCCCTTTGTGGTAAAGGTGTCGGCCTTCTGGGAGTACTTGATATCGATTTCGCCGGTCTGCTTGTTGTTAATGGCGTCTTCGACCTGCTTGGCGAGCGAGGTACTGTCGATGGACCAACCAAAGTCGCCGCCTTCGACGGCGCACTGCTTGCCATCGGCGCGCGTCCACCAGCGAGTGGAGCCCACGGTATTAAAGCCGTTGGCGAGCTCGGCTGCCCAGCTGCTGATCTGCGACGTATCGAGCGTGGGGTTGGCCGGATCGGCAAAGCTGATCCACTGCAACACGGAGCTGCCATCAACCTTGCCGGCATCCTCGCCGTTGAGCTTGAGGGTCACGTTGACGCCCAGGAAGTTGTTGGCGGCATCGCAAGCGGCCTGAATCTGATCATCGGTCAGCGTTCCATTGAGCGGCTCATAGGCATCGTTGCCGAGCTTGGAAAGGTCTACGGTCTCGGACAGCGAGGCAAGCTCGAGCTCGGCATACTTAATGACATGCTCTCGGTCGAGCTTTTCGTTGGTGCGCGCCTTCTCGACGGTAAACTTGCCGGCCTGCTCGTCATAGGAGCTATTTGCCTCGAACGTGCCCGAACGCCCCTCGTTAAACTCGTCGATGGCGGCGCCCAGATCCTCCTCAAACTTCTTTTGGTTAAAGGTGTCGGAGAGCATGGACAGGTCGACGTCTTGATCAAGATCGACTTCGTTGGAGCTAGCGGTTGTTTTGGTCTTGCCGCTTAAGGATTCTACAAGGCGAACCGGCCATACAATGGCTTCGTTGCGGCTGATAATCTCTTTTGCGGCAGCTTCGCCGTCGACAATGGGCTCATCGGACTCGGGCTGATAGGTCCAGCTAAAGTCATCGCCTGTCACGGTGAGCTTATAGTGCTTCCAAGCCGAGTTGACCTTGGTGGCGGCAGACGAAGCGTTGGAGAACGAGACATCGACGCCGGCGATAGTGGTGTTGGGGTAGGCTACCTGCGAAAACGCTACAACGCCTACGATATAGACAATGACGATAAGACCCAGAACGACAAAGAGCGTCGTCTTTTTGCCCGACTTATTGTTCTCGGCGGGTTTGCGTGCGGGGCCGCGATCGCCTCGAGCGTGCGTGGGGGGCTGCTTGGGCGCATTGCCATTTGCCTGGCGCTGCTGATGCTGCTTGTTCGGACGTTGGGAAACGTTTGCCGCACCTCGCTGCTGACCGCGGCTCGGCGCGATAGGACGCGGCGACTGAACGCCGCCGGAGTGCCTGCTCGGCTGCTGCGGATCGGGAATCAGTTGAGTTCGATCGTTTTGCGACATCGTATGCATATCCTTCGGATTTCGCCTTGCGGCTCATCGTGTTTTTACTGGGCTTGCATTATAGCGATTACCCAGTTGTTTGTGGTATGGAAACGGTGGCATTCAAAAGAGGTGGGACATTTGTCCCACCTTCGAGTCGTTCTTTGTCGCTATCCGCACACACCGCATTTTGCACAGGCCGAAAGTGCGGCCGGAGCCTGCGCGATGCCACCCTTTGCCGTCTCGCGCAGCGTGGCCGGCAACGCGTGGCCCACCGAGAGCATGACATGTGCCATCTGGTCAAACGGCACCAGGCTCTTGATACCGGCAAGTGCAAGCTGCGCCGAGCTAAAGGCGGCTGCCACGCCGATGGCGTTGCGGTTTTGGCAGGGCACCTCCACGAGGCCACCGACGGGGTCACAAACGAGGCCCAGCAAGTTACTCAGCGCGATGGAACTGGCGTCGAGCGCCTGCCCGGGCGTGCCGCCGAGCATCTGCACCAGCGCGGCGGCTGCCATGGCGGCCGCACTTCCTACCTCAGCCTGGCAGCCGCCCTCGGCACCGGCGACGCAGGCGCTCGTGGTGAGGTTGAGGCCGATGGCGGCTGCGCAGTAGAGCGCGTCCATGACCTGCTCGTCGTCGAGCTGAAGGTGATCGGCGAGCGCCAGCACGCAGCCGGGCACGACACCCGCGGAGCCTGCCGTGGGAGCGGCGACGATCACTCCCATCGTGGCGGAGCGCTCGAGCACGGCCATCGCGCGGGCCACGGCATCGGTTTGAACGGTGCCCATCAGGCTCGTGCTCAAATCGTTGCGGTCGGTGGCATCGACGAGTTTAGCCTCGCCGCCGATAAGCCCGCCGAGCGATCGCTGCGGATTGACGATAGGGGTCGTGGTCTCCTCGCGCATGACGTCGAGCACGCGGCGCATTGCGGCGACGGCGTGGGCCTCGCCGGTCAGACGCGCCTCGCGCAGGGCCATAACGGCGCCGATGCTGAGTCCCAGTTCCTCGCACGCATCGAGCAGCTGTTCGCCGTCGTCGAAGATTTCCTTTGCTGAGACGCCGGGGGAGAGCGACGAGGCAGAACCGGGGAGCTCGATAAAGGTCGCGTAATCGACATTGTCGAGCTTGCGCAGCATAGGGACGACGGTGTCGTCGGGCGCGCCGTCGGTCTCAAAGACGGAGTAGGCCTGGCCGCCCACCTCGGTGCGGTAGGTGCGGCAGAAGGCGATGTTCACGTGTGCGTAGGCGAGCAGGTTCGTGAGCGCGGCGAGCACGCCGGGGACGTCGTAGTGCGCCACGAAGAGTGTGGAGTACATGCCCGAGATGTCGACGCCGACGCCGTTAATGCGGCTGATGCGCATCTTGCCGCCGCCCAGGCTCTCACCGCGGACCTGGGCCGTGGCGCCCGTGTCGTCGACCATGTCGATGTCGACGGTGTTGGGGTGGATGGAGGCGTCGTCGCCCTTGATGTCAAAGTGATATTCGAGGCCCTGCTCGTGCGCGAGGTCGAAGGCCTGCTTGATGTTCTCGTCATCGGTGTCGAGGCCCAGGATGCCCGCGACGAGAGCGCGGTCGGTGCCGTGGCCGCGGTAGGTGTGGGCGAAGGAGTTCCACAGGCCAAAGGTGACTTTGGTGATGCGGCCTTCCAGCAGGCTGGCGGCAACTTGTGCGCAGCGCAGGGCGCCAGCGGTGTGCGATGAGCTGGGGCCGACCATGACGGGGCCCAAGATCTCGAATGCCGAGGTCGTAGCTAGTGTTTGCGGCTTGCCTGCCATGGCTGCTCCTTTTCTATCCCTTCGTCCCGAGGGCGGGGCATAAGGTCGCCTGCTCGGACAGTCCTGCTCGCACGGAGAGCACATTAAGTGCTCTCCGGCTCGTGCGGAACTCGCGATCGACCTTATGCCCCGCCCTCGGGACTAAGGATACATGGTAGAGGCGCGTGTGCTCCAAAATTCATTGGCTGGTGACCTATTCCATGTCCCGCAGTGGCTCATCTTCACCACCGGTTAAATAAAAAAGAAGTACCGGTTGGGGGCGGTACTTCTTTTGAGAGTGCATATGTTGTTGTGACCTTAGCGGTTCTTAATTACAGGCCGCAGGCTGCTTTGAGTTCTTCGACTCGGTCGGTATTCTCCCAGGTGAAGTCGGCGTCTTCGCGGCCGAAGTGACCGTAGGCTGCCGTCTTTTCGTAGATCGGTCGACGCAGGTCTAGGTCGCGGATGATTGCGCCCGGGCGCAGGTCGAAGGTCTTCTCGACGGCCTCGACGATCTTGTCCTCGGCAACATGCGCGGTACCGAAGGTGTCGACCATGATTGAGAGGGGCTTGGAAACGCCGATGGCGTAGGCAAGCTCGACTTCGCAGCGGTCGGCCAGACCGGCGGCGACCACGTTCTTGGCGACCCAGCGCGCGGCATACGCGGCGGAGCGGTCAACCTTGGTGCAGTCCTTGCCGCTAAAGGCGCCGCCGCCGTGACGGCCGTAGCCGCCGTAGGTGTCGACGATGATCTTGCGGCCGGTGAGGCCCGTGTCGCCCATGGGGCCGCCCACGACAAAGCGACCGGTGGGGTTCACGTAGATGTCCGCGTTGTCCCACGGCATGTTCTCGGCGGCCATGACCGGGGTGATGACGTGTTCGATGAGGTCGGCCTTGATCTTGCCCATGTCCTCAATCTCGGCGGCGTGCTGCGTGGAGATGACGATGGTCGTGACCTCCACGGGCTTACCTTCCTCGTAGCGCACCGTGACCTGGGTCTTGCCGTCGGGGCGCAGGTAGGGCAGGGTTCCGTCATGGCGCACGGCAGCCAGGCGCTCGGCCAGGCGGCTTGCCAGGTAGTGCGGCATGGGCATGAGGGTCTTGGTCTCGTTGGAGGCATAACCGAACATCATGCCCTGGTCGCCGGCGCCGATCAGGTCGATCGGGTCGGTGGTAGCGCCGGTCTGGGTCTCGAAGGACTCGTCAACGCCCTGGGCGATATCGGGCGACTGCTCGTGGATGAGGCTCATAACGCCGCAGGTGTCGCAGTCAAAGCCGAACTTGGCGCGGTTGTAGCCAATGCGGCGGATGACGCCGCGGGCGATTTCCTGTACGTCGACGTAGGCCTGGGTGCGAATTTCGCCGGCAACGATGACGGTGCCGGTGGTCACGAGGGTCTCGCAGGCGCAGCGGACGTTCTCCACGTTGGCAGGCACGCCGTTGGGGGCGATGTAGCCCTGCTCCTGGAGCTCTATTTCTTTGGCGAGGATTGCGTCGAGGACGGCGTCGCTGATCTGGTCAGCGATCTTATCGGGATGACCTTCGGTCACCGACTCCGACGTAAAAACAAAGGACCCGTGTTGGGGTGGAATGGAACGAAGTTCTTCTGACATGATTGTCCTTTCAAAAACGTGTCCCGGCGACCGTTACCATTCCGCCGGGCTCTCTATGCAAGGGCACATCATAGCGCGTAAATCAAACATTCACACCCTTTCCGCACCCACTCATTGGGGACAGACTTAAATGACCAGTCGGGTGCTCATTGGGTAGTCATTTAAGTCTGTCCCCAATGAGTGGGTCGGTGCCCTTTGTGCGGAGGTTGCTTTGTTGCTTTATACTGATGCGGTTAGACATCCATCCTGCAATCGAGGAGATTTCCATGGCATCAGACGTTCGCGTCCGCTTTGCACCCTCACCGACGGGCAAGCTGCACATCGGCGGCGCCCGCACCGCTATCTATAACTGGGCTTTCGCCCGTGCTAACGGCGGCACGTTCATCCTGCGCATCGACGACACCGATCCCACCCGCTCCACCGACGAGAACACGCAGATCATCCTGCGCGCCATGCGTTGGCTGGGCCTGGACTGGGACGAGGGTCCCGAGGTAGGCGGCGACTTTGGCCCCTACGCCCAGACTGAGCGCCTGGACCTGTACAAGCAGGCCGCCCAGAAGCTCTGGGACGAGGGCAAGGCCTATCCTTGCTTCTGCACCAAGGAGCAGCTCGACGCCGATCGCAAGGCCGCCCAGGAGCGCAAGGACCCCTTCCAGGGCTATCAGCGCCGCTGCCGCGATCTTGATCCCGAGGAGGCCCGCCGCCGCATCGAGGCCGGAGAGTCCTACGTCCTGCGCATCAAGGTGCCCGAGGACCGCGGCGACGTCGTCATCCACGACGCCGTTCACGGCGAGGTGACCTTCGACGCCAAGGAGCTCGACGACTTTGTCATCTTCCGCTCCGATGGCACGCCCACGTACAACTTTGCGACCGTCGTCGACGACGCCATGATGAAGATCACCCATGTCATCCGCGGCGACGACCACCTCTCCAACACCCCGCGCCAGGTCATGGTCTACGAGGCCCTCGGCGCGCCCGTGCCCACGTTCGCCCACATCTCCATGATTCTGGGCGCCGACGGCAAGAAGCTCTCCAAGCGCCATGGCGCCACCTCGGTGGAGGAGTACCGCGACGCCGGTTACCTGTCCGACGCCTTCGTCAACTACCTGGCGCTGCTCGGCTGGTCGCTCGACGGCGAGACCACGATCATCCCGCGCGATGTCCTGGCCAGCAAGTTCTCACTCGACCGCATCTCCAAGAACCCGGCGACCTTCGACCCCAAGAAGCTCGACTGGGTCAATGCCGAGTACATCAACGGCATGTCCGACGCCCAGTTTGCCGACGAGATCATGGTCCCCGAGCTGCACGAGGCGGGTCTCATCGAGGGTAATGTCGAGTACGGCGAGGACTGGATTGACGCGCTTGCCGCCATCGTCAAGCCGCGCACCAAGATGCCAGCCGACGCCGTGACCGTCGCCGCTCCCATCTTCGCTACGGCCGAGACGCTCGAGTATGACGAGAAGTCTGTCAACAAGGGCCTGGCCAAGGAGGGCATGGGCGCCATTCTGGACGCCGCCAAGGCCGCGCTCGAGGGCGTGGACGAGTGGACCGCCGAGGCCATCGACGCCGCGCTTGAGCCGCTGCCCGAGCAGATGGACCTTAAGAAGCGCGTGGTGTTCCAGGCCGTGCGCGTTGCCGTTTGCGGCAACATGGTGAGCCCTCCGCTGGGCGAGACCATGGCACTCGTCGGCCGCGACGACTGCCTGGCGCGCATCGACCGCGCCCGCACGATGGCGCTGTAGCAGCTGCGCAAACGCACGTATCCGAGCCCCGTTCACCCGAGCGGGGCTCTTGTTTCTGTACCGATGAGTGGGTTGCTGGGACAAATTAATCAGTAGTGTTTGTCCCATGTTCGAGCGACGCAACGAGCTCGACACTCGTATCGGCCATGGGACAAACACTACTGATTATTTTGTCCCACCCCTTCAGGTCCGTTCGTTAGAGGTGGTGTATGGCTCAACAACTGTCGCTGTTTGGTTCGCCGGAACCGGATGAGGCTCCGGTGAAGCCCGAGCCTGCTGCTGCCCCGGCAAAGCCCAAGCCTGCACCCGAACCCATCGCCGCCTATGCGAGCGTGGTCCTCGACATCCCTACCCGTGCGCTGTCGGAACCGTTTGCTTACGGCATCCCCGAGTCCCTTGCCAACGAGGTCCAGATCGGATCCACGGTTCTGGTCCACTTTGGTAACCGTGCCGCCGCGGGCTATGTCGTCGACATTGCGCCTGATCTGGGCGATCTGCCGGGCAACAACGCCCTCGACCCCGTGCGCATCAAGCCTATCGAGGCCATCCTCAGCAAACCGCTCTTTACCGCCGAAGCCGCCCGCATCGCACGTTGGATGAGCCGCGAGTATGTCGCGACGCTTTCCGAGTGCCTGCGCCTGTTCTTGCCTCCGGGTGGCAGCCCGCGTGTGGTCAAGGGCGACGACGGCGTGTGGACGGTTGAACGTCCAGCCGTCAAACCCATCCAAAACCGCTGGGTGATGCTTACGCCCGAAGGCTTTGACTACACGCCACCCAAGACCGCGGTCCGCCAGCGCCAACTCATCGAGGCGCTCCAGTGTGGTCCTGTCACGACGCGCGACCTCAACCTTCTCTATAACAGTATGTCGGCGACCATCAAGGCTCTCGAAAAACGCGGCGTCGTGGTGGTGGAAGAGCGCCGCGCCTGGCGTGGCTGCAGCGAGCAGAGCACGCTGTCCTCGGCAAGCGGCAAGGCGCCGGTCTCCCTTACCAACGGCCAGCAACAGGCACTCGCGCAGATTGAGCGCGTCCGTCTGGACGCTCATGGCGACGTGGTGCTGGTCGACGGCGTCACCGGCTCCGGCAAAACCGAGGTTTACCTCTCCGCCATCGAGCGCGTGCTCGCAGCCGGTCGCTCGGCCTGCGTGCTGGTGCCCGAGATTTCGCTGACGGCCCAGACCGTCGGCCGCTTCCGTTCGCGCTTTGGCGAGACGGTCGCCGTGTTCCATTCGCGTCTTTCTGCTGGCGAGCGCCTGGACCAGTGGGATATGGTTGCCAGCGGTGCGGCCCGCGTGGTCGTCGGCGCACGTTCGGCGCTCTTTTGCCCGCTTGGTGACCTAGGCCTCATCATCATTGACGAGGAGCACGAGACCAGCTACAAGCAGGGGTCCAGTCCGCGCTACCATGCGCGCGAGGTGGCAGCCGAGATGGCGCGCCGCTATCGCTGCCCGCTCGTGCTGGGGTCGGCCACGCCTTCTGCCGAGGCCCTCGACCGCTGCCGCCATGGCACGTATAACGGTGCCACTTGGACGCGTGTCGAGATGCCCGAGCGCCCGGGACACGCCGTGCTTCCCACGGTCCGCATTGCCGACCTGCGCCGTGAGTTTTCTCACGGCAGTCGCTCCATGTTCTCAAAACCCTTGATGGAGGGCTTGGAGCGTGTGGTCGAGCGCCGCGAGAAGGCCGTGCTGCTGCATAACCGCCGTGGCTTTGCGCCGTTCCTGATGTGTCGCGAGTGCGGCTGCGTTCCCACCTGCAACCACTGCTCCACCGCGCTTACGTATCACGAGCGCACACACACGCTGCAATGTCACACATGCGGATCCTCCTGGCGCGTGCAGCCGTATCCAGCGCCCACGAGCCGTTGCCCCAAATGCGGCAGTCGCTACCTGGCAAAAATGGGGCTGGGCACGCAGCAGATCGAGGACGCACTGCACCAGATGCTTCCCGAGGACGTCGCCATTATTCGCATGGATGCCGATTCCACGCGCGGCAAGGATGCGCACAAAAAGCTGCTCGAGCAGTTCGATGCGGCCGATTGCGCCGTGTTGCTGGGCACCCAAATGATCGCAAAGGGTCTCGACTTTCCCGAGGTCACGCTCGTGGGCGTGGTCAATGCCGACTTCGCCCTCAAGCTGCCGGACTTCCGCGCAGGGGAGCGCGCCTACGATTTGCTGGAGCAGGTCGCCGGCCGTGCCGGTCGCGGCGATCGCCCTGGCGAGGTCATCATCCAGACCTATCTGCCCGAGGACCCGGTTATTCGCGCCGTCGCCGAGCACGACCGTTCGATCTTTACCGACTACGATCTGGACCAGCGCCGCGACGCGCTGTACCCGCCGTTTGTTCGCCTGGTCAACATCTTGGTGTGGTCGGCGAACCGAGACGACGCGCAGGACTACATTGGGCGCATTGCAAAGCTTCTTAAGCGCCGCTGGCATGCCGCCGCGCCCGACTTTTTGCGGGCGGGGAGCGCCGTGCCCCAGGTGCTGGGCCCGGCTTCGTGTGTAATCGAGAGAGCCAAGGACCGTTACCGCTTCCATCTGCTTGTGAAGTCGCCTGTGGGGTACCATGTCTCTGATGATATCGACGCCTGCCTCAAAGAGGTGGGCTCTGTGCGCGGCGTGAGCGTGAGCGTTGACGTCGATGCCTATGATTTGATGTAACAACCCGAAAGGATGGCCATGGAAGCCAACGGAATCGTACTGTCGCCCGACCCTCGCCTGCGTCAGGAGTGCGCCGTGATCGAGGAGATCACCCCGGCGATCGAGGCGCTTGCCGAGAAGATGAAGAAGATGATGTTCGACAACGGCGGTTGCGGCCTGGCTGCTCCGCAGATCGGCGAGCTTATTCAGCTCGTCACCATCGACTGCGACTACAGCGACAAGAACGACTACGACCCGTACGTGCTCATTAACCCCGTCATTGTTGAGCAGAGTGACCATCTGGTGCCCTTTAGCGAGGGCTGCCTTTCCATCCCTGGCATTAGCTGCGAGATCGAGCGTCCCGACCATGTCGTCGTCGAGGCGTACGACTTGGATGCCAACCTGATTCGCTATGAGGCTTCGGGCGACCTGTTCTGCGTGTGCCTGCAGCACGAGATCGATCACCTGCACGGCAACACCATGTTCGAGCGACTGAAGCCGATGCAGAGGATCAAGGCCGTCAAGGAGTACCAGGACGCCCTGGCCCGCGGCGCTCGACCGGGCGAGACGGAGTAGGTTAATTGTCCGTCCCTGGGATGGGGCCCACACATATCATCCCGTGCTCAAACATTCTCGCTTTGCTGCGAAACTGCGCGCGGGACGATATGTGTGGGCCCCATCCCAGGGACTACGTTGTCGCTCTTCGTTTCGCCCGGGTGCCGTCGGGCCAGGGAGGGGCGTCTTCGCTGATAGGTGCTTTGTTGGGAGGGCTGCTTTTATGCGGCTCTTTCTTTGTTTTTGGGTATATTTGTTTCTGTTGAACTATTCTTGCGGCTGGGCGCGCTTGCGACCAAGAACGCTTTTTTGTAGCCGTCTCGGCTCGTTATTGAGAGGAGACTAACTTTTATGCGTATTGTTTTTATGGGTACGCCTGATTTTGCTGTGCCTTCTTTGACTTCGCTTGTTGAGGCTGGGAATGAGATCGCGCTTGTTATTACTCGTCCTGATGCTGTTCGTGGGCGTGGTAAGAAGCTGGAGCCGTCTCCTGTTAAGGCTAAGGCGCTTGAGCTGGGGTTGCCGGTTGTTGAGGCTAATCGTATGACGCCGGAGGTTGTTGAGGCGCTTCAGGCTGCGCAGGCAGATATTTTCTGTGTGGCTGCCTATGGTTGCATTTTGCCTGATGAGGTACTGCATATGGCGCCGCTCGGCATTGTGAATGTTCATGCGTCCTTGCTGCCTCGTTGGCGCGGCGCGGCTCCCATTCAACGTGCCATTCTTGCTGGTGATGAGATTGCCGGCGTTTCTATCATGCGCATTGGGCATGGCGTGGATACTGGTGCTTATTGTGCTCAGGCCTCCACGTCGGTTGCCGGTAAGCATGCCGAGGCGCTGACTATGGAGCTCGCTGAGCTCGGCGGCAAACTGCTTGCCGATACGCTTCCCTCTCTTGCCGATGGCACTGCCGTGTGGACTGAACAGGATGAGGCGCTCGTTACCCATGCTGCCAAGATTTCCAAGCAGGAGATGCGTCTTGATCCGCAAATGGCGGCGCTCGATTGCGTGCGCCATGTGCTTGCTTCGTCCGATACCGCGCCTGCTCGTTGCGTGATTGCCGGCAAGACCGTGCGCGTGCTCGATGCTGCGCCGGCTGATGTGTCGCTTGGCGAGGGTCAGGTTCTCGTTCAGGCCAAGCGCGTTTACCTGGGACTTTACGATGGCTCGGTTGAGCTGCTCGAGGTTAAGCCTGACGGCAAGCGTGCCATGGCTGCTTCTGCTTGGGCTGCCGGCCTGCAGGGTGTCGAACTTAGGTGGGGTGTACTGTCATGAGCAAGTTGTCTCCCGCGCGCAAACTCGCGCTCGATGTGTTGATGGAGGCCGATCGCCGCGGCATGTATGCGCGCGACGTGCTGTCCTCTCGCGCATCGGCCAAGGCTATTGACCAGCGCGATTCCGCTTTTGCCGCCCGCTTGGCGCTGGGTGTGGCCGCCACGCAGGGTATTTTGGACGAGCTGCTCGATCAGTTTCTTGATAAGCCTAAAAAGGTTGCGCCGCGTGTTCGCATGGCGCTTCGTATATCGGCCTTCGAGATGCTCTACCTGCATACGCCGGGCCGTGTTGCCGTAAGTCAGGGTGTTGAACTGGTTCGTTGCGGTGCTAAGTCCGCCGCCGGCTTGGCCAATGCTGTACTGCATAAGGTTGCGGACAATGTTGAGGACTTTGCTACTGCGTCCGATGTGGATGAGTCTGAGCGACGCTTGGTTCGTCTGTCGCGCCTGATGGGTCTTCCGTGCTGGCTGTGCGCTCGCATTATGGCGTCGTTTGACACGCCAGAGGGTGCGCTTAACTTTGCCGGCAATCTGGCCCCCGCGCCGCTGGCCCTGCATGAGAACGCTTTTGCTTCCAAGCCCGATCCGTATATCCTGCAGCTCGTCGCACCTGTCTTCCCGGGCTGCCATACCCCGGTTGATGCCCAGGTTACCGTTGCTTCGGGTGCGTTTGAGCGTGCTGCCGCGGTGGCATCTGATCTCAACGCGCAACTTATCGCCACAGCTGCCACGCGCCCTGGTAGCTGCCTTGAGATTGGTGCCGGTCGTGGCACCAAGACCTATGTGATGATGTGCCAGGCCAAGCGTACGGGCTATGAGCGTCAGCATACGGCGCTCGATCTGCATGATCGCAAGTGCGATCTGAATCTCGCTCGCCTGCATAAGGCCGGTATTCAGGGCGTTCGTACGGTTTCTGGTGATGCTTGCGAGCTTGATGAGGTGCTTACGTCGTTTGATGCCATGCTCGGCGAGCCCGCCCTGTTCGACACGGTGTTTATCGATGCGCCGTGCTCTGGCACCGGCACCATGCGCCGTCATCCCGAGATTCCGTGGCGCCTGACCGAGAACGACGTTACGACTGAGCTGCCTCACCTGCAGCTGACGATGCTCAAGGAAGCAGCCGCGCGCGTGGCTGCTGGCGGTGAGCTTATCTATGCCACCTGCTCGGTTTTTGATGAAGAGAACACGCAGGTCGTGGATGCCTTCCTGGCCTCTCCTGAGGGCGCCGGCTTTACCGTGGCGCCGCTCTCCGAAGCCCAGATTTTGCAGCTCCCCGAGTACGATCATGCCAAGAGCCTCGTCACCCTGCGCCAAAACGCTCGAGGCCTCTTCCAAAGTGTCCCCGTTAATGCGGACTCCTACGACGGCCACTTCTGCGCCCGCTTGGTCCACAAGTAACTACTAAGTTGCGGTGAAATAGGGATTGAATAGCGGCATCTACCCGCCAAAAAGTCCTTATTTCACCGCAACTCAGGATTTTTCTGGGACGGGGATTAATAAATCGGGTATGAAAGCAAGCGGTTGGGTTCGGTAGGTTTCTAGTTGCATGAACCGCTCGCGGATTTAATATTTAGAGGTTAAAATGACCGATCTTAACTATGACAAGATTGACAATCCTGAAGATAAAACTCAGGGAAATGAAGAAGTTAAAAATTCTTCGATTAAAAAGCGTGTAATTATTGGTGCCGGTATTGTTGCTCTGCTTATTGCTGGTTGTGTCGTTGTTTATGCTGGTTACAATTACAAACAAGCATGTAGTGAACATAATCAGCAGGTTGAAGTTTTGTATTCAAAGGCTAGCGATAGTGTTGTTTCCTTTAAAGCTGATCCTAGGCTACTAACATTTGAGCAACGTCTTGATACCATTAGAAATGCTCAAAACAATAAAGAGATGTTGAATAAAGAGATCTCTGATGACAAATTTAAGTATGCTGATGGTACTTCCCCTGATTGGACGAAGTTGCTTAATAAATACGATTCCATCATTAAAGACTGCCGTAATGCTCAAAACAATGAGTGGAATACTTCTCTAGCTGACCATGTTAATTTTGATGTAAATACTACTGAAGATACCGACTCTCTCCAACAGCATATAAATGGCCTTAATGGCCTTCTTAATGATATTTCTAATAAAGACAACCAGAAGCTTATTTTTGAAGATGCCAAAAAGGATTCTAAGAAGTTCATTGATCAAATCAATGAACAGATCAGTCGTTATCAAACTCGTATTGATGATGTAAATAAGGCCAAGGCTGAAGATGAGGCTAAGGCTCTAGAGGAAGTAACAGCACAAGCTCAACAGCAGAGTTCTCAGCAGAACAATTATTCTAGCGGTAGTAACTACTCTGATAATTATTCTGGTGGATCTTCTAGCAGTATTTCTTCTTCCAATAATAGTGGTGGTAAGTATGTCATTCGTCAATTAGATCAATATGATGCAGCTGGTAACTATATCGGATCTACTCATTGGTATAGCGATGGTACTTGTGATGATCCTTATGCTGCCGGTATGGGCGGATTTTAAAATATACTAATTTTTAAAAATAATTGTCGACCCATAGCGCAAAGAAATAGCCCCGCGATCGGTGTTGATCGCGGGGCCGCGTTGTTTCTAGTGGCTATGCGGACAGTTGGCGCAGCAGCCACTCGTGGCGCTGGTGCTGGAGCCGCCGCTTCGCTGGTCGGTGTTGTAGAAGCCGCTGCCCTCAAACTTGATGCCGCTAGCCGAGAACGTCTTGGCCGCCGGGGCACCGCAGCTCGGGCACACGACCTCTGGAGTCTCGGACATGGGATGCTCAACCTCAAACACGTTGCCGCAGCTCGAGCACTTGTAATCGTAGCGCGCCATAATACTTCCTTTTCAGCACAAAGCGGGCAGATTACTCTGCCCGCAAAAATTCAAACGTCTGTAACTGTACCCTATATCGGGCGTTTTATCACGCTTCGCCCCAGAATCTATGCGTGTTGCGCAGGAGCTGTGCGGTTTTGCCCTCAGCGGCCGCAACGTCGGCCTCGTCAGCCTGCCAGGTCCAGTTGCCCGTGGCCACGCCCGGTACGTTCATGCGCGCGTCGTCGCCCAGCCCCAGGACATCCTGCAGCGGCATCATCACCAGGGGAGCGTCGCTTGCCAGCGCGTCGCTCATCAGCTTGGCCGCCACCTCAACACCGCTTGGTTCATCGCCGCCCGCAAAGGAACGCGTGCTCCAACCGGCCAATGTCGACGTATCGTGCGTCGAGGTGTACAGGATCTTGCCCGGCGTGGGGTGCACGCCGTTGCGGACGTCGTAGTCGCTAAACTCCAGCACGTCCATGCCGGGAAAGCCGCAGGTCGAAGCCATGGCGCGAACGCCGGGCGTCAGGTAGCCCAGGTCCTCGGCAATAAAGTTGAGCGGCCCCAACTCGTCATAGGCGGTCTGGAAAAGGTCCTTGCCCGGGCCTGCCAGCCAACGCCCGTCGGCGCAGGCCTTACCTGCGGGAATGCTAAAGTAGCTGTGGAAGCCCAGGAAGTGATCCAGGCGCACGCGGTCGTAGAGCGAGAACGCACGACGTAGGCGATCCATCCACCAGCGGTAGCCGTTCTGCTTCATGTGGTCCCAGCGGAACGTCGGGTTGCCCCACACCTGGCCCTCGGGCGCAAAGTTGTCGGGCGGCGCACCGGAGATCTCGATTGCCTTACCGGTATCGGACAGCCAGAAGTTCTCGGGTTCGCTCCACGCATCTGCCGAATCGTCGGACACGTACATAGGAATATCGCCGATGACCTCGATGCCCTTCTTGTGCGCATAGTTCATAAGCTCGCACCAAGCCAGGTCAAAGCGGTACTGCATGTACGCCTGAAGCTCGGCCTCGTCGTGGAAACGCTTGTCGTCAATCAAGTGCTCGTTGTAGCGCGCAACATCTGCCGGCCAATCGTGGCGCGATTCGCCCTCAAAGTACTTTTTGACGGCCATATAGACGCAGTACTTCTCGAGCCAATCGGCATTGCGATGTTTAAACGCGGTGTACAGCGGATCGGCATCCTCGCCGCCGTGGGCCTTCCAGGTCTCAAAGTCGGCGGCTAGCTCCTTGTGGCTTTCGGGCAGCAGGTCGATATTGCCTGCAAAGGCCGAAGGACCGGCGTAAGGGGAGCGAAAGAAGTCCGTCGGGTTGACAGGCAGGACCTGCCAGTAGCGCATGCCCATAGCGGCCATATGGTCGATAAAACGACGCGTGGGCGCGCCGATCGTGCCGGGCTTACCGTCGTCGGTCGGCACCGATGTGATATGGCACACAACGCCCGCACCGTAATCGAGCGGCTCCTGCAGACGCTGCTCGTCGTGGTGATAGATGATCGACGATCCCAGCGGATACAGGTCGAGCGTGACGGTGCCATTGTGAATCTCGCACTCGTGACCGCTAATCACATCGCTCGCACATTCGTCGAGCGCCGGAATCGTCACGCGGTGTGAATTGCGCAGGCTGCGGTTGATGATAACCGTAGCGGCCTCGCCATCCTTGCCCGTGCGGTTGTATGCCAGCACCTCGTCGTTGAGCGCGAAGGCCTTGATCTCGCCGTCGATCATAAACGGCAGTGCGCGGCGTACGGCGGAGGCGTTTTTGACAATAGCCAGCGTGTCGAAGTCGTGCAGTTGGTCCTTGGTCGGCAGGGTGCGGCGGTTACCCGGATCGGTAAGGCCCTCAAGGCCGTACTCGTCGCCATAGTAAATCGATGGCACACCGGGGAACGTCATCTGCATGAGCGTTGCGAGCCAAAAACGGCTCTTGGCCAGGCCCATCGAGTTCTCGTCCAGACGCCATTTGCTGCGCTCGCACTCGGGCAGCTGCGACTCATCGGGGCCGCCGCCGAGCACCGAGATAATGCGCGGACGGTCGTGGCTCGAAAGCAGATTAAGTGCGCAGGACAGGGCCTCACGGGGATAGTTCTCGCGCAGGGTTTCGATATCCTCGGCTGCCTGGTAGGCGTTCTTGTAGCCCATCAAAAAACCGATGACCATGTCGCGGAAGGGATAATCCATGGCCGAGTCCAGCTCGGAGCCTTGCAGATAGCGGCGCAGATGGCCGTAGCTGATCTTGTTGGAGGCGTCTTCCCAGACTTCGCCGAGCAACAGTGCATCAGGCTTCTCGGCGAGCACGGCCTTTTTGATCTCGGCCAGGAAGTCATCGGAAAGCTCGTCGGCCACGTCTAGGCGCCAGCCATGAGCGCCGGTACGTAGCCATTTACGGATCACGCCGTCCTTGCCCAGGAGCCGCTCGCGTACCAGCTCAGAGCTCTCATTGATGGCGGGCATATTGCCCACGCCCCACCAGCAGTCGTATGAGCCGTCCTCATGGAAATAAAACGCATCGCGCCATGGAGAATCCTCGCTCTGCCACGCGCCCACGCCGGGGTAGTTGCCGTAGCGGTTGAAATAGATGGAGTCGTCACCCGTGTGGTTGAAGACGCCGTCCAGAATGATGGAGATGCCCAGCTTCTCGGCCGCCTGGCACAGCTCGGTAAAGTCCTGCTCGGTGCCTAGGATCGGGTCGATCTTGGTGTAGTCGGCCGTGTCGTAGCGGTGGTTGCTCGCGGCTTCAAAAATGGGGTTGAGGTAGATGGCTGTAAAGCCCAGCTCGGCGATGCGAGGCAGGTCTTCCTGGATGCCCTTGAGCGACCCGCCGTAGAAGTCCCAGGTTTTGATGGAGCCGTCTTCAGCGCGCTCGTACACGGGCGGCTCGTTCCAGTCCTCGACCATGCGGCGCTGGATTCCGTTGCGTGGTTTTTCGACCTCGGCCAGCGTGCGCTCGCGCCAGTTTTCGTCGCGGGCATAGCGATCGGGGAAGATCTGGTAGACCATGCCACGCTCGTACCACTCGGGACGCACTTCGCGGTGCTTATAGACGGTAATCTGGAAGGACGGCACCTCGGCGTAGTCGTAAGTTACGCCCTCGCCACCGGTGCGACCCTGCGGTGCGCCCAAGCGGACCTCGGGCTGGCCCTCGATATTGCAGATAAAGCTGTACCAGATAAGACAGGGCTCGGTGCACTCAAGCTCTACGGTAAATATGCCGTCGCCCTCGTGCGTCATGGGATACCGAGACTCACCGATCTCATCGACCCAGGTACGCAACGTAAGCGTTGCCTGGTTGGGATCGGCATCCTCCAGAATCACGGAGAGCGAAAGGGTAGTTCCTGTGGTCACAGCGCCAAACGGAGTGCGAAACTGCGGCAGACGGCTGTTGTGAATCAATCTCATAATACGGTCCAGTTCAATAGAATCACGGCCTGCGGGCCATGGCTTTACGCACAAGATGTAAGTATATCTTTTGTACACAGGCTGTATAAACAACATCCGTTTACCATCGGCGAACGGTTGTCCTAGAAAATCGTTTTACCACTACCTACAGAGAAGGGGCGCCCGGTTGGAGCGCCCCTTGCTTTGGGTTTGATGAGGTTTTGAATCGTCTGTATGCTAGCGGCGCTTGCGGGTGGCCGTTGCCTTGCGGACGGAGGTCTTCTTGGTCGGAGCCTTTTCCTCGGTCGCGGCGACGGGGGAGACCGGGGCCTTCTTGGTGGGCTCGGGCTTGGCCTTTACCTCGGCCTTGGGCTCCTCTTTGGCGGCAGCGGGCTTGACCTCGGCGGCCTTCGGCGCAGGCTTGGCCTTTACTGCGGGTTTGGCCTCGGCCTTAGCCACCGCCTTGGGAGCAGCAGCCTTGGTCGTGGTCTTTTTGGCCGTCGTTGCAGTGCGCTTGCGCGTGGTGGTCTTGGCGGCCGGCTTGGCCTCGACGGTTGCTTCGGCCTTGGACTCGGCGGGTGTCCCCTCGACTTTGGCGGCCGGCTTTGTGGCTGCCTTGGTTGAGGCGGCCTTCGTGGTCGTCGATTTCGTTGTTGTGGTCTTCTTGGCAGCTGTTGCCTTCTTGGCGGTTGCGGTCATCTTCTTGGCAGCGGTCTTTGCCGGAGCCTTGGCGGCCGGTTTGGCCTCAGCGACCTCGGCCTTTACCTCGGGAGCAGCCTCGGCCTCGGCGGCCTTCTTGGCAGCGGCGGTCGTGCGCTTGCGCGTGGTCGTTGTCTTGGCAGCCGTTGTTTTAGTCGCGGCAGCTTTGGTCGTCGTAGCCTTCTTAGCGGTCGTCTTGCGGGTCGTGGTCTTCTTAGCTGCGGGCTTTGCAGCGGGCTTGACCTCGACCTCTGCCTTGTGAGCAACCTCAGCCTTCACCTCAGGCTCGGCCTTTGCGGGCTCGGCCTCAACCGGCTTCTCCTCGGCCTTGGGCTCCTCAGCGGCCACCGGCTCAGCAACAGCCTCAGGCTCGTCGACAACAGCCGCCGGCCTCTCAATTTCCGGATGCATAAAGAAGTACAGGTCCAGATACTTGTCGGCCGAACGCGTCCAGCTAAAGTCCTGGCTCATGGCCTGCGTGACCAGCTGGTTCCAAGCGTCGCGGTTATCCCAGAACAGGCGCGCCGCGCGGAATACGGCGTCGCCCATCTCGTCGCCGTTAAAGTTGCTAAACGAGAAGCCCGTGCCTTCGCCGGTAAACTCGTTGTACGGCTGCACGGTGTCCTTCAGGCCACCGGTCTCGCGCACGATGGGCAGGGTGCCGTAGCGCATGGCAATGATCTGCGACAGGCCGCAGGGCTCAAACTTCGAAGGCATCAGGAACATATCGGCGGCGGCATACATGCGCTGCGACAGCGCCGGATCGAACTCGATGCGCGCGGCCATGGTGCCGGGGTACTTGTCCTGGAAGTAGCGTAGGCCGTCCTCGTAGTCGCGGTCGCCGGTGCCCAGCACCGCCACCTGCACGCCGCCGGCCAGGATGCGGTCGAGCGCGTACATGACCAGATCCAAGCCCTTCTGGCGCGTCAGACGCGTGACCATGACCATAAGCGGACGGTCGTCGCGAACCTCGAGCCCCAGCTCTTCCTGCAGCTTGGCCTTGCACACGGCCTTACCAGAACGGTCCTCCACGGTGTAGTTGGCGGCAATGCGCTTGTCGGTCGCCGGGTCAAAGCCCGCCACGTCAATGCCGTTGAGGATGCCCTGCAGCGCATAGGAGCGCTCGCGCAGCACGCCGTCCAGGCCCTCGCCAAACTCGGGTGTCTGGATCTCGTTGGCATAGGTGGGGCTCACCGTAGTGATGGCGTCGGCATAGCGCAGGGCGCCCAGCATGTAGTTGATGCTGCAGGCGTCGCAACGCAGCTGCGAGGCGGCCGCGGGAATGTGCGCCACGCCCAGGATGTCCTCCATCACGGTGTCGCTAAACTGGCCCTGGAACGCCACGTTGTGGATCGAGAACACGGTCTTGACGCGGTCATACAGCGGCAGGCCCTGGTAGAACTCGCGCAAGAACACGGGCGCCAGTGCCGTCTGCCAGTCATTGCAGTGCAGGATGTCACACTCAAAGCCGGCCGGCAGGTGCTGCAGGCTCTCGGTGATGGCCTTGGAGAAGAACGCAAAACGCTCGCCGTCGTCAAAGAAGCCATACGGATAGTCGCGCGCAAAGTAGCGCTCGTTGTCGATGAACATATAGGTGACGCCGTCGTGCTCGAGCTTCTCGAGCCCGCAGTACTCGTTGCGCCAGCCCAGGCTCACGTAAAAGTCGGAGAAGTGCTCCATCTGCGCCTTGTACTCGTCCTTGATGGTGGCGTACTTGGGCACCATCACGATAACTTCGGCGCCGGCGCGCACAAGCGCCGCGGGCAGCGAGCCCGCCACGTCGCCCAGGCCACCGGTCTTAACAAACGGTGCGCACTCGGCCGAGGCAAACACGATCTGCATCTTTTTGCTGGAATCTGCCATATTGTCTCCCATGTTGCAATTCGAGAATAGCCGCCTGGCGCTAACCGGGCGGCTATTCTACATGTTACGAGCGATGTTGCGGTGCCAACGTTAACGTACGATGGTGGTGTCGGAAGTTAACGGAGCCTTGCCCAGCACCAGGATGTTCTCGGGCGTGCCGCGAAGCTCGGTGTTGGTGGGGACCACGTTGTTCTTGTCCAGGATGGCGTTCTCAACGCGTGCGCCGCTCTTGATGATGCAGCTCTGGTTGATGATCGAGTTGGTCACCGAAGCTCCTTCCTCGACCACGACGCCGCGTGACAGGATTGAGTTGCGCACGGTGCCCTTGATGATGCAGCCGGCCGAAATGATCGAGTTGCACGCGTGGCTGCCGGTCGCATAGCGCGAAGGCGGCACGTCGTGGGCCTTGGTCAGGATCGGGCGCTCGGGGTCAAAGAGCTGGTCGGCCACGGTCTGGTCGAGCAGGTCCATGCTGCGGCGATACAGCGACTTCTCGCTAAACACGCCCACGACCTCGCCCTTGTACTCGTAGCTGCACACGTCGATGTTGCCAAAGTCGCCCTGGAGTGCCTCGAGCAGGTCCAGATAGTCGGCGGCCTGGTAGTGGTCGATGATCTCGAGCAGCGTCTCGCGGTTGACGATGCAGCAGTCCATGGACGCGTTGTCGCCGTACACGACGCCGGCGCTCACGCCCGTCAGGCGGCCGTTCTCGTTAATCTCGAGCTTGGTCTCGTCATCAACATTGCGCGTGGCCTTGCAGTACACCACGGTCATTTGGGCGCCGGAGTTCTCGTGCGCCTCGATGATGGTGTTGAGGTCCATGTTAAAGATGATGTTGGTGCCCATCATCACGACATAGGGCTTCTCCGAGCGCTGGAACAGCGTCTTGTTGGAAATGATGTCGCGCAGCAGGAAGCGCATACCGCCCTTGGTGGTGCCATACGCGTTGCCGGGCACCATGAACAGGCCGCCCTTCTTGCGGTCAAGGCCCCAGTCCTTGCCCGAGCCCACGTGGTCGATCAGCGAGCGGTAGTTACCCGGCATGACGACGCCGACGGTCTTGATGCCGGCATTCATCATGTTGGACAGCGGAAAGTCGATCAGGCGGTAGCGGCCCAAAAACGGAACGGACGCGATGGGGCGGTCCTTGAGCAGGACGCTGCCGTAGGTCGAAGAGTAGTTAGCGGTGATATAACCGATGGCCTTGCGATTGATCATCGGATCATTCCCCCTTCCCGATAACGACGTCATTTCCAACGACGGCCGTATCCTTGGTGGTATCGACAGAGCCGAGCTTCACGCCCTCTTCGACCGTGGAGTTCTCGCCCAAAATAGCGCGGCAGATGTGCGCGCCGCTCTTAACGTGCGCGCCCGGCAGTAGCACGGAGTCCTCGACCACGGCGCGCTCCTCGATGATGACATCGGTCGAAAGGATCGAGTGGCGAGCGGTGCCGTAGATCTTGCAGCCGTTGGAGACCAGGCAGTCGTCCAAGCGGCCGTCCGGGCCAATGTAGTGCGGCGGACGCGTGGTGATGTTGGACATGATGGGGAAGTTCTTGTCGAACAGATCGAACTCAGGGTTGTTACCCAGCAGGTCCATCGAGGTCTCATGGAAGCTGGCGATGGTGCCGACGTCCTTCCAGAAGCCGTGGAACTCGTAGCTGTATAGGCGCTTGTTCTCACCGAGCAGCTTGGGGATGATGTCCTTGCCAAAGTCGTGGCTCGAGCGCTGGTCCAGAGCGTCCTCCTCGAGCGCCTCGATCAGCACGTCGGCCGAGAAGATGTAGATGCCCATGGACGCGAGGTTCGAATCGGGCTTCTCGGGCTTCTCGGTGAACTTGGTGATACGGCCGTCTTCGGGGTCGGTGGTCAGGATGCCAAAGCGGCTGGCCTCCTCCCACGGCACGGGCATAACGCTCACCGTGAGGTCGGCGTTGTTCTCAATGTGCGTCTTGAGCATCTTGCGGTAGTCCATGCGATACAGGTGATCGCCCGAAAGAATCAGGACGTACTTGGGGTCGTTGGCCTTGATGTAGTCGAGGTTCTGCGTAATGGCGTCGGCCGTGCCCGCATACCAGGCGCCGCCGGTCTGCGTCTCGTACGGCGGCAGGATCGACACGCCGCCGTCGCGGCTGTCCAGATCCCACGCCTCGCCGGAGCCCACGTAGGCATGCAGCAGGTAGGGACGGTACTGCGTCAGAACGCCCACCGTGTCGATGCCCGAGTTGGAGCAGTTGGACAGCGAAAAGTCGATAATGCGGAACTTGCCACCAAAGCTAACCGCCGGCTTGGCGATCTTTTGGGTGAGTGCCCCCAATCGGCTGCCCTGTCCTCCTGCGAGGAGCATCGCGATGCACTCTTTCTTACTCATCGATTTCTCCTTCTGTCATCGATGTTCCTAACCCATTAGCGACGGGCGCGGCGCACTGTCACGCCCGTCGAGTAATGCCGTGCGGCAAAGGGAGCTCGCGCGCTTTATGCGTGCCAGATCTCGTCGCGATACTCGCGAATGGTGCGGTCGGACGAGAACCAGCCACTCGAGGCGGTGTTGAGCAGGGCCTTGCGGTTCCAGGTCTCCTGGTCGCCGTAGCTGCCCGTGAGGTTCTCCCATGCATCCACGTAGCTACGGAAGTCAGCCATGACCAGGTCGGGGTCGTTGTTGTTCATGAGCTCGTTGTAGATGCTCTCGAAGTTGCCCGAAAGACCCGCAAACGTGTTGTCCTTGAGCTCGTCCATCACGCGGCCCAGACGCTCGCGGTCGCCGTTGAGGGTATCCCACGCAAAGTAGCTGTTGGATCCCCAGAGCTGCTCGACCTCGGGAGCGGTCAGGCCAAAGATGGCCTCGTTCTCGCGGCCGGCCAGGTCGGCGATCTCGATGTTGGCGCCGTCGAGGGTGCCCAGCGTAATGGCGCCGTTCATCATGAGCTTCATGTTGGACGTGCCCGAGGCCTCCTTGCCGGCCGTGGAGATCTGCTCCGAGATCTCGGCGGCTGGGTAGATGAGCTGGGCGTTGCTCACGCGGAAGTTGGGGATAAAGCAGACCTTCATGACCTCGTTCACACGGGCGTCGTTGTTGATGACGTCGGCAACGGAGTTGATGAGACGGATGGTCTCCTTGGCGAAGGTGTAGCTCGAGGCAGCCTTGCCGCTAAAGATGAAGGTCGTCGGCGTCACGTGGAAGTTGGGATCGGCGATGCGGCGGTTGTAGATGTCCATCACCTTCATGATGTTCATGAGCTGGCGCTTGTAGGCGTGGAAGCGCTTAACCTGAACATCGAAGACGGTGTTGGGGTCAATGACCAGACCGGTCTCGGCCTTAACGTAGGCGGCCAGGCGCTCCTTGTTGGCGCGCTTGGAGGCACCCACGGCCTTCAGGAACTCGGTGTCGTCCTTAAACTCCTTGAGTTTCTCTAGCTCAAAGGCGTCTTTGAGCCAGCCATCGCCAATGGCCTCGGTCACGAGCTTGGCGTAGGTGGGGTTGGCCTCGGCAAAGAAGCGACGGTGCGAGATGCCGTTGGTCTTGTTGTTGAACTTCTCGGGCGTCAGGGCATAGAAGTCCTTGAGCACGATGTTCTTGATGATGTCGGAATGGATCTTGGCCACGCCGTTGACGCTGTGGCTGCAGATCACAGACAGGTTGGCCATGCGAATCTCGCCGTCCCACAGGATGGCGGTCTGGCGCAGACGCTCCTGCCAGCCCTCCTTCGTGGTGTCGAACGACTCGTGCCAACGACGGCTGATCTCGTCGATGATCTGGTACACGCGGGGGAGGAGCTTGGAGAACGTGCCGATAGGCCATTTCTCCAAGGCCTCGGGCAGGATGGTGTGGTTGGTGTAGCTCACGACCTGCGTCACGATGTTCCAGGCGTCATCCCACTCGAGCTTCTTCTCGTCGATGAGGATACGCATGAGCTCGGGGCCGCACATGGCGGGGTGGGTATCGTTGGTGTGGATGGCCGCAAACTGCGGCAGCAGCTCCCAGTTCGCGCCGTGCTCCTTCTCAAAGGTGTCGAGCAGGCTGTAGATACCGGCCGAAACAAACAGGTACTCCTGCTTCAGGCGCAGCAGACGGCCGTGCTCGCCGGCGTCGTTGGGGTAGAGGATGGCGCTGATGGCCTCGGCCTCAGCGCGCTCGGCATCGGCCAGGGCATAGTCGCCGCGGTTGAAGGCCTCCAGATCAAAGTGCTCCTCGACCGGCTCGGCGGCCCAGACGCGCAGCTTGTTGACGGTTTCGCCGGCATAGCCCACGACGGGGATGTCATAAGGGACGGCCAGGATGTCCTGCGTGTCTACCGTGCGGTAGAACGTGCGGCCGTTCTCCTCAAAGCCCTCGACGCGGCCGCCAAACTTAATGGTCACGGCCTTGTCCTGACGACGAACCTCCCAGGGATAGCCGTGGGTGAGCCACTCGTCGGTGGCCTCAACCTGGCTGCCGTTGACGATCTCCTGTTTAAACAGGCCGTAACGGTAGCGCATGCCGTTGCCGTAGCCGGCAATGCCCTCGGCTGCCATGGAATCCAAGAAACACGCGGCCAGACGACCCAGGCCACCGTTGCCCAGGGCCGGATCGGGCTCCTGGTTCTCGATGACGGACAGGTCAAAGCCCATGTCGTCGAGCGCCTCGGCGACCATGTCGCGCACGCCAAAGTTGAGCAGGTAGTTGTCGAGCAGGCGGCCGATCAAAAACTCGATCGAGAAGTAGTACACGCGCTTCTTGCCCTCGGCGGTCACACGGGCGTCACTCTTGGTGGCAACGGTGCGCGCCTTCTCGGCCACGAGCTTGGCCAGGGCGTTAAAGCGGTCGAGGTCGCTGGCGGCCTCGACGCTCTTGCCGCTGATGCTCATGACGGCATCGCGATAGAGCTCGGTAAACTCCTGCTTGTTGTCGAAGATCTTATTCATACGTTCCTTTCCCCCGGGGATGTTTCTCCCGGAACGGTTATGACATGTATCCTACGCCCCCGCGGGGCGGGTAATTACAGCTGTAACGGCTTTGTTACGCATCCTTGGCAGACGGCTTAGCAGAAGCAGACTTGGCCTTGGTAGCGGCCTTTTTGGCAGCCGGTTTCTTGGCTGCGGCCTTAGCAGCGGGCTTTGCGGCAGCCTTGGCCTTGGCCTTGGTCGTCGTGGCCTTCGCCTTAGCCGGAGCCTTCTTGGCAGCCGCAGGCTTAGGCTTCACCGAGGACGTGCGCTTCTTGGGCGCAGCCTTAGGCTCCTCGACCACCGGCGGCTTGTAACTGCTGGGACCGCGGCGCTTGAGCACCACGCCTGCCAGACCGGGCACCTTAATCTCAATGGAGTCCATCTGCCCGTTCCAGGGATAGGGCTCGCTCGAGCAGGTGTAGGGCTCCTTGCCGGCATAGCCGCTGCCGCCAAACTCGGGACGGTCGGAATCAAAGATGACCTCCCAGTCACCCTCGCGCGGCACGCCCACGCGGAAACTCTCGTAGCTCGCCGGGTCAAAGTTGATCAGGATCACCAGATCGTCGTCGACGTCCTCGCCCTGACGCACAAAGCTCACGATGGACTGCTTGGAGTTGTCCGCATCGATCCAGGTAAAGCCGTCGTCGGTGTAGCCGCGCTCGTACAGGGCGGGCTCGGCGGTGTACAGGTGGTTGAGCGCCTTGATAAACGCCTGATGATGACGGTGGGTCTCGTACTCCTCGGTCAGGAACCACTGGATGGACTCGTAGTAGCGCCACTCAATAAACTGGCCGATCTCGTTGCCCATAAAGTTGAGCTTGGCACCGGGGTGCGTCATCTGGTAGAAGGCCAGCGTGCGCAGGCCGGCAAACTGGCGCCACCAGTCGCCCGGCATGCGGCCGATGAGCGAGCACTTGCCGTGCACGACTTCGTCGTGGCTCAGCGGGCAAATAAAGTTCTCGGTAAAGGCGTACATGATGGAGAACGTGAGCAGGCCGTGGTTGCCGGGGCGCCACGGAAAATCGGTCTGCATGTAGTGCAGGGTGTCGTTCATCCAGCCCATGTCCCACTTGTAGTGGAAGCCCAGGCCGCCGTCCTGCGGCGGATAGGTCACGAGCGGCCACGCTGTGGACTCCTCGGCCATCATCATTACGTCGGGGTAGTGTGCCTCTACAGCGCAGTTCACCTGGCGGATAAACGCGCTGGCGTCCAGATCCTCCTCGGTTCCGTACTTGTTGAACTTCTTTTGGCCGGGATCGTCAATGCCAAAGTTGAGGTACAGCATGCTGGACACGCCGTCCATGCGAATGCCGTCCACGTGGAAGTTTTCGAGCCAGTACAGCACGTTAGAGACCAGGAAGGAGCGGACCTCGCCGCGGGCGAAGTCAAACTTGTGCGTGCCCCAGTTGGGGTGAATCTCGTGCTCAAATAGCATGTGGCCGTTAAAGGTGGCAAGGCCGTGGGAGTCGGCGCAAAAACCGCCGGGCACCCAGTCCATGATCACACCGATGCCCGCCTCATGGCACGCATCGATAAAGTGCATGAGCTGCTGCGGGTTGCCGTAGCGCGACGTGGCGGCGTAATAGCCGGTCGTCTGGTAACCCCAGGAGCCATCGAAAGGATGCTCCATAAGCGGCATGACCTCGATATGCGTGTAGCCCATGTCGCGCACGTAGTCCACGAGCTCAACCGACAGGTCGTCGTAGGTGTAAAACTCGCCGCGCTGCGCGGGGAAGGGGTCCATGGGGCCGGGGTAGTTGCCGTACTCGTCGGGCTCGCCCTGTGGCGCGTCGCCGTGGCGCTTCCACGAGCCAATATGTACCTCGTAGATGTTAAGGGGCTGCGACATGTGGTTATGGCTGGCGCGGCGCTTGAGCCATGCGGCGTCGTTCCACTGGTAGCCATCGAGGGTCCACAGCACGCTCGCGGTACCCGGAGGGCACTCGGCCTTAAAGGCGTACGGATCGGCCTTGTAGAGCTTTTCGCCCTCGTTGGTCTCGATGAGAAACTTATAGAGCTGACCCTGCTCGGCGCCAGGAATAAAGCCTTCCCAAATAGCGCTCGTATGCATGGGCACCAACGGGTTGGCTTGCTCATCCCAGTCGTTAAATTCGCCAATGACATGGACGCTTTTTACATCGGGCGCCCAAACGCAAAAACGCCAGCCGCGCGTACGGTTCTGCGTGTCGGGGTGCGCGCCCATCTTTTCCCAGCTGCGCTCCCACGTGCCGATGCCAAATAGGTAGACATCGTCCTTGGTGAGCTCCGGTGCATGCGGGGCGGCTTTGCGGGTAGCAGGCTTTTTGGTTGCTGGCTTTAGCTTTGTATCGCTCACGTTTGATCCCATCATGACGCGGCAGCGTGTTGCCTTGGTGACTAGATGCGAAAGGTCCAAGGCTGCACGAATCGAAGGGACGGCGATAGTTCTATGATTCGTTCCACCTCGCGTGCTCGGTGGAACTTTCGGCAAAAACTACGATAACACCTGTACGTTACTTTTATGGACGAAAGAGGATTTGCGGGCGCGTTTAATCGGTAAGCGCCATGTTTATACCACTTGCAGAATTGCTGTGGTAAAACTCTTGACAGTTTTATCAATTAGCGTTTCTAGATTGTTAGGTTGACGTTTGGTAAAACGTATTTAGCAGGTTGTTTACCTTTTGACATCGAAAGGCTCGTTTATGGACCACATCGCCGCCCCAAGTGTCGCTTTTATTTTCGATTGCGACGGCACGCTGGTTAATAGCACCCCCGTTTGGGCCTATGCCCAGCCCGAGTTGCTGCACCGCCACGGGGTTGACGTGACGGTCGATGATTTTGCCCAGTTTGAGCATTTATCGCTCGAGGACGAGTGCCAGGCCTACCACGACACCTGGGGCATTGGCGAAAATGGCGAGGAGCTCTACCGCGAGCTGAGCGACATCCTGATCGATGGTTACTCCAAGGTGCCGCCCCGTGAGGGTCTGCTTGCATTTTTGAAACAGGCACAGGAGGCCGGTATTGCCATGTGCGTGGCCACGTCCACTCCGGCCGAGCTGGTTACGTCTGCGCTTGCGGGCGCCGGGCTCGATGCCTACATGGAGTTTGTTACCACCACGGGCGAGGCGGGACGCTCCAAGCAGTTCCCTGATGTGTACGAGCTGGCGCTGCGCCGTCTGGAGGAGCGCCATGGGCACAAGTTTGAGCGTGCATGGGTGTTTGAGGACGCCGTCTTTGGCCTTAAGAGCTCTGGCACTGCCGGCTTTAAGCGCGTGGGCATTTATGATCCACACGGACGCATGGAGCGCGACGAGGTTCGCGACAACTGCGACATCTTTATCGATAGCTATGAGGACCTTGATTTGGCCCGCGTGCTTTCGTTTGAGGGATAGGCGAGAGCTGTGGCTTGCAAGGTATTGGTGGTCTGCGGCTCGCCCGTGGTAGCGAGCGCGGATCTGCTACGTCAGCTGGCGGGGAAGTGCGACCACGTTGTCGCCGTGGACCGTGGGCTCGACGCGTTGTTGAACGCCGGTCTGGGCTGCGATGTGTATGTGGGAGATGCCGACACGGTGAGCGACGCGGGTCGCGCACTGGTCGATGCCGCCACCGACTTTGAAGTTGAGCGTCACGACCCCTACAAGGACTATACCGATCTGGCGCTGGCGCTCGATTCCGTCCGTCGTCGCTGGCCGGGTGCCGAAGTGGTTGTGACCTGCGCCACCGGTGGCCGTCCCGACATGGCCCTGTCCGTGCTGGGGCTGCTCGCGGGCTACGAGGACGCCCCCGTCTGGATCGCCGAGGACATGGTGGTCGCTCGCATCCTTCACGCAGGCGAGTCGTGGACCATCGAGGACGCCGAGGGCAAGACGTTCTCCATCATCGCCATAGCCCCCAACACCGAGGTAAGCGAACATGGCCTAGAGTGGGAGCTAGATCACAGCCCCCTAGGTCTGCTAGCCGACACAGGCATTAGCAACGTCGTCAGGTCAACAGCCACGATCCAAGTCCACACCGGCACCGCCATCGCTTACCTCTACAAGTAAAGGCCATCGCATCAGGGTTTTATCCACCGTCCCAGGAAAACCCGTAAAGTGGATAATCAATCCAAAATTCCCCCTTGCATCTCAGCAAACATTCCCCTATAGTATCTCCTCGTCACGGGGGCGTAGCTCAGCTGGGAGAGCGCTTGACTGGCAGTCAAGAGGTCAGGGGTTCGATCCCCCTCGTCTCCACCACCGTGTATGCAAAGCCTTCGGGAAACTGAAGGCTTTTTTCGTATACAGCCACTGCGCAAACCAAAGTGATGCCACACCAGCACCCACACCCAAAAAAGTTGCGCAATTTATTTACCACTTCTGTACATAGTTTGTTAACCCAACATAATTCCTTTTTGCATTTCACACCGTCATCGTTGTAGCTTGGGCAGCTCGCACCAAGAGTTACGCCCGCATTAACCTGCGTCAATGTGAACAAGTTTGCAAAATAACCCCCTTAAGCACTGCAAATGAATGATATGTTGCCGCGGGCGGCCTAAATCGGTTTCTAGCCGGCTTGTGCTAACATATCTATCGTTACATGGGTTCAACTGCGCTCACGGCTTAACCGGTCGTGAAGCACGGGGCAGATCAGCATCCGGCCGTAACGGCGGTGCCAGAAAAACCACGAGCTCCAATAGCGTCGTCATGCGTATCGCATTGAATGATTTTGTTCTTGTCTTTTTGCAAGTTGTTCATTTGAATCGATATTTCATGACAAATCGCAGCAGTCCTACAGCTCGCTGCGTGCGGTCCAGTTTTGTTCCCGCTTGACTGGATCGCACGCAGCCAGCTGGAGACGTGGTCATTTTTGCGATACACGTCCGCGTCTCTAGCCACTGCACTCATACATACCGTTCACGGTGGGGCAGAGCCACGTGCTTGTCTAACTGGGCTCAGGGTTTGAATATGGAGCGCCTTCGCGCACAAGCGCCCTGGCGAAGCCATACCCAAACCCCGTGAGCCACACGTAAGACAGCAAGGGGGTGGTGCTCGTGTGGTATGTGATTCAGGTCATTAACGGTCGCGAAGACGTAATGCGCGAGCGCATCGAGCGTATGGTGCCGGCTAGTGCCATGCAGGAGCTTTTTTATCCCCAATTTCAAACCGAGATAAAGGTACACGGCGAATGGGTTAACACGACCAAGCCGCTCTTTCCCGGTTATCTTATCTGCGATACGTCAGATCCCCGCACCGTGCAACAGTATCTGCTGCGCATGGACGACTTTGCCCGGGTGCTTGCCCAGGACGGTCAGTTTGTGCCGCTGGCAAAAGAAGAGGTCCAGCTTATTGGCAGCTTTACGCATGCGGGAGACCGCGTAGTACCCATGAGCGAGGCCCTAAAAGACGGCGATCAGGTCGTAGTGACGGCAGGTCCGCTGCTGGGCCACGAAGGCCTTATCAAAACCATTAACAGACGCAAGAGCACTGCTTTTTTGGAGCTCGACCTGTGCGGCCGACGCGTAACCACCCGCGTTGGCCTCGCCGTGCTTTCAGCCGAGCAGCGCACGATGCGAAACCTTAAAAAGGCGATCGCCTAACTACGGGCGACTGTTTAACGGGACAGGGAGGATCCCCGGGGTCGGGGACGTAGGTTTGAAGGAACAGTTGACAGCAAATCCGATAATTCAGCAGCGTTACATACCTCGTTGCATGCGCTTGAGAAGCCATATTGTCGCGCTTCTCCAGCAAAGGGACGTATAACCATGAAGGACGATATCATTACCACGTCCGCTCAACCTGACGTGCACGCGGACATCTGTGAAGATGGTCGTGAAGGAGCTGCGACGTTCATACGGTCACAGTCCATCCCCGCACCAGGCACCCCCGAGTTTGCAGATCTCTGCCGCTCCTTAGACAAGCGTCCCGTGTCGTACCGCGCCCTTAAGCGCATTTTCGACATCATTTTCAGCGGTTTGGTGTGCTTTTTGGGCCTGGTGCCATGTACTGTACTGGCAGTCGCTATCACCCTCGACACCAAAGGCAGCCCTATCTACTCTCAAGAGCGAGTTGGAAGACTCGGCAGGCCGTTTCGCATTTATAAGTTTCGCTCTATGGTTGCGGATGCCGATGATGTGGAGAAGTATTTCACCCCAGAGCAATTGGCCACCTGGCGGCGTGAAAGAAAAGTGGATGACGACCCACGCATTACGCGTCTGGGACGACTCATCCGCAAGACGAGTCTCGACGAGATCCCACAGTTTCTCAACGTGCTGTTAGGGCAGATCTCCATCGTTGGGCCGCGCGTTATCACTATCGACGAAGTGCAGAATTACGCACCCGAAGATCGTGCTGTCCTTCTCAGCGTGCCCCAGGGTATTACGGGCGCTTGGCAGTGCGGTCCGCGCAACCTTGCCACGTTTGAGAACGGCTTACGCCAAAAGATAGAGCTCGCATACGCGCGTGGCGCAAACGTCAAGACCGACATTGACGTATTTTTCGAGACCTTCAAGGTGATGCTTGTTAGGAGGACCGGTAAATGACACTAGTTACGAGTCAGCAGCATTCGGATCAAGAGACCTCGCCTCTCGTTTCAGTCATCATTCCTTGCTACAACAGCGAGGTTAACATTGCTCAGACAATTGCGAGCGTGTCGGCCCAGACTATGAGCAACTTGGAGATTATCGTTGTTGACGATTGCTCGACCGATGGTAGTGCTCGAGTTGTCCGGTCGCTTTGCGCGAGTGAGCCTCGTCTTCGGTTTTTCCAGCAAGAAATCAATCAGGGCGTAGCCAGGGCGCGCAATAAAGCTCTCAGCGAGGCGCGTGGCCGATATATCGCCTACCTCGATTCCGACGATCTTTGGAGCCCCGAAAAGTTGGAGCGCCAAATCGCCTTCATGTCCGAGAACGCTTACGGGGCGTGTTTCACGTCCTACGAGACCATCAAAGAGAACGGGGCGCATATCAACTATGTTCATGTACCGAGCTCCATAACTTATAAGCAGTTTCTCAAGAACACGATTACCTGCAGCCACTCGCTGCTATTTGACACAAACATTGTCGATAGGTCCCTTCTTGTCATGCCCGACATAAGACGCGGTCAGGACTTCGCGACTTGGTGTCAGGTCATGAAGGCCGGGCATACCCTCCATGGCCTCGATGAACCACTTGCTGTTTACCGCAAGTGTGCAGGGTCACTGTCGAGTGATCCTATCAAGTCCGTGAAGCGCACTTGGAATATCTACCGAAACGTAGAGCGTCTGCCGCTGCTCTACGCGGCATATTGCCAGTTCTGGCAGCTTTATCATGCAGTCTTCAAGAGAATAGGAAGTAAATAATATGAGCATCTACCAAGATCTTCTCAATGGGAACACTAAACTTTCGCTCGTTGGTCTTGGCTACGTCGGCATGCCTATCGCCGTTGAGTTTGCCAAACACGTCAAGGTCATTGGATTCGATATCAACGAGCGTAAGATTGCCCAGTACAGAGCTGGGCTCGACCCCACTAAAGAGGTCGGCGACGATGCCGTCTCCCAGTCGTCCGTCGCGTTCACTTCAGACGCCACCGCACTCGAAGAGGCCCGTTTCCACATTGTCGCGGTGCCCACGCCGGTCAACCAAGACAAGACTCCCGATTTAACTCCCGTGATCGGTGCGTCTGAGACCCTGGGTAAGCACCTCAAGCCTGGTTCTATCGTGGTCTACGAGTCCACGGTCTACCCGGGTGTCACTGAGGACGTCTGCGTGCCTATTCTCGAGCGCGAAAGCGGCCTCACGTGCGGTATTGATTTTAAGGTCGGCTATAGCCCCGAGCGCATCAACCCTGGCGACAAAGTTCACACGCTAACTACTATTCGCAAGATTGTCTCTGGACAGGATGCCGAATCCCTCGAAGAAATTAAGAACGTCTACGACATTGTAATTGCCGCCGGTACTTACCCTGTCTCCACCATCAAGACCGCTGAGGCTGTCAAGGTCGTTGAGAACTCCCAGCGGGATATTAACATTGCGTTTATGAACGAGCTTGCCATGGTTTTTGACCGTATGGGCATTGACACATCCGAGGTCGTCGAAGGTATGAATACCAAGTGGAACGCTTTGGGCTTCAAGCCCGGCCTTGTCGGCGGCCATTGCATTGGCGTTGACCCTTACTACTTTACCTACGAGGCTGAGAAGCTTGGCTATCATAGTCAGATTATTCTTTCGGGTCGTAAGGTCAACGACGGTATGGGTGAGTTCGTAGCCGACGCGGCCATCCGCGAGATGGTCCAAGCAGGTCTGGCCCCGGCCAAAGCGAAGGTCGGTGTGCTTGGTATCACCTTCAAAGAGAATTGTCCCGACGTGCGCAATTCTAAGGTCGAAGACATCCTCAAGCGCTTTGCGCAGTACGGTATCGAACCCTTGGTTTGCGACCCTTGGGCGGATGCGTCTGATGCTAAGCGCTCTTACGGGGTCGACCTCGTCCCGATGGAGGAGATGCGCGACCTCGACGCGATTGTAGTTGCAGTCGCCCACGACAGGTTTGTGTCCATGACGAGTGAAGACTACAAGGCTCTCTTCGCTGCCAAGGCCGACTCCGAGAAAGTTCTCGTTGACGTCAAAAGCATTCTCGACAAGGCGGATTTCTCTGGGTACCGCTACTGGAGGCTCTAGCGCATGAACCTAAATTATTCTGTCGCGAAAAATCATTCTAACGAATGCGTGATCTTTCGCGAAGGATCACGTTCTTGGCTTTGAATGATTTCTTGCTCCTCGACCATTCTTACTACTTTCTTGAGGGCTGTAGGCAACTAACTATTTCTTAAAATAGTCGTTAAGGGCACGATGCTGTGAATTCTACTTCAAAAAAAATTGGTCTCATTGGCCGTATTGATCCCGACAAAACTATGTTCGATGGCCAGACAGTCAAGACTCGCATGACTTATCGCATGCTTTGTGAGCATTATGGCGCTGAGAATGTTGTCACGGTTGACACTCTTGATTATCGCCACCGCGCCTTGGCTGTCATGGCAAACTTCGCGCGCTGCTTGGTTTCGTGTAGTGACATCGTGGTGTCGCTCGCTATCAATGGGCGCAGGGTCTTTTTCCCGCTGCTTTCCTTCGCTTCTAGGTTCATGGGCAAACGTGTCTATCACAATCTAATTGGTGGTTCGCTCGCCAACGATCTCGATAAGTATCCAAAGTGGGTTAACTACCTCAACTCGTTCCAAGTTAACTGGGTCGAGTCGCGTGACCTAGTGGATATGCTCGCCGAAAAGGGCGTGACCAATGCCGAGTATCTACCTAACTTCAAGTACTTTGATCAGACTGCAGGTGCGTTGAAGGCCCCTATGCATGCTGCCGGCGAGCCCTTCAGCTTCTGTACTTTTAGCCGTGTGACCGAACAGAAGGGCGTGGGTGACGCTGCGCGTGCCGTTGAGTCGCTGAATGCCGAAGGACTCGCCTGCGTCCTTGACGTCTACGGTCCCGTCGACAGTGTCTACAAGACTGATTTCGAGCGCGTACTGGCAGAATCTCCTCACGTGAAGTACAAGGGTTGCGTCCCTCCTGAACAAAGTGCGCTGGCTGTGGCGCCCTATGATGCCCTGTTGTTTCCGACTAAATGGAAAACAGAGGGCATTCCAGGTACCATTATCGATGCTCTTGCGGCTGGCGTGCCCGTTATAGCTGCAAGATGGCAGTACTACGCTGAAATGTTAGAGGATAACATCACCGGCCTAGGCTATGAGCTGGGAGATAATTCGCTCCTTGTCAGTGAGATGGCTAAATTTATGCAGCTCGACAATCAGCAACGCATGGCCATGCGCAAATCTTGCTTGTCACGATTCATGGCGTACACTCCCGAGGTCGTCAGTTCCCAGATATTTGATGAGATAGAGGGGATTCATCGGTGAAGGTTGCTTTTCTAGCTCAACATCTGAAAGCCTCTGGTGGAGCCGAGCGCGTACTGAGCGTATTCGCTAATGAGTTGTCCTCTAGGGAGGGCTTTGAGGTAAGCGTGGTTTTGATGTTTCCGCAAGGCTCGGAATACAGGTTAGATTCACGCGTGAGGAAGGTGTACCTCTATAATGACGATAGCCAGTACGCCGCTTCGAGTCCATTCGATCGCATTCTAAAAATTAGATATGCGCTCAAGGAATTGAAGACTGACTACGCTATCCCGTTCCTTTGGTTCATTTGTCTCTATACGTTTGCCGCTACAGTTGGTACGAACACCAAGTTAATACAGACGGTGAGAAATAATCCTGCCTTGGTTCCTGGCTCTAGCGTTATGCGTGCTGTCCGTTTAGCAACCATGAGGTTCTCTCATGGTTGCTTCGTTCAGAACACGGCTCAATTAGAGTATTTCCCCAAGAGCCTTAGAGACAAGATGGTCGTCATTCCCAATCCCATCTCAGACGAATTCCTTGAACTCGAGGTAGATCCAACTGTTTCCAATACTGTGGTCATGGTCGGTAGGCTTGTTGAACAGAAGAATCACATCATGATGCTCAAGGCGGTTTCATTACTTCGTGATCAGGGACGAATCGTTAAAGTTCTAATCTATGGAGATGGCGACTTACGCCAGGACATTTCAAATGAAATTAAACAAGCTGGGCTATCCGATATTTGTAAGTTGATGGGCAGCACTGAAGATGTGCCGAGCGTTTTCTCAAAAGCTGGGGTTTACGTTCTTACGTCCAGATACGAAGGACAGCCAAATTCGCTTCTTGAGGCGATGGCATCCGGTCTTCCATGCATCTCCACGGACTGCCCCACAGGCCCGAGTGATTTCATTTCCGATGGGGAGAACGGATATCTTGTTTCAATCGACGACGTTCCCACGCTCGCGGAACGAGTGGGGGAATTGCTCGCTAGCCCATCACTCCGAAGTAGGCTGGGCATTAATGCTAAAAAAAGCATATTAAATGCATGTTCCCCAAAGATGTTGACGGATCGGCTCATAGATGCTTTCATTCACTAGATTTACGTTCAGCCAACCAAGAAATGTAAGAAGCCCACGCGATGGCAATTGCCTGCTAAATGCGCTGCTTGTTGCGACTTTTATCTTTGGATGCTTTTCCCCGTCACAGCTTGGCCTCATCGGGCTGGGAGCTATTTCTCGGCCATTGAGAATGGTCGGCTACATATTTGGTATTGCCTATTTGCTCATTAATGCGCGATCAATAAAACTTGATTACCCCATTCTGGCAACGGTGCTGTTTGTGACCCTCGGACTCGTCCTTACCGCGTTGAAGGGCGACTTTTCCACTCTCTACCTTCAAACGTTGATCTCTATGGTGCTGATTTGCCTGGTGACCCAGGTGAGCCTGAAAGGCGATCCGGTCCTTTTTGTTACTGTGGCATTCTATGTTATCGGCTTCCTTGTCATCGCCAATGCGGCATTCATCCTTATCAGCCTCCGGTCGCATCCCTCGGGCTACTACCAAAGTGGCGATCCCGATGCAATGACGGGCGTTTGGCTCCTGGGTCACAAAAACCAGTTACGCAATTGGATTATCCCCGCCATCGCTCTTTCTCACCTCCTGGATGTGGTCCGCCACAAGGGAACCACGGTTCGTACTCTCATTGTTACGGTCATCGGCATCCTTTCGGCCTACTACTCAGACTCAGCGACATCATTTGCTGTTCTACTTTTCTTTAGCGCTCTTCTTTTGTTCTCAATGCTGACCAATTCGAAGAAGCCCGTGCTACTCGACCCTGTTGTCGGGGGATTCTTCACTGCCGTTGTGTTTTTCGTTTGTGTTATTCTGCGCAGGGTGCCTCTCTTAGGCTCTGTCATAGAGAACGGCTTGGGAAGGGATGCCTCTTTCACCGGTAGGACCAGTATCTGGGACGATGCGATGTCCTGGATTTCCAATGACCCTTTTGGAACGGGGTTTTTCACGGTTTCCCACTCGAGACTGATGAACGACTCCGGCTGGGTTGTGAATCATGCCCACGATGCCTATCTGGATACCACGCTCAAGTACGGTTTTGCGGGCTTGGCTATCTTTATCGCCCTAGTTGTCATGGCGATAAAGTCGTTGGCCGGGACTACGAATTGGCAAGTCAGAGTCGCTCTGAGCGCATGCCTCGTGTCGTTCCTAATCTGCGGAATCTTCGGCGAATTATTCAACAGCGGCTATTTTCTCGTTTTGTATCTATGCTGCTATTGCGACATGATTGGACCGCAGGTCGATGATTGACAGAACTGACGTAACTGCAAATCCTGCAAATTCCAAAGCTCAACTTGGTGACAAGGCCGCTTCTGCGACAAGATGGGCTTTTGCCTCTCAGGTCGCCGCAAAACTCATTTCACCTCTGACCACAATGGTCCTCGCGAGGCTGCTTACGCCTGAAGCCTTCGGCGTAGTGGCCTCTGTGACAATGGTGACCTCCTTCGCCGACGTGTTTTCAGATGCTGGTTTCCAGAAGTATTTGGTCCAACACGAGTATTGCTGCAAGGACGATCTTCATAGATCGGCAAGTGTTGCTTTCTGGACCAACCTTACGGTCTCCCTTGGCTTATGGATGCTCATTGCGGCGTTCAATGAGCAAATTGCCACTGCAGTGGGGAATCCTGGTCTCGGGATGGTGCTCGTAGTGGCGGGTTTCTCCATTCTTCTTACCGCCCTGATAAGTGTCCAGACCGGTCTCTTTCAGCGTGCACTCGACTATCGGGTGCTATTTAAGTCCAAGGTCATTTCTTCAGTGGTGATGCTTGGGGTCTCGGTCTCCCTTGCGCTGCTTGGCTTCGATTATTGGTCCATGGTGTTCGGCACCATCTCAAGCAATGTGTTTATTTGTGTCTTCTTAACAGTCAAATCGAGTTGGAGGCCTTGCTTCTTCTATTCATTTAAAGAGCTAGGGGAAATGTTCTCCTTTAGTGGGTGGACATTGCTGGAGACGATTTCTATCTGGCTGGTCTCCTGGGCGGGAACGTTTATCGTTGCGAACACCATGACTCAAAACCAAGTGGGTTTGTATAAGACAGCCACGCAGATGGGAACTGCTGTCATGGGTATAGTGACGTCTTCCGTAATGCCTATTCTGTTTTCCTCACTTTCCCGCCTTAGTTCCGACCGTAAGGCGTTTGACGCCACTCTTTATAAGGTTCAAGCTTGTCTCGCGTACGTGCTGGTCCCCATGTGCTGCTGCCTCCTGTTGTTCCGGGATCTCGTTATCACTGTATGCCTTGGCGACCAATGGCTCGATGCCTCCTTGTATCTTGGCCTCTTCTTCTTCAGTAGTTCAATCAAAATTGTGCTAAACAACATATGCGCAGAGGCATACCGGAGCATGGGCAAGCCCATGTATTCCATGATGGTCGAGCTCGCATACCTTGTGATTCTGGTCCCGCTCCTCTCGCTTGCATGTGCAAATGGATGGGGGGCATTTTCGGTTGCGGCAGGTTTGGCCCAACTATGTTTGACGGTCATCACACTGGTGGTTTCTCATTTTCTAGTTGGTTTGAGCCCAAGGCGCATGCTCAAGAACTGCGCTCCAGTTTTTGTCGCAGCTCTATCTTGTTCTGTCGCAGTCTTTCTTGTCAGGACATTCTTGCCAAAGTCTTATCTATTTGATGCCGTGCTCATAATGTTATATATAGCCCTTTATCTCTGTTTGACCTATTCGAGCGACAAACTCTCGACCATATACAATGCGGCCGTCCAGGCCCTCCGTCTCCCCAGTAAGCTATTAATTGCGAAATAGGTGAAAGAATGTCTAGAGATTTAAGTACCAAGTGTATCTGGAGGGTTATCTATGCTGCTTTGCCAAAATGGCTTCCAAAGTCCCAGCACAGCCGTTTAGCAAAACGCCTTCGGGGGTGGGTTTCTCGCAGATTCATTTTGAACGCAGGCAAGAATATTAATATTGAGCGAGGGGCCACGTTTGGCTCCGACCTTTCGCTGGGGGATAACTCTGGAGTTGGAATCAACTGCGAGATTCTCGGTCCCTGCGTCATCGGCAACGATGTGATGATGGGCCCGGAGGTGGTCATCTACACGCGTAATCATGCGCATGGTGACATAGAAAGGCCAATGCGCCTTCAGGGGTATGAAGACTGTCGCCCCGTGACTATAGGTAACGACGTCTGGCTTGGTCGCAGGGCGATGATTATGCCAGGAGTTAATATCGGTAACGGTTGTGTCGTCGCTGCTGGCGCCGTTGTTACAAAGGACGTTCCCGATTACTGCGTCTGCGGCGGAATCCCGGCTAAGGTGATAGCACGGCGAGGCCTCCGCCCATCGAAGGCAGAGTGAAAATATAGTTAAACCCAGAAGTCCGAAGTTTATGGTGCTGTGAGCGGATTTTTCTGTTCCAAGATGGTCAAGTTCTGAATGGACAGACCCTGTCAGCGCAAGTTTACCTTCAAGATAGATAGCAAAATTCTTTCGGACGTGGCCATCCGTAACCTGAAACATTGACAGGAGTAATTGGGTATGAGCGTGATTTCTCAGATCAAATGGAAGCTCGCTTCGACGGAAAAGAAGTTGGCAACCCTCAAAAAGCGTGGACTTACTATTGGGGAGGGATGCGAGATCCTCAATGGCTATGATTTCGGTTCCGAGCCATATCTAGTCACTATCGGTGAAAATGTTCGCATCACGGCGGGAGTGAAGATCACTACCCACGATGGCGGTTGCTGGGTGCTTCGCAATATGCATCCGGAGCTTAGTGATTGCGATCGCTTTGGGCGCGTGACCATAGGTGACAACTGTCACATCGGCATGAATGCGTTTATTCTTCCGGGCGTCACCATCGGCCGAGATTATATCGTGGGGGCCTGCGCGGTTGTATCTCACGACGTCCCCGATGGCACGGTTGTCGCCGGCGTACCAGCTCGACCCATCTGTACGGTTGAAGAGTACCGCGACAAGCACGATGGCGACTTTCTCATGACCAAACACATGACATGGGACGAGAAGCGTGCTTACGTTGAGGCTCGGTTATCTGAATAAGCTAACACTATAGAAGGATAACGTTTTGGCTATAGCAACTAAACAAATCAAATCCTCAGGGTCAGTGGGGGGGGGTTACTCCCTTGATAAGGCGAGGTGGCCGGAAGGCTCGTCGATTATCAGTAACCATGCACTCAGGTTCATCTGGGTGTTCCGTAAAGCACGGACTTCACGGAACCCCCTTTGGAGACTGATGCTAGCACGGATGCGCGAGCGCTATGGATTGGAGATACCTTGGAAAACCCAGATAGGTGAGGGACTCTACTTAGGTCACGCGTTCAACATTACCGTCAATCCTAGCGCTGAGATTGGCCGAAATTGCAATATACACAAGGGCGTGACCATCGGTCAGGAGAACCGCGGCAAGCGCAAAGGCGCGCCCACCATCGGGGACGATGTTTGGATTGGCGTGAATGCCACCATCGTGGGAAGCATAAAGGTGGGCAGCGATGTGCTGATTGCACCTGGTGCCTACGTCAATTGCGAAGTGCCCGACCATTCCATAGTTCTGGGCAATCCTTGTAAGGTGGTTCCGTGCAAGAATGCCACAGAAGGCTACATAAATAGGCGAATTTAGCCGTCATCGAACTTTGAAAACGGAAGAGGACAACATGGCAAGAAAAGCACTGGTTACAGGAGCTGCCGGCTTCATCGGCGCATTCCTCGTCAAGAAGCTGCTCGAGGAGACTAGTGATACCATCGTCGGCCTCGACAACCTCAACAGCTACTACGACCCCGGCATCAAGCATGCGCGTCTGCGCATGCTTGCAAAGGCTGATACCGGGGGCCGCTTCACCTTCGTTCGCGGCGACCTGTGCGACGCCGCCCTCATCGAGCGCCTGTTCGCCCAGAACTGCTTCGACGTCGTTGTGAACCTCGCCGCACAGGCGGGCGTCCGCTACTCCATCGAGAACCCGCGCGCCTACCTCGAGAGCAACCTCGTCGGCTTCTTCAACGTGCTCGAGGCCTGCCGCCACCACCCGGTCAAGCACCTCGTCTACGCCAGCTCCAGCTCGGTCTACGGCGGCAACAAGAAGGTTCCTTTCTCCGAGGAGGACCGCGTCGACTCGCCTGTCTCGCTCTACGCCGCCACCAAGAAGTCCAACGAGCTCATGGCGGCCGCCTACTCAAAGCTCTACTCCATCCCGGCGACCGGGCTGCGCTTCTTCACGGTGTACGGGCCCATGGGCAGGCCCGACATGGCCTACTTCGGCTTCACCGAGAAGCTGCGCCGCGGCGAGACAATTAAGATCTTTAACATGGGTAATTGTAAACGCGACTTTACCTATGTTGACGATATTGTTGAGGGCGTGCGTCGCGTAATGGACAGTGCACCCCAAGTGCAGATTGGCGAGGACGGTCTCCCGATGACCGCTCATCGCGTCTACAATATCGGAAATTCAAATCCTGAAAATCTGCTTGATTTTGTTGATACCCTGCAGCGCGTGCTCGTTGAAGAAGGTATTTTGCCTTCTGATTACGACTTCGAATCGCATAAGCAACTTGTTCCCATGCAGCCTGGAGACGTTCCTGTTACCTATGCAGACACGAGCGCTCTTGAGCGAGACTTTGATTATAGGCCTGCCACTAAACTAGAAGATGGACTCCGTTCTTTTGCCAAGTGGTATAAGAACTACTACAAGGTTGAGCTCTGATGAGTAGACGTAGTTTCGCTGATATTCTTCTGAATAGTGAGTTTAATCCTGCTGATGAATATAACAGCCTTGTTCATCTTCTCTATGATTCTGACTCTGTCGACCACTATTCTTTTTATAGTTTGATGCGAATGGAATTCGGCATGATGCCTTTTGCGGGCACTGCGACTTCGCTTGAGGATTTTAATCAGAGGTACCATTTTCAATTTTCAACAGATGACGACTTATCTGGTGTCGACCTTGATAAGCTTCTCTTGTTATGCGAATACATACTGAACTTTGCCATACACATGAAAAAAAATGTCATGTGTATGCAAGAGTCTGAAATCTTAATTAATCATATTCAAGCTGTTTGCGACAAGATTTCTTATCAAGAGGCGGAGATCGAAGGTCTCTCCATTCTTGTTCCTCGCAATGATTTGATTAATGCAGCCGCCGAATGTGCACCCCCGGACGTTTCGATTGATTTAATTACTTTTGATTATTGGCGCTATAGAGGGGATCTGGAGCGTAAGCGTCAGTATTTATCCAAGTTTGCACGTGAGCTTGAGCCTAAGCGGCAGCGCCTAGAAGCTTTATCTAAGCGACTTACGTCTGACTTCTTTTACTTGGTGAACTCGCTTAACATTCGTCATAACAACGTATCAGAGGATTCCAAGAAGTACTTCGAACCTCTTGGAAGCATGTCTGATCAAGAACTAGAGTCATGGTACGACACTTTGCGAAATATGGCTGCCTGCCTGTTTCTCCTGATTGATTACTCTGATCACTCTGAATCTATTAACGCTTTGAAAAAGAATCATTAAGCTGCTATTTGTTCCGCTCTTTGACAATTGGAGAATGACATGAAGATCGCTGTCGCCGGTACCGGCTACGTCGGCCTGTCCCTCGCCGTCCTGCTCTCGCAGCACAACGAGGTCCACGCGCTGGACATCGTGCCCGAGAAGGTCGAGAAGATCAACAACTACCTGTCGCCCATCCAGGACGACGAGATCGAGCGCTTCCTGGCGGAGGCCAAGGCGGGGGAGCGCGAGCTCGACCTGCACGCAACCGTAGACGTGGCAGAGGCGTATACGGGTGCCGACTACGCCGTCATCGCAACGCCCACCAACTACGACTCGGACAGGAACTTCTTCGACACCAGCTCCGTCGAGGCCGCCATCGCCGCCGTGCGCTCGGTGAACTCGGACGCCTGGATCGTCATCAAGTCGACGATCCCCGTCGGCTACACCGCGGGCCTGCGCGAGAGGCTGGGCGACAGCAAGATCTTCTTCAGTCCGGAGTTCCTGCGCGAGAGCAAGGCGCTCTACGACAACCTGCACCCCAGCCGCATCGTGGTGGGCGCGCCGAAGGAGGACGCCGACGCCGTCACGGCCGCCGAGCGCTTCGCACGTCTGCTTGCCCAAGGGGCGGACCCCGCCGAGCTGGAGCGCGTGAACGCCGACGGAACTATTGGCATCCCGGAGCTCGTGCTGGGCACCACCGAGGCCGAGGCGGTGAAGCTCTTCGCCAACACCTACCTGGCGCTGCGCGTGGCCTACTTCAACGAGCTCGACACCTACTGCGAGGTCCGCGGCCTCAACACCCGCGACGTCATCGACGGCGTCTGCCTGGAGCCGCGCATCGGATCGCACTACAACAACCCCAGCTTCGGCTACGGCGGCTACTGCCTGCCCAAGGACACCAAGCAGCTGCTGGCCAACTACAAGGACGTGCCGCAGAACCTGATCGAGGCCATCGTGGACGCCAACCGCACCCGCAAGGACTTCGTGGCAGACGAGGTGCTGCAGATGGTGTGGGACCGCGTGTACGCCGGCAAGGATAAGCCGGTCGTGGGCGTCTACCGCCTGACGATGAAGTCGAACTCCGACAACTTCCGCGCGAGCTCCATCCAGGGCGTCATGAAGCGCGTGAAGGCCAAGGGCGTGCCCGTGGTGGTCTACGAGCCCACGCTGGACGCGCCGGAGTTCTTCGGGTCCGAGGTGACCCACGACCTGGAGACCTTCAAGGCCGGCTGCGACGTGATCGTCGCCAACCGCTGGAGCGACGAGCTCGCTGACGTGGCGGACAAGGTCTACACGAGGGATCTGTTTAAGAGGGATTAGCTATGGAAAAAAAGAAAGTAATGCTCGTCTTCGGTACCCGCCCGGAGGCCATCAAGATGTGCCCGCTCGTCAACGAGCTCAAGGCGCGTGCGGATGAGTTCGAGACCGTCGTGACCGTGACGGGCCAGCACCGCGAGATGCTCGACCAGGTGCTGCGCGTCTTCGACGTGACTCCCGACCACGACCTGGCGATCATGAAGCCGGGCCAGACGCTGTTCGACGTGACGTGCGACGTACTGGTCAAGCTCAAGGCCGTCCTCGAGGACGAGAAGCCCGACGTCGTCCTGGTCCACGGCGACACCACGACCAGCTTCGCCGCCGCGCTCGCGTGCTTCTACCTGCAGATCCCCATGGGGCATGTGGAGGCCGGCCTGCGCACGCACGACATCTACAGCCCCTGGCCGGAGGAGTTCAACCGCCAGGCCGTCGACATCGTGAGCGAGTACTACTTCGCTCCCACGGAGGCGAGCAAGCAGAACCTGCTCGGCGAGGGCAAGCCGGAGTCGAAGATCTGGGTCACCGGCAACACGGGCATCGACGCCCTGCGCACCACCGTGCGCGAAGGCTATTCCCACCCCGAGCTCGAGTGGGCGGAAGGTTCCCGCCTCATCCTCATCACGGCGCACCGCCGCGAGAACCTGGGAGAGCCCATGCACCGCATGTTCCGCGCTATCCGCCGCGTGATGGAGGAGCACCCCGACACCAAGGCAATCTACCCCATCCACATGAACCCGCTCGTCCGCAAGGCGGCACACGAGGAGCTGGACGGCTTCGATAGGCTCCACATCATCGACCCGCTCGAAGTGCTCGACTTCCACAACTTCATGGCGGCGAGCCACCTCATCCTCACCGACTCGGGCGGCATCCAGGAGGAGGCCCCGAGCCTGGGCAAGCCGGTGCTCGTCATGCGCGACACCACGGAGCGCCCCGAGGGCGTGGCAGCCGGCACGCTGAAGCTCGTCGGCACCGAGGAGGACGTCATCTACCGCGAGTTCAGTCGCCTGCTCAGCGATCAGGCCGAGTACGAGGCCATGAGCCATGCCTCGAATCCCTACGGTGATGGCCACGCGAGCGAGCAGATTGCCGACGTGCTTGCGGTGTAGTTAATTCGATCTGTTTAATGAAGCTGCTTTTGGCATACAGGGTAAACATTCTGAGGTGGCGATTAAGCTTGGAGCAGACGATTTTACAGTCGCTATTCACACTAGGTAGACGCTGTCGTTTAGCCAGGTCCTACGGTCCCTGTTGGCTCGAGCGGAACATCGAGGCAGATGAAGCCGATTATCGTTTCGATTCCTTTAATGTGGTCAGTAATGCCGTTTGGCCCAGCGTGTTTTCTCTCGTTGTTCTATCGTGATTCACAGAAAGAAGCTCTTGGCTTAGCGTCTTACGCGATAACGCATCACTCATCGATGCGGGAATGTGTCCGATAATCCACTTTTATGACTCTTGAATTTGATGGCACGTTTAGCAGGCTATTGGACAAATCGGCCCCTGTATCTTTACTCGTGAGGAAATTATAGATGACGGCCTTTCACACTTTGCTATTGAATGGAATTTTCCTCGGCTTAAACTTTCTCATCCTCCCTTTCGATACCATTCTTCTCTTCCATTTCGTAACAGTTTGTATCCAAATTTCATATGCTGTTGCCGTTTTTTGGCAATTCAGGGGGCAACAGGTTACTGTTTACGCTTTTGTTGCGTTGGCAGCTGCTGTATTCGCATCTTGTTTGGTTTGCTATGCTTTTGGCCAACCACTTGCTATGTATGGAATTTGCCTGCTTCAATTATGTCTGGATGCTGCCGCTTTTCTCATACTTAGAAAATGTGTTACCGATATGCCTGTTAGTATTGCCAGGCATTTCTTTATCGCATTTATAATTGATGGGTTAATATGGGTGTGTGTCCTTTTGCTAAGGTCTCTCTATGCTTCTCCTTCTGATCTTAGCTGCAATTTTGTGCTGCTAGCTGGATGCGCTATTTGCAACATAGTCCTTTTGCTTCTTTCGAGTTATTTTTACACTAAATTAAAATCTGCTAGTAATACGTATTTCTTTTCTCGAATCTTCAAAGCGTCCTCGTTTTCAGCCCCAAGCATCAGTTCAGAACCTTCGATAGAGGATTATTTTCTGCTCGCAACTTTTATCAGCCCTTCATCCTTTATTGCAAGAATTAGAGATGAGATAACGCCTTATGTTGGCTCTTTTGGGATTAAGTCGCAGATTGAATATGAGCTGCCTTCGGTCACGAGCAATAATAATGCCATTAATGTCCCGATTATCTTTCAGGGTAAATGCGAACTGACGAGAGAACTTACATTCTCTAGCCCCCAAGGCTATGCTCTTCATCGTCTATCAGATGATGAATTGAAGGGTGCTATTCAAAAGGAGCTTGAAGCGTATTTCAAGATTCATAAGTATCCCGCGCTTGTGCAGGCGGGTCCCTTTGTTGATTTTATATTCTCTTATAATCGCTTTCAGGATGACGATCAATTTAAAGCTTGAGCAATTGAATCGATTACTCGAGCTTTCGGGCTTAATGATGTCGACGTGTTAGACGCTTTTATTCATACCGATCAGCTGCATGAAGAATCAGTTTCCTTTTTAAAAATGCTTTTGAACTCATACAGATTTGTTAAGCCCATCGTTCTTGAAGTAAGTTCGAGACAGGGATTTCCAAAGCGTCTCATTGTTAATGTTGAAAGGCATGTGCCCCAGGTTCCGCTTAGAGAATATTCATCAAGGAGGATGGTGCTTATTCTCGCTCGAATTAAACGCTTCTTTACCAAAAAGAGAATGCACTATTATTTCGGCCTAGGGTCTGCCGATTGTGCCAGAAGCTATCATCTTGCGTTCCATGGTTTATCTGACTGTTATTTAGCCGGTATGAACATTAACACCATTGGCACCGATGACTTTTGCATGGCCAAAGAGATGAATGTGAGCAACCGCTATGATCAACAGTTCTCGCGCCTGTACATTAGGGAAGGACATGGGTTTTCAAGAGCGGTTTTGGAACTATCGTATGAGAGGCGTAGTCAAAAACCTGTTGCTACGCTTTGCTTCGTTTCTGCTTCTTGCCTTGTAATTCTTGTGTATCTTTTCATCTCATCTGGTCTTAGCTCTCAAATAACTGTTTCAGCAATTATCTTTAAAAGTAAAACCTCCCAATATGCCAGTGACCTTTTTAGATTAATTACAATCATGTCTGCAGCCACGATTGTTTCAGTTTGGCAAACTATGCATGACTATTACGCCGAAGAGTGGCTTTGGCTTGGAGTTGGCGCTGTTGCAACATCTTCTGTTTTAGCACTGGTTCTGGGCCTGGTCCTATACTTTTGCGGAGATTATAATGGAGTTATTAAGTTCATGTGGGTTTTGCTAATCTGCATTGTGTTCCTGGCATTTTTAGGATCATCTCTTGCGTTATATGGGAAAATCAAGTTACACGGTGTCTTAATGTCTCGCGTGCCTGTATCAAGGTCTCTATCCGATTCATCGGAGGCTACTATGGTTGTTAAGTCAGATTCTGCTTTACACCCAGAGAGCGATATCCGTGCTGCTACGACTGCCCAAGTCGACAACTCATGGACACTTGCGGTGCAGTCCTATATTTCCGATCTTCCCCGTGACTTTACTGTCAGCGATCGTCTCTCTGAATATCTAGCATCCATTTATCCTTATCGATGTTTAATTGGCCCTCACTGGAAAGACGGCTGGCTTGTTCCCGTGTGGGCATCTGCCGTTAACCCCTACCATCAGCCTTCTAACGTATATATGAGCCTCTACGAAGAGGCACGTTAAGTTAGTTTTCTTAACTTTGATGAAAGTCATAAAATGCTATTTTTAGAAAAGCTACTTAAGGCTAAGTTATTTGATAAAACAAAGCCTGCCAGCTCAAAGAAACAGTCGACATCTGGATACTGCGATGCTTCCATCCTGATTGGCGACTCAAATCTTGATTTTTTATTCAACAAGAGACAACAAAAGAGCAAAAGCCTTGGATTGGCTAAGTAAAAGTCTCTACTTACTGAGCGATATGTTTTAAGCCCCCACAGATTGCTCCATCGTTTGGTTTGGGCTTGATACCTGGATTCCTTTTGCGGTGTAATAGAGCTGTTATTCTCAGTAGAATTGTATATTTACCTTTGGTTTCCTCGTAGCCGCCGAATGGTTTGGACTATGGCTATTTCGGCGTCGAGAAGCACCTGGATTGCGCTCACGCTGTCTTCCCCAAACTTCTCGATATCCATCTTATCGGCTATCTTCTTCACCTTCCCGACGATAGTGCCTCGCAGGGTTGTTCGACTTCAGTGTGCCTGCCAGCGTTCACGACATGGTTCTGGAGCAGTCTGAGCGGCGGGTTCATAATTTGGACTCAGCCTGCTCTATAATGTGCTCTATGTTGAATTTTTGTAAGGTAGGTCTTTGTGGATATTGATAGTTCGAATGTTGTATCAAATAATGTGATTGGTTCTAATTCTCAGGTATCCATAACACAGAATATCGTTCATACACAGACTTGCGCTATAAATTCTATTCCTCATCAGCTCCCACTTGCACCTAATCTATTTGACCGTATCGATATTCGGAATTCTCTCTTGTATAGTCTTAATTCCGGAAAGCGAATATTTCTTTTTTACGGTGCTCCTGGAGTCGGCAAAACATACTGCTTAACCAAATATGCCAATGAGCTTGCTGATCGTTTTTCGGACGGTCATATCTTTGTTGATTTGAATGACTATCGATCTCTTGATGGATCCCTTAATATCGACGAGCTCTATAAATTTGTCATTCGATCATTAACGATAAAATGCCCTTCCAATCTATCTGATATAAAAAGTCTCTTTAGATCAGTCACGTTTGAGAAGAAAATTCTACTTGTCCTAGACAACGTTTCCGATTCACTTGATATTGATTCCCTAGTTTTGAACTCAGATGAATGTTTAATTTTATCTGCCGGTAATTGTAGAGAAGCCTGCGCATCTTATTTACATAGATTTAAGAGCATTCCAATTAATTCTTTCAATTCGATAACCTCTGTCTCCTATCTCAGGGATCAGTTGAGGGAATGCGATCATGTCGATTTCGATTCTCTTGAAAACGACCCCTTATTCCATCAATTAATCTATGTTTGTGACGGTTTGCCTATTGTTTTGAGCAGGGCTGCGTATTTGATACGAGACAATGTCTATTCGCTTAAAGATATTGTTACAAGCCTATCAAATCCAGAACTAGAGCCTTTGATGGGTGCTTTGGATCTTGAGGTCGCACATTTTGATGATCCTTCTTCAATTTTATATTCCTTGCTTGGTCGTCTTGGCGGAGGGCCAATTGCACTTTCATCCTTAACTTGCATAAGTAGCATGAAAGGCGCGGTAGCGGCTTTGCAAGGAAAATCACTCATCGAGCGTTCGTCAACAGCTTGGCTGGCGTCTTGTTCTTCCCTTGATTCACGACCTTTAATTTCGATGAATCGTCAGATTTCTAATTATGCAAAAACCTATAATCCGATAGATACCATCTCTTTTGAAGCTGTTGTTCGGTCAGTTGTCCGGTACTACTGTTCCCTAATCGTCACACTTGATAATGTGCTTACCCCTAATCGGTTAAGAGTGTCTTCTAGCTCTCTGTTTGACTCGGATTTATTTTCCGAGATTAACCAATCAAATGCCGCAGACTATTTTCTTTCAATTCGTTTTGAACTATTTTCTGTCCTGGATTTGGCCTTCGATTTCTCACTATATTCCGAGGTGCTTTCTATAGCCGATTCCTGTTGGACTTTCATCTATGACAACGGGCTCTTCAGCCGAGGTCTTCACGTATATTCGCTCGGGCATCGTGCGGCTGTTAACTTAGATCGTTCTGATGCAGCATCTAGGATGCTTGCCTTACTATCTCGCTGCCAGCTACGGTTAAGCATGTATGAAAAATCATCGGCTTCAATTTCGCTTGCCATTGAGCTGTCAGGTGATTCAACAAGTCATACACTTAAAGGATCTTTGCTGGAATTTAAGGGCCATACATTAAGGGAGGGGATTGCAGACTTTGATTTTGCAATCTCTTGCTACGAGGCAGCAATTTCTGAGTATCTGCAGTGCGATCCCGTAAATTATCGCGGGATCGCTATCGCTAATTTCTCGATTGCGGAGTCTTATTATGCACAAGGCGACTATCGATCGGCCCTTGACAGAGTCCAATCGGAGTTGAGTTCAGCCAACCAACTGGAACCTAATATGCGTTCAAAGATCGAGTTGCTTGGCGCTCATTGTCTATTTAAACTTGGCGAGCTCAAGAATGCTAATTCATTAGCGCGTAGCTGCTTGGAAACTTGCTCGAGTGGCGGATTGAGCGGAGTTGTTGCGGATACTTATCAGCTTTTAGGGGACATTGAGTTCGATTTGAATAAAAAGGACGAGGCGGTGCGTTTATATTCTATATCCAGTGAGATTTATTCTCAGTTGGGAGATGTCGCTCAATGCAATATCGTTGCCTTGATTCTCATTTTCATTGCAACAGCCTCAGGACTCAGCGCAACGCGTTGCG
>CAJMPY010000013.1 GCA_905215385.1 uncultured bacterium | reverse complement strand
AAAGGGCGGAGGCGGGGCATGCCCCGCCTCTTACACCACATCTCTGTGCGCTACCTGGGCGGCAATGAAGTTGCGGCGTAATGGGAAGCGTTTCGCGGCCTTTTGGCTAAAACGGCCCCTTTTCCGCCGCGACTCCTAAAAAGACGCCGGCGCGCCTTGAGTTGCGGCGCGTCGGCGTGATGGCTTTGTTGTGGCTGGGTGTACTTCGGTTGTTCGTCGGCTTTGGCATGTCCGATCTTGCCAGGCAAGCCTTTGTTACCGTTTAACGTTTGCCCAGATAAAACCTGCCAAAATAAACCTGTCCCTAATTGGCAGGTTGGTAGCGGGGGCAGTAGCTGATGGCTATGGCGTCGACGCCTACGTGGGTGGCGATGGTGCAGCCGATGGGGCCAGTGCCGGCGTCTACGTAGTCCTGGCCCGCGAGCGCCTCGTTGACAAGTTCCTGCTCCTCGGCGGCGCCGGTCGTGAGCACGCGCACGCTTGAGCCCGGGTGCTCGTCCAAAAACGCGAGGCAATCTGCCATGGTGTTGGCGACGATGCGCTTGGCGCCGCGGCCCTTTTTGATTGCCTTGATCTCGCCCGATTTCCACTCCGGCGAAACGGCCAGGCGAATGTTGAGCATCTGCGTCAGCTGGCCGGCGAGCTTGGGGGCGCGGCCGTTTTTGACCAGGTTCTCGAGCGTGCGGGGAATCAGCAGCAGGTGGGCGTCGGGCAGCGTCGCGCGGATCTGCGCCTCGGTCTCGTCCAGGCTGCGGCCGTCCTCGCGCATGGCGAGCGCGTACTCCACTAGCAGGCCCTCGGCACCCGAACCGGTGCGCGAATCGATGCAGCGCACGTCGAGCTCGTGCGTTTCGGCCGTCAGGCTGGCGTTGGCATAGCAGGCGGACCACTCGCTGCACAGCGAGATAAAGATCGCGCTGTCGTGGCCGTCGGCGAGCACACGGTCAAAGAGTGCCTTGAACTCGCCGGCGCTCGGCTGCGAGGTGTGCGGCAGCTGCTCGGAGCCAGCCATGCGGGCGACGTATTCCTCGGCGGTAATCTGCACCTGGTCGAGCAGGTCCTCGCCCTCGATAATCACATGCAGCGGAATCACGTAAATGCCGAGCTCTTGGGCACGGGCGGGGGAGATGTCCGACGTGGAGTCGGTTATGATGGCAAAAGACATAATTGCACCTTTCGTTGGGGCGCGGCAGCGCCGCCTTCTGAAAGCAAAGTGCGACAAGTATAGTGGAGTTGCTCTACATTGCTAGGTTCAATTGTTGAATAGTCAACAGTTTGAAGCGGTGGTGTGGAAATCATCAACTGGGGAAGAAGGGTGCCGATGGCGGCATTGCAACTTTGCGAGCGGCCGGTTGTGCTGTTCGATTTTGACGGCACGGTGGCCGATACGGGTCGGGCAGTGATGACCTCGACGCGCAAGACGCTGGCTGCGCGCGGGTTTTCGGAGACGCAGATGGGTGATCTGCGCCGCATGATCGGGCCGCCCCTGTGGAAGAGCTTTCACGACTTTTACGGCTTTTCCCGCGAGGAGTCGCTTGTGGTGGCCGACGAGTACCGCGCCTTTTTTGATGAGCTGGGACCGGAGGAGTACCCCGTGTTCGATGGGATTCCCGAGCTGCTGGATGAGTTGGCCGCCCGGGGCAAGCGTATGGCCGTGGCGACGTCACGCATGGAGGCCAAATGCATCGACATGGTGCATGAGCTTGGTCTTTCTCAGTTCGGAGCCGTGGTTGGCATGAATCCGCCGCAGGGGCGCGAGACCAAGGCCGATTCGGTTCGCGATGCCCTGGCGGCGCTCGGCGCGACGGCGGACGATGCCGTGATGATCGGCGATCGCTTTAACGACGTCGAGGGCGCGCACGCGATGGGCGTGCCGTGCATCGGCATCTATTCGGGCGCGGCGGCGCCGGGCGAGCACGAGGCAGCGGGCGCCGATGCGGTGGTGCACTCGGTGGCCGAGCTTGCTAAACTTTTCGCTATATAGGTATTTGATGTGAGGGGCGGCACACTTGCCCCTTACTGGTAAGGAGGTCGTCCATGAATCAGGTGGAGCAGAGCGTTACCGAGTACGTCGACGAGGTCTGGGAAGATGTCGTCGCCGATATCGAGCAGCTGGTGAGCTATCCGTCTGTGGCCGTTGCTGCCGATGCGGAGCCCGGCGCGCCGTTTGGCCGCCCGGTCCGTGATGCGCTCGATTGCGCGCTCGGCATTGCGCAAAAGCTCGGCTACCAGACGAGTGATGACGAGGGCTTTGTGGGCATCGCCGATATTCCGGGTCGCGGCGATAAGCAGCTCGCGACTATCTGCCATGTGGACGTGGTGCCTGCCGGCCCCGGCTGGAATACCGACCCATTTGCGATGGAGCGTCGCGAGGGCTGGCTGCTCGGCCGCGGCGTGATCGACGACAAGGGCCCGGCGGTGCTGTCGCTCTACGCTGGCGCTTATCTGCTCAAACACGGCATTGTGCCGCGCTATACCTTCCGCGCGCTGCTGGGCTGCGATGAGGAAGTGGGCATGTCCGACGTTCACCATTATCTGGAGAACCACGCAGACCCCGACTTTCTGTTTACGCCCGATGCCGAGTTCCCGGTCTGCAATGCCGAGAAGGGCCAGTTTGGGGCGACATTTGTGAGCTCCAAGATCGACGGCGGCCGTATTGTGTCCTGGAGCGGTGCCGAGGCGAGCAACGCCATTCCGTCGCAGTCTATCTGCGAGCTTGCGATTGACGCCGATGAGCTGCCGGCACCGGTCGAGAACGCCGACCGCCTGGAGATCACAGCACTCGACAACGGACATGCCCAGATTTTCGCCCACGGCATTGGCGGTCATGCCTCGATGCCCGAGGGAACGATCAATGCCGTCGGCCTCATCGTGGCGTATCTGCGCGAGGCCGAGGATGCGTTTGGCGCCCGTGACGAGCGCCTGTTGACGCCTGCGGAGCACGAGTTTGTCAAGTTTTTGGCTTTTGTGCATGCGGACGCCTATGGCCGCGGCTTGGGCATCGATGCGACGAGCCCCGCGTTTGGCCCGCTCACCAGCAATCCCGGCGTCATCCGTGTGGTGGATGGCCACATCGAGCAGGTCATCGACGTGCGCTTCCCCGACAGCACGAGTGCCGATACCATCCGCGAGCAGCTCGATCCGCTCGTGGGCCGTTTTGGCGTGACGTGCCGCGTGGGTCGTGCGAAGGTGCCGTTCTCGGTCTCTGCCGACGATCCGGCCGTGAAGGCGCTTATTGATACCTATAACGAGTTTACGGGCAAGCATGCTGAGCCCTTTGCCATGGGCGGCGGCACGTACGCGCGCAACTTTGCCCGCGCCGTGTCGTTTGGCCCCGAGGAGACCGGCCTGGAGCTGCCCGCGTGGGGCGGCCAGATGCACGGTCCCAACGAGTGCGCCAACGAGGAACAGCTCAAGCAGGCGCTCAAGATTTACATCGTGGCGATCCTGCGCTTGAATGAGCTGGAGCTGTAGGGCTTCCCCAGGGACCTGGGAAACCCCTATATCCTGTTTGGATACAAACTTGCATTACGAGCCCGGTGCTTTTGCCCGGGCTTTTTGCGTCACTTGGGGACGTTCCTTTTGTGCCGGCAGATAAGGAACGTCCCCAAGTGCCGGCAGATTGGGACACTCCTTTTTGGCAATCTACAAAGACTGTCCCCAACGACTAGTCGTTTAAGAACGTCCATTACAGTCGAAATTGTCAGCCCGGGACCGTCTCGGGCTACGATTGAGGCGCGCCCAGAACGGGCCGCCGACCGGGCGCCCGCGCACGGCCGAACGTCCCTGCCCCCGAGAGGGCCCGTTGGGTGCTGCCGGCGCGGGACGCGCCGCCCCCGACGGCTGATAGGAAAGTGCCGGGCAGGCGCCGCGGCTGGTAATGTGAGTGCCGAGGGGGAGGCCATCCGGTCGAACGACTACCGGAAGGATACCACCGTGAAAGCGCCATCCACCAGGCCCGCGGCCGTGCTCGGCCTGGACGTCGGCAAGTCCTCCCACTGGGCCTGCCTGGTCGACCGCGGCGGGGAGGTGCTGGCCAGCGCCCCCGTCCGCAACCGGGAGGCCGAGCTCGACGCGCTGTTCGCCTCCGCGCCCGCCGGCACGCTCGTCGTCGTCGACCAGTTCCGCAACATAGGGTCCCTCGCCGTGAGGCGGGCCCGCGCCGCGGGGCTCGGGGTCGCCCACCTGCCCGGGCTCGCCGCCAGCCGCGCCGCCGGCCTGTTCGCCGGCGAGGCCAAGACCGACGAGCGCGACGCCGCGGTGATCGCGCGGACCGCCCTGGGCGTGCCGGACTCCCTGTCGGGGGTCCCGGGCCGCGGCGAGGCCCTCGAGGCCGCCCGCGCCCTCTCGTCGCAGCGCGACCACGTCGTCGCCTGCGCGACCAGGGACAAGAACCGCCTGCGCGCGGTGCTGCTCGAGTCCTGCCCGGCCCTCGAGGCCGCGGTCGACCTGTCGGACCGGCGGTGGCTGGAGCTGCTCGCCGGGTTCGGCGGGGCGTGGGGGATCGCCCGCTCCGGGGCCGGGGGCCCGCGGGCCGAGGCCGCCGGGGAGGCCGCGGCCGCCTCCACCGCGCCCCCGCCGGCGCTCGTCGAGGCCGAGAACAGGCAGGTCAGGTTTCTGGCCGCCCGGATATCGGAGGCCCTCGACGAGGCCGGGGCCCTCGAGGCCGAGACGGCGGCGCTGCTCGAGGGCGACGAGACCTACGCGTGCCTGCTCACCGTGCCCGGCATCGGCCCGAGGACCGCGGCGCAGCTCGCGGTGTCGGTCGACATCGGGAGGTTCCCGGACCACGACCACCTGGCCTCGTACTGCGGCATAGCCCCGAGGGTGAGGAGCTCCGGAACGTCGGTGAGGTCGGTCAGGGCGTCCAGGCGCGGCGACGCGAGGCTCAAGTCCCTGCTGATCTTCTCGTGCAACAGCCTGGTGAGGTCCTCGGGGCGCTACGGCGAGTACTACCGGGCCTGCAGGGCGCGGGGCATGGGGCACGGGCGGGCGCTCAAGGCCGTCGCGAGGAAGCGGCTCAGGGCGATATACGCCGTGATGCGCGACCGGGTGCCCTACCGGGAGTAGCCCCGACGGTTGACAAAACTATAGGAACACCCAATGGCTATAAGAACGTCCCCAATGACTATAAGAACGTCCCCAATGACTAGCTTGTAAAAGGTGAGGCATGCTTGCGACGGGGTTTGTTATTCGTTTGTAAAGCCCCGCCGCGCTTGCGGTAAGGGTCTATCAGATGCCCGTAAGAAACCGCAGTTGGCGCGGGCTCTGACCGATCGAGGCCGTATCTTTCCAAACAGCAAAGCGGGCAGGGTGCCCGCGAGTCGCATGTATGAAAGGAAGATCATGCTCGATCAGGCTTATTCTCGTCGTCAGTTCCTCGGCCTCGCTGGTGGTCTTGCCAGCATCGTCGGTCTCGGCCTCGTTGGCTGCGGTGGCTCCAACGCCGCCAACACCGCTGCTGAGGGTAGCGCCGCTGCCGCCGAGTCCGTCTCGGGCGAGGTGACCTACGACGGCGCTTCCTCGTTCCAGGCTCTCGTCGAGGCTGCTGCCGAGAAGTTCATGGATGCCAACCCGGACGTCTCCGTCTCTGGCTCGGGTAACGGTTCGGGCAAGGGCCTGACCGCTGTCGCCGCCGGCACCGTCACCATCGGTAACTCCGACGTCTTCGCCGAGACCAAGCTCGAGGCCGACCAGGTCAAGAACCTCGTCGACCACGAGGTCGCCGTCGTGGGCATGGGCCCCGTCGTCTCCAAGAACGTCAAGGTCGACGACCTGTCTCTCGAGCAGCTCAAGGGTATTTTCTCCGGCCAGATCACCAACTGGAAGGAGGTCGGCGGCGACGACGCCAAGATCGTCGTTCTCAACCGCAAGGCCGGCTCCGGCACCCGCGCCACCTTCGAGGCCGCCGTCTTTGGCGACGAGGCCGTCGACTTTAAGGGCGACGCCGAGCTCGACAAGTCCGGCGATGTCCAGACTCAGATGGGCAGCACCGACAACGCCATCTCCTACCTCGACTTCTCGCACTTCGATGACTCCAAGTTCAACGCCATCATGGTCGAGGGCGTCGAGCCCAAGAGCACAAACGTCACCGACGACTCCTTCAAGATCTGGGCGACCGAGCACATGTACTGTGCTAAGGACGCCGACGAGGCCACCAAGGCCTTCCTGGAGTTCATGCTTTCCGACGACGTCCAGGGCAAGCTCGTCGAGGAGCAGGGCTTTATTCCCGTTTCTGCCATGAAGGTCGTCAAGGACGCCAGTGGCAAGGTCTCCGCTAAATAAGTAATCGCCCCCGGAAAGGTTTGCAATGGCAAAACAGCTGCCAAAGCGCGAGCTTGAGAACGTGGGCCTGGGCGTCACGGGTGCGTGCGTAGCGCTCGTGACGCTTGTCGTTGCCGCGCTCATCTTTATGGTCGCCCAAAAGGGCCTCTCGGCTTTTTTCAAGGACGGCGTCTCGATCGTCGAGTTTTTTACCGGTACCAAGTGGGACCTGGCCAACACGGCCGAAAACGGCCTGCCCTACACTGGCGCCCTGCCCCTGATCGTCACCTCGTTTGCGGTCATGGTGCTCTCCACGCTCATCGCACTGCCCATCGCCATCGGCTCTGCCATCTTTGCGGTCGAGATTCAGCCTAAGTTTGGCTCCAAGGTTTTTCAGCCGCTCATTGAGCTTTTGACCGGTATTCCCTCGGTCGTCTTTGGCCTGATCGGTTTTCACGTGGTCGTCGGCCTTATGAAGAGCGTTTTCCACGTGAGCACAGGCCTGGGCATCTTGCCCGGCGCCATCGTGCTGGCCGTCATGATTCTGCCGACGATGACCACGCTTTCGGTCGATGGCCTGCGCGCCGTGCCCGATAGCTACCGCCAGGGTTCGCTCGCGCTGGGCTACACCCGCTGGCAGACCATCTGGCACGTGGTGCTCAAGTCCGCCATGCCGTCGCTCATGACCGCAGTCATCCTTGGCATGACCCGCGCCTTTGGCGAGACGCTCGCCGTGCGCATGGTCATTGGCGGCATCGAGGCCATGCCGACGTCGCTGCTGTCGCCGGCGTCCACCATTACCACCACGCTCACCACATCCATGGCGGTCTATGCCGAGGGCTCGGCCCAGGACGACGTCCTGTGGGCGCTCGGTCTTCTGCTGATGGGCATGAGCCTCATCTTTATCCTGATCATCCATCTCATTGGCCGCAAGGGGGCGAAGGCTCGTGGCTAGCACGCGCATCCATATCGACGAGGCGAGACTCGGGCGTGTCCAAAGGCAGGACCGCATCGCCACGGGCGTGCTGACGGCGATCGTCGCCATCGTCATGCTCATCGTCGTCTCCATGGTGGCCTACATCCTGTTCGAGGGCATCTCGACGCTGTTCCAGCCGGGCTTCCTCACGCAGCCTGCGCGCGCCAACGGAACCCAGGGCGGCGTGCTCTACCAGCTGTTCGACTCGTTCTACCTGCTGCTGATCACTCTAGTCATCTCGGTGCCCATCAGCCTGGGCGGAGCGGTCTTCCTGGTTGAGTACGCGCCGAACGGCCCTATCCGCGACATCGCCTCCACCGCTATCGAGACCTTGTCCTCGTTGCCTTCCATCGTCGTCGGCATGTTCGGCTTTCTGGTGTTCTCGGTGCAGCTGGGCTGGAAGTACTCCATCATCTCCGGCGCCGTCGCGCTCACCATGTTCAACATCCCCATCCTGGTGCGCGTGATTCAGCAGGCGCTCGAGGACGTGCCGCAGGCCCAGCGCGATGCGTGCCTGGCCATGGGCCTCACTCGCTGGGAGGCCACACTGCACATCCTGATTCCCGAGGCCATGCCCGCCATCGTGACCGGCATCGTGCTTTCGGCCGGCCGCGTGTTTGGCGAGGCCGCGGCGCTGCTCTTTACCTCGGGCATGAGCTCGCCGGTTCGTCTGAACTTCTTGAGCTTTAACCTGTCGAGCCCCACCTGCGCCTGGAACGTGTTCCGTCCCGGCGAGTCGCTGGCCGTGCACATCTACAAGATCTATGGCGAGGGCAGCCCCGAGGCCCAGCAGATCGTCTGGGGCACCGCGGCACTGCTGATGATCTGCGTGCTGCTGTTTAACGTAATCGCCCGTATCGTGGGCAAGCAACTGGCAAGGAAGATGACGGCCGAATGAGCGAGATGAATGCAACGCCCGCAACCGAGGCGGCCACGTCCGAGACCCAGGACTTTCTGTCGAGCGTGGGGGAGAGCGAGAGGCGCGTGCGCGTGAGCGGCAAGGCCGTGAGCGACGAGGTCGTGCTCTCCGCCAAGGACGTCAACGTGTACTATGGCGACCACCATGCGCTGCACAATACGTCGCTCGACTTCCATAAGGGCGAGATCACGGCGCTCATCGGGCCTTCGGGCTGCGGTAAGTCGACCCTTTTGCGCTGCCTCAACCTTATGAATCGCGAGATTCGCGGCTGCCGCGTGGAGGGCGAGATCAACTACCGCGGGCGCAACGTGAACACCAAGACCGAGAACACCTACGAGCTGCGTCGGTCCATTGGCATGGTGTTTCAGCAGCCCAATCCGTTTCGCAAGTCCATTCGCGACAACATCACGTTTGCGCCCAAGCGCCACGGCATCACCGACCGTGACGAGCTCGATCGCATGGTCGAGGAAAGCCTGCGCGGTGCGGCCCTGTGGGACGAGGTCAAGGACAAGCTCGACAAGAGCGCCTACGCGCTTTCGGGCGGCCAGCAACAGCGTCTGTGCATTGCGCGCATGCTGGCGCTCAACCCCGACGTGATCCTGTTCGACGAGCCCTGCTCGGCGCTCGACCCCATCTCGACGTTGGCGATCGAGGACCTGATGTCGTCGATCGTTGCCGACCGCGCCATCGTCATCGTGACGCACAACATGGAGCAGGCGTCGCGCGTGTCCAACCGCACGGCGTTCTTCTACATGGGCGATATGGTCGAGTACGACGAGACCGACGAGATTTTCCAACGGCCCAAGGATAAGCGGCTGAATGATTACCTCACCGGCATGTTCTCCTAGTCCGGGACATGCTTGAGGCCCGCGGCGGCCACGGTTGTCGCGGGACTGATTGGAGAGGCGGGTCATCTCTTTTGCGAGATGGCCCGCCTTTTTGCTCTGCGACCGAAACGACCACCACAAAGGGGACAGGCACCTTCGTGGTGGTTTGGGGTGGGGCTCGCTGCTATCATGGACAACGTTGAATTTCTACGAAGGAGCAGGGCATATGGCGATTCTTTTGGGATGCGATTCCATCAGCCTAGAGTTTCCCACCAAGCATATTTTCGATAGCGTGACGCTCGGCGTGGGCGAGGGCGACCGCATTGGTATCGTCGGTAAAAACGGCGACGGCAAGTCGACGCTGCTGAGCGTGCTCGCCGGCACGCTGGAGCCCGATGACGGACGCGTGACGCACCGCCGCGGCACCACGATCGGCCTGCTCGGCCAAAAGGACCAGCTTGTCGACACCGATACCGTGCATCATGCCGTTGTGGGCGACACGCCCGAGTATGAGTGGGCGTCGAGTCCGCGTACGCGCCAGATTCTGGCCGGTCTTATTAGCGATGTGCCCTGGGAGGGCACGGTGGGCGAGCTTTCGGGCGGTCAGCGCCGTCGCGTGGACCTCGCGCGCCTGCTGATCGGCGACTACGACGTGCTCATGCTCGACGAGCCCACCAACCACCTGGACATGCGCACCATCAACTGGCTTGCGCGTCACTTAAAGGCCCGCTGGCAGCGCGGCCAGGGCGCCATGCTCGTGGTCACGCACGACCGCTGGTTCTTGGACGAGGTCTGTACCAGCATGTGGGAGGTCCACGACGGCCAGGTAGATCCCTTCGAGGGCGGCTACTCGGCATATATCCTGCAGCGCGTGGAGCGCGACCGCATGGCCGCCGTTACCGAGGAGCGCCGTCGCAACATGGCGCGCAAGGAACTCGCGTGGCTAAGCCGCGGCGCCCAGGCGCGTTCCACCAAGCCCAAGTTTCGCGTTGAGGCTGCTCGCGAGCTGATCGCCGACGTACCGCCCGTGCGTGACGAGCTGGAGCTCAAGCGCCTTGCCGTGAGCCGCCTGGGCAAGCAGGTTATCGATGTAGTCGACGTGGACGCCGGCTATGCGGATGCCGATGGCACGTCCAAACAGGTGCTCACCGATGTGACCTGGCTCATCGGCGCGGGCGACCGCTATGGTCTTTTGGGCGAGAACGGCGCCGGCAAGTCCACACTGCTTGACGTGATTCAGGGCAAGATCGCGCCCCTGCGCGGCCGCGTGAAGATCGGCCAGACGGTGCGCTTTGGCGTGCTGTCGCAGCAGCTCGAGGAGCTCGAGCCCTACATGGGTGACACGATCCGCGAGGTGCTCGGCAACTATAAGAAGTACTACGTCATCGACGGCAAGGAGACTTCGCCCGAGAAACTTTGCGAGCGCCTGGGCTTTACGACACAGCAGCTCTGGAGTCGCATCGGCGATCTTTCGGGTGGCCAGCGCCGTCGCCTGTCGTTGCTGCTGACGATCCTGGACGAACCCAACGTGCTCATCCTGGACGAGCCCGGCAACGACCTGGATACCGATATGCTGGCGATTGTCGAGGACCTGCTCGACGGCTGGCCCGGCACGCTAATCCTGGTGACGCACGACCGCTTCTTGATGGAGCGCGTGACCGACCAGCAGTGGGCGCTGCTCGACGGCCACCTGACGCATATGCCCGGCGGCGTGGACCAGTACCTGCGCCTGTGCAACGCCACCGCCGAGGGCGAGCCCGTGGGTGCGCCGAGTGCCAAGACCGGCACGTTTGACACCGGTGCCGCGGCGGCTGCGGCCGAAAAGCCCAAGTCGAGCGGCCAGCCCAATGGCCTTTCCAACGCCGAACGCCAGAAGCTTCGCCGCGAGGTGAGCTCGCTCGAGCGCAAAATTGAGACGCAGCGCGCCCGCGTTGAGGAGGCCGAGGCAGCAATGGCCCAGGTCGATCCCACCAACTACACGGCGCTGGGCGAGCAGCAGGCAAAGATCGACGAGGCCCACGCCGCCATGGGCGAGTTGGAGATGGCGTGGCTCGAGGCGAGCGAGAAGCTCGAGGGCGAGGAGTAGGCGAGGATGATCAAGGCCGCGTTTTTCGATATCGACGGCACGTTGCTGAGCTTTAAGACCCACCGGATTCCGGCGTCGGCACAGCAGGTGCTCGACAGCTTTCACGAGCAGGGGATCGCATGTGTGATTGCTACGGGTCGCCCGACCTACCAGATGCCCGATTGGCTGTTCGACCTGGGCTGGGATGCGTACATTACGCTTTCGGGCCAGCACTGCTTTGATGCCGAGGGGGTTTACCGCAGCTGCCCGATCGATCCGGACGACGTCGCGGTGATTGTGGACCAGGTGGCGCAGGGGCGCTACGACTCGCTGTGCATGCAGGGCGAGAACTCGTTTGTGAACCGCCTGTCCGAGCGCGTGGTGACGGCCGGTAGCAACGCGGGAATCGTCTACCACGAGGAGCCGTTTGAGCATGCCTTCGATGCGCCGGTCTACCAGTTCTGCGCCTTTGTGGACCCTGCCGACGAGCATATCGTGACCGACGCGGTGTCGCATTCTCTCACTACGCGCTGGTGTGATTTGTTCTGCGACATTATCCCTGCCAACGGCGGTAAGGACCTGGGCGTGGCGGCGACGCTGGAGCGCCTGGGCATCGACGCGAGCGAGGCGATTGCCTTTGGCGACGGCGAGAACGACCTGTCGATGTTCTCGGCCGTGGGCACAAGTGTGGCAATGGGCAACGCGCAGGCGACCGTGAAGGCCGCAGCGACCTACGTGACGACCGCCGTAGACGACGACGGCATCTACAACGCCGCCGAGCACTTTGGCCTGCTATAGCTACGGATTCGGCACTTGGGGACGTTCCTTTTGCGCCGGCAGTCGGGGGCACTCCTTGCGGGGCGTGTCCCCGCTTTGTTTTCGTCCCGTGCGTTTTGTGAAACACGGTTAACTTTTTAGACAACGTAGTAAGACATAGGCAACTTTTGCGGTAAAGTAAATCAAGCAAAAGTATCCAAAGGCTAACTAGAAGCCATCGCGAAAGGCGGCCCATGGCCCTGCGTGAATCCGGAGAAGACTATCTCGAATCGATCTACGTTCTGTCGGAACGTCAGGGCACCGTGCGCTCGATCGACGTTGCGGAGTACCTCGGCGTAACCAAGGCGAGCGTTTCCAAGGCCATGGCGACGCTGGAAAGCAACGGCTATGTCGAAATGGGCAAACGCGACGTGCATCTGACGGGACGCGGTCTTGAGGTTGCCCGTCAAATGTGGGAGCGCCACTGCTTTTTTGTAGGTCTGCTAGAGGACGCAGGCGTAACGCCCGAGGTTGCCTCGCAAGAGGGCTGTCACATGGAGCACTGCCTGAGCGAGGAGAGTTTCGAGAAGCTAAGGTCGATGCTGAGGCGGGAAGATGTAGCGGGTCCAAAAACAGAAGCCTAACTGACCCACAGTAGCGCGGAGTTCACGCAAAGCGCGAACCAGCGACCGGGACCAGCGGCCCTTTCGGCCAAGTCCATTTCAGCAAAGGAACCCCGCCAGCAAGCGATGCCCAAGAACCGCCAGCTGTGTCAATGCAGGCCGGGGCCGGGCTTGGTTTTGAAAACACTCCGCAGCGCGAGGCCCGCCTTTCCGTTGCTCCGCAGGAGCAGGAAAGACGGGCCTCATGCGCGAGGACGTTTTCAAAACCAAGCCCGGCCCCGGCCGGAGGGACCACGAGCGCTACAGGTTCTTGACACCCATCGCGCGCATGGCGTTCAGGATGGCGATGATTGCCACGCCCACGTCGCCAAAGACGGCAAGCCACATATTGGCGATGCCGAGCGCCGCGAGCACCAGAATCAACAGCTTAATCCCCAGTGCAAAGATGATGTTCTGCCAGACAATCGCCATGGTCTTGCGCGCCACTCGGATGGCACGGGAAATGTTGGACGGCTTGTCGTCCATGAGCACCACGTCGGCGGCCTCAATCGCGGCGTCGGACCCCATGGCGCCCATGGCAATGCCCACATCAGCACGGGTGAGCACGGGTGCATCGTTGATGCCGTCGCCCACAAAGGCGAGCTTACCTTTACCCGACTCGGCCGCCAGCAATGCCTCGACACGCTCGACCTTGTCGCCCGGCAGGAGCTGCGCGTGGAACTCGTCGAGACCGAGTTGCTTGGCCACAGACGCTGCAACCTCCTCGCGGTCGCCCGTGAGCATGACGGTGCGGTTGATACCGGCGGCATGCAGGTCGCGAATCGTTTGCTCCGCATCGGCCTTAACGGTGTCTGCAATCACGATGTGGCCGGCGTACACGCCGTCAACGAGCACGTGGAGGATCGTGCCGACAACCTCACAGTCCGGTGCTTCAACGCCGGCCGCGGCGAGCATTTTGGCGTTGCCAACGACGACGTGCTTGCCGTCGATGGTTGCCGTCACGCCGTGGCCCGCGTCGTTGGCGGAGTCGCTCACGCGCTTGGGGTCGACCTCGCCCTGGTAGGCGTCGCGCACGGACTGCGCGATGGGGTGATTGGAGAACGACTCAGCAAGGGCTGCGACTTCGAGCAGCGACTGCTCGGTATAGCCAGCCTCGGGGTGCACCGCGACGACTGAGAACGTGCCGTTGGTGAGGGTGCCCGTTTTGTCGAAGACGATGGTGTCCACGTCGGCGAGCGTCTCGAGGTAGTTGGAGCCCTTGATGAGAACGCCCAGCTTGGACGCGCCGCCGATGCCGCCAAAGAAACTCAACGGTACGCTGATCACGAGGGCGCACGGGCAGCTGACGACCAGGAAGGTCAGGCCGCGCAGGATCCAATCGGACCAAGCGCCAGTCACCAGGCCGCCGCCAAGCGCGAGCACCGCGGCAGCGCCAGTGACGGCGGGGGTGTAGACGCGGGCAAAGCGCGTGATGAAGTTCTCGGTGCGCGCCTTCTTTTCGCTGGCATTCTCCACGAGCTCCAGAACACGCGCGACGGTTGACTCGCCAAAGGGCTTGGTGGTGCGCACGTGGATGAGGCCCGTCATGTTGATGCAACCGCTGATGATATCGTCGCCGGTCTTGGCCGGGCGGGGGACCGACTCGCCCGTGAGTGCGGCGGTGTCGAGCTGGGTTTCGCCCTCGACGATGACGCCGTCGATAGGCACGCGCTCGCCGGGCTTGACCACGATCACGGTGCCGACGGCGATGTCATCGGGAAAGACCTGTTCGAGTGTGCCGTCGGCTTGCTCGACGTTAGCGTAGTCGGGCGCGATGTCCATCATGGCACTGATCGACTTGCGGCTCTTGCCCACAGCGTATGCCTGGAACAGCTCGCCGACCTGGTAGAACAGCATGACGGCGGCGCCTTCGGCCATGTGCGGGTCGGTATCGGGGAAGAGCACCATGGCAAACGCGCCGATGGTCGCGACTGCCATAAGGAAACTCTCGTCGAAGGCCTTGCCACGGCGGATGTTATTGAATGCCTTTTGCAGTACGTCGTATCCGGCAATCAAAAACGGCACGAGGAACAGCGCGAAGCTGGCGTAGATGTTGCCGGGCTCCCCAAATGCGATAGTGAGGGCGCCGAGCTCGTCGAGGGCATAAACAACGGCAAAAACGCCCAGTGCTACCAGGATGCGGTTGCGCTTGTGCTCAAGGGACTCTTTCTTCTTGCGCTTCTTCTTTTTCTTTTTGGGATCGGCGGCTGCCATGATTCAAACCTCCCATTTGAGTGTATGAACACTTGCTCATATAATTTCGCGAGCAAAGGCCGCGGCAAGCGCGGCCTCGCAGGTCAACGTATGCGCGGGTTAGAGAATGATCTCGCAGTCCGGCTCGGCGTCGGCGGTGAACTCAACGACGCGGTCCAGGACCTCGTCGAACTTGGCGTCGTCGGCCTCGAGCGTCAGCTTCTGGGTCATAAAGTTGACCGAAACGGACTTGACGCCCTCGAGCTTGGCAAGTTCGTCCTGAAGCTCGCGCGCGCAGTTGGCGCAATCGATCTCGTCGAGCTTAAACTGCTTTTTCATGGTGGGTTCCTTTCCCTGTGTTAGCGGTCTGGGTGCCGGCCGCGCTGATACCGTGGGTGATTGCTATTCGCAGATATGGCTCATGCCCTGGTTAAGCATGGTGTAGACGTGATCGTCGGCGAGCGAGTAGAGAATGTTGCGGCCGTCGCGGCGGAACTTGACCAGGTGCGACTGCTTAAGCGTGCGCAGCTGGTGCGATACTGCCGACTGCGAGGTTGCGGTCGCCTCGGCGATGTCGGCCACGCAGAGCTCGCGGCCCATGAGGGCATAGAGAATCTTGATGCGTGTGGTGTCGCTGAAGACCTTGAACAGGTCGGTCAGGTCGTACAACAGCTCCTCGTCGGGAAGGTCCTCGGGCGAGCAGGTGGTGGGGACGATCGGCTCGGTGGCCTCGATGCCAGTCTTTGTTTCATCAGCGTGGCTGCTCATTGCAATATCCTTTCATATGAACATGCGCTCATATAACTTACTTCCGATTATATGAGCGCATGTTCATATGTCAATGACGTTCCGGTAATTCGTCGCACAAAATGATGGGGAATAGTGGACGAGATTCCGGACTGAGCGGTTTTGATAGCCGATGCCGGGGTGGGTGCCCCCGCGCCGTGCAAAAATTGGAGTATTCTGCAACTATAGGGGGTCCGTTAATCTATTCCAGGCCAAATAAAGCTGCTCAAGAGTTATCCAAGGGCGGTAAACAGACAAGGTCTTCCTCAAATGTTGCCTAACGTTCCCGTTCGATAGCGTTTTTGTTTCTCATTTGGATTAACTTGTGGGTGCTGGAGGGCCGACCCTGCTGAATACTCGCAATTTTGCACATCGCTAGGGTACCCACCTTGTTAGCCGGTCTAGCTTCCGGCCCCGAAGATTCTGCCCTCGGGCGCGAGGCTGCTTATTTGGGCAAATGATGGGCTGTCGGATTCGACAGTCTGCATGTCATCGATTGCCGGAACTTCATTTATTGTCGGGTCATCCAGCGTGATACCTTCGAGTGTTGCTTTTTCGAGGTCGATTCGTTGACGATCTTCGGAATCCTGGCGAAGCTGCTTCTGAATTCGTTTTTTCTCTTCTATAAACCTTCTGAGCACAAACTGTCTCAGGTTCTCTTGCATGATTTGAAAGTCTTTTGGCAGACGCGAGGGACGTATGCCCTCTTTCCGTTGGATCGCCTCCATGACCCTAACGAAAGCGCTGGCATGCATAAAGGAATAACGACTGACGGTGATGATTCCGTATCCCATGGACGCAAGCGCATTCTTGCGCTCCTCATCGATGGCGCGGTCTTCTTCCGCGTCATGATAAAACCCGTTGTATTCAATGTCTGTGCGAGATTTCTTTAGATACGCATCCATAAAGAACTTTTTGCGTCTCGTGAGATTCTTTGCGGCAGCGGTGACCTGCACCTCGTAATCGGTCTCAATTCCCTTAATACCAAGCCCTCCTTCGCTTTTAGGCAGCGTTAGCATCATGACAAAGGCCGTTTCCATAGGAGACCGGCATCCGTCGCGCACACATTGGATCGCCTTTCGGGCAAGGGCCAGACCGTCGCATCTGGTAATGGAATTAAAGAACTGTTTTAACCTTTCGGTCGAGGTGAGCGCGAAACGCTCGTTATACGAGGTGGAAGAGCCGGTTCCAAGGGAGTAAGCGCCGCACAATTCAAAGTAGTACTCCACCAGTTCGCGAAAAGGGAGATAGGTGGCGGCCTGAAGTGCGCAAAGCTCAACGCCAACAATGAAGATGCCATCTTTGAGCTCTATAAAGCGTGAGCTCGAGAATCGTTTTGACGAAACGTGGCATTGACAGTTCATTGCATAGCGCGCATTCCTGCGATCAAACACCATTACTTCGAGGCAATCATTTGCGTCAAGGGAAACATCGTGTTTGGTGAGCCATTCTGCGGCTGCGTCAAGGAGCGTTCCGGTGGGACATGATCCGTAAATCGCGGCAGGGTTACAGGGCTCGGTGTCTTTCGCAGACGCCGAATGCGCGGCCTGGTAGATCGCTTTTGCAGTGGTATGTGACAATACGATACTCATGGTATATATCGTGTCAGCTAATGCCGTGTTGATGGCGCTGAGTGGGAAAGTCGTTTTAGGGGCCTAACCAAATGCTGTCCAAAAGCTTGACGCAATTATGGGTTGGCACGCCTAAAATCAATGTTATCGCAGCTTAGCTATAGCATATAAAAACTCAATTGCTGCACATTTGATATCGATGCATCGCCATCCGACAACGAATTACGTGTCGGGAATTGGCCGAAATCGTTCAAAATGAGGGTTCAGAATTTGTGATGGCAGATCTATCTGTGGAACGTAGGGCGGCCCCGCTGCGGTGTTTCCCGCTGCGAGGCCGCTCGTGAGCAAGCAGTGTTTGTCGCAGGCGTTGCTATTTCGCGAATAGGTTCTTGAGGTTGAACTCGGCCTGTACCGTGCGGAGCATGAGGTCGGTGTCGTCCAGACCCAGATGCTGCTCGTTGGCGTCGGGCGCGAGGGTGCCGCGACGGCGTGCCCAGTTCTCGAGCGCGGCGGGGGCGGACTCGCGGGGGAGCGAGCGCACGTCGGCGTCCAGGCTGCGGCAGATCTGGCGCGAGTCGATGACGATGATCTTACCCGCGCGGCGTGCCTCGGCGTAGCCGTCCAGGTGGATCTTGAACCAGCTGTCCTCAAACGCGGCGTTGTGTGCCATGTACGGGTACTTCTTCATGAGCTTGAGCAGCTGCTTCTGCAGTTCCTTGTTCTCGCGGAACGGCTTTTTGCCGTCGATGTCGTTCCAGGTGATGTGGTGGATATTCGACAGCGGTACATCCTCGCCGCGGTAGATGTCGGGCAGGCCACAGTAGTGCGCCTCGGCGTCGTGCGGGATGGCGTCGCTGGTGAGTTCCATGATCTCCCAGCCGACGTTGATGATATAACCGCGTTCGGGTGCACGGCCGGTGGTCTCGATGTCGACACCGAGCACGGTGCCCTGGATGGGCTTGCGGGCGTAGGCCACGCCGAGCGCGTCGCGGTCACCGCGGATCTCGCGCATAACGGACGCGGCGGTGCGCTTTTGCATTTTGCCGATGGCGGCGCAGGTGTCGGCGTCGGACAGGCCGCGCGAGAGCGTCGCGGGCGTCACATAGCGCAGGCGTGCCTCCCCAATCTGGTCGCAAAGGTCGCGGTTGCGGTCGGCCAGGTCGCGCACGGTGGCAAAGTCGAAGCCGGGGTCGTCCTCGGCAGTAAAATACTCGGTCTCGAGCACCTTGAGGGCCTCTTCGCCCTTCTGGCGTTCGGACTCTATGGCACCGTGGTCGCCATAGATAAACATGGGAATAAACGGCTGGCGCTCGTATTCGAGTGCTTGCGATACGTTCATATGCTACTCCTTGGACGGGCCGCGTTGTGCGGCTCGAGGTTACTGAGTTATGGCGAGATGATAGTTTACCATAGGCAACTATTGGCACCGCGCCCGGGACAACTACAATACCCTAGTTGACCGCTAGGACTTTTACAATGCTGCCGAAAGACACGAAAGGTTCCATCCGTCATGGATTTACTGATTGATATTCTGCTCGACGCCGGCAAGGACACGCTGTCGCTGGTGCCGTTTTTGTTGGTGACGTATCTTGCTCTCGAGACACTTGAGCACGTTGCGGGCGACCGCGTCAACGGCGCTATCAAGCGCGCCGGCGCTGCGGGTCCCGTGGTTGGCTCGCTGCTGGGCATTGTGCCGCAGTGCGGATTTTCGGCCATGGCAGCAACGCTGTACGCCGGCCGTGTCGTGACCTTGGGCACGTTGGTGGCGGTGTTCCTTTCGACCTCCGACGAGATGCTGCCGCTGCTACTTGCCGAGCAGGTTCCCGTGCAGACTATGGCGATGCTTTTGGCTTCGAAAGCGCTTATCGCACTGGTCACGGGCTTTATCGTAGATGCCGCCATTCGCGGTCTGCGTCGCAACGCCCGCGCGCATGCGGCGATTCGTCGTACCGTGTTGGGGACCACTGTCAATCCGGCGCACGTTAACTGCGCGCATGACGACCACAGCGGCGGTGACATCATCGACGAGGTGGCCGAGGCGGGCGTGAGCGCCGACCACATCCACGAGTTGTGCGAGCGCGACCATTGCGGTTGTGATGAAGACGAGGACGAGCACGAACACGGACATGGCCACGATCACGGTCATGAGGGCGAATATGAACACCATGATGGTCACGGTCACTCCCATTCCCACGAAGGGACGCCTGTCCTGTCGATTATCCGCAGCACCATCTCCCACACCGTGCAGGTATCGGTATTCATTTTCCTGGTGACGCTGATTCTGGTTGCCGTGCTCGAGACGTTCGGCGAGTCCGCAATCGAGCAGTTCCTGCGCGGCAACGAGACGCTTGCGGTCCTGGGCTCGGCACTCGTCGGCCTGATCCCCAACTGCTCGGCCAGCGTCGTCATCACGCAACTGTACCTGGAAGGCGCGCTGCAGCTGGCCCCGATGCTCGCCGGCACGCTCATTTCCGCCGGCGTGGGTTATCTGGTGCTGTTCCGCACCAACCGCAGCGCCCGCGAAAATGCCGTGTTCCTGATTATGATGTACGTCATCGGCGCGGGCTGGGGTCTCATCCTTTCCGCCTTTGGCCTCTAAGTAGATGTTTGGGATAGGCCGTAAAAACTGGGGTATACCGTAAAATCTACCGCCATGACTTGGGCGTTGGATGCGCGTCAATCGCCAAAACAAAAAGGTAGATTTCCGGACATGTCCCAAAAATCTACCTTGGTTAGCGCAGCAGCTCGGTGAGGTTGCGTTTAAAGCGGGCGCGGTCTTCGCTGGTAAATGCCGCCGGCCCGCGAGTGCGTCCGCCGGCGCGGCGCACCTTCTTTTCCTCGTGGCGAATAAACAGCTGCATGTCGATGGTTGCTTTGTCGTAGACGCGCCCGCGCACACCGATAGCGGCGGCATCGCGCCCGAGCACCATGCTCGCCAAGCCAATGTCCTGCGTCACGACCACGTCGCCCGCCTGCAGGCGTTCGACAATGGCAAAGTCGGCGCTGTCGGCGCCCACGCTCACGTCGAGCGTCGTGACCCAAAAGCCGCGTCGCGCGTGCTCGGCATCGCGCGGGTCGTCGCGGCGAATGTGCCGTTCCAGGTTTTGCGTGCTGTTGCCGGCGATAACAACGGCGACGCCCGCCCGCCGCGCGCAGTCAATCGACTCGCGCGTGACCGGGCAGGCGTCGGCATCAATAAAGAGCGTTCGCGGCATCTAGTGCACCAGTTTGCCAAATTGAATGGCGCGAACAATGAGCGTTACGCCAAACACCAGCAGCGCGGCGCCACTAAAGATGACAAGCATCTTGGCCGACCACAGCGGATAGATAAACACGAACATGCCGGCGATGATGGAGAGTGCACCGCTCAGGATGGCAAGGGCGCGGTTGGACGAAAGCTCGGACTCCAGAATGGACATGACACCTTCGACAATCCAGCCAAAGCCGGCCACGATAACCACCATCGTGGTGAGTGTCGCGGTCGAGAAGGCCTGGTTGCGCAGGATTATGACGCCGCCCAGGATAATGAGTAGGTTGGAGATGATGCTCGTCACGCGCCAGCCAGTGGGCAGCAGCGGCTCAAAAATGGCAGTGAACAGCCTGATGGCAGCGGTGATTACAAAGTAAAAACCCAAGACGGTCGTCAAAAAGACGAGGGACTTGGCGGGTGCAAAAAGCAGCGCGATGCCAGCAATGAGCGCCACGACGCCCGTGATGGCGTAGATCCAGCGCACGGCCTTGACGGCTTTGCCCGCCATACTTTTCTCGTCAAATCCAAACTGGCTCGATTTTTGGTCATCGTTCCTAAAGATACCCATAACGTCTCCTTTCCGTGCGGCGTAAGCCTTGATCGTTACAACCAGTATCGCTTAAAGGCGCTGGCGTATGGGTCGGGGAGGGCGAAACGTAACCCAAAGGTCCCGAATTGTTTCCGTTGTTCCCCACGTCGCGGTTTTCTATTCAACAGGTGTAGAACATTGCAGCCCTGTTCGTTATTGCCTACGTTTTAGGTTAGATTTTCCTAAGGACAATTGGCTTGTATTGGGGGTCCCTATGAACGAAGCAGTTCCCGAGGCACCGTCGAGTGTCGAATCGATGGCAAAGCAAGGTTGCGAAAAGCTCGGTCTGGAAGCGTTTGATGCGCTGGTCCGTCGTGCCCGTACGTGCCGTCGCTTTGACGAGTCCATGCGCGTGCCGCGCGAGTTTTTGCTCGAGCTGGCGGAACTGGCGCACCTGGCTCCCTGCGGCGCCAATGCTCAGCGTCTGCGCTTTCACGTGGTGAGCGGTGCAGAGGACTGCGCGCGTGTATTTGACGAGCTTGCATGGGCCGGTGCGCTCAAGGATTGGCCGGGTCCCGATGAGGGCGAGCGCCCGACCGGCTACATCGCGATTCTTGCTGAGCGCGCCGTTCCGGGCAAGCCCGCCGCTCCCATTACCGATGTCGACACGGGCATTACCGCGCAGACGATGATGCTCGCCGCCCGCAGCGCCACGCCCGAGGTGGCAGCCTGCATGTTCAAGGCCTTTACGCCCCACGCGATCGATGCCATGGGGCTCGATAACGACAAGTATGAGCTCAAGCTGATCATGGCGTTTGGCATTCCGGCCGAGACACAGGTGATCGATGCGATCGATTCCAACCCCGACGGCTCCATCAATTATTGGCGCGACGAGGCGCGGGTGCACCACGTACCCAAGCGTCCGCTTGCCGACGTGCTGCTGTAGTTGTGCGTCGTTGCGGTGCAATCCGGCGGCAAAATCACCACAAAGGCTCCTGTCCCCTTTGTGGTGGTACGAGGGGAGGGTGTGTGGCAGATCTGTATTTGGTGCGGCATGGGCAGACTGAGCTCAATGTGCAGAGCATTTTGCAGGGCTGGCACGATTCGCCGCTTACGGCGCGCGGGCGCGAGCAGGCGCTGACGGCGCGTACGGCGTTTGCGGCGCGTGGCGTGGCCTTTGATCATGTGTATTCCTCGCCGTTGGGCCGGGCGCGGCATACGGCCGAGCTTATCGTTGGCGAGGGCCGTTCCATTGAGCTGGTCGATGACCTGCGTGAGTGGCATTTTGGCTCGCTGGAGGGCACATCAAATCGCGAGATGCCGCCGCAGCCCTGGGGCGATTATCCTGTTGCCTTTGGCGGCGAGTCGGAAGTGCAGCTTCAGTCGCGCATGGTCGCGGCGCTGTCCCGCATCATGGCCAGGCCGCAGCACGACTGCGTGCTGGCGGTTTCCCACGGCTCAGCCTGCCAGGAGTTTCTTGAGTATGTGACTGGCGGGGGAGAGCTGCCCGACAACGGTGCCGTGCTTCATTTTGGCTATTGCGATGGGGCGTTTTCGCTCTTGGGTTGGTAACGAACGAAAGGACCCCTATGAATAAAGATCTGTATCTGGTCCGTCATGGACAGACGATATTCAACCTTAAGCGTATCATTCAGGGGTGGAGTGACTCGCCGCTCACACAGCTGGGCTGCGATCAGGCGGCGCGTGCCGGCATGTTCTTGCGTGCGCGCGGCATTGAGCCCGACCACGCCTACACCTCTACGCTGCACCGCACCGAACAGACCATCGCCAACCTGTGGTCGGGCATGACGTACGAGCGCCTGGACGGTCTGCGCGAGTGGTTCTTTGGCGACTTTGAGGCCGAGCGCGTGATGCTTATGCCCGAGCGCCCGTGGCGCGATTTCTATCGCCAGTTTGGCGGTGAGGGCCAGATGCAGGTGCGCGAGCGCATGGTGACGACGCTGACCGATCTTATGCGACGCCCGGACCATTCGTGCGTGCTCGCGGTGAGCCACGGGTCGGCCATCAAGGAGTTTTTGGATCACGTGAAGGGCACGGAGGCCGACGAGCGCGAGCGCGTGCCGGGCAACTGCTCGGTGCTGCATTTCGTGTTTGACGATACGACCGATACGTTTGAACTGGTTGAGATCTTTACGCAGGAAGACTACGCGCGCGAGCTGGGGCTAGAGCCGCTCGTGGCGGCGGCAGGTCCGCAGCGTGGATAACGCTGACGTTGCGGCCCGGTTTACCGGCGTAATTGTTTGATGCGAAAGGGGCGGGGATGCATGCACGGGCATTGCATCCCCGCCCCTTGTTTGTTTGGATGCTGGGTTTTCCAGCTTCGCGTTTGAGTCCGCTAGAACCGTGAGATCTGGTGAGTGAGCAGACCCGTCGGAACCTGCGGCGCGCCGCCGCTGACCTGCGCGGCGGGGAAGAGCGCAGCTACGGCAAAGTTGAACGGCTCTTTGCCGGTGTGCGTTCCGGCGGCACGGGCCTCATCGGCCAGAATCTGCGATGCCCCAGCCAGTGCGGCGGCATAGGCGGAGTCACCGGCGAACACGGGGTCGGGTGCCTGATCGAGCATGGCACGGATGGCAGCAACGGCGTCCTCGCGCTTGACCTCCCACACACGGTGCGTAATGCCGGCGGGGTCGGTGACGGCATAGAGCGACGCGCCTTCTTTGGCGGCGCCGAGGATGATATCCATGACGGGCGAGGCTTCGTAGGCGAGCGTTACAGGGCGAGGCTGCACCTTAAGCTCGGCGATTGCGCGGGCGGCTGCGGCCGCATCTGCGGAGGACGCGTTGTCGTCCGTCAGTACACCAACCGGGCAAATTGCCACAACGCCCATCACGCGTCCCAGCTCTCCCGAACACTCGTACACGTAATACGCCGCGCCTGGATCCTTGAGCATTAGGCCGTCAGCAATGGCGCCGCGCAGGGCGTCGTTGCCGCTCAGGATACCGCCCATCGCAGGCAGCGCCTCGAGCACGCGGTCCTGAGCTGGGCGGATGCAGGGAAACGGAAGTGCTTTCATGGGCGGTCCTAACGCGCGAGTCGGTTTGTTCGCGGCTTATTATGCCCCAACTTGGCCGCTTGCGTCCCAGAGCGTGTTATCGGCAAGCGCGATGAGCACGTTTTGGCAGCGAACGATATCGGCATGGGGCACATACTCGTTGGGCTTGTGCGCGAGCGCCAACGAGCCGGGGCCGTAGCTCATACAATTGCGGTTGCCTGTCTTGCCGGCAATGACGGCAGTGTCGGTGTAGCCGGTAAAGAAGCCGACGGTCGTGTCCGTGCCCGTCACATCGTCTGCTGTGCACTTGAGCGCAGCTAGAAGGGGAGAGGCCGGATCGCGCTCGATGGCGGGGCGGTCGCCTGTCACGGTATAGCTTCCATGGCAGCCTGGGACCGCGGCTTCGGCGGCGACAATGGCCTGCTCTACCATGCGCGTCGCGGCGGCCGTATCGGTCGGCGGGGTCAGGCGCATATCGACCCAGACCTTAGCGTGGTCGGGCACGACATAGGGACGGTAGCCACCCTCGATCTGTCCAAACGTGATGGTCGATGGCCCCAGCTCCTCATGTAAAGGCAGCGTCGCAAACGTGCGACGAAGCGAGCACACGACCTCGGCTATGGCGGCGACGGCGTCGGCGCCCTTCCAAGGCTGGCTTGCATGAGCCGTGACGCCGGCCATCTCGATCTCGAACCACGTGCGACCCTTGTGCGCCACCTGGATCTGCCCGTCGGTGGGCTCGGTGTCCAGCACCCATTCGCGCGAGCCGACCCAGCCAGCATCGATCGCGGCCTCTGAGCCGCGCATGAAGTCTTCCTCGTCGACCGAGCAGATGAGCGAAAAGCCGCGGCGTGGCAGCGCGCCATCCGCCGCCACGCGCTCGAGCGTATGGACCAGTGCGGCAATGGCGCAGGCCAGGCCACCCTTCATATCGCAGGCACCGCGGCCATAGAGTTTATCGTCGCGCACAACCGCCCCAAGCGGTTCGATGTCTGCGTCCCAGCCATCGCCCAAGGTGACGGTATCCATGTGGCAGATATAGATCAGCCGCGGCTCGTCGCTTTGGCCCGGCACGGTGACTTTAAGGTTGCGGCGCCCGGGCAGCACTTCGAGCTCCTCAATCTGCACGGCATCGAGCGCAGAACTATCAAGTTGTGCCAGCTGCTGCTCAATGAGCCTCTTAATGAAGCGCTCAATTTCATCCTCATACGCGCCCGGGTCTGAGCTGTCGATCCGCACGAGCTCCTGCGCAAGCCGCCAGGCAAAATCCTCATCAACCATATGCAACCTCACAATCAGTTTGCTTTCCAAACCGATTGTAAGCCTCCTGAGAGATCCGCGACGTGGGCGTGGCAGTATTTACCGTTCGCAGGCCGAGCCAGCGCGTTTGCCGTCCGAGCGGGTTCACAAGCGACGCAGCGGGTACGTACCCTTCATGGACGACATGCTGTGCGACATATCTGCCTTTCGGTATCACCGGATACCTCCACAGGTCTTGGCAATAATGCTGGACCTGCCCGATTCTGCGGACGATCCGCGCAGGGAGCACCTATGTGAGCATCCGCTCGTCACGCATTTCCTGGGCACCCCGTTACACGTGTTGGCGCAGGGCAGCTGCGGACGTAAGGGCGATCGCATTGTCAGGCATGTTTGGAACGGGGAGAGGCCGTTTGATTCCATGCGACAGACAGAGTTTGGCCTCGATGTCGCGTCCCCGCTCTTTACCCTGCTGACCCTGGCTTCCTCGGTCTCAAACGAGCGTCTGATCATGTGCATGTATGAGATGTGCGGCACCTTTGCCGTGTGCAAGATTGCGCCTCAGGTAAAGTCGGCACTTGAGCAGGCATACGGGGGCCGGTGGGGTGACGCACGGTCGGGCTGGGAAAACGTAAAGGATACCTCGGGGAATCCAACAGACTTGTGGAAACGACCTCCCTTGATTGAGCTCTCTGAACTTACCGAGTACGTCGATAAGATCCCGGGGCTCCGCGGCGCTAAATCGTTCACGCGTGCCGCGAAATGCATTACGGGGGTGGCGGCATCGCCGCTCGAGGTTCAGGCTTCGATGCTGTTTGGCCTTACGAGGTTGCGCGGCGGCGAAGGGCTGCGCCTTACCAATAACGTCGAGATTCGCTTGACGCGCAGTGCCCGCCTGATTTCGGGGCTTGATAGGCGCTATGCCGATATCCTGCTGGCAAATAAGGACGGCAGCAGAGAGTGTCTGGTTGAATGCCAAGGTAAAGCCATTCACGGATCCATAGAATCCAAGATTTCGGACTCCGATCGAACGACGGCCTTGCAAGCCATGGGATATCCCGTCGTTCTGATGACCTATGGTCAGCTGGCCGACTTCGATGCCTTCCGCGTGGTGATGGAGCTCATCATGTCCTATCTCGATGTGCCGCTGAAAGACAAGACGCCGCGACAGCAGGAGCTCGAACGGCGGCTTCGTGAGGAGATTTTTATCGATTGGGCAGGAATGTAGCCGCGCGGGTGGAAAACGGTCGCGCGGACTAGAGTTTTGGTCACAAAAAGACTTATATTTCGCCTTGGAGGGGCCTTAAAAATGCTATCTAGAATAAGTTGTTTCGGAAAATGGACAGTCAACTTACATTCGGCACATAGAGATCGATTTTTACCTACTAAAGTCCCTGATAAAGCTGTTTATCAAAGCGGGTGTGCTTAGCGACTTGAGCCTCACTATCGATTATCTGAAAAAACTTGTTCTGGGTATCATTTTAAAGTCGTCCGGAGCAACAAAATCGGCCCCCGTTTCGTGAAAACGGGGGCCGAATGGGCTTCGTGGTCTGTCTGGCAGGATTGGCGCCGGCGCTATTTAATCACGCGCACACGATACATCGACGGAATTTGCTTAAGTGCCTCGATCGTGCTGCCGTCCAGGTGCTCATCGGTGTCGAACATGGTGTAGGCGTTCTCGCCAGCGGACTCGTTGGTCATGCGCTGCACGTTGGCGTTGTCCTTGGCGAGAATGGCCGTGATCTGGCCGATCATGTTGGGCACGTTGGCATGCAGGCAGGCAATGCGGCTTGCGGCGCGCGCCTTGCCCATGCTGCAGGCGGGGTAGTTGACGCTGTGCGCGATGTTGCCGTTTTCCAGGTAATCCTTGAGCTCGCTGATGGCCATGTCGGCGCAGTTGGCCTCGGCCTCGCCGGTGCCGGCGCCCGAATGCGTGGTGATAAACGTGTTGGGCATCTTGACGGTCTTGGGCGTGGCAAAGTCGCAGCTAAACCAGCTGAGCTTGCCCTCGCGCAGGGCAGCGTCGACGGCGTCCTCGTCAATGATGGTTTCGCGCGCGTAGTTGATGAGCACGGCGTCGGGCGCCAGCAGGTCGATCTGCTCGGTGCTGATCATGCCGATGGTATCGGCCTTGCTGGGCACGTGCACGGTGAGGTAGTCGCAGCCGCGGCAGAGGTCCTCGAGCGTGCCCACGCGCTGCACCTCGCGACTCAGCACCCATGCGTGCTCGACGGAAATGAACGGGTCGTAGCCGTAAACGTCCATGCCCAGGTCGACACAGGCGTTGGCGACCTTGGAGCCTACGTTGCCCAGGCCGATGACGCCGATGCGCTTGCCCTTGAGCTCGCGGCCCACAAAGGCCTTCTTGGCCTTCTCGGCATCGACCTGGATCTCGGGGTCGTCGGCGTTGTTGCGCACCCAGTTCATCGACTGCACGACGCCGCGGCTCGAAAGCACCAGCATGCCCAGGACGAGCTCCTTGACGGCGTTGCTGTTGGCACCGGGGGAGTTAAAGACGACGACGCCCTTTCTGGCGTACTCCTCGACGGGGATGTTGTTGACGCCGGCGCCGCAGCGGGCGATGGCGCGGATGCCCTCGGGCAGCTCGTAGCCGTGCAGGTCGGTGGAGCGCATCAGGATAGCGTCGGCCTCCTCGGCGGTGCCCACAAACTCGTAGCCCTCGCCAAACTCGACTTTGCCGTCTTTGGTGATGTCGTCGATGGTCTTAATCTTACGCATGGAAAAACTCCTTAGCAGGTTTTGATCTAAACAGGGTGGTTTGAGATGGCTGGTCGGCCCGCGCGTTGCGGGCTAGTTAGATCGCGGACTCAAACTATGCTGCGCTTCGAAGTCCTTCATGTACGAGGCAAGTGCCTGCACGTCTTCCATGGTTACGGCGTTGTAGACGCTGGCGCGCATGCCGCCCACCAGGCGATGGCCCCTGACGTTTTGAATCTGGTGCTTGGCCGCGCCTGCGACAAAGGCCGCGTCGAGCTCGGCGTCGCCGGTGCGGAAGGTGACGTTGGCGATGGAGCGGCTGTCGGCCTGCGTGGTGCCATGGAACAGTTCGCTTTGCTCGAGCAAGTCATAGAGCAGGTTGGCTTTGGCCCAGTTGCGCTCGGCCATGGCGGCAAGTCCGCCGGTCTGCTCAACCCAACGGAACACCTTGCCGCACACGTAGATACCAAAGGTGTTGGGCGTGTTGAGCATGGAGCCCTTGGCGGCCTGGGTCTTAAGGTCCATGTACTGCGGCGTCTGCGCAAAGGCTGGACCGTCGGCGATCAGGTCGTCGCGCACGATAACCACGGTGACGCCCGCGGCGCCGGCGTTTTTCTGAGCGCCGGCGTAGATGAGTCCGTAGCGCTCGACGTCGAGCGGCTGCGACAAAAAGCAGCTCGAGACATCGGCGACCAGCGGTACGTCGCCGAAGTTAGGCAGCTCGTGGTACATGGTGCCAAAGATGGTGTTGTTCTGGCAGATGTAGACGTAGTCGAGCCCGCCGCCCGCGGCCTCGGCGGCAATGCGCGCGTTGATGTCGGCCATGGCGGGAATGCGGTCGAAATTGGTTTCCTCGGAGCTCGCGAGCAGCACGGCCTCGCCGTACTTGGCGGCTTCCTTGTACGCCTTGTTGGCGAAGTTGCCGGTCACGACGTAGCCGGCGCGGCCGCGGCGCATGAGGTTCATCGGGATGCCCGCAAACTGCAGCGTGGCGCCGCCCTGCAAAAACAGAACACGGTAGTTATCGGGGATGCTCAGCAGGCGGCGCAGGGTTGCCTCGGCGTCGTCGATGATCTGCTGGTACATGCTAGATCGATGGCTCATCTCGAGCACGGACATGCCGCAACCGTGGTAGTCCATCATCTCGTCGGCGATCTCGGCGAGCACGCTTGTGGGCAGTGCGGCCGGGCCAGCTGAGAAGTTGTGCACACGTGCCATCTTCTAGGTCCCCTTCGTAGTCGTTTGAACGTTCGGGATACTTTAGCACAGTGGAGCGCCCGGCGCGACCGCATCACGGTAAAACTCGACTGCGCCGCTATGATTTACAGGATGGTTACATGGGGGAGGGATCATCTCGAGGCTCGCATCCGATCCGCCTCGGCCTTCGCCTGTTTCCAGGGGCGAATGCGACCGTTGGTGAGGTCGTCGTAGCCACGAGCGATGGCACGTTGAATGTGATCTTCGCGTTCCTGAATGGTAGTTAGTGCGCGCGTCTGATCAGAAATAGGCTTTACGACAGGCATACGAAACTCCTTACATAGAAGCATATGTATAACTCTATGTTGAATATAGCGGAGGGTGATGTTGGGCGTGTACGTGCCTGCATTCGTAGGCGCGGTTGTCTGGCAAGTGTGATTTGGGGCGGCCTCGTTAAAGTTTCTAAGCTGCGAAAATGACCGTTAACCGTATTAAATTTTGTTGCTCAACATTTGACACTCTGGGCGTGGTAACTTTTTTACCAACAGGTATGATTATTGTCATGTGCGCCGCGCCTGCCTGCCGGGTTGCGGAGCACTTGTGACAGCCTTTGACACCCTTGGAGCGTGTACTGTGGATGTAACCACAAAAAGCGTTCGGGGGGGGGGTGCTCACCCGCGAGCAATTCCTCCCGCATGAGATGCGCATCGTCGCTGCCCTTCGTATGCAGGCCGCAAGCGACGAGCAGGTCATTGTACGCGTAAAGAGCGAGAACCTCTTTCAATATCCCACGGAGCGCATGGTCGCCAACCGCGCAACCGTGTGCCTTCGCCGCCTCGACGCCATGGTGCCCACGGACGCCGTATGCGCCGCGCGCGGCATCGACCCCAATACCGCCGTCGAGGCTGCATCATCCCTAACCAGCCTCATGGCATCCGGCGCCCCCACGCAGGCGGACCAGGCCATCTTCTACAGCATGATCTGCCGCTACGACATCGTGCGCGAGCTCGTGCTCGTTGAGGTGGGGGAGCGCCTTCAAAACTTTGATTATGCCTTTACGGCGGTTGACCTCAACGCCTTTATGACACGCTTTACCACGGAGTATCCGGACGCGGCCCGCTGGACTGAGGCCACGGTCAAGCGCATTAAGGGCTCGCTCCGCCAGACGCTCCGCCATGCCGGCCTTATCGGCGAGGGCCAGGGCCCGGAGTCCGAGCGCCTGTCACCACTCTTCCTCGATTCCGATGTCGAGCGAGCCTTGGTTCAGCTGGGCGAGCAGTCGCTTATCGCGGCTCTTACCGGCAGGGCGGTGATGTAGCGTGGCTCCCATCAAAAGCGCCGTCGACCCTGTTATCACCCCGGCGACCGATCTCGCCACCAATATCGGCATCCATCCCAAGAGCGTCGTGGCGGCGCATGTCCGCTCCGAGCACGCCTGTCAGGAATTTGAGCGCCGTGCGCAGCTTCTGCGCGAGTGCCTGTGCAGCGAGGACTTTTTGGCCAACAAGGGCATAGGCAATGAGATCGGCTTCCACACCTTTTGCTATGACCCCGCGCTGGAGTTTGAGGCGCGTGCATTATTTGACACCCTTTCACGCGATGCCGAGGCCGACAAACTTCCGTGCACGCTCAAGGTCGTGAACCTCTACGACGCCGTGCTGGCAATTCTCGAAAAGCGCCGTGTCCTCAAGGCTATCCCGCACCAAGAGGAGCGCCGCGGTACCCAGCGCGTGCTCGAGGACGTGGCCAAGTTCGCCTCGCCCGAGAAAGTCGCCGCGTACATCCTTGAGCAGACCAAGCCGTACGCGCCTGGAGACGTCGTTCTCCTCACCGGCGCGGGCGAGGTCTTCCCATTCTTTCGCATGCACACGCTTCTCCATTGCATGCTTGCGGATTTTGATGAGGTGCCTGTGGTCGCCGCCTATCCGGGCAGTTTCAACGGCTCTTCTTTCCAGCTCTTTAACCGTCTGCCGGCCGACAACTACTACCGCGCCATCGATATCTCGTAAGCACGGCTCCCCGCAGGCAAGTCCCTGCCGCCGGTAACAACCCTTTGCCATAACGTTCCCAAACCCAAAGGAGCACCCATGGACAACACGATCATTCGCGACCTCTTTGCAAAAGACATCAACCGCTCCATCAACGGCGTGGTCAAGGTCCAGGATTCAAAAGATGGGTCCATCCGCCAGGAGCTTGACGAGTACGTGGTGACGCGCGAGTTGCAGAGGCACTTTGCCACGTTCTTCAAGGCCTACGGCGATGCCATCGATGCACGCACCGACAAGATCGGCGTGTGGATCAGTGGTTTCTTCGGTTCCGGTAAATCGCACTTCCTCAAGATGCTGAGCTACCTGCTCGAGAATCGCCAGATCGGCGGCAAGAGCGCCATCCGCTACTTTGACGGCAAAATCGTCGACCCCATGGTCGCGGCTGCCATGGAGCGCGCCTGCTCGGTGCCCACGCAGGCCATCCTCTTTAACATCGATAGCAAGGCGGGCCAGTGGAAGCAGGGCGATACGGCTCCCACGGCGCTGCTTCGCGGCTTTGAGCGCATGTTCTACGAGGCGCGCGGCTTCTACGGCGAGGACCTCAAGCTTGCAAAGCTCGAGGACTACATCGATTCCCTGGGCAAGACCCAGGAGTTCCGCGAGGCCTTTGAGCGCGTCAACGGCGAGTCCTGGCTCCAGGCCCGCGACACCTACAGCTACTTTGAGGACGACGTCGTCGAGGTGCTGCAGAGCGTGCTCGGCATGAGCGAAAAGGCCGCATGGAACTGGCTCGAGGGTTCTGAGGACGAGGTTTTGGCCCCCGATGTCTTTGCCAAAAAGGTCAAGGATTACGTGGACGCTCAGGCAGCGGCCCACGGTGGCAACTTCCGTTTGCTCTTTATGGTCGACGAGGTGGGTCAGTTTATTACAAACGACCAGGACCCAAGCCTTATGCTGAGCCTTCAGACCATCGTCGAGGAGCTGGGTGCCGCCTGCGGTGGCCGCGTGTGGGTGATGGTCACGAGCCAGGAGGCCATCGACAACCTGAGCCTGCCCGTGGGCAACGACTTTTCAAAGATCCAGGGCCGTTTCAATACCCGCCTTTCGCTCTCCAGCTCCAGCGTGGACGAGGTCATCCAACGCCGTGTGCCCGAGAAGACCGCGCCGGCGGCCGATACGCTTGCACAGGTCTACGAGCAAGACGCCGCCGTCCTCAAAAACAACTTTACCTTTGAGGGGGGCTCGCGCTCCGACCTTGCCGGCTTCGCCAACTCCAAGGATTTTGTGGCCAGCTACCCGTTTGTGGGCTACCAGTTTAAGCTTCTGCCCGACGTGATGACCGAGGTACGCAAGCATGGTGTTAAGGCCAAGCACATGTCCACGGGCGAGCGCTCCATGCTGAGCGCGTTTCAGGAGAGCGCTCAGGCCATCCAGCATGACCAGACTGGTGCACTCGTGCCGTTCTGGCGCTTCTTCGACACAATCTCCAAGGATTTGGAGCACGGCATCATTCAGGTCGTCGTCTGTGCGGAGCGCGCGGCTGAAAACGCAGAGGGTCTTGAGAGCTACGATGTCCGGGTGCTTAAGCTCCTGTACTTGATCCGCTACATCGGCTACGTCAAGGCCACGGTCGAGAACATCTCCATCCTTATGATCGATAGCCTGGACGTGGACAAGCGCGCCCTTAAGGACCGCGTCAAGGAGTCCCTCGCCCGCTTGGAGCGCGAGAACAAAGTGGCGCGACAGGGCGATACCTACAGCTTCCTCACCGACGAGGAGCAGGAAATTGCACAGGAGATTGCGCGGACCCCGATCGACAACGCGAAGGTGATCGAGTACATCAAAAAGCGCCTGTTCGACAGCATTTACAATGCGTACAAGTTCCATCGCGATCCTAATGACTTCCCCTTTGACCGCTACGTGGATGGCTCGATTCATGGATCCAGCAAGGGTGGTATGGAACTCTCCGTGGTGACCATGGCCGGCGACTTGGCACGTGCGGACGATGCCGAGCTAGCATTGAAATCCGTGGATAAGGCCATCGTGGCCTTGGGCGACGAGGTGGATTATTGGGCCCCACTCGTCAACGCCGCTAAGATTCGCATGTACGCCCAGACGCGCAATCTGCAGGAGCTACCGCCGAGTACCCGCCAGATTGTCGAGGCAAAAATGCGCGAGGCAGCCTATAACGAAAAAGAGGCCGATGCCCTTTTGAGCGAGGCTGTGCTCCATGCACGTTGCGCGGTCAACGGCCGTATGGTCGAAGTTCGCGCCACCAAACCCGCCCAGGTTTTTGAGCAGGTGCTCGCGCAACTGTGTGACGTTGTTTTTGAAAAGGCTGGCTACATCGGCGCGCCGGTTGAGGACGATTCCGATATTCGCTCCACGCTGGCGGGTAACGTCCAGGCGGGGCTCGATGGCATGGATGCGGGCAACACGCGTGCGCTCAGGGAGGTCGAGGACTACCTCAAAGTGCAGCATCAGCGCCATCTGGATACCGCTATGGGCGATATCCAACGCCAGTACCAGCAAAGGCCCTTTGGCTGGCGTGAGGTCGACATCGCCAATGTGGTGGCGCAGCTCGTGGTGGAGCAGCGCGCGCAGGTGTTGTTTGGCGGCCAGACGGTCCAGGCCAACGACAACCGTATGGTGGCACTCCTGCGCAAGGATGCCGATAAGGCCCAGGTGCGCTTGCGCGTGCGTATGAGCGACCGGTTGCTGCGTGCCACGGGCGAGCTCATGCGCGACCTGTTTGATCTCAAGACCGTGCCCTCCAACGAGGATAAGCTCGTGGCCGAGCTCAAAGAGCGCCTTGAGGGCTTGCGCGAGGCGTGCCTCGCCATAGCACGCGACTACTACACGGGCATCAAGCCGGCCTACCCGTATCCCGGTGAGGACGAGTGCGAGAAGATGCGCTCGGAGGTGGCCGACGTCCTTAAGGACCAGAACGAGGCCGAGGCGTTCTTGACCACGTTCACCAAGCATGAGGAGCGCTTGCTCGATGCCAAGGAAGACTTTGACAAGGTGGTTGAGTTCTTCGAGTCCAATCAACGAACAGCGTTTGACCACGCCAGGGATTTCTTGAACCGCACCGAGGGTATCGAGTATGCCTCCGATGACATTCCCAGCGCGGTGGAGAACGTGGCAAAGGTGCGCGAGATCCTCAAAGATCCCAAGCCCTACGGCCGTATTAAAGACCTGCAGCCGCTTATGGATCCCGTCGAGGATGACATGAAAAAGCTGCTGGGCATCCGCCGCAATGAGTTTTTGTGTCGCATCGAGAGCGATCTGCAAGACCTGCGGGCGCAGGCCGAGAGTCAAAAGGGCTTTGTCAATCAGGCCAAGGATGCCATAGCAGACGCCGGCACCAAATACGAGTCGTTCAAAAACCGTGCCCACAGCGCTCAAAGTCTCAACGAACTGAGCGTTGTTGCAACTAACTGGGGCAACTGGATCAGCGCAGCAACCAACGAGATGTACGACGCCGTGGATGAGGCCCGCATGCGTATGGACAACGAGCGCCGCACCACCGAGGTCACGAGTACGGGTGAAGTGGTCAAGAAGGTCTCCAACAAGGGCGCCGCATCGTCTGCTCCCGTGCCCGCGCCCAAGCCCCAGCGCAAGATCAAGACCGTGCGCCGCGCCGATCTGGCCAAGCCGAGTCGTCTCTTGTCCGCAGAAGACGTGGAGCGCTACGTGGACGACCTGCGCTCCCGCCTTATGCAGGCGCTCGCTGCAAACGACGAGATCCGTATCAACTAACCCGCGGAGCCACCGGTGCCAAAGCGCGCACCGGTGGCTTATGGCGTTTAGAAAGGCTCATCAACCATGAACGATTCTGCTCTTAAGAGCTTCTGCACCTGGGCCCGTACGGAGCTCATCAAAGGCGTGGAGGCGCAGATGGTGCGCTACGGCATCACCGAACCTGCACCCGCGTCCGTTGGGTCCGAGACCGTCAACGGCCTGCCCCTAAGTCCGGCTGAGATTGAGCAACGCGACGAGCTGCTGCGCATGCAGGCAGAGGTGGGTCACGAGGCGCTGCGCGACCGTGCGGCCTACACCTGGTTCAACCGCATCGTGGCCATTCGCTTTATGGATGCACGCGGATGGCTCCCCGGCCGTATGCGCATGCTAAGTCGTGCGGACGGCAGCCATGGCAGCGAGGCCGTGGAGAACGCACTGGATGTGGAGATAGCGACGGCCGATACCGATCGCATAGCCGAGCTCAAGATGGCGGGCTTGGATGAACCGCTGTGGCGTTACCTGTTTGTTGCTCAGTGCGAGGAGCTTGCCGATTGCCTGCCGGGCGTCTTTGAACGCGTGGGCGGAGCCATGGAGCTGCTGTTGCCCCAGGGCCTCATGATGGCCGACGGCGTGGTCGGCAAGCTCAACGCCGTCCTCGCTGACGAGGACTGGCGCGAGGGCGTGACCGTTCTGGGCTGGATGTATCAATACTACAACGCTGACGTTAAAGACGAGTTCTTCAAGTCCAAGCGCAAAGCAGCGGCGGAGGACATCGCGCCTGCCACGCAGCTTTTCACCCCCGAGTGGATCGTGCGCTACATGGTCGAGAACTCGCTCGGCCGTCTGTGGATGCTCAACAACCCAGGGAGTACGCTACGCGAGCACATGAAATACTACATCGAGCCCGATGTTGAGCACGAGGACTTTATCCGCATCTCGAGCCCCGAGGAGATTTCGCTCTGCGACCCAGCGTGCGGCTCGGGCCATATCCTGGTTTATGCGTTTGAGCTGCTCTTTGCCATGTACGAGGAGCGCGGCTATCGTGAGCGCGAGATTCCCGAGCTCATTCTTACTAAAAACCTCGCTGGCATGGAGATCGATCCCCGTGCAGCGCAGATCGCGGAGCTGGCGCTTGCCATGTGCGCCCGCGAGCACAACCGTCGCTTCTTTAGGCGCGGCGTCCGTGCCGACGTTACCGTGCTCACGAGCATCCCGCTGGGGGAGGACGAGCTCCCGGGCAACAAGAAGCTCGCCGAGGAACTGAGCCATTTGGGCGAGATCGGCTCGCTGTTCAATCCTTCAGAGGACGAGATTGACGAGCTTAAGGCCACCGCCGCGAGCTGTTCCGACGATCTTTTTGCCACTGCGACCAAAACTAAGCTCGAAAGCGCTGCCGCCATCTGCGAGAAGCTGTCCCGTCGTTTTACCTGCGTCGTGGCGAATCCTCCGTATATGGGCAGCAGCAGCTTTAACCCCTTCACGAGCAAGTGGATCAAGAAGAACTACCCCGACGTGAAGGGCGACCTCTTCTCCAGCTTTGTCGTTCGCATGTTCAGTCTCGCCAAGGACCACGGCGAGTGCGGAGTCATGTCGCCTTTCGTCTGGATGTTCATCGGAAGCTATGAGAAGCTCCGCAACGAGATTATCGACAACAGAACGCTAACCTCTCTCATCCAGCTTGAGTACTCGGGCTTCGCTGGCGCGACCGTGCCCATCTGTACCTACACGTTCCACAATTCGTTCGTCAAGGGCTACAAGGGCGGCTATGTGCGCCTTTCGGACTTCGTTGGTGCTGCTGTCCAGGCCCCGAAGGCCCTCGAGGCGATCCGAAACCCCGGCTGCGGCTGGTTCTACCGCCGCGACGCCGAGACCTTCAAGCAGATCCCCGGCACCCCCATAGCCTACTGGCTTGGAGAAGGGGCAAATAACTCCTTCGGGGCTGGGCAGCCTTTGGCAAAAATTGCGAAAACGCGCAAAGGAATGTTTACGGGTAATAACGACTTGTTTCTTCGGCAGTGGTACGAGGCTTCTTGTTCATTGATTGACATTGATTATAAGTTTTACTCCAAAGGCGGCCCCTATCGTCGTTGGTATGGTAATCGCGATTATGTTGTGCGTTGGAAGGACGATGGCAAGGAGATTAAAGCGTTTCCAGGCTCGGGTAATATCAACGAATCCGATTACTTCAAATCATGTCTGTGCTGGTCGCTAATTACCTCGGGTGACATTAGTTTTAGGGCTTTAAATACAGATGAGTTCGTCATGGGCGATGCCGGCCCAGCCTGTTATCCCAATCCGGAGATGTATTTCTACCTCCTCGGCCTTTTAAATTCATCTTCGATTCAGCTACTTTCCAAAGCGATAAATCCGACATTGAACTGGAGTGCTGGAGTCGTTGGCTCTTTTCCAGTTTTATTGCCGCGCGAATCGCTTGACGGCATCAAGTCTCTTGTTGCCGAGCAGGTCGTTGAATCTGAGGTGGATTGGGACTCGTTTGAAACCTCCTGGGATTTCAAGCGGAATCCTTTGGTGTAGGTGATTAGGATGGCAGGAAAAAAGAGCTACAACGAGAATTATCGTCATGAATGCCAGAATGAAGTCATTGGGCTTCCAGAAGCCGATATGAGCTGCCTATTTGACGGATTCTTTTCAGCGGAGGAGCTATCGGCTATTTTCGATTTTTACCTCGTGCATACGCCAGTCAAGAAAAGCAAAGAGGCGAAAAGTGACTCCGAGCGTTGGCTGGGCGAGTATGGATGGGCTGGTGCAAGCTCCTTGAGCAAACTCGAGGGAGAACTGCTCAAGTCCTCCGGTATTTCCTCCTTTTGCATTTTAAAAAGCGGTTCAATAAGTCAGACGGCAGAGGCAATGCGACTGAATGAGGAGATATGCCCATCCTGCCCGCGAGCCCTTTTCCGCATTAGTTGCAAACCAAAGCTTCGAGAGGACGGTTCTCTAGACGCCTCTCCTTCAGAAACGAGACTTGGATGCGTTTTTCGCCACATGCGAAATTGCATTGCGCACGGGCAAGTATATGGGCTGGATAACAGAATGCTGTACTTACGTGACAAAGACGAGGACGGTGCCATAAGCGCTGCCGTGGTTATCGGTCAGCAGACATTATTAGATTGGATAAAAGTGGTCGATAAATATGGCGTTTTTTATCCAGCCGTTTGCAAGGGTTAGCGAACTAGCTTTCTATTTGGGAAGCGGTGGACAGCGAGTTCCAAATAGAAAGCGCGCTCAGTGAAGAGGGGTGTGCATAGCCCAATGTGGACCGACTTGCCATCTAAGTTAACTGATGAATTAATATAGATTGGAATTGTTTGCCATGGCAGTGTTTCTCGCCGATAAATACGAGACCCGCAAGGCCGAGGTCAATGCTCGCTTTGAGCAGCTTCGCGCTAACGAGGAAGAGCTCAACCGAATCTTTGCCAAGATCTACAACATGGAGGGGGAGGTGCCCATCGAGGTCGAGGATAAGTACGTCTCGGTGGCGTGCATCTTCGACACTGCTGACGAGATTCCCGAGAGCTATAAGGGCAACAAATACGTGCGCACCAAGCGCGACGAGATTACCTCGCTCATAAGCTATGCCGTGGGTTGCATGTTTGGCCGCTACTCGCTGGACGTGGATGGCTTGGTCCTGGCCGATCAGGGTGCCACGGTCGACGACTATCGGGCCAAGATGCCCGACCCGGCGCATGTGGCCTTTATGCCCGATAGCGACAACGTGCTGCCGATTACCGACGACGAGTACTTTGACGACGACATCGTGCGCTACTTTATCGACTTTGTGCGCACTGTGTATGGTGAGGAGACGCTTGAGCAGAACCTGGCCTTTATTGCCGAGGCACTCGGCGGCAAGGGTACCTCGCGCGAGGTAATCCGTACCTACTTTTTGAAGGACTTCTATAAGGACCACTGCCAGACCTATAAGAAACGCCCCATTTACTGGCTGTTCGACAGTGGCAAGAAAAATGGCTTTAAGTGCCTTGTCTACATGCATCGCTATCAGCCCGACTTGCTGGCTCGCATCCGCACCGACTATGTGCACGAGCAGCAGGAGCGTTACCGTGCCCAGATCGGCTACGCCAACGATGCCCTTGCCACCGCCGAGCGCGGCGAGCGCGTGCGTTTGGATAAGCGCGTCAAAAAGCTCAACGACCAGCTCAAAGAGACTATTGCCTTCGAGGAGAAGCTGCACCACTTGGCAGACCAGATGATTAAGATCGACCTGGATGACGGCGTCAAGGTCAGCTACGCCAAGTTTCAGGATGTGCTGGCAAAGATTAAGTAACTGCAGATACGGTAAGGATATTCATGCCCAAGATCGATGTAGAAGAACAGCTCAAGCTGCGGTTTTTGCAACCGTTGCCCGCATGCGTGCCGCGTCGTGTGGTGGTTTGGCACGATGCGGACGGCGAGTTTGCCTCTGAGTTTGAGCGATTGGCTGCCGAGGGTTTCGACGGCGCGGGGACCGATGGCGGCGTTATGCCTGCTCACGGTAACTTTGAGCGTCCGGTGCGGTTTGTTGAGGCCTGCGAGGGCCGCATGTTTGCCGTCAAGAAGCTCATTAACCGCGATGACCTTGCGAACGATATCTTGCTGTATCGCCGTTGCCCGCGCGGCAGGCTTGAGGGCGATTGGCTTGCCGATGTTGAGCTGTATGCCGATCGGTTCCAGGCTGACTATCTTTCGCTTCTGGCCGATCGGCTGGGTATCGAGAATATCGACGCCGTGCGCGAGGGCCTTCGCGAGCACAAGGCGTTCTTTGATGCCAAGACCCGCTGCGCGAAGTTCGCTGTGTGTGTTCCGCATGCCTCGGGCGCTTCCGATATCGAGCTTGGAATCCTTACGGTGATCTTTGGCGGTAAAGAGCCGGGCGACGCGCGGCCCGCGTTTGTACTGCGCGGCTGCATGACCACGCTGCTGCACGAGGGTCCCGAGGCGCTGGCCGAGTTGGCGGACAAGTACTGCGTGCGCGATGCCCTCTCTGCCTTCATCGTGCGTTGCTATGGGTTTGAGGGCCCGCTGTATGAGCGTGATTCGCTGCTTGCGCTGGCATCCCATGTGCTCATCACGGCGGCATCCACCGTGCTTCCCGAGGGAGCGCTCAAGGGGCTCGAGAGCTATGTGGCTCCCGCCTACGGCCCCTATTGCCTTGAAGCGGTGCGTACGTGGGATCAGGCCGCCGATGCCCAGGCATCGAGCGAGGATTTATTTGAGATTTGCCGTTTGGTCGAGGATGCCCGTGGGCTCTTTGCACGGTTTGAGGCCCTGCCGATCGATGTGCTGGCCTCGCTCGACGTGTTCCCGTGCGTCAATGAGGCCGTGCTCTCGCAGCTGTTCTGCTCGTTTGCCCAGGGCGCGGACCGTGTTGAGGACGCGCGCACCTTTGCGGCGCGTCGTTGCGACCTAAGCTGGTACCGTCGCGTTGAGAGCTACTTTGACCTGCTTGCCGCTGTGGCCGATATGTGCGCATTTAGGCAGGCACACGCTGGCGGGTTCCATCTGGCGCAACCCCAGCAGGTATGGGATGCCTACACGTCCGATTGGTATGTCATGGACGCTGCCTATCGCCATATGTGCACCGCGTATTTGCGGGCACGTTCCGTCGAGTGCGATGTGCTCGAGGAACCTGCCCGAGCCGTAGTGGACTGGGCGGAGAATCTCTACAGCAACTGGTTCTTGACCGACGCCAATGCCTGCTGGGCGACCGCTGCGCAAGGGGAGTGGGCCGATTGCGGCTACATCGATGGCCCTGCACGGCAGGATGAGTTCTACTGGCATGTACTGCCCACCTTTGTGGGCTCTGCCAAAACGATAGTCGTTATCGTGAGCGACGCGCTGCGCTATGAGGTGGCCCGCGACGTTGCGGCGCTGCTCGAGCGCGAGCGCGGCGGCAATGTCAAGGTCTCTAGTATGCAGGCGGTCTTTCCCTCCATTACCGAGGTGGGCATGCCCGCGCTGCTGCCACACCAGGCGCTTAAGCTTGCAACGGATGGCGCGTTCGTGCTGGCTGACGGCATGCCCACCGCAACGACTCCGCAGCGCGAGGCCGTGCTTGCCCACGTTGAGTCTACGGCCCGCGCTTTGCGCTCGAGCGCATACCTCAACATGGCGGGAACCGAGCGCAAGGCGCTGCTCAAGGACTCTAAGCTCGTTTATCTCTACCACAACAAGATCGATGCTACGGGCGAGAAGGCCGCTATGCAGGATGACGTCTTCGATGCCTGTGCGGACACCGTGGAGGAACTTGCTGCGTTGGCGCGTCGCGTGTGCACCGACGCCCTGGGTGCGCGTGTTGTTATAACGGCGGACCACGGCTTTATCTACACGCGTCGGGAGCTCAGCGAGTGCCAGATGCTCGGCAAGCCAGACCTTCCCTTCCTTGACGCTCCTGTCATGCACGGCAAGCGTCATCTGGTGGTGCCCAACGAGGCCGTGGCCAAGCTTTCGGAAGAGGCATGCGGGGTGTTTGTTAATGTTGGCATGGGACGTTTGGGTGCCGGTTTTGAGGGATTTGCCCCGCGCGAGAACGTGCACTTCAAGCGTCCCGGCGGCACTAACAACTACGTCCACGGCGGCATGAGCTTGCAGGAGCTCTGCGTGCCCGTTATCGGTTTTTGGCGTGCGCGCTCGGGTTCCAAGGACTTTGTCGATACGCGCGTGGCGACGCTGCGCGTGCTAAGTGAGGGACGCCGAGTGACCAACTCGCTCTTCTCGGTCAACTTGATCCAGGAAGAACCCGCCCAAGGCAAGGTCTTGCCGTGCGAGTATGAGCTGGTGTTTACCGACGCAAGCGGCAACGAGGTGAGCGATACGGTCAAGGCGCATGCCAACAAGACTTCTGTTAACTCGCAGGAGCGCGTGGTGCATGCCAAGTTTGCGTTGCATGCAGCGGATGGATTCTCGGCCAAGGGTCCGTACTATCTGGTCTGCCGCGAGCGCGAAACGGGCAAGATCGTTTGGCGCGAGACGTACACCATCGATGTTTCGTTTGCCCCTGTTGCTGACTTTGGTTTTTAGGAGTGTGCCCTATGTTTGATGGCAATGACGACGATCTGTGGGAAGTTCCCTCGATTGATGTGAATGCGCCCGTGCAGGCTGCTGTGCCTGTAGGGGAAGCCGTGCCTGCCCCGGAGGCTGAGACTGCCGCAGAGGCCGTGGCTGCCGCGCCTGCCCCGGAGCCGACGGTGGCCGCGGTACCCGATGAGGTTGCGGCGCCCGCCGAGGACGAGTCCTCGACCGATGGCTATGCCCAGGCCGTGGCCGACGCTCCCGAGGACGACGGTTGCGACATGGATGTACTGGACGGCAAGCTGCTCGAGCACTTTGGCGGCAAGATCGTGCGCAAGGACCTCACGGCCCTTATGAAGCGTGGCGCCAACGTGCCTACCTTTGTGCTGGAGTACCTGCTGGGCATGTACTGCTCAACCGACGACGAGGACGCCGTGGCGGAGGGCCTGGGGCGCATCCGCAAGATCCTCACCGATAACTACGTGCGTCCCGACGAGTCCGAGCGCATTAAGTCCAAGATCCGCGAGCTGGGTCGCTTTACCATCATCGATAAGGTGACGGCCAAGCTCGACGAGTACAAAGACATCTACGTGGCGTCGTTTGCCAACCTGACCATTGAGCCGTTTGTGATGCCAGCCGAGTACGTGCGCGACTATTCCAAGATTCTCCAGGGTGGTATTTGGTGCATTATGAGCATCGAGTATCGTCGTCCCATGGAAGAGGAAGACGAGTTTGGCATGGAAGTCTTTGGCGACGATGCGCCGCGCCGCTCCAAGGCCAAGCACAAAAAGCGCGGGCCCGAGGACTCTCCGTTTAGCGTGGCGTCGCTCACGCCCATCCAGATGCCCAACCTGGACCTGGACGCCATGATCGAGGAGCGTCAGTATTTCTCGCGCGACGAGTGGTTCAATATGCTGCTGCGCTCTGCCGGCTATGAGCCCAGCGAGCTTTCGGAGAAGGAGCGCCTGCACTTTATCGAGCGCATGGTGCCGCTGATCGAGCGCAACTACAATCTGTGCGAGCTTGGTCCCCGTGGCACCGGCAAGAGCCATATCTACAAAGAGGTTTCGCCCTACGCCATTTTGCTTTCGGGCGGGCAGACCACCACGGCCAACCTGTTCGGCCGTATGAACTCCATGCGCGCCGATCGCGTGGGCTTGGTGGGTCACTGGGACTGCGTGACGTTCGACGAGGTCGCCGGCATGCGCTTTAAGGACACCAACGCCGTACAGATCATGAAGGACTATATGGCGAGTGGCAGCTACGCGCGCGGCCGCGACCAGATTAACGCCGATGCCTCCATGGTCTTTGAGGGCAACATCAACGACACCGTGCAAAACGTCCTTAAGACCACGCACCTGTTTGATCCGTTCCCGCCGGAGTTTAACAACGATTCGGCCTTTTTCGACCGTATCCACTATTACCTGCCGGGCTGGGAGATTCCCAAGATGCGCTCGAGCCTGCTGACTGGGCATTACGGCTTAATCACCGACTGCCTGTCGGAGTTTTGCAAGGAGATGCGCCGCAAGGACTTCACGCATCATATCGACCGCTACTTCCGCTTTAACAGCGACTTTAACAAGCGTGACGAGATTGCCGTGCGCAAGTCCTTTAGCGGCCTGGCCAAGCTGCTGTTCCCTGACGAGGCTATGGACAAGGACGACGTTCGTTGGCTGCTGGACTACGCCATCGAGGGCCGTCGCCGCGTAAAGGAGCAGCTCAAGATTATGGCGGGCGTCGAGTTTATCGACGTCAACCTGGGCTATATGGATGCTGACAATCCGCAGGACGTGCACGTGGTGCGCGTGCCCGAGCAGTCCGAGGATACGTTGATTCCCGATGGCCCGCTGCTGTCCGGTCACGTGTTTGGCGTGGGTAGGTCGCAGGGCGGCGAGGTTGCCGTGTACAAGCTGGAGAACAAGGCTGTCGCCGGCGAGTGCAAGTTTAAGCACGAGGGCGTTGCCTTTAACAAGCCGGTGCGCGATACACTGGAGGCCGCGTTCGACAACTTTGTGAACCTGGCGAACCGTGTGGCGCCGGGCATGCACATTGGCTCAAAGGACTACCTGCTGTTCTATAACGACCTGCAGAGCAAGGGCCTGTCCGAAGAAGTCTCGCTTGCCGAGTTTGTGGGCCTGTGCTCCGCGGCGTGCAACCGCCCGGTGATGTCTGCGCTGGCGGTTCCGGGAATCTTGCGCATGTCGGGCTCTATGGATGAGATCCGCGGGCTCGAGGACATTATGCGCGTGGCCAAAAACGCCGGCGCCAAGCGCGTGATATTGCCGCTGAGCGCCATCGCGGGCCTGCAGAGCGTTTCCTCCGAGATTATCTCGGGACTGAGCCCGGTGTTCTACATGGATGGCGACCCGGTCGATGCCGCGAAGAAGGCGTTGGATCTATAGGGATGCGAGCGTGCGGGCTTGCGTGCGTGGCGTTTGGCGCGCGTGAGTCCGCGGGTGCCCGCGAGTGCCCGCGTGAGCCCGCGGGCGTGTTGGCGCGTCGCGCGTGAGGAGGCCTTGCCATGGCGGAAGAGCATTCTGTTGGCGAGTTGCTCGATGAGCTGTTTGGCTTTGAGTCGGTAGCCAAGCGTCAGACGGCGCTTGAGCAGTACGATCGCGGGGAGTTGTTGCGCAAGGCGCGCCCCCGCGAGCTGCTGGCCGTGATCGGGGGCGTCGAGGCTGCCGAGCGTGCTGCGCGTGAGTCTGCCGTGCGGGCCGTTGACGGGTATGTACGCCGCGTTGAATTTGATTCTCTTGCGCGCGCTCGCAAGCAGGTAGGCGTTGTGGGCCCGTTGCAGATGGAGCGGCGCTACGCTGCCTTTTTGCGTATGGAGGACAAGGCCGAACTGTTGGCCCGCTTGGAGCAGACGCTTGCGTTTATCGAGGTAAAGCTGCGTGCCAATACGGCGGACAGGGTTCGTGCGGCATACGATGCTGCGGGGGCTTTGGTGTTGCAGGGCGCGGCGCGTCTGAGTGACGCGCGCGTTGTGGATGCCGCACCCTTGGATGCCGATCTGCTATGCACGCAGCTGGAGCAGCTGCGTTGCGCCGCCGATACAACGGACCTTGCCGGCATGATCACGGCGACGTTTGAGTCCGAGCTGAGTGCGACCGGGCCGCAGGGTGCTGACGCGTTTGCGAGCGATGTGGCTGGCGATGTGGCGCTGGAGCGCGAGCTTACTAATGTGCGCGGTGCTGCGCAGCGAGCGCGCTTGGCAGCCCAAGCGTATCGGGCCGAACGCGCTGCCCGCGTTGCAGGGAGCACGGTGGAGCCGGTATCGTTGCCGGGGCTTGTTTGCATTACGTGCGAGACGGGGTGCGATGCCGGGGAGCTTGCCGAGTTGCTCGCTCAGGTTAAGAAGTCGTTTGAGGCCTATAGGCGCGTTGTTACCGACGGCGGGTTGTTCTGTGCCTTTGGTGCCGGTTCGCCGCATGGGATTTGCCGCGGCAGTAGCTATTTCGACTACGATGATCGGTTTGACGAAGACGTGTTGGTGGGCGAGTATGACGGTGCTACCAGGCACAATGTTCGGCGCGAAGTTGCGATTCCCGAGCTTGTGGACGAGGCCTCGGTCGACGGCGGCGACTCGCTCGAGGTTGCCGTGGCGCGCATGCGTGAGTTTAACGGACGGCGCTACGATGATGTGCTGGACGAAGATCCTGCGCGCCATGTGAATGCGTTTTGGTATGGACTCAAAAAGCTCAGCCAGTACTGCGAGGCCGCCGTGCGTGTGGACGAGCGTGCCTGGGATTGCTTTATCGATAAGGTGCAGTTTGCCTACGACGAGCCCGTGGGGCGTTTGGCCACGCAGATGGATGACAAGCAGGTTGCGGCTTTTGTTGCTGCTGTGGACGCGCTCGGTGCTAGTGAGTAGGGGCCTGATCCGGTAGGGAGTTTCACCATGAAGATCGATGTTGATGTTGACCAGCTGCGCGAGAGTTTGCTCGACCGCGCGGGGAGTGCAGCCGGTGTGGGCTTTCCCGCTGCCATGCTCGACGTGGTGGATATCGAGGACGAGTCGCCCCAAGAGTTGCTAGCCCGAGCCGAGCGAGAAGGCCTCGATCTCCGCGACTTTGCTGCCGACGACGACGCTGAATGATGGCCACCTTTGCTATTGACGAACATATGTTTGTATTTTATACTCATGCTTGAATATACGCCCAGCTTCATGGTATAAATTAGGTGGTCATCTCTTAAGAGAGGGCTTCCAAGTGCCGGGGACGTTTTCCCCGGCTTTTTTATTAAGGATTGCCCATGCGAGATCTGAGTATCTTTATTGATGAATCTGGAAGCGATGATCTTCGTGAAAAATACTATCTTGTTGCCTTTGTTTTTCATGAACAAAATATTCCCATCGCTGAGGGAATAGAGAAATATGAAAGGGCGGTAGCCGATAGCGGATTGCCGCTCCTTCCGTTCCATGCTTCTCCTCTCATGAATGGAAAAGATCAGTTCAAGGACTTGGACATCAGTGAGAGAAAAAGGCTGTTTTCACTATTTCGAGTTATGTTTCGACATTTGCCCATCTCGTACAAGGTGTTTGTATTCAAGACGCATCGGTATCGAACTCTCAAACAGATCGCTGATGCGATGCGGCGTGAAATCATCGATTTCATATTCGATAATTTGAGTTGGTTTCAGCAGTTTGATGCTGTGAAGATTTACTACGACGGAGGACAGGGTTCGGTTTCGAGTGCGCTCCACAAGGCAATCGATTACGCTTTGGCTAAAAATGCAGTTATCTATAAGCCGACAACTTCATCGGATTACTATTTGGCTCAGGCTGCGGACTATATCTGTACCATTGAGTTCACGAGTCTGAAATATCAGGCGAATAAGCAGACTAATACTGACCAGAAGTTTTTTGGTGGTAGTACTGCGTTTAAAAAAGGCTTACTAAAAGAAATAAGAAAGAAGGCTGTCGTCTAATGGGCAGGCCTCGTATTGCATAAAAAATGCCGGAGGTAAGACCCCGGCTCTTGGAGGCCCCTCTATTCGAGGGTACCGACATCTTTATAACAGAAACCGCATGTCGGGTCTACACGAGACATTTCGCTCGATTTCCTGTTGACCTAAAAACAAAAATGCCGGGGGGATCCCCCGGCCCTTGACTGCCCTCCATAAAGGAGCGCAATCCATTTATACCATGGTTGCGATGCGAGCGGTGGCTCATTCGGTCTTCTTTTTCCTCAGCTTCTTGCTGAAGTTCTATTTAATGTGACAAAGGGACTGCCCCTTTGTCATATGGGGCGACGGGGTGTTTGTGCCCACGGCTGTGCGAAAATGCATGATAAACCGTCGCAACGGAGTCCAACGACGTCGCGGCGGTTCTATTATGGCCACCCGCCGGCTAAGTGAGTAGGCTTTTTTGGAAATGCTGAGCACCCGAAGTCTTTTCTTCAACAAACCCGCAGGTCACAGACTTGTGCTTTGGTGACGTGGTCGGCGATTCGACAAAAGCCTACTCACTTAGTCTTGAGAGACACTAACTGTCCTCAACGCGACCCCTGTCGGGGCGATTGATGCTCAAATGTAGCCAATTCGGGATGTGTCTCTTTTAGCTACCCCATGGCCACTACGACGCCAGCGTGGCGATGACGGCTTCGTCGCCGGCGTGGACTTGGGTGTTGCCGTCGGGGATGATCGTTTGGCCGTCGCGCTTGAGCATCACGACGATAAAGGGGTGCTTGCCTTGCGGCACGTCGCGCAGGCGCTGACCGGCCAGGCGTCCATGGGGCGTCACGGTGACCTCGCGCAGCGTAACCTCGGCACGCTCCTCAAACGTCGGCGCGGCCATAACCAGAAGGTCGCCTTCTTCGATCACGGTATCCCCGTTGGGCAGCACCGGGTGCGCACCGTCTCGAAGCACCAGGATGACGAGCATGTTCGTAGCGCTGCCAATATCGGCAAGCGAGCGCCCGGCAAACGGATGTCCAGCTCCCACCTTGAGCTTAACAAACGACATGCCGTCTTCGTCGCGGTAGTCGTTAAACGTGCGGCGCACGTCGCCTTCTGCGTCGATCATGTCGAGCTTTTTCGCCACCGCCGGCAGTAGCGAGCCCTGCACCACGATGCTCGATACGGCAATCACAAACACCAGGTCAAATAGGTCGTGACCGCCGGGAATACCGGTCACCACGGCAAAGAGGCTAAATACGACCGAAGCCGCGCCGCGCAGGCCCGCCCAGCTCACGAGTGCAACCTGGCGGGGGTTCGTCTTAAAGGGCGCCAGCAGCGCACCAACAGCGATGGGGCGGCTCACGAAGAGCATAAACGCCATGAGCGCCAGGCCCGGTAGCAGCATTTGCGGCAGGCGGGCGGGCGTCACGAGCAGGCCGAGCAAAAAGAAGATGGTCATCTCGGCCATTTCGGTGAGGGTATCGAAGAAGTGCGCCATCTCGACCTTGCCGGTGATGTCGCTGGCACCCAGCACGATGCCGGCCAGGTATACGGCCAAAAAGCCGTTGCCACCCAGATAACTCGGCAGCGCGTAGGCAACGATCGCCACGGCGAACAAAAAGATGGTCTGCGCGCCCTCGGCCGTTGCGCGTGCGCGCTCTATCAGGCGGCTGGATGCCCAGCCGATGGCAAGACCCAACCCCACGCCCAGGATGATCTGCTTGGCCAGCAGCATGGGGATGTCGATGTTGCCGCCGGCCGCGAGGGTCGCGAGCACCGCGGTGAGCATGTAGGCGACGGGGTCGTTTGAGCCCGATTCGACCTCGAGCAGCGAGTCGGTGCCGCCGCGCAGCGACAGGTTGTGTTCGCGCAGCACGCTAAAGACGCTCGCCGCATCGGTCGACGCCACGACTGAGCCCAGCAGCAGGCCGCCGATCCAGTCGAAGCCCAGTACAAAGTGCGCAAACGCACCCGTAATGCCAGCAGTGATGACGACACCGAGCGTGCTCAGCAGCACCGCGGGCGCGGCGACGGGTTTGGCACGGTCGATGTTGGTGTTAAAGCCGCCGTAGAACATGATGAACAGCAGCGCCGTGCTGCAGACGGTTTCGGTGAGCGCATAGTCGCTAAAGTCGATATGCGTCGGGCCGTTGACGCCCAGCAGCATGCCCAGCGCGATAAAGATGAGCAGGGTGGGGAAGGGGAGCTTTTTGCCGACGGGTTTGATGGTCAGACACAGAATAATGACGAGGCCGATAAAGAGAAGTATCTGGTTCATGGATGGTGTCCGCTCCTGGGTGGTTGGCGTGGCACGGTCAGTTGTCTGCGGTTATTTGTACCCAAAGGTGGTGGGTTTATGGGCCTGGATTGCGGGCGTGCGCATTTTCGACACGAGGCTGCGATGCGAGCGTCGCTGGTCGGGGCGCTGGGCCAGACGGCGTGGCGTGAGCGGCGCGGGTTGGCAGGCGTGCGCTGGCGACCGTTGACGGTATGCAACCCTTTCCAGCTTTATTACAACGGAGTACAATGGGTAACGTTTAAGTTCAACTTGAAGTTTTAGTTGCGGCTCCGGGCTTCGGCCGCAATGTAAAGAGAGGCGTTCCATGGCGATCTATGTGACATCTGATGCTCACGGGCACGTGCGTGCGCTTGACGAGGCCCTGTCCAAGATTTCGCTGGCGTCCGACGATACGCTGTACGTGCTGGGTGACATGATCGATCGCGGGCCCGATCCGGTTGGCGTTATTAAGCTCGTGCGCTCGCTACCCAACGCTCGCGTGCTCAAGGGCAATCACGAGCAGATCATGCTCGATGCCATCATTGGCCAGGATCCGCTCGATGCCGAGACCTGGGATATCAACGGCGGTTGGACTACCCGTCAGCAGCTCAACGATATGGAATTTGAGGCGTACGAGGAGCTCGTGCGTTGGATGGCGACGCTGCCGCTCTACGCGGTAGCCGAGACTGACGAGCGCCCGTACCTGCTGGTACATGCCGGCATCCAGACCGAGGCGGCGCGGGCGTTTTTGCTTGAACATGGGGTTGATTGTGCCGATGGTGCCGGAGCGGTTAGCGCCGATCGCGAGCTACTACAGCAGATGCTTGCGGTGCAGTCGTCCGATGACTTGCTGTGGATTCGTCATGGCTACTGGGATGCGTCGACGGGGCTGCTTTCTGCCGAGGGCAAGGGTCCGGTCGTGGTGAGCGGCCACACGCCCACGGTGTCGCTTGGACGTTATTGCGAGGTCGGCGGCCTGGCGGGGCTCGATGAGGAGTCGGGCCGTGGGCAGATCGTGCGCCTGGGCGGCGAGGACACCGCCGGCGTGCCCGATCGCATCGACATCGACTGCGCCGCCGCCACTGGTTCCGAGTTCGGCCGCGTCGGCATCCTGCGCCTGGATGATGGTGCGGAGTTCTACGCAAATATCAAGCCTGGAGAATGATGGCGCAAGGGGTCGCTAATTTGGGACGGGCTTTTTTGACTGCTTTTGCCCTTCTGCCAACCAAATGATTTTTCTGGGACGGGGATTAAATAATCATTTGGCTGCCCGCTGGCTAAGTGAGTAGACTTTTTTGGAAATGCCGAGCAGCCGGCAAATTTGCCTCAACAAAACCGCAGGTCACTGACTTGTGTTTTGCCTGTGTGGTCAGGGATTCGGCAAAAGTCTACTCACTTAGTTTTGCGTGTCGCAAATCGTCCGCAACGAGACCCCAGCCGGGGTGATTCCATCGTTAATTCCGGTGACCGGGGGCAGCAAATTAGGCGCCGTATGGGTTACGGTCGCGTTCGATGCGCTGGCGTATGTGGGTGTACTCGATAATCAGCAGCACCAGGAGTAGGGCCATGACCGCAAGGTAGCTCACCACAGCGCCCATCAGACCCAGCAGCTTAATCAGGATCACCGGCAGCACCACGCTTACGGCGAAGCAGATCAGGTAGATCTTGGTGACATCGCCGGCGTGGCGCAACACCGTGATGATGGCGTAGATAAAGTCGATTGCCGCGGTGATGCCGCCGGCGACAACCATTAGCAGTGCCAGCGTGCGGTAGCGCTCATAGTTGAGGCCGTACATAAAGCTCATGATGGGGATGCCGGGGCCTGCCATAAATGCGGCGCACGCTCCGGTAATGACCACAATCAGTGCCATAACGGCAACAATAATCAGGTCAAAGCGGCGACGCTTGCGCGGATTTGCCCAAATGCTCGACAGGCGCAGGAGCTGTGGTTTATAGATAAATCCAATGCTCAACAAAATTGCCTGCGCCGGAAAGAACAGTGCATTAAAGTACAGCTGATACTTGTAGGCCAGCGTGCCCTCCATCACGAACTTGGGCATGCTCTCGATAAGGTTGAACAGGAACAACGCACCAAAGAGCGGGGCGCACTGGACAAACAGGTGGCCGACCTCGCGCAGGCTCACGCGGCGCGATTTTTCGGTTTCGAGCAGGGCGAGCGGGGCGGTGACCAGCACGAGCGAGGCAATCGCGGCGATGCCCATGGCCATGGCCGCGATGGGCATGCTGCGCGTAAGGAACAGCGCCACGCTAAAGACCACGATGACGCCGACGGAGCGCAGCGTTTGGCTCATGCCGGCCAGGTAGAGTTTATCGGCCTGCTGCAGGCGGCCCTCGTATACGTCCGCCACGCCGTCGATCACCTTATAGAGGTAGACGCCCAGGCCGATCGTGGCCATCTGCGCATCGTAGCCGCGGGCGCTGCTGTATACCAGGCCGCATGCCAGCGCGAGCGCTCCGCAGAGCCAGCGGTTGAGCTGGTAGGAGGCGAAGGAGGTCTTTTCGTCGATGTCCGAGACCTGAAAGTTGCGCACGCCGTAGTTGCACGCGATCATGATGAGCGTGCCGGTGACAAAGGCGATGGAGAACTTGCCGGCTTCCTCGGGGCCCACGAGCTGCGTCGACACAATGGTGAGCAGCGGAAACGCCATGCCCCATACGGCGGTGCCCAGGGTATTCCAAAGGTAGTCGCGTCGGGTGGCGTGATCTTCGTACTCGGCTTCTTGCGTGGAGAAGCCGCCGCCGTAGACGGCTCCGAGCAGGCGGTTCCACCAGGCATTGACCATGCGGTGGATGGGGCCGGGTTGGCGATCGCGCTCGCGGCGACGGCGCGTGGCCTGGCTGCTGTCGGGGCCGCCGGCGTTGCGCTGGCTCAGCTCCTGGATGCGCGCGAGCTCTTCGGCCGTGTGGGAGGCAGGGAACAGGCCGTTCTCGATGCGTCCGCCCTGGGCCTTTGCGGTGCCGTTGCTCGCTACGGCGGGGTCGGCGACGCCATTGCGGCGGGCGATGGCACGGCGGATGCTATCGAGAGGCGTGATACTCAAGGCGGTTCCTTTCTCCTACTGCGCTCTAGTATAGTCGCGGTGGTGTCCATTCGTGTTTTTGAGCAGGTTGTTCAATAATTTCGGCGGTGCCATTCAGTAGTCGGCACTTGGGACGTTCCTTATGTGCCGGCACTTTAGGAACGTCCCCGAGTGCCGGCATCTAGGGACACTCCTTGGCTGCTGCCTGTTCAAGAGTGTCCCCAACGACTAGTCGTTTAAGAACGCCCCCAATAACTAGGCCGCTTGCGTGCGATTTTTGTCCGTTGGGCGGGCGCTTCGTCGTTGCCGCAAAAACGTTTTTGCATATCGGGTACAACGGGCTTTACGTGAGTAAAGTGCGCGCCGCGTCCACGTGTCGCGCTTTTAAAGGAGGCCCCATGCCAGGTATTACCCCTGCAGAAGTTCTGTCCAACTTTGGCATTACGCTGGTCGAAGATCCTGCCGAGAACCAGCCCCGCCTGCTGGTCGATCTACCCGCCGCGGAGCTCGTCGAGCACGCTATCCGCCGCGAAGAAGGCCGCATGGCATCCAACGGCGCGCTGGTGATCGAGACGGGGGAGCGCACCGGCCGTTCCCCCAATGACCGCTTTATCGTCGACACCCCCGATGTCCACGACAAAATTGCCTGGGGCGCCGTCAACCGCCCGCTGTCCGTCGAGAGCTATGAGGCCATCAAGGCCGGCATCGTCGACTATCTCAACGAGCGCGACGTGTTCGTCACCCGCGGCATGGCAGGCGCCGACCGCAACCACACGCGTCGACTGCTCGTTGCCTGCGAGCGTGCCAGCCAGGCACTCTTTATTAAGCAGATGCTCGCCCGCCCGCTCGCCCGCGAAATCGCGCGCACCGGCGAGCCCGACTTCTGCGTGCTCGCAGCGCCCGGTTACCAGTGCGACCCTGCCATCAAGGGCCTCAACTCCAGCGCTGCCGTGGTCATCAACTTCCAGGAACGCGTGATTCTGGTCGCCGGCACCGGCTACTCCGGCGAGATTAAAAAGTCGATCTTCAGCGTTATGAATTATTTGCTGCCCGTCGAGGACGACGTGCTGCCCATGCACTGCTCGGCTAGCATGGATCCCGTCACGCACGAGACCGCGGTGTTCTTTGGCCTGTCGGGCACCGGCAAGACCACGCTTTCGGCCAACCCCACGCGCCTGCTGATCGGCGATGACGAGCACGGCTGGTCCGACATGGGCATCTTCAACATCGAGGGCGGCTGCTACGCCAAGTGCGAGGGCTTGGATGCGTTCCACGAGCCCGAGATCTTCAACGCTGTTCGCTTTGGCGCCATCTGCGAAAACGTGGTGCTCGACGAGGGCCGCAAGCCTAACTACGACGACGTCTCCATCACGCACAATACGCGCGTTGCCTACCCAGTGGAGCACATCCCCAACGCTTGGACCAAAGGCATGGGCACTACCCCGAGCGTCGTGCTGTTTTTGACCTGCGATGCCTTTGGCGTGCTGCCGCCCATCTCGCGCCTGACGGCCGACGCCGCCATGTATCACTTTGTGACGGGCTTTACGGCCAAGATCCCCGGCACCGAGGTCGGCGTCACCGAGCCCACGCCCACGTTCTCCTCGCTGTTCGGAGAGCCGTTTATGCCGCTCGACCCTATGGTCTACGCCAAGATGCTCGGCGAGCGTATCGCCGACGGTCGCACCCGCGTCTATCTGGTCAACACGGGCTGGATTGGGGGCGGCTACGGCGTGGGCCATCGTATCGAGCTGGCCTACACGCGCTCGCTGGTCGCGCGCGCCCTCGACGGCACCATCGAGGATAGCGAGTTCGTGCACGACGACATCTTTAACGTCGACATTCCCACTACGTGCCACGGTGTGCCCGACGGCATCTTGGTGCCGCGCCAGTACTGGCAGAGCACCGCGCGCTACGACGAGGCCGCGCACAACTTGGCGGTGATGTTCGAAGAGAACTTTGAGAAGAAGTACTCGCATCTGCCCGAGTCCGTAAAGGCCGCCGGCCCGCACGCCCAAGTGCCTGTCGAGGCCCGTCATCGTGGCCGTGGGCTGCTGGGACTCCGCCTGTAGTATCGTCAGCCACCGCAAAGGGGACAGGCACCTTTGCGGTGGTTTTGCTCGCGCGGATGACTCGGGTTACAATACGCCTGACATATCGTTCCCTTCTCCGGATGGGGACAGCGTAAGCGCTCTTGTGGCGGCACCGTAGGACTTTGAAGGTGGCCGCCGTAAGGGCGCTTTTTGTTTAGGCATTCGCATTGGGGCGAATCGTGAAGGGAGCACGTATGAAGAGCTTTATTGCCGAGGATTCATTTTGGGAGCTATTTCCACAGGCGGCGGTCGGCGTCGTGGTCGTAAAGGGCATGAAGCCCGCGGCTCAGATTCCCCAGGAGGACGTGGATGCGATCGCCGCGCTGCTTGACCGCGCCAACATCGATGCGGAGCGCCACCTGACAAGCGATACCATCAGCGAGAACGCGCCGGTCAAGGCATGGCGTGACGCGTACCGGCTGTTCAAGACTAAAAAGGGCGCCCGCTGCTCGATCGAGAACTTGCTCAAGCGCGTGCTCAAGGGCAAGCCGGTGGGCCACATTACGCCCGCGGTGGATATTTACAACACGGTGTCGCTGACCTACGCGCTGCCCGTGGGAGGCGAGGATTTGCATGCGATCGAGGGAGACCTTCGCTTGAAGGTGACCGACGGTGGCGATGCATTCTTGCCCCTTGGCGAGGAAGCGGATGACTCGACGCTTCCCGGCGAGCTCGCCTACATCGATGACGCGGGCGCCGTGTGCCGCTGCTGGAACTGGCGCGATGGCGTTCGAACGGCCCTGTCCGACGATTCGGCCGATGCGTTCCTGGCGATTGAGTGTGTAGAGCCCGAGCGCATGGGGGACTGTCAGGCCGCGATCGATCGCTTAGCCGAGCTGCTCGAGCGCTATCTGGGAGCGACGGTTGTCGTTAAGACGCTTATCACTCGCGACAATCCCTGCGTGGAGCTGTAGCGGCGCCTAAAACCTATTGATGTCCCAAGCCACCACAAAGGTGTCGGTCCCCTTTGTGGTGGTTTTTATGTTGATGGGTTAACAATTGGGATATTTGGGTACGGAGGTTCGGACATGCGGCTAAGATGTTTACCCATTAGCATTATGCAAGCGAAAGGCGGTCGTCTCCCATGCAGCAGAACGACGAGACACGTTTTGAGGATTTTGTCGGACTGATTAGCGGGCTCTACAAGGAGATTCAGCGTATCAAGACGTCCGAGGGCGCAAGGCTGGGCCTCAAGGGCTCCGACGTCATGTGCCTGTACTACCTGGAACGCAGCAAGGACGGCATGACCGGCGCCGACCTGGCTCGAGTGGCCGGCGTGACGCGCGCTGCCGTTTCGCGCACGCTGGCGCACCTGGAGGAGGGCGGCTTTGTTGAGGTTGATGACTCGGGCGATGCTGCCGTTAAGTACCGCGCTCCGGTTCGCCTGACCACGCTGGGTGGCGAGAGCATGAACGAGGCCGACCGCATCATCCACGACGTGCTCGAAACCACCGGCAAGGCCATGGGCGTGGAGCAGCGCGAGCAGATGTATGCGTCGCTGCGTACGATTCTCAACACCCTGCGCGAGATCTAAGGCCGCCAAGGCATTTGCTTTCCATTAACAACTGCATCGTCCCGTTTGAGCGCGTATGCCGTGCCGGGGCATTGCTGTCAAAATTCCCTGCGCGGGACCTGCGCAAGAAAGGATTCGTTATGTCCGTCCGCATTATTACCGATTCCGCAAGCGATATGTCGCCGGCGGAGCACCCCGCTTTGCGTGTTCTGCCGCTGTCCGTTACCTTTGGCACCGATGTATACATGGATGGCGTCGACATCGACCACCAGCGCTTTTACGAGATGCTCGTGGAGCGCGATGAGCTGCCCAAGACCGGTCAGGTCAACCCGTACGCGTTTTCGCAGGCGATTGCCGAGGCGCGTGAGGCCGGCGACGAGGCAGTGATTATTACCGTGGGCGCTAAGCTTTCGGGCACCAATCAGAGTGCCCGTACCGCACTTGCCGAGGCACCGGGCGGCGACGTGTTCGTGGTAGACAGCAATAACGTAACCCTGGGCGAGCGTGTCCTGGTTGAGTATGCGCTGCGCTTGGTGGACGAGGGCCGTAGTGCGGCCCAGATCGCGGCGGCCGTCGAGGCCGTGCGCGACCGCGTGGTGGTTATCGGCCTGCTCGAGACGCTGGAGTATCTGGTGCGCGGCGGTCGCCTGTCTGCTGCGGCCGGTGCCGTGGGCACGCTGCTCAACGTGAAGCCCGTTGTAGCCGCCGAGGACGGCCTGATTGTGCAGCTGGGCAAGGCTCGTGGCTCCAAGAACGGCCGTAACCTGCTCAACCAGAAGGTCGAAAAGGCGGGCGGCATCGACTTTTCCATGCCGCTGGCGCTCGGCTATACGGGCCTTTCGGATGCGGTGCTCAAGAAGTATATCGAGGACAGCGCGGCACTGTGGGCTGGCCACACCGAGGGCGAACTGCCTGTCCACACCATTGGCGCCACCATCGGCACCCACGTAGGTCCCGGCGCCGTAGCCGTAGCCTTCTTCCAGCCCGTCAACTAACCGACTTGCTATAAACCACCACAAAGGGGACAGGCACCTTTGTGGTGGTTTAGGCTATTCCGGGTGGAAGGGAGCGAGCAATGGCGTCTGAGGGCTTTTTTGAGCGGGTGTACGAGGTGGTCGAGCAGATTCCCGAGGGGATGGTCGCCACCTACGGTCAGGTGGCGCTGCTCGCCGGTCGTCCGCGGAGTGCGCGGTACGTGGGGTATGCCCTGCATAGCAATCCGCGCCCTGGTCAGATTCCCTGCCATCGTGTGGTGTTTGCCGATGGCCGCATTTGCGAGGGCTTTGCGTTTGGCGGCCCCGATGCTCAACGTGAGCTTTTGCTAGGGGAGGGCGTGACGTTTGCCGATCCCAGGCACGTCGATCTGGGTGCCTGTCGTTGGCCTGCCGGGCTGTAGCGACTCGTTCGTGTCAAAACCACCACAAAGGCTCCTGTCCCCTTTGTGGTGGTTTTAGTTTACCTGAGCTAACTTATGGAGAAGGTGTGGCGGCGTTTATTGTCGCTACAAAGTAAACCACGGCGAACTATATTGGTTTCAGCAACGGAGCAGGCAATAGGCGATGAAAAAGCCTGCCCTGTTGAGTTTGATTCGCATTCCTCCCCTCTGTGCGATTCAACGGTGTACTTCGGGAAAGCGCCCGTCGGCTGCCATGGCCGGCGGGCGCTTTCCCGTAATCATGGGACAAAACATCAGGTCCGTTATCCCAAAATGAGGTGCCGACGTTTGGCCTTAGGGCGGCACAAACTTTGATTGTTAGTCCCGCTTGCAGCAACCGATCTTTGTAAGCCCCTGCGGCGTCTCTTCGCCCGCGGGGATTCTTGGGCTGTTGCTTCCCAGATACGCCTCTACATGCCGCGCGAACGCTTGCCACGACCACTCGTCTTTATCGGCCTCAAGCCGATCGGGGGAAATCGCGTTGAACAGGCACGTTGGAATCTCGTGCTCGTGCAGATTCTTGGCGATACAAGGCGTGCAGCCCTTGTCGTGGTTGACAGGGTTAAACGGGCATTTCCGGTCGTTGCATGTACAAAACGCAACTGAGCTCATGGGGCTCCTTCCAGTCGGTCGGCTCTGCTGTAAAACGCTGCCGCATGTTAAAACAATAGGGCGTCATTGCTTAACAGAATATAGTCTTAGGGTGCTTGCGACTTAGGGGTTCTGCCGAGCGGCTGAATACCTCGGCGACCGACCTCTGAAGAAAACAAAACCGCCGCAATGAGGATTGTACTCATCGCGGCGGTTTTGTTTGACTGCTGTTTATTGTTCTCGGCTAGTACACCATGCCCATGGCGTCCTGAACCTCGCCCAGGGTCTGCTCGGCGATCTCATTGGCGCGACGGTTGCCCTCGTGCAGGACGTCCTTTACGTAATCCAGGTCGTTTTCGTAGCGCTGACGACGCTCGCGGATCGGCGCGAAGTACTCGTTGACGGCCTCGGTCACGTACTTCTTGAGCTGGCCGGAGCCGCCCATGCCAATCTCTTCGGCAATCTCGACCTCGGAACGGCCAGTGCAGATGGCGGCCGTCGAAAGCAGACCGGACACGCCGGGGCGGTTCTCGGGATCGAATGTGATCATGCGCTCGGAGTCGGTCTGGCTCTTCTTGATGCGCTTGGCCGTCTCCTCGGCGGTCATCGAGATGTTGATGGCGTTGCCGTAGCTCTTGCTCATCTTGCGACCGTCCAGGCCCGGCAGTAGCGGGGTCTCGGACAGCAGCGCTTCGACCTCGGGGAACACTTTGCCGTAGCGGTTGTTAAAGCGGCGGGCGATGGTGCGGGTGAGCTCGATGTGCGGCAGCTGGTCGCGACCGACGGGCACCACATTGCCCTTGCAGAACAGGATGTCGCAGGCCTGGTGCACCGGGTAGGTGAGCAGAAGGCCGGTGAGCTCGTGGCCCGAGGCCTCCATCTCGGCCTTGACCGTGGGGTTGCGCGCCAGCTCGGCCTCGGAGACCAGCGACAGGAACGGCAGCATGAGCTGGTTGGCGGCGGGCACGGCGGAGTGCGCGTAGATCATGGTCTTGTCGGGGTCGATGCCGCAGGCAAGGTAGTCCATGACCATGTTGTACACGTTGTCCTGGATGTGCTCGGTCGTGTCGCGGTCGGTGATGACCTGGTAGTCGGCGATGAGTACGTTGGTCTTGGCACCCATGTTCTGCAGCTCCACACGGCCCTTGAGGGTGCCGAAGTAGTGACCCAGATGCAGACGGCCGGTGGGGCGGTCGCCGGTAAGCATGGTGAACTTCTCGGGCGTCTTGGCCAGGCCCTCGCGAATGGCGTTGCTCTTTTGCAGCGCGACTTCGTAGCTGTTCTCGTTTGGCATGATTGCTCCTAACGTATGTTCATGGGTCAAGATGATAACGCGTTTATTGGAGGGGCGGGGCGTAAGTAGGCGAGGGGCTGGCAAGGGGTGGCTTACGCGATTGATGCGATGTAGTTGCACTTGGTCAGCGATGCCTTGGCACATTCTCGGCAGCTTACCCTAGAGCTTGTGGTGGCGCTCTTCCTTACGTTCCTCGGCTGCCTGCTCCTCCTGCTTAAAGGCGGGGTCGTCGGGGGTGACGAGCTCATCCTCGTGCGTGCGCTTGTTGTAATGGTGGCGCAGCACGGGCTCAAACAGATGTAGATGCTTGGCAAAGGCCGCCGAGCCAATGGCGAGCACGGTAAAGATGAGCACGCGCATGGGCACCTCGACCTGGTTGATCGCGGCGGCGCCGGCCGAAAGCATAATGCACCAGGCGTAGATGAGGAGCACTGCCTGCTTTTGGTTGTAGCCCTCTTGGATCAGGCGGTGGTGGATGTGGCCCTTGTCGGCCTGCCCGATGCTAATGTGGGCGCGCTTGCGGCGCACGATGGCGCTAAACGTGTCGATGATGGGCACGCCGGCAACGATGAGCGGGATGATAAGCGAGGTGAGCGCGGCGGTGCGGCTCACGTTGAGTAGCGAGATGGAGCCCAGCGCAAAGCCCAGAAGCAGCGACCCCGAGTCGCCCAAGAAGATGCTTGCGGGGTTGAAGTTGTAGCGCAAAAAGGCCAGACAGGCGCCAAAGAGCGCAATGGAGAGCGCGGCGGCGTCGATGCGGCCCGAGAGAACGGCCATCGAAAACATGGTGAACGACGCGATGCCGCAGATGCCCGTGGCTAAGCCGTCGAGGCCGTCGATGAGGTTAATGATGTTGGTGAATGCCACCAGATAGATCACGGTGATGGGGTAGGCGAGCCATCCGAGCATGATTTCGCCGGGGGCAAACGGGTTGACGATGACGCCGATGCGCAGGCCACCCACGCAGGCGATGAGCGCAGCGAGGACCTGTCCGGCCAGCTTTTGCTTGGGCTTGAGCTGGAAGACGTCGTCGATAGCGCCGGTCGCAAAGATGACGGTAAAGGAGAGCGCCAGCATGGGATAGCTAATGTGAAGGCGCGGGTGCGGCACCAGGACGGGCGGCCAGCCTAGGTGCCAGGTGCCTAGGATTTGCACAATGCAGGCAACGACCAGGCCCAAAAACACCGCCGTTCCGCCCAAACGCGGGATGGGCTTGGTGTTGATGCGGCGCTTGGAAGGATAGTCGACGGCGTCGAGCTTAATTGCCAAGCGCTTGACCAGGGGCACCATGAGGAAGGTCGTGATAAAGGCCGCCGCTGCCACGCATAGGTACGGTATGTAGCTCGGGGATGAAGCCATGAATCTAAAAACCGCCAAGCGTCGAAGGAAAAGGTCAGAAGAACGCCATGCGCAAAGGGCATAGCCGAACCATGATACTCGACCACGGGGGGTGCATGGAATTGCATGCAGCGATAATCACGCGCTTACCAGATATTGGGATGTTGTCGATGGCTTGTCGGGATACCGGCGGGGATCCATATGGGCTGTAATGGTGGTTTTCGGCAAATGAAAACCACCCCCCACGTTACGAAAATGAACCCACCTAAAACAGGTGGGTGCCCTCATCGACTGTTCCAGCGTCCTTAACAACGAAGGATACCTGTACTAGGTACGACTGTGTGGGCTCCCTAAATAAACGCGACGGTTCACCCAGTTGCTCCGCGGGGGGCGGAATACCTACATCATAAAGCGGCACTTTGTCGATTCCAGTCTTGACATTATAAAAATCGTGTCGGACGATTACGGCGCCTTGGGCTCGAGCCGTCTGTGCGGTTGGTCCCTTTACGTTTGAGCTGCTGAATCATTGTTTTGGAGCATGTTTTTATGCCGACGTCGTTGACCGAACTTTTTTCGCCCGCCTGCCATTTGTGTCCGCGCCGTTGCGGTGCGGCGCGCGACGAGGGCGCGCGTGGCGTGTGCGGCGCCGACAACACGCTTAAGGTCGCCCGCGCGGCGCTCCATATGTGGGAGGAACCGCCCATTTCGGGCGAGGCCGGCTCGGGTACGATTTTCTTTAGCGGCTGTTCGCTCAAATGTATCTACTGCCAAAACCACGAGATCTCGACGGGCAATTTCGGTCTTGAGATTTCGCCCGAGCGTTTGGTCGAGATTATGCTGGAGCTGCAGGACCAGGGCGCCAATAACATCAACCTGGTGACGGCGACGCACTATGCGCACCTGTTGCCTGCCGCGATTGCCGCGGCACGGACGCGCGGGTTGGTCATCCCAATTGTCTACAACACGAGTGGTTACGAGCGCGCGAGTGCCGTGGCGGCGCTGGGCGACCTGGTCGACGTGTGGCTTACGGACTTTAAATATGCCGATGCCGGGCTTGCGCAGTCGCTTTCTCATATTAAGGACTACCCGCGCGTGGCCGTGTCGGGTCTGGCCCAGATGGCGCGCGAGATTGAGCGCCGCGGGGGAGAGCTGGTAGACGAGGACGGGCTCATGAGGCGCGGCATAATCGTGCGTCATCTGGTGCTGCCGGGGCATGCGGACGATTCGTGCCGCGTGTTGGACCTGGTGTGGCAGACGGTGGGCGACGTGCCGATCTCGGTCATGAACCAGTACACGCCCAATGCCCTCATGCGCGAACAAGGCGGCGACCTGGCGCGCGCCGTGACGCGCGAGGAGTACGAGCAGGTGCTCGACCATGCCGACGACCTGGGCTTTACGACGATGTTTTGGCAAGAAGGCGGCGCGGTAGACGAGAGCTTTACCCCGGCGTTCGACACCACCGGCGTCCTCACCAGCGCAAAGTAGCGCGTTCGCCGATGATTTTTCTGGGACGGGGATTAAAAAATCATTAGAAGTAGTCTTTTGGGACGGGGCTGTTTTAGCTACCCCGACAGGCAACGCGAACGGTTTGGCCGAACAGCGGCAGGGGTAGCTAAAACAGCCCCGTCCCAAAAAGACTACTCCCGGTGTGGGGCCGAACCGGCATCCGAAAGTAGTCAAAAAAGCCCCGTCCCAAAAAGACTGGGTATTGGGCGTTGACAGTTGGCGAGCCGTAGGTAAAATATCGACTTGTCCTGGGGACGTAGCTCAGTTGGGAGAGCGCTGCCGTCGCATGGCAGAGGCCGAGGGTTCGACTCCCTTCGTCTCCACCCTTGGATTTGATAAGCCGCTGACATTGTGTCGGCGGCTTTTTTTAAAAGAAAGGGCTGTACCATGGCCAAGCTTGAGTCCCAACCACTGTCTGCCGAGGAACGCGCCGAGTTGGAAGAGCTCCGCGCCGAGAAAGCTCGTCGCGAGGCCCAGGAAGAGGCACGCCGCGAGCGTGAGGAGCTGGCCGCCCTGCGTGCCGAGCGCGAGAAGGCCGAGGAGGCCGCCGCGAACGTCGCCCCCGCGCCCAAGCCCGCCGCCGCGAAGCCCGCGCCCACCGCACCTAAACCTCAGCCTAAAAAGGTCGCTCGTTCCAAGTCCGTCGAGCCCAAGCCGAGCCGTGACGAGATGACCTTTGCCCAGCGCATGGTTACCTCCAAGGAGCCTACGGGCGAGAACGAGATCCCTGGCATGGCGCCGGCTCAAAAAATCATCATTGTCCTTGCCCTCATCGCGTTTGTCATCTTTATGGGCTACACGATCCTGACCAGCATGGGCCTGCTCTAGCCCATTCGCGCTGGGTGCCATGCCCGAACACTCTGCCCTTTTCCAACCCTCAACCTCTGCACAACGCATCCGAAAGGTCGCCCCATGGCTTTGACCGACATCTCGCATCCCACCGACATTGCAATGCTCACCGATCTGTACGAGCTCACTATGGCCCAGGGCCTGTGGGAGAGCGGCAAGGCCAATGAGCAGGGTTGTTTTACCGCGTTTTACCGCGACCATCCCTTTGGCAGCGCCTATGCCGTCATGTGCGGCACCGCCGAGCTGCCCGAGCTGGTCGAGAACCTGCGCTTTACGCCCGAGGATATCGACTACCTCGCCTCACTCCAGGCCCCGGCCGGCGGTGCGATGTTCAAGCCTGCATTCCTCGACTACCTGCGCGATTTTCGTGCACATGTAAACATCGACGCCGTCCCCGAGGGCGAGCTCGTCTTTCCGCGCGAACCCATGGTTCGCGTCACCGGTCCCGCGCTGGAGTGCCAGCTGCTCGAAACGGCGCTGCTCAACATCGTCGGCTTCCAGACGCTTGTCGCCACCAAGACGGCGCGCGTGGTGCTGGCGGCGGACGGCCGTCCCGTTGCCGAGTTTGGCCTGCGCCGCGCCCAGGGTCCCGATGGCGGGCTGGCCGTCGCGCGCGCGAGCTACGTTGCCGGCTGCTCCTCTACGTCCAATGTGCTCGCCGGCCGCCGCTACGGTATTCCCGTCTTTGGCACGCATGCGCACAGCTGGGTCATGAGCTTCGACTCCGAGCTCGAGGCCTTCCGCGCCTTTGCCAAGTCGAGCCCCAAGAATTGCACGCTGCTCATCGACACCTACGACGTACGCGAGGGTTGCGAGCATGCCATTACGGTTGCCAAGGAGATGGAAGCGGTGGGCGAGCGCCTGTCGGCCATTCGCATCGACTCCGGCGACCTCGCCAAGCTCTCCAAGTATGTGCGCGGCCGTTTTGATGCCGAGGGCCTGCCCTATGTGGGGATCTCGGTTTCTAACGATTTGGATGAGTACACGATTCAGTCGCTGCTCGACCAGGGCGCGCCTATCGATAGCTTTGGCGTGGGCACCAAGCTCGCGACCTGCTACGACCAGCCGGCGCTGGGCGGCGTGTACAAGCTCGCCGCCCGCCGTGCGAGTGAGACGGACCCGTGGACGCCGGTGGTCAAGCTCTCCGAGCAGCCCTACAAGCGCACGATCCCGGGTGTGCAACGCGTGCGCCGTTATTACGACGGCTTTGGCGGCCCGGTCTGCGACATGATCTACGACGAGGACCATCTGGCGGGGGAGGGCGCCGCGCGCGGCAATACCCTCGTGGCCGTGAATGATGCCGCTCTGGTGACCGACGTGTCCGAACTTGAGTATCGCGAGCTGCTGGTGCCGATCGTGCGCGATGGCAGTGCGGTGGCTCCGCGTGAGAGCATCCAGGACGCGCGCGAGCGTTGCGCCTGGGCACTTGACCATCTGGACGCAGCTTTCAAGCGCTTCCTGTACCCGCAGACCTATGTGGTGGGCATGGAGCAGGGCCTGGCTCAGGTGCGCGACGAGCTCGTGCGCAAGAACATGGCTGCGGCTTCGGCCTTCCCCTGGGCTCACTAATTCCTTGGGCGGTAGGGGCGAGTCACGCTTCCCTGGCCGCCGGCTCGGCCGTTCGCTGAACAGTTGATTGGTTTGACGTATGACGACTTCTTATAAAACGATGGTGGTAAAGATCGGTTCGTCCACGGTGGTGGGCGCCGACGGCAAGGTCAACCGCGCCTTTATCGGCGGGCTTGCCGACCAGGCCGCAGCGCTGCGCGAGCTTGGCTGGCGCCTGGTCGTGGTGAGCTCGGGTGCCATTGCCTGCGGCTATCCCGTGCTGGGCTTCGACCGTAAGCCGGTCGGCGACCTGCCGAGCCTGCAGGCCTGCGCCTCGGCCGGTCAGTGCATCATCTCGTCGGCCTACGACGAGGAGTTCCATGCGCGCGACCTGCTCACCTCGCTCGTGCTGCTCACGCGTCACGACACGGCGCGCCGCACGTCCTACCTGCACGCGCGCGACGCCCTGCTTCGCCTTGTGGAGCTTGGCGTGGTGCCGGTCGTCAACGAGAACGATACCGTCACCGTCGATGAGATCAAGTTTGGCGACAACGACACGCTGGCGGCGCTTGTGAGCTGCCTGGTTTCTGCCGATCTGTGCGTGACGCTCTCGGACATCGATGGCCTCTACACCGCCAATCCGCATGAAGACCCCACGGCCGAGTTTGTTCCTGTCGTGCATAAGATCGATGCCAAGATTATTGCCTCGGCGGGCGATTCTTCCACATCGGTGGGCACGGGCGGCATGATTACCAAGATCCGCGCGAGCCGCATCCTGATGACGGCGGGCATTCAGAGCGTGATTTGCTCGGGCGAGGAGCCCGATGCGCTCGTGCGTCTCGCCCGCGGCGAGAGCGTGGGCACGCTGTTCGATCCGCCGGCGGAGCGTCTGGACATCGCACCCCGCAAGCTGTGGATCGCGCTGGGCGACAAGGCACATGGCTCGGTGACGGTCGATGATGGTGCTGCGAAGGCGCTGGTCAGCCGTGGCTCTTCCCTGCTTGCGGTGGGTATTCGCGAGGTCGATGGCCAGTTTGCCGAGGGCGATGTGCTCGATGTGTGCGATCCGAGCGGTATGGTCGTCGCCCGCGGTATCGCCGAGGCCGATTCGGACGTGCTGGAGCTTGCTGCCGGTCGCCGCCAGGACCAGATCGCCAGCAACCGCCTGCTCGCAGACCTGGCCGAGAAGCCCGCGATACACAGGGATAACTTGATCGTATTTGCATAAAGAAAGACAGCGCTGCGGATCGTTTCCCGTGGCGCTGTCTTTCTCGTGCCGGCACTTGGGGACGTTCCTTTTGTGCCGGCAGGTGGGGACGCTCCTTTGCTAGAAGATTTGGCGCAGGTCTCCGCGGTTGAGGGCTTCGTTGAAGAGGTGCTTGAACACCACGCTGCCGTGCAGACCGTCGTGCTCGAACTCGTTCGTCACCCAGGCATGCGAGTTGCCCACGCGGCTGAGCGTATCGAGCTGCATGCCCGAATCGACGTACATGTCGTCGAAATACACCGCGGCCTGCAGGGGCACCTCGTTGCACGCCAGTCGCTGCGGGTCGTAGATCTTGTCCCAGCTGGTGTCTTCCATCAGCAGGTCCATGGCGGGCTTGAAGGGCTTGAGCTCGGGCATCTGCTCGAACATCCACGGGAACATGGCCTCGCCGGTAAACATGAGCGGGCGCGCGAGCGTGTCGAACTCGGCGCGGTGTGCCTTCTCTTCAGCCGCGGCCCAGCCAATGGGCATGGTGTCACCGTCGGCGTATATGAACTCCTGCAGCGTCCAGTACAGCGGATTCGTGCGCGTGTTGGTGCGCTCGAAGGCGCGCATCAAAAAGCTGTCGGATACCGAGGCACCGCAGGTCAGTGTACCGTCGCCTGTAACAAACGCGTGATCGATAATCCAATGCATGCGCTCAAAGCTCGGCTTCATGCCAAAGTCGCTGCCCATGAGCTGTAGGCGCTCGACCGTCATCGGCGAGCCGTCGGGCAGCACGGGCTTCTGAGCCTCGAGCGCATCGGCAAGAGCCGCCACGCGCTCGACGTCGGCGGGGTAGCGGTCGTAATACTGCTGTGTCTTGGCAGCCATGCGCGGGAAGGTGTGCGCGTAGACCTCGCTTGCGCTCGCCGGCACGTGGGGGATGCCGCCGCAGGTAAAGCTTGCCGCCACGCCCTCGGGGAAGAGCGACAGATAGCTCAACGTCAAAAAGCCGCCGTAGCTCTGCCCGAGTGTGACCCAGGGCTTGCCGCCAAAGCCCACCAGGCGCAGGTACTCAAAATCGCGCACGATGGAGCTGGCGAGGTGGCGCTTGAGGAAGTCCGCCTGCGAGCGGGCCGCATCGGCGCCGGCTGCCTCGGCGCGATCGCCCAAGGTGGCAATCGTGCGTCCGTCCACGCAGCTACTGCGTCCGGTGCCGCGCTGGTCGGGCAGGACCACGCGGAAGTGCTTGACGGCCTCCTCGATCCAGCCATCGCTTGTGGGTGACAGCGGACGCGGGCTCTCGCCGCCGGGGCCGCCCTGCAAAAACAGAAGCAGCGGCAGATCGTCGTTGATGCGGTCGGGCGCGCAAACCACGCGGTAGAAGAGCTTGATGCTCTCGGGCGCGCCGGCGATTGGTGCCGGCATAGCGCCGCGGCGCATGGTGCTGCCGACGGTCAGGAGCATTGGCTCCAGGCCGCGCCAGTCGAGGGGGACGTCGATGCTGTGGTCCTCGACATACAGGTCGGGGACGTGGTACGAAGTAATGAGGGCCATGTGAGTCTTCCGTTCGTTGCGGTGTTTCGGGTTGACCAATTCTACCGCCGCGGGCGAGGCCATGCGCAAATCGGCTACCATGGTTGCAAACTTCTAGGAGAAAGGGCCGTCCATGTCGGTCGATATAGCCACGTATGTCCACGATCTTGCCGTTGCCGCTAAGGCAGCGTCGGCCTCGCTTGCCACGGCGAGCGACGAGCAGCGCCAGGAGGCCGTGCGCGCCATGGCCGCAGCACTGCGCAACGGTATCGACTCCATCGTCGCCGCCAACGAGCTCGATATGTCCGCTGCGCGTGATGCGGGCACCTCGGTCGGATTGCTCGATCGTCTGCTGCTGACGCCCGAGCGCGTCGAGGGCATGGCCGCCGGCCTGGAGAAGCTCGCCGAGCTGCCCGATCCCGTGGGCCGCGTGCTCGATCACCGTGTGCTTGCGAGTGGCGTGGACCTTACGCGCGTGAGTGTGCCGCTGGGCCTGGTTGCCATGGTCTACGAGGCGCGCCCCAACGTGACGGCCGATGCCGCGGGCATCTGCATCCGCACCGGCAACGCCTGCATCCTGCGCGGCGGTTCGCTGGCCTATCACTCGTGCGCCATGATTGCCGAACTGCTGGCCGATGCGCTTGAGGCCCAGGGCTTTCCACGCGAAGCTATCTCGATGATCGAGTCCACCGACCGCGAGGCCACCGGCGAGCTCATGAAGCTCCGCGGTATTGTCGATGTGCTCATTCCGCGTGGCGGTGCGGGCCTGATCCAGCGCTGCGTGCGCGAGTCGCTTGTGCCGGTGATCGAGACGGGCACAGGCAACTGCCACATCTACGTGCATGAATCCGCCGATTTTGACAAGGCGCTCAACATTATCGTCAACGCTAAGACGCAGCGCGTGGGCGTGTGCAATGCCGCCGAGTCGCTGCTGGTCGACCGTGCCGTGGCGGATTCGTTTTTGCCGGCGGTCGTTGCCGTGCTGCACGACCACGGCGTGCTGATTCACGGCGACGAGGCCACGTGCGCCGCATGCGCTGCCGCCGGGCTTGCCGAGGGCGACGACTATGTAGCCGCGACTGAGGAGGACTGGGGCCGCGAGTATCTGGCGCTCGAGATGAGCGTGAAGGTCGTGGCGAACGAGGACGAAGCCATCGCGCACATCAACCGCTACGGCACCATGCACTCCGAGGCCATCGTTGCCGAGGACGAGGATGCCTGCGAGCGCTTCCTGGACGCGGTCGATGCCTCGGCCGTGTATGCCAACGCCAGCACGCGCTTCACCGACGGCGGCGAGTTTGGCCTGGGCGCCGAGATCGGCATCTCGACCCAAAAGCTCCACGCCCGCGGCCCCTTTGCCGCCGAGGCCCTCACTACCTACAAATACAAGCTCCGCGGCACCGGCCAGGTCCGTCCCTAAACCTACCAAAAAGGGACAGGTTTATTTTGGCAGGTTTTATCTGCGGTTTTGCCGGGCGACACGTTCGCCCGGCTTTTTTCTCCGCATAACTTTTTTGCCTTTCGGCTTGAGCCGCGGCGATATACGATAGTGACACCGTGTCCTAACATCGACTCACCTGGAGGTATTGCCATGTCCCAGACGCTCACCGCCGGAATCACCCGCGACCGCGCATTCGAACTGCTCAACGAGCACAACAAGGACCCGTTTCACATTACCCATGGCGAGACGGTTGAGGGCACCATGCGCTACTTTGCGCGCGAGTTCGACCCCGAGAACGAGGAGTTCTGGGGCATCGTCGGTCTGCTCCACGACCTGGATTGGGAGGAGCATGAGGACGACCCCATGAACCACACCATCTACGCTGCCGAGATTCTTAAGGGCGAAGGTGCGTCTCCCGAGCTCATTCGCGCCATCCAGACGCACACGTCGGACTTCAACACCTCGCTGCCCAAACCCGAGCTGCAGATGGAAAAGATCCTGTTTGCCTGCGATGAGCTCACCGGGCTGATCGGAGCCGCCGTCATCATGCGCCCGAGCAAGAGCGTTATGGACTTTACGACCAAGTCACTCAAGAAGAAGTTCAAGGACAAGCGCTTTGCCGCCGGCTGCTCGCGCGACGTGATTTCGCAGGGCGCCGAGATGCTCGGCTGGGAGCTCCCCGAGCTCTTTGACCGCACCATCGCGGCCATGCAGTCCTTCGCGCCCGACCGCGACACCTTCCAGGCCTAACCTGCCAAATTGGGACAGGTTTATTTTGGTAGATTTTATCTGGGAAAACGCTTCCGTTGGACGTTATTCAGCGGAAGCGTTTTCTGTTTGACATGGAGACGCTGGCGAATGCGGTGCCTCGCGGCAGGCAGTTGCGCTTCGCCGTATCCGTAACTCGGTAAACGCGACGTTAGGACGCGTTCTTGATAATCCATGTTCCCAGTCCGGTCAGCAGCTGAACCTGCTTAACCGTTAGCCCTTGTTTTCGAAGCGCGAGAATCGCCTCATTGCGAAGTGGCTTGGAGACGGATTTAAGTACCGTCGGAGCACATCCTGCGACACTCTGCACGATTGCCGTGCCAAATTCGCATAGATCTTCCTCGCGAACCTTGGCTGTTGCGCTGGGGCGATAGGGAAGCGACGGCGTACTTTCCATGAGCCTAAGGTATGAGCGAGGTGTTGGGAATAAAACACCGACAACGCTGCCGGTGACATGCGGCCGTGACCTGGCACTCATGAGATACTCGCGATGGCTGCTCCAGGGATATTCATCATATGCCGCCAGTCCCGCTTTTTGTGGATTCAAATGAATGTATCGAATTGCCTCGAGTAAATATACTTCTGACTTAATGGGCGAATCCCAAAACCGCTCCTGAAACACGTGGCCGATATGCCCCGTCCGCGCATTGTACCTTCCCGCATACGATACGGCTATCGCATGCATCGCGTCGCTCTTGCGGTCGTCCGGATCGTCGATGAGCAGATGAATGTGGTTTCCCATAAGGCACCAAGCGATTAGCTCGATATTGTGTTTGGGGAGGATCGCATCGAGGATCTGAAGCATGGCGATTCGATCCTCGGCATCGTCAAACAGCAATTGCCCTCCGTTTCCACGCAACGTGATGTGGAAATAACCGGTTGGTGACTTTGCACGAGGTTTTCTCGGCATGGCCCCTCCTTTAGCTTGGATGGGCTGAAGATACCTCATTCGGAGGCTTCGGCTGTCGAGATTCAGTTCACCGACTATAGCTGCTACCTGCCGAAATGTTATTGCGTTTTCAAATTGATGCTTTTTAATGGTAATTGAGCAAGACGGGCGCGCTTGTTGCGGATACGGGCGTTTGTTGCGTCGATCTGGACGGCCCTCGCGTGATGTCATCGCAAATGGGCTTCACACATTTCTACGGATATAGAAAAATGGTCGGGCGCTCTTAAACAAAACGGAGCACCCGACCATTTACTGATTGTTTGTTGATGTTTGGCCAGATAAAACCTGCCAAAATAAACCTGTCCCTTTTTGGCAGGTTAGTTGAGGGCGGCTTGGGCTAGGCGAGCTTCGGCGTCCTCCTCGGTGACGCCCAAGGCCACGGCGAACTCCTCGATGGAGCGGCGCTTGGCCTCCTTGAGTACGCGCATGTAGTAGGAGCTGGGCTTTTTATCGGCTTCCTCGGCCTGGCGAATGCGGTGCATCATGGTCTTTGCCACGCGGACCGTCTCGGGCGCGCCCAGCTTGAGCTGCTGCTTAAAGTGTGTCTCTTCAAGCGAGCTGTTGCGCTCGGTAAAGGTGTCGCACTCCAGCTCGTCATAGTGGCTCAGCAGATGCTCGGCATCTTGCTGAGAGATGGCGGCATGCAGACGGTCGGCCTGCGCCACGGGGTACATAAGGATCGTCTGCGCATGCCCCTGCTTGGCCTCGAGCAACAACATGGGCTGCGGCGTGTCGTCCCTAAAACCGACGACGGTGCAGACTCCCTGACCCGGATGAATGACGTGTTGACCGATTGAGAACATGCTACCTCCAACTTATACGAATTTACGTATGTCTAGAATAACACGCTGACGTGCGCAAATCCTCGCTTTATGCAGGAAAAGCACACAACTCCGATAGGTAAGAGTATTCGATAAAAGACACAGCTCGTTCACACCTTTATGCATTTTCAACGCGTGCATAATCTGCAGGCAGACCGGCATCTTTGAGTGAGTCCATACAAGCTGTAGTCAATTTTGTGCATATGCAATTTCGATTGGCTTTACCCTGCGACAGTGCCCGTCGCTTGTGATAGAGTGCTACAAACTCTGGCTTTTGCCCTACGAGCGACCAAGAGCTCGGGGGCTTTAACACAAGGAGGATCTATGCCCGAGAAGATTGAAGAGCTGGTACGCGCTGCGCTTGCTGCGGCCCAGGAGGCCGGCGACCTTTCCGCATTTGAACTTGACGATTGCGCTATCGAGCGACCGGCTGACACTTCTCATGGCGAGTGGACCTCTACCATGGCCCTGAAGTCCGCCAAGCTGGCCCACTGCGCCCCGCGCAAGATCGCCGAGGCCATCGTTGCCCATATGCCCGAGGATCCCGCGATCGAGAAGGTTGAGATCGCAGGCCCCGGTTTCATCAACTTCTACCTCTCCGTTGCCGTCAAGAATGCCATCTTTGGCGAGGCTCGCGAGAAGGGCATGGACTTCGCTAAGTCCAACGTCGGTGGTGGTCTGAAGACCCAGGTCGAGTTCGTTTCCGCCAACCCCGTCGGCCCCATGCACATCGGCCACGGCCGCTGGGCCGCGCTGGGCGATTCGCTCTGTCGCGTTATGGACCACGCCGGTTACGACATCCAGCGTGAGTTCTACATCAATGACCACGGCTCTCAGATGAACACCTTCGGCAACTCCATCAGCACGCGCTATATGCAGCTTGCCGACATCATCGCCAAGCAGGGCGTTGATATCGAGGAGGCTCACAAGCTGCTGATCGCCGACCGTGACGCCTTTGTTGCCGACGAGAACGACGAGCACCCCGAGACCCATCCGTATCAGGACAACTTTGCCGAGACCTTGGGCAAGGACTCCTACGGCGGCGACTACATCATCGACGAGGCCGCCGAGTTCTGGCGCACCGACGGCGATAAGTGGGTCAACGCCGATCCTCAGGAGCGCATGGAGAGCTTCCGCGAGCGCGGCTATGTAAAGATGGTCGATAACATGCGCGACCTCTGCCACGCCGTCAACTGCGACTTCGATCGTTGGTACTCCGAGCGCTCGCTGTACGTGAAGGACACCGAGGGCGAGACCGCCGGCACCTCCGCCGTCGACCGCGCTTTTGAGAAGCTCGACAAGATGGGCTACCTCTACACCAAGGACGGCGCCCTGTGGTTCCGCTCCACCGACCTGGGCGATGACAAGGACCGCGTCCTGATCAAGTCCGACGGCGAGTACACCTACTTCGCCTCCGACGTCGCCTATCACTGGGATAAGTTCCAGCGCGTCGACCACGTCATCGACATCTGGGGCGCCGACCACCACGGTTACATCGAGCGCGTCCGCTGCGTCTGCGACGCTCTGGGTTACCCCGGCAAGTTCGAGGTTCTACTGGGCCAGCTCGTCAACCTGCTGCGTAACGGCAAGCCCGTCCGTATGTCCAAGCGCAAGGGCACCATGGTGACCCTTCAGGAGCTCGTCGACGAGGTTGGCTCCGATGCCGCTCGCTACACGCTCATCTCCAAGAGCTCCAACCAGATGGTCGACTTCGACATCGAGGCCGTTAAGAAGCGCGACAACTCCAACCCGGTGTACTACGTGCAGTACGCTCACGCTCGCGTCTGCTCCATCCTGCGCCGTGCCGCTGACGTAACGCCTGAGCAGGCCGACGAGATGGGCATGAAGGCCGTTGCCGCCAAGGCCATCGGTGAGAACGTCGATTACTCGCTGTTGACCGACCCGACCGAGCTCGCCCTTTCGCGTAAGCTCAACGAGCTCACCGACCTGATCGCCAGCTGCGCTCGCGACCGCGCCCCGTTCCGTCTGACGCACTTTGCCGAGGAACTCGCTGGTGACTTCCACAGCTTCTATGCTGCCTGCCAGGTGCTGCCGAGCGAGGGCCGTCCCGTCGACCCCGAGCTTTCGCGTGCCCGTCTGGCCGCTTGCGACGCCGTCCGCGTGACGCTCGCCCTGGTGCTCACCCTCGTTGGTGTCTCCGCTCCCGAGCAGATGTAAGCTACGGGTCATTTGACCGCGCAGGTTTGGTTTAACTGAGCCTTGAAAGTCCGATCTCCCATATGGAGGTCGGGCTTTTTGCGTTTGGTGAGACTATTTGGTTTGCTGGGAAATGCTACCAAATCGCAACTATACCGGTTTACGGGGCTGAATCGCCAACTGGCGACCATGGTGCCAATGGCAAAATTAAACCCGCAGGTAGATGGCTTATTGTTTCTAGAAAATGCAGGGCATGGTTGGCTTGCAGCATTCTGGCCCCGTAATCCGGCGTAGTTTTGAAAATTGTCCCTTGGGGACGGAGGAAAATGGATCATTTTTGTCTCGCGGAGGGGTGGCGGGATACCGTCCGCCACGAATTGGGCTCATCTCCTACGTTTGGACGCATATCCCGAACCATGCCGAAAAGTACGATATTAAAACCGCAGGTAGCAGACTCGTTGTTTTTGAAAAAACAACGGTATGGTCAGGGGCTCGGGTGCAAACGTAGTAGATGGGCGCGATTTGTGGCGCGGCTATTCCGGGTGCCACGGCTTCACTCCTCTGGCGCGACATTTCAAGGCGCTTTTGAGGAGGAGTGTCCCTGATGACTGGGCGTTTAAGAACGTCCAATGACTAAGTTGCAGGTGGTTGCGGTTGTGTTACACTAACGCTGCGTATATGACGCAATCATCTCGATACAGATCAATGATGTCCGTCGTTTTGAACGGAACTAGACTGTTTAGCCGCCCTGAAGGTTTATGCAGGGAGCATGTGATCACAGGGCTTGAAAAGAAAGTTGAGCAAACACTGTGTCTGATCAACAGCAAGAAAACGAAATAACGACGACGCAAACCGCTCCCGCTGCACCGGTTGCGTCGGACCAGGTCGCGGCGTCCGCGCAAGCCTCGGCTCCTGAGACGCCTAAGGCTGCTTCGACGCCTATGCCTGTGGCGGCTGAGAAGGCCGTGCCTGCAACTGGTGAGGAGGCTGCTCCGGCAAAGCCCAAGCGTACGCGCCGCACGACCAAGCCTGCCACTGACGGCGAGGAGGCCACCAAGCCCAAGCGCCGTACCACGCGCACGACGCGCGCCAAGCGCACCGTTGCAGCTGACTCTTCGGCGCCGATTTCCGATGAGGTCGCGCAGGCACGTGCGTTGGCGCAGATTAGCGAGGCTCAGGTGGTGCGCGCCCGCCGTCGTGCTGCCGAGCGCGAGGCCGCGGCTCTGACCGAGCTTGCAGCTCCGTCTGTACTCGAGACTCCTGCCGCCACCGAGGTTCTTGCCGCCGACCAGCCGACCGAGAAGCCGGCACCGCGCACACGCCGTCGCACGGCTGCTAAGGCCGAGCAGGTTGCTGAACAGGTAACCCCCGAGCCCACTGAGGCTTCGGTCCGTTCCGCGGCAGGGGAGGGCACATCGCCTGTTGAGCCCGCTGCGCCTGTCGAGGCCAGCGAAGTTCCCGTTGTCGATCCGGCTTTGCGCCCGCACCGTCGCGGTCGCAAGCCCAAGGCCTTTGTCGAGGCCGAGAAGGCCGCAGCCGCAGCCGCTGCCGCTCGGGATGCTGCGGCGACTGCCAAGTCCTCAACTGCTGCCGATGCACCCGTCCAGGATGCCACGACTTCCGAGGCCGTTTCTGCCGATGCCGAGCCCGCCGACGTCCGTCCCGGTCGCAGCCGTCGCACTGCTGCTAAGCGCACGTCCAAGGCTAAGGCTGCCAAGAAGGGTTCGTTCGAGGATTCCGCCGAGACGACCGCCGATGCATCGACTGATGCCGCCGAGCCCCAGGACGTCGAACAGCCTGCGTCCGAGAAGCCCAAGCGCGGTCGTAAGAAGTCCGCTAAGGCCAAGGCGTCCGAGCAGCAGGCTGATGTCGAAGCGCAGGTCGATTCCGGCGCCGAGGCCAATGACGCCGCTGCGGCCAATGCCGACGCCGCCGCAACCGATGGCGCCGCGCCCGCTGAGGCCGATGACAACGCTCGCCCCAACCGTCGCCAGCACAAGCGCAACGAGGAGCGCAACGAGCGCAAGGACGAGCGCAACAACGACCGTCGCAACCGCCAGCGCGATCGCAAACAGCGCAACAAGGAGCGTAACGCCGCCCCCACCGAGCCCACGCTTTCGCGTGAGGAGCTCGCTGCCATGAAGGTCGCCGAACTGCGCGAGAAGGCCAAGGAGTTCGAGATCGAGACCACCGGCAAGAAGAAAGCCGAGCTCGTCGAGGAGATCTACGTCACCGCCGCGAAGGCCGAGGGCTTCCGCGACATCAAGGGCATCCTGCAGATTCGCCCGGACAGCTCCGGCATCATCCATGCCCATGGCTACATGAAGTCCAACGACGACGCCTTCGTGCCCGCCTACCTCATCCGCTCCGCGCGCCTGCGCACGGGCGACGTCATCGAGGGCTCGCTGCGCCCCTCGCGTGGCGGCGACAAGCGCGCCGGCCTCGCCAAAATCACGACCGTCAACGGTCTGGACCCCGAGCAGATTCGCAACCGCCCCAAGTTTGGTGACCTCACCCCGGTCTATCCCAACGAGCCGCTGCGCATGGAGCACGGCAAGGACTCCATTACCGGTCGCGCCATCGACATCGTGTCACCGATCGGCAAGGGCCAGCGCGGCCTGATCGTGTCCCCGCCCAAGGCCGGCAAGACCACGATCCTCAAGAAGATCTGCCAGTCTATCTCGATTAACAACCCCGAGGTGCACCTCATCTGCCTGCTCGTCGACGAGCGCCCCGAAGAGGTCACCGATATGCAGCGTTCCATCAAGGGCGAGGTTGTGGCGTCGACCTTCGATATGCCTGCCGACAACCACACCCGCGTGGCAGAGCTCGTCATCGAGCGCGCCAAGCGCATCGTAGAGCTGGGTGGCGACGTCGTGGTGGTGCTCGACTCCATCACGCGCCTCGCCCGCGCCTACAACTTGGCGGCGCCCGCCTCGGGCCGCATCCTTTCGGGCGGCGTCGATTCGGCGGCCCTATATCCGCCCAAGCGCTTCCTGGGTGCAGCCCGCAATATCGAGAACGGTGGCTCGCTTACCATCCTGGCCTCTGCCCTCATCGACACCGGTTCCAAGATGGACGAAGTCATCTTTGAGGAGTTCAAGGGCACCGGCAACATGGAGCTTAAGCTCGACCGCGACCTGGCCGACCGCCGCATCTTCCCGGCTATCGACCCCGTTGCCTCCGGTACGCGTAACGAGGACCTGTTGGTCGACGAGCAGATGCGTCCGTTTGTCTTTGGTCTGCGTCGCATTCTTGCCGGCATGAACAACACCGAGCGCGCAGCCGCATCGTTTATCAAGGGTCTTAAGGGCACCAACACCAACCAGGAGTTCCTGGTGCGTTCGGCCAAAAAACACAGCGACTACGAGCAGACGTTCTAGGTTGTCATCCACGCGCAGCGATAGTCATCAATGCGATAAAGGGTCGGGGCTTTGAGCCTCGGCCCTTTTCTATAGCGCCGCTCCGCGCTTATTTTTGACCGTAAGACCGACGAGCAGCAGGTTTCCCGTTTCAATCCGACATCGTCACTTGCAATCGACAGGACGGTTTCGCATAATAACTTTTAAGCTTCGCGACGGAAAACGCAGATGAAACGAACCATATACCGTTGCTTTGGGGCATAGCCCCGCTTCATCTTCTCTCGCGCAGCCAACTGAATGATGCGATTTGGGTGCTGGAAGATGGGGAGAGCTCATGGCTTCTTCTGATGCAACACAACGAGCAGTCCTTGCCGGACTTTCGTGCGGGATCGGCCTTGCCGCTCCCGTGGTTATGTATGCCGCGACGCTGCCGTTTTCGTCGGTGAACGAGACGGTCGTGGCGGGTGCAGTTCCCTTCGCCGTGGGCGCGGTGGCGGGCGTGGGTATCTATGCCGCCTCGCTGGGTATCTCCGAGTATCGTGCGCAGCGTGAAGAGCGTCTGTTCCAGCCCGATGCCATGGGCGGTGCCGCCAATCTCAATCAGCATCAAAGCGAGTTCAAGACCGCCTCGATTCCAGCTCAGCAGCAGGATGCGATTCCGTACGCTGCGGCTTCTGCTTCTCAGGCTCAGTCGGAGCAGTCTACCTCGGCATTCCTTTCCGGCCTGACTGGTGCGTTCCAGCGCCGTCATGCCGATGATGGTGTCCCTACCATCGCTCGAGCCGCAGATGCTATGGACGAGGCCGAGGCTTGGTCCATGATCGACAGCATGCTCGACGACGATTCGCCGGTGAGCTGCGACCCTGCACGCTCGCGCGACGTCTATCAAGTCGCCATCGACGAGCTCACCAACGGCGGGCAGACCGGCTCCTTCAATCGCGATGATATCGCCGCCGCGGCACGCGCCGTGTCGGGCTCCCAGGCCGCCCCTGCGGGCAGCACGGCGGCTTTCGTGGCACTCGTTGCCAATGCGGCGGTCAATAACGCCTACAGCGCTACCTCGGCGGACGCGAACGCTTCTGCCGATAATTCGTACGTTGATGAACCCATGACCGCGGACGAGGAGGCTGTTGCCGCCCGCCGTGCCGCCGAAAGCTCGCTTTGGGGCGCTCCTGCCCAGCAGCAGGCGGCTGAGGCTGCGCCGTACAATGCAAACCTCGCCAGCATGCCTATCATCTCCGGTGCCGCGGGCATCGATCTCGATGACCTCGATGAGCCTGCAGCCATCACCGCATCGATTGATGCCCAAGATCGCATCGACACCGGCGACCTTCCGGATGCCTCGCTCGAGGCTGATGTCCCCATGGCCGATTACTCGGGCCACGAGGGTATGTGGGCCGCCGCCACCGCGATTCTGGATGAGATTGACGAGCCTGCTCCTGTTTCAGCCCCCGCTCCCGTCGCTGCCCCTCAGCCTGCTGCCCCCGCCTATGTCGGCCGTCACAGCGCTGTGTTCCCCGAGGATACTGCCCGTATCTCGCGTGAGAGCATCGAGCGGGCCGAGGCTATTGCCGCCGGCATTATGGAAAATCGTCGTCACGAGCGCGTCAATCAGATCCTCGAGGAAGAGATCGAGCGTCTTCAGTCCTCTACCGCCAAGCGTACGGGCCGTGCTTATCTGAGCGTTATCGAGGGCGGTACCGCCAGCTTCGCGCCGCTCCGTGCGGAGGCATAACTTCTGCATGGTTAAGATCAATCGAAAATGGGCGGTCGTAACCTGCCTGATGGCGCTCTTGATCTGGGGCAATTCGCTGGTTCCCGGCTCGGGGTCGGGCTCACTGAGCCTAACGGTCATGGAAGCTATCCGCGGTTTCCTGCACGGCGTGGGACTTCCATATGAATGGGTGACCAACTTTGTTGTTCGCAAGTGCGCGCATTTTTCCGAGTATATGGTGCTCGGCATTCTGGCAACGCACGCCTTTGATTTTGAGGGCCGGCGCACCTTTGACGTGCTGCTGCCTACGGCGGTGTTCCTGCTGCTGATTCCTTCGATTGACGAGACGATTCAGCTCTTTGTGCCGGGACGCGCCGGCATGATCACCGATGTGATGATCGACTGCTGTGGAGCGGCAACGGGCGTTGTGCTCCGATATCTCTTACGGTCGCTGATGTGCGCCAAAAAGGCCGCCTAGGACGTATTGTTTGGTCCTAGGCGGCCTTTTTTATTTGAGGGCTTATATGAGGCGTGGTGGCGTCGTTTCGTAGGTCGGATTTGCCGGGCGCGCCACGCCCTGTGGGTTCATCTGCTACTGAAGCGCCTGTGCGCCCAGGGCCAGGCAGCCCATAACGCCCTGCTTGCCCTCGAGGCTGTTGTTGACGATGTAGTTATTGATGTCGTTGACCTCGGTCGTGACGATATAGCCGTTGAGCATCTCGGCACACTTTTTGCGTGCGAGCGGCACGATGGGAGTGTGGTCGGCCACGCCGCCGCCGATGATGATCTTTTGCGGCGCGTAGCACAGCGTGTAGGTCATGAGTGCCTGTGCCAGATAGCCGGCGAGCAGGTCCATGGCTTCCGGGTCATCAGCCATGTCTCCGGCGCTCTTGCCATCCCAGCGCTTTCTAACGCCGGGGCCGGCGATGAGGCCTTCGAGGCAGTTGTCATGGAAGGGGCAGGCGCTGTGCTCGCCAATGGTGTCGCGCGGGTCGCGCGTGACCAGGATGTGGCCAGCCTCGGGATGCATCATGCCGTGCACGAGCTTACCGCCCGAGAGCACGCCAGCGCCCACGCCGGTACCGATGGTCAGATACACCACGTCAGTGAGGCCCTGGGCGCAACCAAAGGTGACTTCGCCCAGGCAGGCGACGTTGACGTCGGTGTCGTAGCCGCAGGGAATATTGAGCTCGTTTTGGATGGTGCCCAGCAGGTCGAAGTAGCGCCATGCCGTTTTGGGCGTCTCCAGGATCTTGCCGTATTGGGGCGAGGCAGGGTTGACTGCGGTGGGGCCAAAGGCGCCGATGCCCAGCGCGGCGATGCCCTTGTCGGCAAGTCATGCGTTGACGGCCTCGACGGTCTCCTGCGGAGTCGTGGTCGCGATCTGCTCACGCTCCAGGACCGTGCTGTCCGCATAGCCCGTGGCGCAGACCATCTTGGTGCCGCCGGCCTCGAGCGCTCCGATAAGCTGCTGCTCTGCCATAGTATTCCTCTCTCCGGGATGAGTTGCTCCGTGACTAAAATATAGCGCTCTAAACCATTTAAGAAAGCGCTATAAAAAGAAGCCTCGCAACGCGGCGGGCGATGCGGGGCTTCTTTGGTTACTTTAGTTGCCGGGCCGTCCTTACCCGCGCGGGTTGATTTTATCACGTAGCGACTTGAGGTTCTCAAGCGCAGCGTTGAGCGTCTCGTCTCGCTTGGCAAAGTGGAAACGAATCAGATGGTTGACGGGCTCGCGGAAGAAGCTCGAGCCCGGAACGGCGCCCACGCCCACCTTGGAGGCCAAATCCTCGCAGAAGTCGAGGTCGCTGTCATAGCCAAACTCCGAGATATCCATCATCACGTAGTAGGCGCCCTGCGGCACGTTGTGCGTAAGGCCGATGCTGTCGAGTCCCTGACAGAACAGGTCGCGCTTGGCGGTGTAGAGGTCGAGGACCTCCTGGTAATAGCTGTCGTCGAAGTTGAGGGCGGTGACGACGGCTTCCTGCAGGGGAGCGGCGGCGCCTACGGTGAGGAAGTCGTGGACCTTCTTGATGCGCTCGGTGATCTGGGCTGGGGCAATGGTGTAGCCCAGACGCCAGCCGGTGATGGAGTACGTCTTAGACAGTGAGCTGCAGCTGATGGTGCGCTCAAACATGCCGGGCAGCGTGGCCATGTACACGTGCTCGTGGGGCGCGTAGACGATGTGTTCGTAGACTTCGTCGGTGATGCAGTAGGCGTCGTACTTTTTGCAGAGGTCGGCGATAAAGGTGAGCTCCTCGCGGGTAAAGACCTTGCCGCAGGGGTTGGACGGGTTGCACAGGACGATCGCCTTGGGATCGTTGTCGCGGAAGGCTGCCTCGAGCGTCTCGCGGTCAAAGTCGAATGTGGGCGGGTTGAGCGGCACGTAGATGGGCTCGGCGCCCGAAAGGATCGTGTCGGCGCCGTAGTTTTCGTAGAACGGCGAGAAAATGACGACCTTGTCGCCGGGGTTCGTGACCGTCATCATGGCGGCCATCATGGCCTCGGTGGAGCCGCAAGTGACTACGATATTCTCGTTGGGGTTCACCGGCATGCCCATAAAGTGCTCCTGCTTGGCGGCGAGCGCCTCGCGCATGGCCTGGGAGCCCCAGGTGATGGAGTACTGGTGGTAAAGCGGCTTGGGGTCGGCGGCGATGGTGCTCAGGCTATTGAGCAGCTGCGCCGGGGGATCGAAGTCGGGGAAGCCCTGCGAGAGATTGACAGCGCCGTACTTATTGGAGATGCGTGTCATGCGGCGGATGACCGAATCGGTAAACGTTGCCGTACGGTTGGAGAGTTCTTTCATGCCGGTCCTTTCGAGCATTTGCAGTGGGGCAAGTTTACTCCTATGAAACCGGTGGGAATTGCTCGAAACGCGCTTGAAAAACTCTTTTCAAAATTCTTGAAAATTGGGGCTTGCATCGCGTGGCGTTCCTTGCAATAATAGTCGAGCGCGAAGCGCACAGGACACGGTGGGTGTAGCTCAGTTGGCTAGAGCGACGGGTTGTGGTCCCGTAGGTCGAGGGTTCGAGTCCCTTTACCCACCCCAGTTCTTGCTTCGTGTTGATATCGGGTCGTTAGCTCAGTTGGTAGAGCAGGGGACTCTTAATCCCAAGGTCCAGGGTTCGACCCCCTGACGGCCCACCACACGATATCTCCTCTAAAGTCCGCCACAACGGACTTTAGCTTTGGGTCGTTAGCTCAGTTGGTAGAGCAGGGGACTCTTAATCCCAAGGTCCAGGGTT
>CAJMPY010000012.1 GCA_905215385.1 uncultured bacterium | reverse complement strand
GCCAGACCGGAGGGGCGCCGGGGGCGGGAATCTGGGCGTACACATTTCCTACACAATTTGGGATCCGACTAACGTTTGCCAGCCGTTAACTACCGCTCGCCGAGCATCTCTTTATATAAGGCAGTCTCATGGTTAAAGCGGATACGTTCCCCTAGCTAAAGCACAGCCAGCATCGAGCAACTCATCACGCTCTTCCACTGAGAACCCCTCGGCGTAGACGCGCACCACTGGTTCGGTCCCGCTAGGACGGACCAGCAGCCACGTGTCATCCTCGAATGCTAAACGCAAGCCATCCATATGACTAACGTTTTGCGGCACCTTGCCACAAATCGACTTGGGGTTTACGCCCGGCAGCAGGGTTCGTAACGTTTCGGCATCTTCGGCCTCAAGGCGTAAATCGCGTCGACCGTAACTCGTCTTACCAAAACTGTCCTCGAGTTGGTCGACCAGAACGCCCAAAGGCGCGTCCGTCTTTGCCATAAGCTCACACAGAATCAGACAGGCGAGGATTCCATCGCGCTCGGGCATATGCGCGGCGATGCCGATACCACCGGCTTCTTCGCCGCCTATGAGGACGCCACCCTTCTTCATCTCTGCCGCTATATATTTGAAACCGACTGGTTTGACGGTCACGCGGCAGCCAAGCGACTCGGCAATGCGACGCACGAGCGTCGAGCACGAAAGATTGACGACAACGCGCCCCTCCAAATTACGAAATTGAACCAAGTCGCCCAAAACGAGCGCCATGATCTGATGCGGATGTATATATCTGCCGCGCTCGTCAACCGCGCCGATACGGTCGGCGTCGCCGTCGGTCACCAGGCCAGCGCAAGCTCCGTCCTCGATAACCGTATGCTCGCAAGCGTCCACCCACGGCTCAACGGGGTCGGGGCAGATATCTTCTTGGTCAGGCGCCTGCCCGGCGTGAATCTCGTGCACCTCAACGCCAAGCTCGCGCAGCAAGTCGGCTAGATAGCCCTGGGCTGCGCCGCCCATGGGGTCAACAACCACGCGCAGGTGCGCGGCGCGGATGGCTTCGGCATCGACAAACGATGCCACCGCTTGCATATAGTCAGGAATGATATCCGCGGTGCGATATTGCCCCTCGATCCCCATTGGCTCGGGAGCCATGGTCTCTTCGAGCTCTTCGATGACATCCTGGTTGGCGGTCGAGCCGTCACCCATGCGAATCTTGAGACACAGATAACCCTGCGGATGATGGGACCCCGTCACCATGAGCGCGCCGCACGCCTCACCGTCATAAGCCGCCGCCCACGTAAGGGCAGGGGTCGGAACAGGTCGCGAAGCGAGCACGGCGTCTAGCCCGTGCGCTGCTAGCACACCCGCCGCAAGCTCAGCGAACTCGCGCGCCAGGGGCCGAGTGTCGAACCCTATATATACCGTTTTGCCCGGATTGGTCTTTTGCCACAACTCGCCGACGGCATCGGCGATACGGGCAACGTTATCGGCAGTGAAGTCCTCATCGACGCGAGCGCGCCAACCGTCAGTTCCAAAATGAATTATCGCGCACACGCGCAGACACCTCACAGTGTTTGGATCATGGTACGCATGAGGTATACCCGCGATACACGCTCGGCAACCTGCCGGCACCAGCATTCACCATTTGGGCAAATGCTGCCGAGGACATGCAGGCAATAAAAAAACCGCCCCGTATGGAGCGGTTTTGCCCTTTATATATCGAGCGCCTCGGCCATCGCTGCCGTAGTGATTGCCGTGGTTCCACAGCAACTGCCCACCATTGCGGCACCGGCATGTCTCCATTCGATGCATGCGCGCGCGAAAGCTTCGGGGTTCTCGTGCCATACGGGGCCATCCTGAGTCTGGACCGGATCGCCCACGTTGGGACGCACCGTGACGGGAGTAGTCGCCGATGCAACCATCCTGGGCACCGCCGCGTTCGCGGCCGCAAGCGAACAGCAATTAACACCAACCGAGTTTGCGCCGTGTTTTTCGGCGTACAAAACGGCTGCCTCGATGTTGAGGCCATCGCCCAACAGGTCGCCCTTATCGTCAACGACAAAACTCACCAGAACAGGCATGCCGTCGGCGGCATCTCGGGCGCCGGCAAGCATGGGCTGCAAATTACGGATAGACGTCACCGTCTCGATCAGCAGACCGTCAACACCAGCATTGAGCAAGGCGTGCGCCTGTTCGCGCGCAATGCCTCGGATCTCACGAAACTCGGCCGAGTCCTCGGCAAACCACTCAATACCGATCGGACCCATCGAGCCCAGCAGCAGCTGAGGGTGCGCCTGGCGGGCATCGTCGACGGCCCCGCGATTGACCTCCGCCACGGACGGCGCAATCTGGTCGTGCTTGAGGGCATAGCTTGATGCCTGAAAGGTATTGGTAATGAGTACCTGCGCGCCGGCGGCGACATACAAGCGATGGATACGAGAAACGGTCTGCGGCTCTGCCAGATTCCAAAACGCCGGTGGAATATCGGCGGCGTCGTACTCACTCAACAGAACACTGCCCATGGGGCCCTGCGCCAACAAGGTCTCGCTCGACAAGCGGCGCGTAAGTTCCTCGGCACCAAAGCGATTGTAATAACTCGTATCCATATATATCCCGCTATTCCTCGACGCTGATTCCCTGCTTTTCGAGATAGGCGAGCCAGCGGTTCATCGTGTCCTCGGATAGCGCATGCTCCATCATGCAGGCCTCGGAATCGGCTCGCTCAAATTCGACACCGAGCTCCTGAACCAAAAACGTGCGGACGAGGCGATGACGGTACCAGATAGCCGTGCCAACCTCGCGGCCGCGATCGGTCAGGACTACCTTGCCGTAGTGCGATTGCTCGACAAGCTCGGATGCCTTGAGCGCCGAAACCGCTTTATTGACCGATGCCTTGGAGACGCCAAGGCGCTGCGCGATGTCGACCGATCGCACGCCGTTGGTTTCCCCCTCTTCGCTTTCAATGCGAACCATGCACTCCAAGTAGTCTTCGTTCGCCACCGTCAGATGTAGTTCGCGCGAGCTATTTGTCGTATCCATGATCTTCCGTCCCTTCTGCATTCAATGGCTGATTCTACCCCATCCAAGCGTCGCGGTATGCCGTGGCATACCGTGCTAGAGTTCTTGTTGCACACGACGACCAAGATTGGAGCGGTCTTTATGGAAAACACCACCACGAACCCCGATGTCCTCGAGCGCTTTTTGCGCTACGTCCAGATCAACACGCAGTCCGAGGATGCAAACTGCGACCAGGTACCCTCGAGCGTCGTTCAGTTTGACCTTGCCAACGTGCTGGCTGAAGAGCTGCGCGAGCTTGGTGCGGAAGATGCCCACGTGACCGAGCATGCCTATGTCTGCGCGCATATCCCCGCAAGTGCGGGCGCTGAGGACAAGCCCGCCCTTGGCCTGATCGCCCATCTCGACACCACCGAAGTTGCACCGGGCGCCGGCGTGAAGCCGCACATCGTACACTACGAAGGCGGCGACCTGGTCTGCGGCACGGTTGACGGTAAGCCCGTTGCCATGAGTACCGCCAAGCTTCCCGCCCTGAACGACCTCGCGGGTGAGGACCTGGTCTGCAGCGATGGCACCACGCTGCTGGGCGCGGACGACAAGGCAGGCGTCGCCGAGATCATGTCGCTTGTCGCGCGTATCGCTCAGGACCCCTCTCTGCCCCATCCCGCACTCGGCATTTGCTTCTGCCCTGACGAGGAGATCGGTCACGGAGCCGAGCTGTTGGATATCGATACCTTTGGCTGCAAGTACGCCTACACGGTCGACGGCGGCCCCATCGGCGAGCTGGAGTGGGAGTGCTTTAACGCCGCCGAGGCGACCATCCGCTTTGAGGGCCAGTCCATCCACCCGGGCGACGCCAAGGGCCGTATGGTCAACGCAGGCAATCTGTTCTGCGACTTCAACGCGTTGCTCCCCTACGTGCAGCGCCCGGAGTATACGGAAGGCTACGAGGGCTTTTATCACCTTGAGGGTGTATCTGCGACCGTCGATCACGCCACGGCGCGCTATATCGTCCGTGATCACGATGCCGCCAAGTTCCAGCAGAAACTCGACCTTATTGATGCCGCCGCCTCGATGCTCAACCAGCGTCTGGGTGAGGAGCGCGTGACGGTCGAGATTAAGCAGCAGTATCGAAATATGGCCGAGATCGTTCGTGACTATCCCGAGCTTATTGATGTTGCCAAGGAAGCCTACCTTGCCTGCGGCGTTGAGCCCCAAGTGCTGCCGATTCGTGGCGGCACCGACGGCGCTCAGCTGTCGTTCCGCGGTCTGCCCTGCCCCAACCTTTCCACCGGCGGCTATTGCTACCACGGCGTCAACGAGTTCGTCCCGGTCAGTTCGCTCGTCAAGATGACCGACGTGCTCCAGGAGCTCGTCGCCCGCTTTGCATAAGCCTGGCCGCTCAAGCCTAAAAGACAAACCGCCCCGTCCTCTACAGAGGACGGGGCAGTTTTTGTACAGGGAGTGTCCCTAACTGCCGGCAGAAAAGGAACGTCCCCAAGTGCCGCAAAATGACGAGATCCACTCTCGCTTTGTGGGTAGTCATTGGGGACGTTCTTGTTTGACTAGTCGTTTAAGAACGTCCCCAATGACTACCCAACGACTAGTCCGGACCAAGGCAACGCCGATGTTTTGGCAACGACAGCGAAAACCCGCCAGAGCGAGCAAGGTGCCCTGAAACGAGGCGGCATTGATCTTTTGATCATGCCGCCGAAGTTGAAAGGCAGATTGCCGCTCTGGCGGGTTTGCAGCGTCAACTGGTTACGCGGGCTGGTAAGCCCGCGTAACCCTAATAATTGGCTTCGTAGCCGTTGCCGTCGCCGGTGGGCTCTTCGTAGTAGTCCGAATCGCTCGAATCGCTTGAGTCATCGGAATCGTCAGAGCTGACCGATGAGGTTGCGGTACCGTTTGCGTAATCGTCAGACGTGTTGTTGTTCAGGTCGCCGATCGTAGAGCTGGAACCGTCGGAAAGACCCATGGTGTTGGGACCCTTGGGATCCTTGCCAGCATCGACGCGCTCCATCATTTCCTTGAGCTCGTCCTCGTAGACAAAGACGTAGCTCACACCGTCGATCATGGTGCTGTCGTCGGCGTACGAAGGCAGGTTGGCCGAGTAGATACCGTCGACATCCATACCGCGCATGGCGTTGACCGTAGCCACGATATCCTGAACGCTCATATCGGTTACGAGCATATCGGACAGCGAATTAACCAGGCCAAAGATCTTCGTGGCATCGAAGTTATTGAGAATCTGGTTGGCAAGGGCGCCAAGCACCTGACGCTGGTGGCGCATGCGCGTGTAATCGCCGTCGGCATAGGTGTAGCGGCAGCGGGCATAGGTAAGGGCGGTGGCACCGTCCATATGCTGCTGGCCAGCGGTAATCTTAATATCCAGGTGCTCGGGGTCGTCAACATCATCGGTTGCGTTAATGTCGATACCGCCAACCGAATCAATCAGCGCCTGCATACCGTCGAAGCTGACCTCGGCATAGTGGGAAATCTGAACACCGCACAGCTCGTTGACCGCCTCGACCATGGCCTCGGCGCCGCCAACGGTATGGCAGGCGTTGATCTTCATGGTCTCGCCCTTGTACTCGACCTTGGTGTCGCGCGGAACGGAAATGAGCGTCGCCTGCTTTTGCGTGGGGTCGATGCGTGCCAGGATAATCGAGTCGGCACGATACGTATCCTCGCCCGGACGGCCGTCGGTACCAAGAAGCAGCACGTAGAACGGATCCTTTGCCTCATCGGTGTCAACCAGAACCCGACGCAGATTGTCGGTAATGACATTAGAATCGCCGAGCTTGCCCATAATGGTGGCAAACCACAGGCCGGCAGCGGTAGTGGCACTCAACAGCACGCCAAGCACGACAATGAGCGCGACGTGACGAATCGTGTGGCTACGACGACGTTGGCGAGCGCGCTCGGAATAGCGAGCCACGTTATCGCGACTGTAGATCTTGGCCTGCGCACCAGTTGAGGGTCTTCGGGTGGTGGTATCTGCGAGGGGCTTTTTATTAAACATAGGCAACCTGTATTAGTAGATGACGGGATCGGGGACGGTAGCATGCTCGACATGCGCGCCGAGCGCCTGCAGCTTTTCGACAAACTGCTCGTAGCCGCGCTTAATGTGATGGATAGCCGAAACCTCGGTCGTCCCGTCGGCGATCAAGCCCGCTACGACGAGGGCCGCTCCGCCGCGCAGATCGGGCGAGGTAACCTGTGCACCCGAGAAGCCCTTGACGCCATGAATCATGGCATGATGGCTCTCGATACGAATGTCGGCACCCATGCGCACCAGCTCAGAGGCAAACATAAAGCGATTCTCGAAGATGTTCTCGGTAATAACGGAACTGCCGTCGGCAAGGGCGGAGAGCACCATAATCTGCGCCTGCATGTCGGTCGGGAAACCGGGGAACGGAAGCGTCTGGATGTCGACCGGCTTGATACGCTCGGCACGGTTCACATGGACGCCATCCTCGACGCGCTCGCAGTCGATACCCATGAGCTCCATCTTCTTGAGCACCATGCCCAAATGAATGGGGCAAAAGCCCGTGACATCGACACCGCGATCGTCCGCCATCAACGCACCGGCGACGATAAAGGTACCGGCCTCGATGCGGTCGCCCACCACGCGATGGATAACGGGATGGAGCTCTTCCACGCCTTCGATAGTCACGACGGGCGTACCGGCGCCAACAATCTTGGCGCCCATCTCGTTGAGCATGTTAGCGAGATCGACGATCTCGGGCTCGCGGGCGGCATTGTCGATAACCGTGGTGCCCTGTGCGCGCACAGAGGCCATGATGAGATTCTCGGTCGCACCGACGCTGGCGAACTCGAGCGTGACGGTGGTACCGCGCAGACCTTGGGGCGCATTAGCGTTGATGTAACCGTGGGCGGTATCGAACTCAACGCCCAGGGCCTCAAGACCAAGAATGTGCATATCGATCTTACGAGCACCCAGGTTGCAGCCGCCCGGCATGGCAATTTTGGCGCGATGGAAGCGGCCCAGCAGGGGCCCCATGACGGCGGTGGAAGCGCGCATCTTGGCAACGAGCTCGTAGGGGGCCTCCCATGAATCGACCTGAGAGGTATCAATCTCGAGCGTGTGCTCGTCGAGAACATCGATCGTAGCGCCCATGCCCTTGAGCACCTTGCCCATAACGTGGACATCGGAAATATCGGGCACGTTTTGAAGCGTTGTCTTGCCCGGTGCCAGAAGCGTTGCAGCCATGAGTTTGAGCGCGGAGTTCTTAGCACCCGAGACGGGCACGGAGCCTCCGATGGCGTGGCCGCCTTCAACACGGATAATATCCAAGGTCTACCCTTTCAAAAAGCATGCCCGGGGTGGCTAGGCCATCCCGGGCATGATGTGTTCGCAAATGGTCGAACGCTAAATCGTTTGACTATTGGGCAAGCTTGAGCTTACACCATGCGATTTCATTATAGAGGTAGGCGCGGCGTGCATCATCCTCCGACAAATTACCCAGCTTCTCTTCAAAACCTTGAATATCAGCTTTAACCTTGTCGGCATCGACGCCCGCCAGATCGCAAGCGCGCTCGGCGAGGACAATCACGACATCGTCCGCAACCTGGGCATAGCCGCCGTCCACAGCAAACGTATGGTCGACGGTGCCCATTTGCTTATCGCAAACGCGAACGTAGCCGCGATCGATCGTGCAGATCTCGCTAGCGTGACGCGGAAGAATGCCGAACTCGCCGTCCGTGGAAGGCAGGGCGACAAACGCCGCCTCGCCCTCATAGGCGCAGCTCTCCGGACACACGATGCGGATTTGCATAGCCACTACTTCTCCTCCATCTTGGCGGCGCGCTCGCGCACGTCGTCAATCGTGGACGCATAACGGAACGCCTGCTCGGGCAGGTCGTCGCACTCGCCGTCGACAATAGCGGCAAACGAACGGACCGTATCCTCGACGCGGATGTAGACACCGGGGTTGCCGGTGAACTGCTCGGCGACGTGGAAGGACTGAGACAGGAACTGCTGGAGCTTACGGGCGCGGTTGACCGTAAGGCGCTGCTCCTCGGAAAGCTCGTCCATACCCAGAATGGCGATGATGTCCTGCAGGTCGGAGTACTCCTGGAGCAGCTCCTGGACTGCGACGGCCACGCGATAGTGCTCCTCGCCGACAATCGAGGGATCCAGGGCGTCCGAAGAGGAGGCCAAGGGGTCGATGGCGGGATACAGACCGAGCTCGGCGATGGAACGCGAAAGGACGGTCGTGGCGTCGAGGTGCGTAAACGTCGTGGCGGGAGCCGGGTCGGTCAGGTCGTCTGCGGGGACGTAGACAGCCTGAACGGAGGTGATGGAACCCGTCTTGGTCGAGGTAATGCGCTCCTGGAGGTCGCCCATCTCGGTAGCCAGCGTGGGCTGGTAACCAACGGCGGACGGCATACGGCCCAGAAGTGCGGAAACCTCGGAACCAGCCTGAGAGAAGCGGAAAATGTTATCGATGAACAGTAGAACGTCCTGGCCACGATCGCGGAAGTACTCAGCGGTGGTAAGGCCGGCCAGACCGATACGCAGACGCGCTCCGGGCGGCTCGTTCATCTGACCGTAGACCAAGCAGGTCTTGTCGATAACGCCAGACTCGCTCATCTCGAGGAACAGGTCGGTACCCTCGCGGGTACGCTCGCCAACGCCGGTGAACACCGAGGTGCCGCCGTGCTCCTGGGCGAGATTGTTGATGAGCTCCTGAATCAGAACGGTCTTGCCGACGCCGGCGCCGCCGAACAGACCCGTCTTGCCGCCACGGATGTAGGGCTCGAGCAGGTCGACGGCCTTAATGCCGGTCTCGAAGATCTCGGTCTTGGTGGTGAGCTCGTCGAAATGAGGTGCCGGGTGATGGATGGGATAGTACTCATCGATCTGGGGCATGGGCTTGCCGTCGACAGGCTGGCCCATAACATTCCAAATGCGGCCGAGGGTCTCGGGGCCGACGGGCATCTTCATAGGTGCGCCGGTGTCGACCGCGACGACGCCGCGCTGCAGGCCGTCGGTCGACGTCATGGCGACGGTACGAACAACACCGCCGGGAAGCTGAGACTCAACCTCCAGGATGGTGCTGATGTGACCCATCGGCGTATCGGCCTCGACCGTGAGCGCGTTGTAGATCGAGGGGACAGCGCCATCGAACTTAACGTCGACGACGGCGCCGATGATACGGACGATACGTCCCTCACCGGCCGTCTGACGCGCCGTGGCCTCCTCGACCGCCGCTTTAACGGTGGTATCTGCCATTAGTGTTCCTCCAATGCTGCGGCTCCGCCCACGATCTCGTTGATCTCCGTGGTAATGGAAGCCTGACGCACGCGGTTATACGTACGGGTAAGAGTCGAGATGATCGACGTCGCGTTCTCCGTGGCGGAGTGCATGGCCTTACGACGTGCACCCTGCTCGGCGGCGGCCGAATCGATCAGCGCCTGGTGAATGACGGTCAGGATGTAGCTGGGGACCAGCTCACCCAGAACGTGCTGGGCGCTCGGCACGAACTTGAACGAGGACGAGACACGCTCGGGGCCCTCGTCAGCGTTCTTGCGCGGGCCATGTGCCATGGCGACCATCTCGGGGTCGAGCGGAAGCAAATGCTCGGTACGAAGAACCTGATCGACGCGATTGCGAGCGTGATGGTACACGATCTCGACGCGGTCGAGCTGGCCCTTGGAGTACTCGTCGCAGATATAGCTCGCGATCATGCGGGCGTCCTCGAGGTTCGGATCGGCCGAAGAGCCCTCGAAGTGCATGACCGTGTTGGCGCGGCTGCGGAAGTACTCGCTCGCCTTGCGACCGCATGCGATAATCTCGCACTCGGCGCCATCATGCTCCCATTCGCGAGCGATCTTCTCGCAGGAACGCTCAACGTTGACGTTGAAGCCGCCTGCCAGACCGCGATCGGACGTGATCGCGATAATCAGACCGCGCTTGAACTCCTCATGCGTTTTGAGCATGGGGTTGTCGCCTGCAGTCTCTGCATCGCTCGCAACAGTGTGCATGACGTCGGTGAGCGCCTTCTTGTAGGGCTCAGCCTGCGTGGCTCGATCGAGCGCGCGACGGATCTTGGCCGTAGAGACCATCTCCATCGTGCGCGTGATCTGCTTGGTGCTCGTGACCGAGGAGATTCGCTTCTTAATGTCGCGAAGGTTAGCCATAGAGCTTAGTTCTCCTCTGCGCCCTCAGCTGCACTCGCGGTGGAGGCATGCTTGGAGGCGTACTCGTTCTTGAAATCGGTGATGGCCTGAAGCAGCTGCTCTTTGGTCTCGCCGTCGATCTTGTTGGTACGGACCTTCTGCAGCAAGCCGCCAAAGCCAGCGTTCATGTACTCGAGCAGCTCGGCGCGGAACGGCAGCACCTCGGAAAGGGGCAGGTCGTCGATGAAGCCCTCGTTGCCGGCGAACAGCGTAACGATCTGCTCGGCGACGTCGAACGGCTTAAAGCGAGGCTGCTTGAGGAGCTCGGTCATGTGCGCACCGTGGGTGAGCTGCTTTTGGGTGGCTGCATCCAGGTCGGAACCGAACTGGGTAAAGCCGGCGAGCTCACGGTAGGCGGCAAGGTCCAGACGGAGGTTGCCAGCGACCTGCTTCATGGCCTTGGTCTGAGCGGAGCCACCGACGCGCGACACCGAGATGCCGACGTCGACTGCCGGGCGCTGGCCCTGGAAGAAGAGCTCGGACTGCAGGTAGATCTGACCATCGGTAATGGAAATGACGTTGGTCGGAATGTAGGCCGAGACGTCGCCGTCCTGGGTCTCGATGACCGGCAGGGCCGTCATGGAGCCGTAGCCGTTCTTCTTGGACATCTTGACGGCACGCTCGAGCAGACGAGAGTGCAGGTAGAAGATGTCGCCAGGATAGGCCTCGCGTCCGGGCGGACGATGCAGCGTCAGCGACATCTGACGATAGGCGACAGCCTGCTTGGACAGGTCATCGTAGATGACGAGCACATGGCCGCCGGGGTTGGTCTCGGAAGCGGGCTCGCCGTTCTCGCCGTTGTACATAAAGAACTCGCCGATAGCGGCACCGGCCATAGGGGCGATGTACTGCATAGGGGCAGAGTCGGCAGCGGTGGCCGAGACGATGATGGTGTAGTCGAGCGCGCCATGCTGAGCGAGGGTCTCACGGATGTTGGCAACCGTGGAGGCCTTCTGACCGATGGCGACGTAAATGCAGACCATATCCTTACCGCGCTGGTTGAGGATGGCGTCGATCGCGATAGCGGTCTTGCCGGTCTTACGGTCGCCAATGATGAGCTCACGCTGGCCGCGGCCGATAGGCACCATGGAGTCGATGGCAAGCAGGCCGGTCTGAACCGGCTCGCAGACCGGAGTACGGTCGATAACGCCGGGGGCCTTGAACTCGATGGGGCGACGGTGCGTAGCGACGATATCGCCCAGGCCGTCGATGGGCTGGCCCAGCGGGTTGACGACGCGGCCGAGCATGGCGCGGCTCACGGGAATATCCATGACGCGACCGGTGGTGCGGCACTCGTCGCCTTCCTTGATGACGTTGACGGCACCGAACAGAACGGCACCGACCTCATCGCGGTCGAGGTTCTGGGCAAGGCCGTAGACGGTCTCGCCGGTCTCGGAGCTCTTGAACTCCAAGAGCTCGCCGGCCATGGCGTTGCGCAGTCCCGAGACGCGCGCGATGCCGTCGCCGACCTCGTCAACATGGGAAACCTCTTGCGTGTCGACGGTAGCCGCCAGGCCATCGAGCTTCGCCTGCAGGGCGCGGGCGATGCTTTCGGCATTGAGGGTATCGGACATAACTAGGCTTCACCTCCGTTATTCAAAATCGTGGAACCGAGGGCCTCACGCGCTGCACGCAGCTGGGTCTTGACGGTAACGTCGCGACGCTGGCCGCGGGCCTCGAGAATCAGACCGCCGATGACGGACGGATCGACCTTCTCGATCAGGAATACCTTGCGCTTAAGATCGGCCTCGCATTTCTCGGTAATCGTGCGGCGCAGCTCGTCATCGAGCGGGATAGCCGTAGTGACGGTGACGCCTACGACGTCCTCGTCGGTCGCGGCTACCATCCGATAAGTCGATGCAATCTGCGGCAGAAGATCGAGCTGGCCGCGCTCGAACACGGTACCGAGGACGGCAAGCACCTCGGGGCTGGCGTTCGCGATGACCTCAAGCTCGTGAAGATCGCGGAACACATGGCCCTCGGCCTTAGCGGCCTCCAGAAGGGTGCGTGCATAGGTCTCGAGAACCCTGTTCTCCATGCGGCTGTTAGGCATTCAGGCTACCTGCTTCCTTGATGTAGCGCTCGATCAGACGACGCTGCTCGTCGTCGTTCTCGAGGGCCTCGCCGACGATCTTGGTCGCAACGGAGACGGAAAGATCGGCGATAGAGCCGGCAGCGGCGGCATAGATGGAGTTGCGCTCGTCCTCGGCGTTGGCGTGGGCCTTGGCGATGATGTCCTCGGCCTCCTCGTGAGCCTTGGCGATGATACGGGCGCGCTCGGACTCGGCGTCCTGGCGGGCGGCGGTCACGATGTCGGCAGCCTGACGGCGGGCGTCGGTGACGAGGGCGTCGGACTCCTTGCGGGCCTCGATGGCCTTGCGCTTGGTGGTCTCGGCCTCATCGAGGCTGTCCTTGATGCGCTTGCCGCGCTCTTCCATCGTCTGCAGAATCTGCGGCCAGGCGAACTTGGCCAAAACGATGAAGATGATGAGGAAGGCAATGAGTGCAGGGACGAATTCCGCCATCTTGGGGACGAGGATCTCGGCCTTGTTCTCAGACTCCTCGGCGAATGCCGACACCGGCATGGCGAGCATGGCGCCCGTCAGCGCAACGGCGGCTTTCGCGTGGTTGAAATGCTTCATGGCGACTACCTTCGTGCTCAATTACGAAATCAGCGTAACGACGAAGCCGATCAGGCCCAGAGCCTCGGTGAATGCAGATGCAAGAATGAAGACGGTGAAGGCACGGCCCTGGACCTCAGGCTGACGAGCCATAGCGCTCGTAGCACCGAGTGCTGCAAGACCAATTGCGAGACCGGCACCGATAACGCCGAGACCATATCCGATAACTCCCACGATTCCTCCTTTGTCGTGCGCATGTGCGCAGGATAAATACCTATGTTGTAGAGGCGCACGCGGGTGCCACGCCTCCGAACACCAAATGAATGCGACCGCTAGTGGGCGTCAGCCTCTGCGATCTGGATGTACACGGCCTCGAGGACCGTAAAGACGTATGCCTGAACAAAGGCAACGATCAGCTCGACGGCGTAGATCACCAAAAGGATCAATACCCACGCCACGCTGGGCAGGGCACCCACGGCGTTCATGGCCGTAAAGTGCTCCAGCATCGGCTGGGCAAAGAGCGTGGCCATGATGGCGAACGAGCCCATGACGATGTGGCCAGCGAACATGTTGCAGAACAGACGAACGGCGAGCGTAATCAGACGCAGGCACAGCGAGAAGAGCTCGATGACCCACACGAAGACGTTCATGGGGAAAGCGACGCCCGCAGGGGCGAGGCTCTTGAAGTACCCAAAGAAACCGTGCTTCTTGATGCCGAAGTAGATGAAGTACACAAACGACACGAGTGCAAGGGCGGCGGTACAGCCGATGGCACCGGTGCCGGGCTTCATGCCGGGGATGAGGCCGATAAAGTTGTTGATCAGGATAAAGAAGAACAGCGAGGCCAAAAACGGGAAGTGCTTCTTCCAGTTGTCGCCGACGACGCCCTTGGCGATATCGTCCTGCACGTACTCGATGACCCACTCGACGCCGTTAACGAAGAAGCCCTCGGGGACAACCGTCTGCTTCTTGGTAAACGCGAAGAAGACCACGAACATGACGACAGCGGCGATAAGCAGCCAGAACGAGTACTGCGTCAGGCCCGCGTTAAGGTCACCCACGACCGGAGCCGAGGAGAACTCAGCGACGAGCTCGGCGATCGCGCTGGGTAACTTGGCAAATGCGTCCAAGATTCCACCTTCCCTGTTTGCCCGCACCAAGGTGGGGCAACGCCTTTAATCCTTCATAATCACCATGCAGGCGATCACGATCCAACAAATCAAAAACCCGGCGAGCTCGCCGCTCAAAAAGGCGATGAGCGCCGCGGGGACTACCAGGTGCACGATCACGACGCCCATAAAGAGCACCGCAAACGACACCATGATACCCAACATGCCCACGGTCATGTTGGCATCGCGTCGATGTGCCAGTACCGGAGCAAGCGCAAGGTACAGCGGCAAAAATGCAACAAGACCAACGACGAATCCCGTTGCGATGAACGGCACGTGACCTGCCAGCTCAACCGGCATCTGCGTTCCCTTCTCGCGACATATAGCCCACATGGAGCCATACCCCGCTCACATCGTCCTAGTATTTTAGGGCGCATGATTGCAAAATCAATGCACCGTTACCCAACCTTAATCGCGTCTTTAACCCCGGGGGGTGTCAAACGGACAAAAGGCCAAGCACTGAGGACGAATGGGTCGCGATAGCCGACGAGCGTACTTGACGAACATCGCAGCGCGCGCCGACGCAGCCCGACAGCGTTGCTGACTATTGTACGAACCGGACAGGCAATGACAAGTTGGAAAACGTAAGTTAATACACATCTGTACATTTTCTTAAGACACTCTTTATACCGCACATACGGCAATGCACGTTTTGAGCCCTCGGCGGCCATCCCGTCACTAATAAATATGCGTGCGGGCGTCACTCGAGCGCCCGCACGCACCAATCACGCACGAATGACCACGTGCATCTGCCCTCGCCCAGCGGCTACAGCGTGCCGTAGATGCGATCGCCAGCGTCGCCGAGGCCGGGAACGATGTAGGCGGCCTCGTTGAGATGGTCGTCGATAGCGCACGTATAAATATGTACGTCGGGGTCCTTCTCGGTCAGCGACTTGAGGCCCTCGGGGGCCGCGACGATGCACAGCATGCGGATGTCCTTAACGCCGCGCTCGCGCAGGTAGCTAATAGCCATCTCGGCCGAGCCACCCGTGGCGAGCATGGGGTCGACAACCAGGCAGATGCGCTGGTCGATATCCTTGGGCATCTTGCAGTAATACTCATGCGGCTCGTGGGTGACCTCGTCGCGCTCCATGCCGATATGACCCACGCGAGCGGAGGGCACCAGGTCGAGAATGCCGTCGACCATGCCAAGACCGGCGCGCAGGATAGGTACGATGGCGAGCTTTTTGCCGGCAAGCTGCTTAAACGTGGCGGTAGTGATGGGGGTCTCGACTTCAACGTCTTCCATGGGCAGGTCGCGCATGGCCTCGTAGCCGTCAAAGAGCGCAAGCTCGCGCACGAGCTGGCGGAACTGGTTGGTGCCGGTCGACTTATCGCGCAGGATCGACAGCTTGTGCTGGACGAGCGGATGATCGACAAGCGTCACACGGGACGTATCGTAGGTAACGGTCATGGGTCTTGCCCCTTTCATTGCGGCCGCGAGATGGCCTTACTGACATGGCGCGCCGCGGCGCTGTTGCCACGCGCCGTGCATAAGTTTAGCGGTTTGTTGTATCGAGTGCCCCGTCGCAGCCCTACCGTGCGGTGCCGAGCGAACGCTTGACGGCATCACGCCAACCAGCAAGGTTGCTCTCACGGCGCTCGGCGGACATATGAGGATGGAAGATTTTGACGATCTGGGCGTTTTGCTCCAGCTCCTCCAAATCCTCCCAGTAGCCGACGGCAAGGCCCGCCAAGTACGCGGCGCCGATCGCCGTGGTCTCCACCGTCTCGCACTGCAGCACGGGGATATCCAGCAGATCGGCCTGGAATTGCATGATGAACTCGTTGCGCGAGGCACCGCCATCGACGGACAGGCGCTCAATCGAAAGTCCCACGTCCTGCTCCATGGCGCGCAGCACGTCATAACTCTGGTAGGCCATGGACTCGCAGGCCGCACGCACAATGGTCGCGCGACTCGAGGCACCGGTCAGACCGCACACGATACCGCGAGCATGCGGGTCCCACCAGGGAGCCCCCAGACCTGCGAAGGCAGGGACGAAGTAGCAGCCCTCGTTGTCGCTAATCGAGGCGGCAAGCTGCGCCGACTCGGTCACGTTGGAGATGATGCCCATGTTGTCGCGCAGCCAGTTCATGGTGGAGCCGGCGGCAAAAATGGAGCCCTCGAGCGCATAGCTGATCTTGCCGTCCGCGGCGATACCGATCGTGGAGACCAGACCGTTCTTGGATTCGACGATCTCGTCACCGGTATTCATGAGCATGAAGCAGCCCGTACCGTAGGTGTTCTTGGTCTGACCGGGATGGAAACAGCAGTGGCCGAACAGCGAAGCCTGCTGGTCGCCCGCCACGCCCATGATGGGCGGCATGTTGGTCATAATATCGCTCGCGACGTGGCCGTAGTCACCCGAGCTCCAACGAACCTCGGGCATCATGGAGCGCGGGATGTCGAAGAGCGCCAGCAGGTCGTCGTCCCATTCGAGCGTATGGATGTTGAAGAGTGCGGTACGGCTGGCATTGGTGTAGTCGGTAGCAAAGACCTGGCCACCGGTGAGATTGTAGATGAGCCACGTGTCGATGGTGCCAAACATAAGGTCGCCCGCCGCCGCGCTCTCGCGCGCGCCGTCGACGTTATCGAGAATCCACTGCACCTTGGAGGCCGAGAAATACGGGTCGAGCGTAAGCCCCGTGCGGGAGCGCACCAGTTCTTCTGCGCCCCGCTCAACCAAATTATCGATCTGAGACGCGGTACGACGGCACTGCCATACGATGGCGTTATAGATGGGCTGGCCGCTCACGCGGTCCCAGACCACCGTGGTCTCACGCTGGTTGGAGATGCCGATGGCGGCGATGCGGTCGGAATGAATCCCGCTCTTAAACTGGACCTCCATCATGACCGCGATCTGGCTGGCAAGGACCGCCATGGGATCTTGCTCCACCCAGCCGGGACGCGGGAAGCTGGTTTTGACGCTGCGACGTGCCTGCGCGACGATGCATCCGTACTCATCGACGATGGTCGCAAGTACCGAGGTGGTGCCGCAGTCGAGCGCCATGATGTAGGAACCGCCAAAGTTAAACGAGGCATCTTCCATGCCCAGGCTGCCCAGATTCAACGACATCGCTTACACCTTTCTATTACATCGGGTCGGACAGGACCCGCTCGATCTCTGATGCGGGAAGTGCGCCTTGGCGCAGGATCTGGAGCCCACCGTGCTGGAACGACACGATGGTCGAGGCGTCGCGACACGGGGTCTCACCGGCGTCGACGGCAACATCGACTCCCTCCAGGATGCGATCCTCGACGGCGACAAAGCTTGCCGGCGAGGGCGCCCCATGTGTATTGGCGCTGGTACAGGCAAGCGGACTGCCGCAGGAGCGGATGAGCGCCTGCACCACAGGCGAGGCCGACGCGCGAAGTGCCACCGTGCCGTCTGCGGCGCGCATAAAGACCGGCACGCAGGGAGCCGCCTTGACCACGATAGTCAGGGCGCCCGGCCAGCATCGTCGGGCAAGCACGCGAGCCTCTTCGGGGATATCCACGCCGTAGCGGTCGAGGGCTTTGGCACCATCAACCAGCCAAGCCACAGTTTGCGTGAGCTCGCGCTGCTTGAGAGTAAAGATGCGGCGGTAGCCGGTACCGAGCGCAGGCACCGCGGCACCGTTAACGGTGGCATGCGTATCGCGCGGCCACGATGGAAATTCGCTTGTATCTTGAGGCACGGCGTCCGAAAAGGCGTTAACTGCCACAGCGACACCATAGACGGTCTCGGTCGGGATCAGGGCCAGACCGCCACAGCCGAGCACCTCGGCCGTGCGCTCGACGGCAAGCCGATGCGGCTCACGCGCTCCCTCGAATACCCGATAGACCGTCTGCATTTGTATGCCAGCCCCTTACGCTCCGGTAAATGTTTGTTTGCTGAGGGGCATTCTCGCACGAAACGTTTAGTCCATTTGCCCACAGCGCATGTTGGTTTGGTGAGCGGCTCTAGTTCTCGGTGAAAGTGAGGGGGTTATTGGACCGCGACGAACTTCTTTGGCCTGCCGGCGTGGCGTTCTTGGGCGGCGTAGCGCTCGATGCTGTCTATCGTTATCATCCGACGGCCGTCGATGAGTTCAACATCGAGCTTTCCGGCTTTGACCAGCGCGGTAATCCGCGGAGCGGAGACTTTGAGGTCCAGCGCTGCGTCTTTAAATGTTCGGCACGCCGCTTCCCGAGCGTCCTCGTGGTCGATTTCGACTGAAAGGGCCACGACCTCGGCCGAGCGTTCATACCCTGCCGGAGTCAAACCGTTGTTGAGGTCATCGGCCAAAAACGCCATCAGCGCCTCGGTGGCATGGGCAATAGCTTCTTCGCGTGTATCGCCATCGGCAAAGGCGCCGGGAATCTGCGGGAAGCTGGCGCAGTAACCGTCGTCTTCTTTTATGAGAACGCAGTCATAGGTAAATCGCTGCCTCATTTTGCCTCCAACTACCATCCAGCTTGGCGACGAATACTTACCCACGTGCCCTTCTTTGGTCGATCACCACCAGAGCCGTTCACGGTGACAACACGGTCACCAGAAACATACTTAGCATGACTACCGACTTGCGCGACCTTCACGAATCCATCGTGCTTGAGTAGGGCAATGATTTCCCGAAAGGTAGGAGGTTGCATGGGCCGACCTCTTTCAGCCGTCCTAATTATAAACTACTTTATAATTTTTGCTAACCAGTTAATAAATATTACTGGCGTTGCTTGGGCTCGGTGACGACGGCTCGAACGATGCGGGGGCGATCGGTGAGGTCGCGGACGATGCGCACATCCGATAGACCCGCCTGGCGGCAGAGCTCGGCGGCAGCGTCGAGGGCACCCTCGTAGAGCTCGCAGGCAAACAGGCCGCCGGCGCGCAGCATATAGGGCGCCGCGTTGAGCAGGCGGCGGAAGATATCCAGGCCATCGGCACCGCCCTCGAGCGCCAGGTCGGGCTCAAAGTCCTTGACCTCGTGCGGCAGCGAGCGCATGACGTCGGTCGGGATGTAAGGCGGATTGGAGACGAGCACGTCGAAAGTACCCCACTCCTCGCGAGGGATAGAGCTCACCAGGTTCGTGAGGCTGAAGGCGACCTCGTCGGACGTAAGGCCGAGCGTATCGCGGTTTTTGGTGGCGAGCTCGATGGCGCGCGGTTCGATATCGGTAGCGGTGCAGGTGACGTGGCCGCGGCGCTCCCAGGCAAGGGAGAGCGAGATGCAGCCCGTGCCGCAGCCGACCTCGAGGACGCGGGCAGTGCGGGGCTCGGCTGGGGCAGGCGCAGCGGCATCCTGAGCTGAAACCGTCTCCTGGTCGGCACCCTCGATGGCGATGCCGCATTCGTCGAGCTCGGGCTCGGCGGCTTCCGCGGCTTCGGCTTCTGCTGCTTGCGCGGCGGCTTCCTCGGCCTCGCGATCGGCCAGTTCCTCGGCATAGGCACGGCTGCCCAGTACGTCGCCGCCTAGCGCCGCCTCATCGGCAGCCGTCAGGTTAGCGGCACGGCGCTCGGCAGTCGCCCGTTCGTCTGCCAGCGCGGCCTCGGCCTTGCGTGCCTCCTCGACCTCATCGTTCCAAGGCAGCTCAACACGCTGACGGGCAGCAGCCTCGGGGCTCAGCACCTCGGCATCCAGATAATTGAGGACTTCCTCGACGAGCATCTCGGTTTCGGGGCGCGGAATGAGCACACCGGGAGCGCACGCGACGTCAATCATGCGAAACTGCGTGCTGCCGGTAATGTACTGTAGCGGCTCGCCTTTGGCGCGACGAACGACGGCCGCATGCATGGTCTCGAGCTGGGCCGCGTTAAGCGTCTCGTCCATACGCATATATAGGTCAATGCGCGCCAGGCCCGTGGCGGCGCACAGCAGCCACTCGGCAGAAAGACGGGGGTGCTCCTCGCCGCGCTCGGCCAGGTACTCCTTGGTCCACTCGAGACAACGCTTGATGGTCCAGATCTCGTTTGCCATGGGGTCCTCCCCTCTTAAGCGCCGGGCGGCGCGCGAATGTCGGAGCAGATTGTAAGCGAGGCCAGCGCTTGGCAAGGGACGATTGAAGGCGATTATCGAGAATCAGCCCAGAATTTTGTACCGAGCTCGCTCAAAGTGTTCGTTCGTCGACGTCTAGATTTGCATTCGTCAAGCTTTTGGCAAGGTTGCCCCAAAACTGACCAATATCTAACCAAGAACTTGCCACATCGCTTGACGCACGACCCATCAAAAATCGCTCCGCGACTTCTTGAACGATATTTTGAGCAATATTTTCGATAGCGGACTTATGCCGTCAATTACCTTAAGCAGGTAAGCAGCTCAAATGACATCACAGCCGACTGAATAAAATATCAAGGCAATGTCACCAATGACTCCCTACGAATCATTTGACAACCAAGGAAACGCCGATGTTTTGGCAATGTCAGCGAGCGCCGCCCAGAGCGAACAAGTTGGCATGAAAAAGGCAAGGCATAGACCTTCTGGTCATGCCTTGCCTTTTGAATGACAAATTGTCGCTCTGGGCGGCGCGCAGCGTCGAGTCGTTACGCGGTTTGTAAAACCGCGTAACCTACACGGCCTGTGCCAGCTTCTCGGCACGCTCGGCGGCGGCGAGCGCCTCGATGACGGTGCCGAGCTGGTCGCCCAGGAGGACGCCATTGTAGGTGGAGTTGAAACCGATGCGGTGATCGGTCACGCGGTCCTGGGGCTGGTTGTAGGTACGGATCTTCTCGGAACGGTTGCCGTGGCCGATCTGGCTCTGGCGCTCGGCACCGAGCTCTGCCTGCTGCTTCTCGAGCTCCATCTCGTACAGACGGGCGCGCAGCATCTGCATGCAGACTTCGCGGTTCTGAATCTGGGAGCGCTGTTCCTGCGACTGCACCACGGTGTTGGTGGGCAGGTGGGTGATGCGCACGGCGGAATAAGTGGTGTTAACGCACTGACCGCCAGGGCCGGAGGCACAGTAGGTGTCGATGCGCAGGTCGGACTGGTTGATCTGGACGTCGATTTCCTCGGCCTCGGGAAGTACGGCGACGGTAGCCGTGGAGGTCTGAATGCGGCCCTGGGACTCGGTCTTGGGGACGCGCTGGACGCGATGCACGCCAGACTCGAACTTCATGACGGAATAGACGCGATCGCCCTCGACCTTGAACTCGATGGACTTAAAGCCGCCGGCCTCGCTGGGGCTGGAGTCGAGCACGGTGGTCTTCCAGCCGCGCGACTCACAGAAGCGCTGATACATCTTGTACAGATCGCCGGCAAAGATGGCCGCCTCGTCGCCACCGGCGGCGGAGCGAATCTCGACGATGGTGTTCTTGTCGTCGTTGGGGTCGCTCGGGATGAGCATGTACTTAATGTCTTCCTCGAGCTGGGGAAGCTTGGCCTCGTTTTCGGAGATGTCCATCTGGAGCATCTCCTTCTCATCGGCATCGGTAGTATCGTGGAGCATTTCCTTGGCAGCCTCGATGTCATCGAGCGCGCCGATGTACTCGCGCGAGGCAGCGATGAGGTCGGACTGGTGCGCGTACTCCTTGTTGAGACGCGTGAACTCCTTGATATCGGAGGCGACGGCCGGGTCGGAAAGCTTTTTCTCGAGCTCCTCGTAGGCCTTGATGATCTTTTCGAGCTTGTCGCGCATGACGGGACTCCTTTATATGCGTGAAGGTGAAAATCGGCAGAATTGATGGGGCGCACGGCGCCATTGCGGGGGTAAGTCCAGCTAGAGCATGTCGATCTTCAGATACATGCGCATCCCTTCGCGTACGGGGTACATAGTTGCGGTCTAACCCATACATGATAGCGTGCGCAGGCAAACCTGCATATAACCCGCACGGAATGAGTGGACGTAGCCGTTGGGACGTTCCTTAACGGCTAGTCGTTTAAGAACGTCCCCAACGGCTAACAAAGGGACTGTCGCTTTGTCGAATTCTAGAGCGTTTGGAGCAGGGAGATGAGAAAACGGATGCCCTGGAGGTAGGCTCGGCGGGTGATGCGCTCGTTGGTGCCGTGGACGCCGCGGTCGCACTCGTCATCGTCGACCACAAAGGCCGAGAAGCGAATGCACTCAGGGCAAATGCTCTGGTAGTTGGCAGCGTCGGTCGCGCCAATCACAGTCGAGGGCACAATTGCCACTGGCTCGAATGATCCGTTTTCCTCCGTCCCCTTTGGATCACGGAAATAGCGGGCGGCGATGGAGCGAACCGCCTCGAGGCCGGGACCACCGATGCGCGGGGACGGCGAGGGTTCGGAGCTGCCGGGGCCCAGCTCCACTTCGACACGACCGGCAAGGTCCGCCCCGGCAACCGCCTCACGGCAGCGCGCCACAACGTCGGCCACGCTCGTGCCCTCGAGCATGCGGAAGTTGATGTTGGCCCACATATCCTGCGGCATCACGTTAGCACCGGTGCTACCGCCCTCGATTTGGGTCGGTGCACAGGTGGTGGTCACGAGCGGATAGAGCTTCTTGCTGGCGAGGCACTCGCGCACGATGGTGTCCTTGTTGGCGGCAATTTCATCGGCCGTGTAGAGCCCCAGCCCGACGAGCTGTGCGGCAAGCAGGTCCGTGACGCGCGTCGGCCATTCGATATCGCAGATTGCGGCGATGGCGCGGCTCAGCACCTCGAGCGAAGTGCCACCGTAGGGGTTGGAGGAATGTCCGCCCGCGCTCTTTGTCTTGAGCACAATGTCGGCATAACCTTTCTCAGCCAGGTCGGCGTGCATGAGCCAACCCTCGCCCGCGCTGTACTCGGCAGCCGGAACGATGCGGTAGTCGCCCTCGTCGATCAGGCACTCAAGCTCAATGCCGCGTTCCTCGAGCACGCGGCCGATGGCACCCGCACCGAACTGCGTGGTTTCCTCGTCCTGGCCAAAAGCCAGCAGCAGGGTGCGCTCGTGCTCCCAGCCATGGGCCAGCGCATACTCAACCGCCTCGAGAATGCCTGTGACCTGGTCTTTCATATCGATGGCGCCGCGACCCCAAATGTAGGTGTCGTCCACATGTCCGCTAAAGGGGGCATGCGTCCAATCGTCCTCGGTGCCGGGTACCACGGGAACCACGTCCATGTGGCCCATGAGCATAACGGGCTTAAGGGCAGGGTCGGAGCCGGTAAGCGTCACGAGCAGCGAATGGTCGACGAGCTCGATCTCGCCCGCCTCGAACACGCGCGGCCACGCCTGCTGCATATAGGCGCGCAGATCGTCGAACGGCTCCCGGTCCACCGCCTCGGCATCCATACTCGAAATGGTCGGAAACGACAGCACGCGGCCCAGGCGCTCGCACGCGCCGGCCTCGTCTATATCGGCAAAATCGTCCTCATGCGCAAAGAAGCGCCAAACCTCGGCCATGACATCCTTTCGATTGTGATGACGAGGGCCGCCCCACGGGAGCGGCCCTGCAACGTAAGCGTTTGCGGTCGGTTATTTGTCCTCGAGATAGCGAGAGAGGAACTCGCGGGTGCGCTGGTGTTTGGGATTGCCGAAGAGCTCGGCCGGTGCCGCATCCTCGAGCACCACGCCCTTGTCCATAAAGACCACGCGGTCGGACACCGTGCGGGCAAAGGCCATCTCATGCGTGACGACCACCATGGTCATGCCGTCGGCAGCGAGCTTACGCATGACCTCGAGCACCTCTCCCACGATCTCGGGGTCGAGTGCGGAGGTCGGCTCGTCAAACAGCATGATCTGCGGATTCATGCACAGGGCACGGGCGATGGCCACGCGCTGCTTTTGGCCGCCGGACAGGCGACCCACGGCGGCGTGCGCGAACTTCTCGAGCCCCACGCTCGTCAGATGCTCCATCGCGACTTTCTCGGCCTCGGCCTTGCTCATCTTTTTGAGCGTGACGGGCGCGAGCGTGCAGTTGTCGAGCACATCCATGTTGTTGAACAGGTTAAAGCCCTGAAACACCATGCCGATGTCCTCGCGCAGCTTATTGATATTGCAGCGCTCGGCCGTGAGGTCCTGGCCGTGGAACCAGATGTGGCCCGCGTCCGGGGTCTCGAGCAGGTTGAGGCAGCGCAGGAAGGTCGACTTGCCCGAGCCCGAGGCGCCGATGATGGTGACAACCTCACCGGAATTGACGGACAGGTCGATGCCCTTGAGTACCTCGAGTGAGCCAAAGCTCTTGCGCAGGCCCTCGACGCGGATAAGCGGCTCATTTGTCTGTGCGGCGGCCGCAACGCCGGTAGTGGCGGTATCTGCCATGATGATTCTCCTCGTCTTGAGCCTAGTTGGAGCTGGGCAGCGTTGCCGGGGCCTCGGCGCCGAGCTTTTTGCCAAAGGCCTCGAGCAGGCGGCTCGCCACGAGCGTCAGGATCAGGTAGACCACGAGAGCCACGCAGTAGACCTCCATCTGGCGGTAGTACACGCCGGCGACGGTGGTGGTGGCGTACATGAGGTCAAACACGCCGATGACCGAAAGCACCGACGAATCCTTGATGTTGATGATGAGCTCGTTGGTGAGCGCCGGAATCGCGTTTTTAATGCCCTGGGGGAACACGACCTTGCGCATGGCCTGCCACTGCGACAGACCCAGCGAGCGCGCCGCCTCGGCCTGGCCGGGATCGATGGACTCGATGCCGCCACGCAGGACCTCCATCATATAGGCGGTGGAGTTGAGCGAGATGGTGACGAGGCCGGCAGTGAAGGTACTCCAAATCTGGTTGGCCTGGGCGGTCTCGAAGCCCATGCCGCGCAAAACGGTGAAGCCCGCGTAATAGATGAGCAGGCCCTGGACCATCATGGGCGTTCCGCGCACGATGGTGGAGTAAACGGTCGCAAAGCCGCGGCCGATGCTCTTAAAGAAGCGCACCAGATCGTTATCCACGCGGTCAAACGTCTGAATGCGCAGGAACACAAAGAGCAGCGCCAAGAAGAAGGCGATGACCGTGCCGAAGGTGGCAAGCGCGATGGTGATCTCGATACCGCGAATGAAGAAGTCGCCGCTCTTGTAGGTCATGTAGACCAGGCTCGACAAAAAGTCGCTGGGGTTGGAGTCCGAGACAATGCTCACCTGTACCAGGTCGATAAACGACATGACGCAGCGGTCGATGAAGAAGATCGCCGCGATGGCAACCACGACATAGCTGCCCAGGCGCGCGCCGCGACGGCAACGCTCGGATGCAAACGGCGACTTTTGGCGATAGTCATTCCAATGCATGAGCTTGGTGACGAGCGCTGCCGCCGATACGACAATCCAAGCCCACAGAATCGCCCAGAGGCAGTCCTGGAAAACACCCGTGGGCGCCAAGAAGCTCAGCGGCGTGGGGTTGCGCTGACTAAACGCCAGACCGAGCGCCGCGATAGCGCTCGTGCCCAGATACACATAACGGTGGTCGGCCTTGATAAAGGAGGCCAGACGATTGATGGTTTTCATGCTGCCTCCCTATGCCGGCTGACGGTCGAGGCACGCGTCCCACATTTGGTCGCGCTCCTCCTGGCTGATGCCCTTGAGCGTCTTATCGATAAGTTTGAGCAGTTTGTCCGATCCCTTGCGGCAGCCGACGTTTGCCGCGACCTCCTGCTTAAAGCCCTCGCCCTCGGCAAAATGAATGGGGACAATGCCCGGGTTTTGGGCCATATAGCCCTTCTCGTTCTCGGTGTTGTAGGTCACGGCGTCGCACGTGCCCTGCAGCAGATTCGAGAACACCGTGGGGACCGAATCGACCGGGTTTTTGTGCACAACGCCCGGAATCTCGTCGATGACGGTATCGAGCATCGTGTCCTTTTGGCCGAGCACCGTGGCGCCACTGAAGTCGCTGAGCTTGGTGGCGTTCTGGTAGGGCGAGCCCTCTTTTACGAACAGGCCAAAGTAGCCAATGAAGTACGGGTCGGAGAAGCCGACCGACTCCTCACGCTCGGGCGTAGCGCTCATGCCGGCGATGATGAGGTCGATCTGGCCGTTGTTGAGCGAATCGATAAGGCCCGAGAAGCTCTGCTTGACGGCAACGGGCTCGCCACCGAGGGCCTTGCAGACGATCTTGGCGATCTGCACGTCGTAGCCATCGGCATAGGCGCCCTGCACGTTGTCGATGGGAATGGTGAACTCGCTGGCCTCGGAAACCTGCCAGTTGTACGGGGCGTAGGCCGCCTCCATGCCAATGCGGATCTTATCCTTGCCGATAACGGAATCGGACAGGTCATCGCGACCGCCGCCCGTCGTGGGCTGGACCACCTTGAGTGTGGACGGACGCTGGCAGCCGGCAAGCGCGCCGGCGACAACGGTTGCGCTCGCAGCGAGGGCGCTACCCAAGAAGATGCGACGACTGCACACCGGCTGGGCCTGCGCGTCGCGCTGTAGTCGAGGTTGCATCTGATGCCTTCCTGTTTTGCTTTGCTGACAATAAGACAGGATATACGCCCGCAACCAGCAACGCGGCATGTGCGCGAAAAATTAATAGACACACAGTAGTCGTTTAAGAACATCCCCAATGGCTACCTACCAAAAAGCCTCCCTGCCGGATGTGGCAGGGAGGCTTAGCGGGCGGGAAGGGACAAAGGGACTGTCCCTTTGTCACATCTAGAGCAAGGTGACGCTAAAGCTACGTTTATCGGTAGCGCCGGGAGCCAAGGTGATGGTGTTGACCTTGTGCTCAAAGACGTCGTCCTCGGTGTCCATGGTGGTATGACCGGTCCAGGGCTCGAGCGCCACAAACGGAGCGTCGTTGGCGGCAGACCACACGCCGATGTACTTAAAGCCCTCAAAGTCGATCTTGACGCCGTGGCCCGACTTGCGACCGCGCAGCGTGAGCGTGGAGCCCGGGGCATCGGTGAACATGATGGCATCGTTATCGAAGCTGCGGTGCGTAATGGGCAGCACGTCCGAGTTATCGGGAGCCTTGTAGCTACCCTCGAACGTCATAAGACCGTCGGGCGTGATGATGGGGGCCTCGTTAGTCCAAGCCTCGGTAAACGCCAGCTCGTAATCCTCGAATGCCTCGTCCTCGGCACCGGGGGCAGGCACGTTAAATGCGGGGTGGCCGCCCACCGAGAACGGCAGGTCCACGTCGCCGGTGTTGGTGACGGCAAAAGTCTGGGTAAGCGTGGCGTCGCCGGTTAGGGCATAGGTCATGTTGAGCTTAAAGTGGAAGGGGAAAGCCTTGAGCGACTCGGGCGTATCGGTGATCTCGTAGGTGACGGACGAGCCGTCCTCGGAGACCTCGACCAGCTTGTGCTCGACGATGCGCGCGAGTCCGTGGCGCGGCATCTCGCAGGTGCCGGCCGCAGACGTCGCCGTGTTGTTGCGCAGCGAGCCCACAATGGGGAACAGAATGGGCGCGTGCTTGCCCCAAAAGGCCGGGTCGCCCTGCCACAGATACTCGTTGCCGTTGAGGGCAAGGCTCGTGAGCTGGGCGCCCATGGAATCGATGGCCGCGGTAAGGCCGCCGCGCTTGATGGTGGTGACGGTAGACATGCTACTTCCTCCAAAAGTAAACAACAGTGTCGAGGGCTATTGTCCCACTCTTGGCGGCGGGGTTGAGCGTCAGGCGCAGTTATTGAGCAATAGCGTAAAGGTCAAACCCGCCCTGTGGCGTGCTATCGACCGTATCGGGCGCCTGTGAATTAAAGCTCACCGGAACCATGCGCTTTGAGGCGCGGTAACGCGTGCCGTCGGTGGCGACGGGCGGCTCATCGACCGTGAGCTCGTAGTCGCCGGGCTTGAGCTCGATACCGTCACCTTCGGAATTGACGTATTGATACTCGTCGATTGCTTGTCCCTTGAGCGTGCGACCCACGATATGGACGAGCATCTGGCTGTCGCCGCGGGCGGTGTCCCATGTCGCACCGTCCTTAACCTCGACCGACACATGCACCGAGCGCGTGCGGCTGAGCGATTGCTCGACAGACATCTCGACCTTGGCGGCGTCTTGGCGCTGCTGCTCGACATGACCCCAGATGCTGCCGATCGCCGAGCAAGCGATAACGCCGGCCATAAAGGCGATGAGAATGGGGCCGAGCGGAGAGCGACGGCCCGCGTCTTCCTCGCGAGCCAGGTTGGGGCGATGGGTGGGGGCGGGCGCCTGGGCACCCTGCGCGGGCACGTCGAGTATGCTGAAGGATGCCGTGCTGCCGGGGTCGATGGTATGGCGCGGCTGTGGGGTCTTTGCCGGCGAGATCGACATATCAGCCGGCTCGCCGAGCGTGGCCGTGGCATCGGCCTTCGCCTCGTCGGCCTCGGCCTGGGCCCAAGCCTGTTCAAAGGTTAGGGGTTCGGCGGCATCGGAGGCGGCTTCAGGCTCGACACCGGCATCGTTGCCGGTCTCGTCCTCGTCGCTCGACACGTCACACGGCGCGGGCTCGTCCCACTCTTCGTCCGGAGCCTCGCCCTCGCTATACCACCATTCAAAGTTATCGATATCCATACGGGGCGCCCCCTTGGCCTCGCAAATAAACACTTGCTAGCCTTATACCCCCAGATGACACGGGAGCTCGCCGGCACAGACAGGAAAAGCGTCACAACATTCGAGGCTTTTCCTCGTTTTCGAGATTTTCATCGAATGTTGTGATGGTTTGGGCGGCAGCCATGCCGCGAATGTGACAAAGGGACTGTCCCTTTGTCACATCTGGAGGGTAACGGGGATTTGGATGCAGCAAAAGTCCTCTTGGTGGGACTCGTCGTAGCTCGTGGTATCGAGGTAGCAAAAGTCGAAAGCGTTGCCAACGGGCTGGAGCGCGTGCTCGTCCATGCAGGCAACGATGGCGCGGATGCCCTCGGGCTCGTACGGCATACCCCAGCGGCTCATGCACAGGTATGTGCCCTCGGGCAGCACTTCGATGCCGATCTCTGCCAGCTCGGCGGGATCGCTCGGCAGCAGTTCCTCGACACCGCGCGGCAGCACGGCAAAGGAGCCCGCGCCGGCGATAGGGTCGTCGGAATGCAGCGCCTCACGACGCAGCATGGCACCCCAGCCGCGCATAGGGCGCGTGCCCGTGAGCGCACGCATGCGCAGGATGGCCCGCATGAGCGTGGGGTGAAGCATCGAGCGGCCGCGCTCGATATCGCCTGGAAACTCCTCAAAGACCACGAAGCGGCGCTCGAACTGCTTGAGCTCCGGCTTGCCCTCGCGCTCGCGCCAGTAAACTGCCTCGTCGTAAAAGCTCAGACGCTCCTGCACGCTCGCACGCTCGGCTTTGAGCCCGGCAATCTGCTCGTCGAGCGCCTGCACCCGCGAGCGCAGGTGGTCGGTCATCTCGCTAATGTCGAACGTCGAGGCTAGGCGGTCGATCTCATCGAGTTCGAGCCCTAGGTCGCGCAGCATGCAGATCAGACGCATGAGCGGGATCTGCGTGGGCGAATAGAAACGGTAGCCTTTTTCGTTAACCACGGCGGGCTTAAACAGGCCGATCTTGTCGTAGTAGATGAGCGTTTGGCGCGAAACGTTAAACAAACTCGCCATCTCGCTAATCGCATACATGCCCGTCTGCATAGGTCCTCCCGACACATCCTTTTTGCGCACAAAGCCCGCCGCCCACAGGGGCAGCGGGCTCAAACACTACTCGTATCCTACCCTAAAGACGCCTATGACCAGCGCTTATAGTTTGCGCATGACACGCCGACGGCCTCGAGCGCCTTGGCGGCGATGTGGTGCACCGCGTCATCGAGCGTGGCGGGGCCGTTGTAAAACGTGAGCATGGGCGGCATGAGCATGACGCCCGGTACGCGCGCAAGGCGCGCCATGTTGTCGACATGAATGGCGCTGAAGGGCGTCTCGCGCACCATGAGCACCAGGCGGCGCTGCTCTTTCATCTGCACGTCGGCCGCACGCAGCAACAGATTGTCGCTGTAGCCGCTCGCGATGCCGGCGAGCGTCTTCATGGAGCACGGGGCCACGATCATGCCGTCGACCGGATAGGTGCCGCTTGCGATGGCGGCGCCGATGTTCTTGTTGTCGTAGACCACATCGGCATGCGCGGCAAACTCGTCGAGCGTCATGCCGAGCTCCTGCTCGATGGTGATCTCTCCCCCACGCGTGACGACAAGCGCCGACTCGGCACCGGCCTGACGCAGGCACTTGAGACACTCGAGGCCCAGCGCAGCGCCGCTGGCACCAGAAACGCCAACGACAATGCGACGGGGGCGAACAGAAGACTCAGGCATGACAACTCCTTGACTACTTGGTAGGGCTACGCACTAGAAAGCGAGCTCTGCTGCCCACTTATCTGTGTCGATCTCCATGAACTGCGAGCGGATGAAGCTCTTCTTGAGGTTGAACGGGACCGTGCAGTCGAAGATGGCCTTGCAGGCGATGCCGTGCTCGCGGATCGTGGGGTCGAACGCCGGGTCGTTGGACGGGTCGAGCACGTGGCAGTGGCAGCCGGGGATGGTGATGAGGTCCACGTCGGCCTGGAAGCGCGTGGTCATGGCCCACATCACGTCGCTCATATCAAAGATGTCGACATCCTCGTCAACCAGGATCACGTGCTTGAGCTCGGAGAACGCCGAGAAGGCGAGCATGGCGGCGTTGCGCTGACGGCCCTCGTCATTTTTGCTCGACTTCTTGAACTGCATGATGGCAACGAACTTGCCGCCGCCGCAGGGGGCAGCGTGGACGTTGAGCAGGCGGCCCGGGATAGCGGTCTCGACCATCTTGTAGATGGAGGCCTCGGTGGGGATGCCGGCCATGGAAACGTGCTCGTGCGAAGGGCCGATGCAGCTCTCCATGATGGGATTGACGCGCGTGGTGACGGCGATGATCTTGATCACCGGGCAGACCTTGGCGCCGCCGGTGTAGCCGGGGAACTCGGGCATGGCGTAGCCGTGGCCGTTAACGTCCTCGTTAATGGTCTCGTCGTGCATGAGGTAGCCCTCGAGCACGTACTCGGCATTGGCAATGCACTTCTGCGGAACGGTGACGCAGTCGGCAAGCTCGACGGCATGGCCGCGCAGGGCGCCGGCGATCTGCAGCTCGTTGAAGCCGAGCGGCGTGGTGGGAGCCTCGAAGCCGCAGCACATGTACACGGCGGGGTCCAGGCCGATGGAGATGGAAATGGGCATGTCCTCGCCGCGCTGGCAGTACTCGTCAAAGAACGCGCCCAGGTGACGGCTGCCCGGAGTGATCCACATGGCGAGCTTGTCCTTGTCGACGCAGGAGAAGCGGTGGATGGTCACGTCGGACTGGGAGCCGTCGGGGCTCGTGCCGTAGGCGAGGCCCATGGTGATGTAGGGGCCGCCGTCGACAGGCGTGTTGGTAGGAGCGGGGACGATCTTGCGCAGGTCAAAGCCCTCGTCGGTCGCCTTGTACACGACCTCCTGGCAGTCGACGTGCGCACCCTTGGCGATCTGCTCAGGCGCGATCAGGTTCTCGAAGCGCTTGCCGATCTCGAGGCCCAGGTGCTCCTCGTCCAGGTCGAGCAGGGCGGCAACGCGCTTGCGGCTGGCAAGCATGCCGATGCAGACCTTGGCATCGTCAAAGCCCTTGACGTTGTTGAAGACCATCGCCGGGCCCTCTTTGGTCGGACGCATAACGGTGCCGCCGGCACCGACGTGGCGATAGACGCCCGAGACCTCGGCATCGGGATCGACCTGGGTGTCGGTCTCGAGCAGCTGGCCCGGCATCTCGCGCAAAAAGTCGAGTGCGGAGCGCAGGTCGTGGATCTGGGAAGCATCGGTAGTGGACATAGCGTGCTCCTTTCGGGAGAGTGCCCGGCGGCGGGAGTGCCGCCGGGCTGGGGAACGTAGTGGGGCCATGGCGCTCATGGATGGGGCGCTCGGCCGCTTACATCAGGCCAAAGAGGTGGAACCAGGCGGCCTCAACCAGCACGACGATAAAGACGACCGCAGTGAGGGGAATGCCCATGCGCATGGCCTCTTTGGAGGTGTAGCCGCCGGCGTCCTTGCCCTCGCCGATAAGGATCGGCAGGTTATGGAACGGCAGGATGTAGTGGATGTTGATGGACGTGAAGACGATGAGCGCCACGGCGAGCGGGCTCACGCTGGAGCCGGCCGCAAAGCTGATGAACGCCGGCACGCACACGCCGAGCACGGCCATGACCGAACCCATGAACATGTGGATGATCATGGAGAGTGCGGCGACAAGCAGGGCGAACAGGAAGATGTTCTCGGGCACGGAGCTGGGAAGCACGACATCGGCGATCCAGGCGTTCATGCCGGTGGCACCGCCCACGGAACCCACGGCCATGGCGGCCGTCAGGAACATGAGGGACTTGATGTCGACAGCATTCCAGCTGGCGGGGGTAAGGACCTCGCCGATGATGGGCATGGCGAGCGCGACGCCGATGGCAAGCGTCACCCAGCCGATCTAATCGCCCGAGACGGTGAGCCACAGCGCGATGGCGATGACAAGCCACACGATGGTGCGGATCTCCTTGACGGAGAGCTTGCCGAGTGCGGCCTGCTTGGCCACGATCTGCTCGCGATCGTAGACGAGCTCCTTGCTGGGCTTAAAGAGGAAGAGGCCCAAGAACAGGGTGCACAGCAACGCGACCAGCATGGGCACGCTCATGTACAGGAACCAGTCGATAAAGGACGGGCTCATGCCGCCGGCCTCGACGCTGTACTGCGCAACGAGCGGGTTGAGCGTGGAGTCGCCCGTCAGGAAGAACATGGAACCCGGGGCGGCAGCGGCAAACACGAGGAAGCCGAGCTTACCCTTGTCGTCGTCCCCGTAGCCGGCGGACTCGGCGATGACCGAGACGACGGCGAGGATGAGGAAGGCGCGGGGAAACGGGTGCGGGATCAGCAGCGACAGCACAAAGGTGAGCGCGAAGATCGAGATGATGAGCGACTTGGCGTCGCGCACGAACTTGAGCATAAACGCATAGGCGATGCGCTCGCCCAGCCCCGACTCCTTGACCGCGCTGGCGATGAGGTAGGCGCCGATGACGAGCCACATGGTAGCTTTGGTCCACGAGCTAAACGTGGAGGCGACCGTCGCCGAGATGCTCGCGGCGCCCGTGTCGTCCACGCACACCTTGAACAGAACGAGCAGCGCGCAGTAGAGCAGGCCCACAAAGCCCGGCTGTGCCACGCCACACGCCCAGAACACCACCGTGGCGAGCGTCAACGCCAGACAGGTCTGACCGCCGACCGTAAGCTCGACCGTCGAGCTCAGCTCCGCCAAAGGAAGAAACTTCACCAGCAAAAAGACAATGATACCCAGCACAAAGCCAATTTCGCGCTTGGTGATCTTAAACGCCTTCTTTTCCGCTTCCATCTCCCCACCTTTCTTGTTGGGGGCACCCGGCGCCGCGGCGTGTGCCGCTACAGCAAAAGGGAGTGCCCGTTATTGGACACTCCCTACGTTGCGCTGTGTTGTTGCAATACAGTCAAGCGGGATTTTTTGGATGAGAAGCGATCCCCTGGACAAAAACCATCACATCATTCGACGCTTTTCCTCGTTTTCGAGATTTTCATCGAATGTTGTGACGGTTTGGATATGGCAAAGGGGCTGTACCTTTGTTACATAGCGAGGGCCGTACGGATGGATGGGTCGCTGAGGGCCTCGCGAAGCCAGGGGGACAGCTGCTCGGGGCGACCCTGCAGGTAGCCGTCGAGCTCGGACGGGGCCACGCGGCGCACCTCCGAGATCTCCTCTTGGTTGATGCATAGCTCGCCCGGCTCAACATGGGCTGCGAACACCTCGCACCATTCGCACTCGCAGCGGCCGTCGCCGTGGTCCTCACGGTACACCACGTGTCCGAGGTGCTTGAGCTGATCGGGATCGCGCGTAATGCCAAGCTCTTCGTTGATGCGGCGCGCCGTGGCGGCCGCGACGTCTTCCCCGGGGAGCGGATGGCCGGCGCAGCTATCGGCCAGCACCCCGCCCCACAGGCGCTTGAGCGGACTACGGCGACAGAGCAGCAGACGCGCGTCTTCGCCCTGGCCCTCGACTAAAAGCGTCAGAAATGCCTGATGCAGGATGCCCTCGCCGGTATGGGCCTCGATGCGGTCGACGTGGCCGAGCACCTCGCCGGTCGCGGCATCGACCGCCACGACCTCGGCACCTGCGCCGCCCTCATCCCAGCATGCGCGCAGAATGCGGGCTGCGGCCTCCTCGAGCGCGGCGATGAGCTCTTTGGTGGTGTCGAGCACGCGCTGCAGGTCGTCCCCGCTCGCCTGTTCAACATGAAAACCCGTGCTTGCAACTACCGGCACGCCAAAGCGTGTGGCCAGCGCCGCCGCGATATCGTGCGCCGGGATCTCGTCTCGATGGCACGGAACGGCCAGGATGCTCACGGTCGCCGTGCGACCGGGCTCAGGGCGCGGAATGGCCTGCGCCGTGGCGCCCAGGTGCGCGAACTCGGGCGAGCAAGCGTACACCGCCATGCCCCGCGGCGTCACCGTCAGCTGGGCCTCGAGCGCAAACTTGCCCTCGCCCACCGCAATCTTTATCGTGTGCATACCCATGGGATCTCCTGTCACCCGCGATGTGCCTGAGACCATTTTCACCTGTATTGCGACTATACAGGCAAGCGCAGCCTGCGACAAAGGGAGCAGACACCTGACACATTCTGCTAGAGTTGCAGGGATTGAATCCCGCTTATTCATGCGACATTGGAGTGACAACCTTGACCGCCGCAACCACGTCTAAAAGTAAATCAACCGCCGCCGCGCTCTCCCCCGCGCGCACCAAGCTCTGCCTGGCGCTGCTCGTGCTGTTGGGATTCTCGCTCGGCTGCTCCGAGTTCGTGGTCATCGGTATCGAGAGCGACTTGGCAACGGAGCTCGGCATCTCGCTTGCCACTGCGGGCCAGCTCGTCAGCGTGTTCGCGCTCGTCTACGCCATCGCGACGCCGGTGCTCGCGCTCAGCACGGGGCGTTTTCGCCGCTACCAGCTGCTCGTGTGCTATAGCATCGTCTTTGTGCTCGGCAACCTGGTCATGGCGTTGGCGCCCAACTTCCAGGTACTGTTTATCTCGCGCATTGTCCTGGGCTCTGTCTCGGGTGCGCTGCTCGCCGTGGGTGTGACGTACATCCCCGAGCTGCTGTCCCCGCAGCAAACCTCGCTTGCCATCTCGGTCGTGTACGGTGCGTTTTCCGTGGCAATGGTCTTTGTCACTTCGATCGGCAAGTTTGTGGCCGACACGCTCGATTGGCACGTGGCCATGTACGGCACGCTGACCTTTGCCGTTCTGATCTGCGGAGCGCTCGTGGCGTTTATGCCGCGCACTGGGCAAACCGACGAGCCTGCCACCTTTCGCGAGCAGGCGGGGCTTCTACGCGAGCCGAGCATCATCACCGGCATGCTCATCTTTTTGTTTGGCGTAGGCTCGGTCTATGTGTTCTACGGCTACGTGACGCCTTATCTTGAGCAGGTGCTGGGTATGGGCACCGTTCAGGCGAGTACCACGCTCATGGCCTATGGCGTGTTCTGCCTGATCTCGAACATCCTGGGCGGATGGATCGATGCGCGCTTTGGCATGAAGGCGCTGCTTGTGACGTTTGTGTTGCAGGCTGCGGCGTTACTCGGGCTGTTTGCCGTGGGCGGCACCATGCCGCTCGCGCTGGTCTTTGTCTTTAGCTTGGCGCTGCTCATGTACCTGTTCTCGGTGTCGTGCATCACGCACTTTATGGACGTGGCACGCAGCCGCCATCCCAAGTCGATGGTACTCGCAAGTTCGGTTGAGCCCATGGCGTTTAACGTCGGCATCTCGTTTGGCACTGCAGTGGGCGGCGCCGTGGTGAGCAGCGTTGGCATTGCCTACGTTGGCGCGGTTGGTGCCGCGTTCTCGCTTGTGGCCTGGGCGCTTACGCTGGTGACGATTAAGCTGGCTCGCTGGGAGCGCAAGCGAGCGAGGGCGTAAGCGCAGATGCGATACTCGAGCTCGATGATGGCGATCGAAAGGAAACCGCATATGCAACGTGTACTGTTTATCTGCCATGGGAACATCTGCCGCTCGACGATGGCTGAGTCGGTGTTTACCGAGCTCGTGCGCCGCGCTGGGCGCGAGGCGGAGTTTGTCATCGATTCCGCAGCGACCTCAACTGAGGAGATCGGCAACCCGCCGCATCATGGCACGGTCGCCAAGCTGCGCGAAGTCGGGATTCCCGTCGTTGCGCACCGTGCCCGCCAGGTGCGTCGAGCAGAGTATGGCGACTGGGATCACATTGTCTATATGGATGCTGAGAACGCGCGCGGCCTGCGTCGCATCTTTGGCGACGACCCCTACGGCAAGATTACGCGCTTGCTCGATTGGACCGAGCGCCCCGGCGACGTGGCCGATCCCTGGTACACCGGCAACTTCGATGCCACCTACCGCGGCGTACTCGACGGTTGCACTGCTATGCTCGAGCAGCTGTAATCGATGAAATGCAGAGTTTTTAGAGCCATAAATCGGATGAAATGTAGAAATTTGACCTTACTCGCGCACAGCACAACGACGACAACGCCTAAGCATAGGCATAAGCGAAGTCGGAATTCCCATATACAAATCGAGCGTGGTTTTTCTCCCACTTTGAGCGTTCAAGTGCGCTCTAAACGGGAGAAAATCCACGCTCATTTTCTCGGCGGGAGATAATCCACGTTCAATTACTCGTCGACGATCTCGGCAAGCCAGACGTTGAGGGTATCGACCTCGGGGCAGCAGAACTTTGCCGTACCGGGCTCATTGCCAGGCACGGTTCCGCCATAGCGCAGGATATCGATATAGGGAAAGCCCACATGGCAGGCCATGGCGCACATCTTGCCGCGGTCTCGGTCAAAGTCAAAGACGTCGCCCGGCTTATGACCGTGGTGGCAGCGGCACGTCCCCAGCTGGTCCACGCAGCTCACGCGGATACGCGGCCGCTTGCCACGCGGCGCGCCGAGCGGCTTGTTCTCGCCCGCGGACTTGGCGCCGTCTTCGCTAACACTACTCATGGTCAATCACATCCAGGCAGGCCTCGATGGGAAGGCCGGCCGACTTGTCCTCTTGGTCGGCATTGCGCTCGATAAGCTCGGCCACCACGCGCATGGCGTCGGCTGTGGCGCGCTGCAGACTCCAACCTGCCATAACGCGGCCGACGAGCACCGCCGAGAACGTGTCGCCCGTGCCCGGGAAATAGACCGGAATGAGCTCAAAGGGAATCGTAAAGTACTCCCCCGCTACATGGTCGTAACCGATAACCGCGTTCGTGCCATTGACTACGGCGCTCGTAATGACCACCGACTTGGCACCCAGCTCACGCACGGCGTCCACAAGGGCGCGGGCCTCGTCGGGCGTGATTTGCTCTGCAATGGGCGTATCGGCGAGCAGACAGGCCTCGGTGTAGTTGGGCACCGCGTAGTCTGCGCACTCCAGCAGGTGCCGCATGAGGCCAATCGTGGACTCGGGCACGCCGGCATAGAGCTTGCCGTTATCGCCCATGATGGGATCGACGAACACCCTGGTGCCCTTTTGAGCGCGGCGGTGGCAAAAGTCCGAGATGATGCGCGTCTCCTCCTCGGTCACGATAAAGCCGGTCGAGATAGCATCAAATTCAAAGCCGAGCTCCTCCCAGATAGCGAGGCTCTGGCGCACGTACTCCGTGGTGTCGTGAATGTAGAACTTGGGATAGTTGAGCGTATCGGAAACGAGCGCCGTCGGCAGGTTGTGGATGCGATAGCCCATGTGCGACAGTACCGGCAGCATGGCCGAGAGCGCGACCTTGCCGTAGCCGCACATATCGTTGATCAGCAGCAGCTGAGTATTCTTCATGAGGGTCTCCCTTGTTTCGGGCGCGGCGCGGCAGCGCCACAGTGCGACTAAGTGTAGCGCAGGAGGCATCGTGAGCGGTCGCTAGGGTCGCGAAGAGCGCATTGTTGCGGATAGGTTTCGGAAATGGGGACTGTTTGCTCCATAACGGCCTAGTTGATACTACTCATATAGTGCCATTTCAAAACTATGCCTATTTACTACGTTTAACCGCCCACCTCCAACCACAACAAATTTCGCTCCGACAAAACCGCAGGTAGATAGCTTGCGCTTTTTCAGAAACAGCTGTTGTGGTCGGGGATGCCGGATTCATCGTAGTAATTAGGCATTGTTTTTGGCGAGGCCGCTTCGAAAGGCGTCATCGCAGCCCAAAGTAATCCCTTTTCCTCCGTCCCCAAGGGATCACATGCACCGAAGCGGACCGTGGCGGAATCACATGTTGAGGACGGACAGCGAAAACGCTCCTAAGCGAGCAAGGTGGCGTGAAAGAAGAGGGCATAGGCCTTGTGGCCATGCCCGATGATTGAACGCCAGATTGCCGCTTAGGAGCGTTTGCAGCGTCGAGCGGTTACGGCGTTTGGCAAAACGCCGTAACTATAAGTTTGGTACCTTGACATTTATTTACCGTGCCCCTAGATTGGTTAGGCACAAAACAATTCCTCTACCTAACTAAAGAAAGGAGCGGCACTAATTCATGTGCGATGAACCTCTTAACCTTTGTTCGCACGAGCCCGGCGGCGACCCGTCACAGCCGGCGGATGTACCCGAAGCGGTCAGCGCCGAAGACAAACTTGCCAAGCGCATCCTCAATAATCTGGGCTTTTGCGGCCATTACATGCATTTTCATGGCGGAGGCGTGTCCGGCAAGGCGCCCATCATCTGCCTGCTGGCCAAGCAGCCCGGCGGCGAGATGTCGCAGCAGGAACTCGGCATGCACTTTGACCTCAAGCCGGGATCGCTTTCCGAGATCCTGTCCAAGCTCGAGCTCAACGGCCTCATCGAGCGCAGCCGTAACCCCAAGGATCGACGGCAACTCACCATTCGCCTGACCGAAACCGGCCGGGAAAACGCCCGCATCGACCAGGCAGCCCGCATCCGCTTTAGAGAACGGGCCTTTAGCGCGCTCACCCACGACGAGCGCGAGGACCTCGCCGAAATGCTCGATAAAATCCGCGTAACCTGGGAGGAACTGGATGATTAAAACCCTCATGGGCAGCATCCGCGACTATATGAAAGTCACCGTTGCCACGCCGTTGCTCGTGCTTGGCGAGGTGCTCTGCGAGATGCTGATTCCATTTATCACCGCCAACCTGATCGACGCCATCAAAGACGGCGCCACCGTAGCCGAGATGCTTCCCACCGCAGGCTTTTTGGTGCTCATCGCGCTGACGTCGCTTGCTTTTGGCGCCGCGGCCGGCGTCACCTGCAGCCATGCGAGCTGCGGGTTCGCCAAGAACCTGCGTCACGACCTGTTCTACAAGATCCAGACGTTCAGCTTTGCCAACATCGATGAGTTCTCGAGCTCCTCACTCGTCACGCGCCTGACCACCGATATCAACAACGTGCAGCAGGCCTTTATGATGATCATCCGTATTGCCGTGCGCGCGCCGCTGGTATTGATCTTCGCCTTTACCATGGCGTTTATCATGGGCGGCAGCGTCGCCATGGTCTACCTGGTCATCATTCCGCTGCTGGGCTTTGGACTGTTCTTTATCATCTTTAAGGTGCGCCCCATCTTCTCGCGCGTGTTCCACAAGTACGATGCCCTTAACGAGTCCGTCGAGGAAAACGTCACCGGCATGCGCGTGGTCAAGAGCTATGTGCGCGAAGACTTTGAGAAGGAGAAGTTCGCGACCGCCGCGCGCGACGTCCAGATGGACTTCACCCGCGCCGAGAAGCTGCTCGCCTTTAACAACCCCATGATGAACATCTGCGTCAACGGCGCGTTTGTCGTCATCATCTACCTGGGCTCCAAGCTCATCATCACGAGCCAGGGCACGCTGTTCGACGTGGGCCAGCTCTCCTCGACCTTTACCTATGGTTTCCAGATTCTCATGAGCCTGATGCAGCTGTCGATGATCTTTGTCATGGTGACCATGGCCGACGAATCGGCACACCGCATTGCCGAGGTGCTGGCCGCCGAGCCCACGATCGCCGATCCCGCCGAGCCCGTGCTCGAGGTTGCCGACGGTTCCATCGACTTTGACCACGTGAGCTTTAAGTATTCCAAGCATGCGAAGCGCCAGGCGCTCGACGATATCGACCTGCACATTACGAGCGGCGAGACCATCGGCATCATCGGCGGCACCGGCTCGGCCAAGTCCACGCTCGTCAACCTCATCGCCCGCCTGTACGACACCACCGAAGGCGCTGTGCGCGTGGGCGGCGTGGACGTGCGCGACTACGACCTGGACGCGCTGCGTCACCAGGTCGCCATGGTGCTGCAGAAAAACGTACTGTTTAGCGGCACCGTCGCCGAGAACCTGCGTTGGGGCGACCCGAACGCCACCGACGAGGAAGTCCGCGAGGCAGCGCATCTGGCCTGCGCCGACGAGTTTGTCGACGGTTTCCCCAAGGGCTACGACACCTGGATCGAACAGGGCGGCTCTAATGTTTCGGGCGGTCAGAAGCAGCGCCTGTGCATTGCACGCGCCCTGCTGCGTCGCCCCAAGATCTTGATCCTGGACGACTCCACCAGCGCCGTCGACACCAAGACCGACGCCAAGATCCGCGCAGGGCTGGCAAGCTATCTGCCCAACACGACCAAGCTCATCATCGCCCAGCGCATCAGCTCCGTGCAGGACGCAGACCGCATCATCGTCATGGAGGGCGGCCGCATCGCGCAGATCGGCAACCATGACGAGCTGCTTAAGACAAGCGAGATCTACCGCGAGACCTTTACCTCGCAAAACAAGATGAGCGCCGAGGGCGAAGGGGCCATCGAGGCCGACACCGAGGCATCCGCAACGCAAGCTCAAACTCAGGAAGGAGGCGAGGCACATGAGTAAGGCAACGACCGCCGAGCGCGCGCTCAACCGCAAGGGCGGCACCATGTCGCGCCTCATCAAGACGCTCTTTGGCTTCTATCCCGTGCTTTTGCCCCTTGTCGTCGCCGGAGTGGTGCTCTGCGCCATCATCAACTCCATCGGCGCGACCTTCCTGCAGAGCGCCCTGCAGATTATTAGCGAATCGTGGCAGTCGGGCGATTGGGAAGCCGCACAGCCCAAGATTCTGCAGCTCGTGACCACCCTCGCCTGCATCTACGGCGTCGGTGTCCTGTCCTCGCTCTTCTGGAACCGCGCCATGGCTATCGTCACGCAGGGCTCGCTGGAGAAGCTGCGCGAGATGATGTTCAACCGCATGCAGGACCTGCCGATCCGCTACTTCGACACGCACCAGCGCGGCGATATCATGAGCCACTACACCAACGACATCGACACGCTGCGTCAGATGATCAGCCAGTCGCTGCCCAACCTGCTCATGACGATCATCATCATCGTCACGGTGTTCTTTATCATGCTGTACTACAGCGTGTGGATGTGCCTGGTCATTGTGGCAGGCGTCGCCTTTATGACCTTTATGACCAAGCTGCTCGGCTCCAACTCCGCGCGTTTCTTCATCGCGCAGCAGACCGAGCTCGGCGTGGTCGAGGGCCATATCGAGGAAGTCATGAACGGCCAGAAGGTCGTCAAGGCATTCTGCCACGAGTCTGCCGCCGAGGCCGATTTTGACGAGCGCAACGAAAAGCTCTTCGAGGTCTCGCAGAAGGCCAACATGTACGCCAACATCCTGATGCCGGTCCTCATGAACCTGGGCAACCTGCTCTACGTGCTGGTTGCGCTGGCAGGCGGTATCTTCCTGGCGCTGGGCGTGCCCAACCTGAGCATCTCGGGCATGGCGCTGTCCATCGCCGTCGTGGTGCCGTTCCTCAACATGACCAAGCAGTTCTGCGGACAGATCGGCCAGATCTCGCAGCAGATCAACGCCGTGGTCATGGGCCTCGCCGGCGCCGACCGCATCTTTGAGCTCATCGACGAGGAGCCCGAGGCCGACGAGGGCTACGTGACGCTCGTCAACGCACAGGTGAACCCCGAGACTTGGGAGTTCGAGGAGGCTGACCACCACACCGGCATGTGGGCATGGAAACATCCGCACCGCGCAACCGGCGAGATCGAGTACGTACCGCTGCGCGGTGACCTGGTCATGGACAACGTGGACTTTGGCTACACGCCCGACCACGAGGTGCTGCACGGCGTGTCCGTGTTTGCCAAGCCCGGCCAGAAGGTCGCGTTTGTCGGCGCCACCGGTGCCGGCAAGACGACCATCACCAACCTCATTAACCGCTTCTACGACATTGCCGATGGCAAGATCCGCTACGACGGCATCAACGTCAACAAGATCCGCAAGGCAGATCTGCGCCGCTCGCTGGGCGTGGTGCTGCAGGACGTGAACCTGTTCACTGGCACCGTGATGGACAACATCCGCTACGGCAACCTGGATGCCACCGACGAGGAGTGCATCGCGGCGGCCAAGCTCGCCGGCGCGGACGACTTTATCACCCGCCTGCCTGACGGCTATGACACCATGCTTACCGGCAACGGTGCCCAGCTGTCGCAAGGCCAGCGCCAGCTGATTTCGATCGCCCGCGCTGCCGTCGCCGATCCGCCGGCGATGATTCTGGACGAGGCCACGAGCTCCATCGACACCCGCACCGAGGCCATCGTGCAGGCGGGCATGGATAAACTCATGGAAGGCCGCACGACGTTTGTCATCGCACACCGCCTGTCCACCGTGCGCAACTCTGACGCGATCATCTGTCTGGACCACGGCCGCATCATCGAGCGCGGCAACCACGACGAGCTGATCGCCAAGCGCGGGTATTACTACCAGCTGTACACGGGTGCGTTTGAGCTCGAGTAGGACCGGTTACCGACGGAGGGCTCCCCGGGGCGGCGGGGTAATTCCTCCGTGCTCAAACATTCTCGCTGCGCTGCGAAACTGCGCGCGGAGGAAATACCCCGCCGCCCCGGGGAGCCCACCTGCGCGCAGTCAGCCCGTCGTTTAGAACGGAATAAAAGTTAGTGAGGCCCTGGCCGTTTGGCCAGGGCCTCGTTTTGTTAGTCTTTTTGGGACGGGGCTTTTTGACTACTTTGAGGGTGCGCAGGCAGGGCGGCGAAAGTAGCTAAAAAAGCCCCGTCCCAAAAAGACTACCCGCGCCAAATGAGCTACTTGAGGAGTTGGGCCATGGCGTTGACGAATTTTTGTACTTGGAGGGTGGGCTCGAGCGGGTAGTGCAAGAAGACCGGCACCTCGCGGCCACATAGGAACGGCACGCCTACAAAAGCCGGGTGCACGCCCGACCACGCGCCGCAGGTGAGCACCGCGTCGCCCTTTTCCTCGGCTTCGTTAAAGAGCGCAAAGTCGAAGCTATCCACGTCGATCACGTCCACGCCGCCGTCGGCCAAAAGGTCAATGCGCAGGCTGTCCATGGCGTCGTTGCCGTGGCGCAGTACGCGCAGACGCATACCCTCCAAGTCGGCGATCGAAATACGGTTCTTGCGTGCCAGCGGGCTCGTGCGCGGCAGGTCGATATAAAACGGCACGTTGACAATGCGGAGCTTTTGGCAGGCATCACCCCAGCGCGGGGTCGAAAAACTCGACTGCACCACATCCACCTCGCGCCCCAGACCTCGCATGACGGTCTCGCGCTCATCGTAAAGGTCCCCCACCGGCACAATCTCAAAACGCAAGCGCGGCTCCATGTCGTGCACCTGCGGCCACAGCGCGAGCGTGTGGCGCCCCGGGCACATCATCGATACGCCCAGGCGCACCGCACCGCCATCGCCCGCCGCTCGCCGGGCGCGGCGCAACGCATCCTCGGATTGGCGCATAATCGAGCGCGCGTCGTCCACCAACAGCGCGCCCGCCGGCGTCACCTTGACGCCCGAGTGCGAGCGCTCGAACAACGTGATGCCAAACTCGGCCTCGAACCCCGACACCTGTTTGACGAGCGCCGGGGTCGACACGCGCAGCTTTGCCGCGGCACGCGAGAAACTTCCCAGCTCCGCGGCGGCCGAAATAGCGTCAAGTCGTCGATCGTACACGTCAATCTCCCGTTTTCGCACGCGCGGGCCCACAGCGCCGCAGGGGGTCGTTTTCGCAGGTCACACGCTCAATTGCGAACAAACCTCAATGCACAGTGTAAACCTACGGTTAACGCCATTCTAACAAATATGCAATTCACCTGCGCGAACGCTAAGCATACGATAACCAGCGAAAACCACGTGGGTCGGTTAATGGGAGCGACCCACAGGGAGGCACAAGAAGGGAAGTTCCTATGAGCAATTGGCTTAAGCTCGAGGGCGATGTCTGCGCCGTGACTGGCGCGCTCGGCGGTATGGGCGCCGAGATTTGCCGCGAGTTCGCCCGCAACGGCGCCAATGTCGTCCTGCTCGACCTGGACGAGGAGAAGGTCAAGGCCGCAGCCGCCGACCTCGCCGCCGAGTTTGGCATCCACGCCGAGGGCTACAAGATGAACGCCACCGACGAGGCCGAGGTTCAGGCCGCCGTCGACGCCACCATCGCCGAGTTCGGCCGCGTCGACGTTCTCGTCAACACCGCCGGCATCCTGCGCTTCGCCGCCATGGAGGACCTGCCGCTGAGCGACTGGGAGCAGGTGCTCAACGTCAACCTCACCGGCTACTTCATCACCTCGCAGCGCTTTGGTCGCGAGATGATCAAGGCCGGCCAGGGCCGCCTGGTGCACATCTCGACCGTCGCTAGCCACTCCCCCGAGACGTTCTCGGGCGTGTACAGCTCCACCAAGGCGGGCGTCAACATGATGTCCAAGATGCTCGCCGCCGAGTGGGGCCCTTACGGCGTGCGCTCCAACTGCGTCGAGCCCTGCTTTGTCAAGACCCCCATGTCGGCGAGCTTTTACGCCGACCCCGAGGTCGAGAAGAGCCGCAGCCGCCTCATCGCCACGCGCCGCATCGGCGAGGTCAGCGATATCGCCAACGCCGTCATGTTCCTGGCGTCCAAGCGCTCGGACTTTACCACCGGCGACGCCATCAAGGTCGATGGCGGTTTCTCCAATATGATGGGCGACCTCACCGCCAAGCCTGGCGGCCGCCGAGCCTTTGCCGACAACTATCTTAAGAACAAGGGTGTCGAGCTTTGGTCCGACGAGTCCGGCGTCGCAAAGCCGACCGACCAGTAAACCAGCCTGACAGGGAGGCCCCGCGGACGTACCCGCCCCTCCCCCGCATCGATTAGAAAGAGTCCAATGGCTTCCACCAACTCCAACAAGGGTCGCGCCGCCGTGCTTTCCGCCGCGTGCGTCACCATGTTCTTCATCAGCTCCATCGCGCTGTATTCCGTCGTGAGCAAGAACCTGCTCGCCGTCTACCCCGAGTGGTCGAGCGCCCTCACCTGGGCTTTCCCGGTCTTTCAGACCATCATGGCCGTGACGGGCATTTTCGCCGGCCGCATCTCCGATAAGATCGGCCCCCGCAACGTCGTGATCGCCGCCGCCGTGTGCTACGGCCTGGGCTGGTTCATGTCCGGCACCGTCACCGAGCCGTGGCAGTTCTACCTGTGGTTCTCGCTCGTCGCCGCCATCGGCAACGGCCTGGGCTACAACCCGGCGCTCACCACCGGTCAAAAATGGTTCATCGACAAGAAGGGCCTCGCCTCCGGCATCACCCTGGCCGCTTCGACCGCCGGCCCCGCCGTGCTGTCCCCGGTGCTCGCCTCGCTGCTCATCCCGAGCCTCGGCATCTTTGGCGCCCTCAAGGCACTCGGCGTCATCTTCTTTGTGATGATCGCCGCCTCCGCTCTGTTCCTGAAGGCCCCCGAGGCCGGCTGGCTGCCCGAGGGCTTCGAGGCCCCCAAGGGCGGAGCACATGCCGGCACCTTCGGCGACCTCACCCCGGGCGAGATGGTCAAGACCCCGCGCTTTTGGGTCCTCATCGTCACCTTCGCCTTTGCCGCCACCGCGGGCACCCTGCTCGTGGGCAAGGTTGCCTCCATCGCCGCCGTCCAGCTCTTCGCCGACCCCACGTGCGCCGCAGCTGTCGCCCTCGGCGGTGTAGTGGTCTCCGTCAACACCTGCGCCAACCTGGTCGGCCGTCTGTCCTTTGGCCAGATCATCGACAAGCTCGGCGCCTATAAGTCGCTGCTCATCAGCCTTGTCGTCACCATCGTCGCGCTCGTCATCATGTCGATGAGCTTTACGCAGAGCATGTTCTTTGTGGCACTCGCCCTGCTCGGCTTTAGCTTTGGCGCTCTGCTCGTCATCTACCCGCCGCTCACCGGTGGCGCCTTTGGCACCAGCAACATCGGCGTCAACTACGGCATCATGTTCTTGGGCTACGCTGCTTCTACCTGGATCAGCCAGCCCATCACCGCCGTGCTGTATCACGCCGAGGCCGGCAGCGCTGCCTACCAGCAGTCCTTCTACGGCGCCATCGTGATCGCCGCCATCGCCGTCGTGCTCACCGTCTACATGATGGTCTCCGACAGCAAGAAGAAGTCCGCTTAGTTGTACCGATGTGACAAAGGGACAGTCCCTTTGTCACATTCGGCAGCCACCAATTATTAAGGAGTCGAAATGTCTGAGCTCAACCCCGTCCGCATTGCCGTCATCGGCGCCGGCGCCATGGGCCGCAACCACATCCGCTTTGTCACCGAGGAGCCCGAGGCCGAGCTCGTCGCTATCGCCGACGCCTTTGAGGGCGCCCGCGCCACGGCCGAGGCCGCCGGCGTGCCGTTCTTTACCGATCCCGCCCAGATGATGGACGAGGTCAAGCCCGAGGCCGTCATCATCGCCACCCCCAACGACCTGCACCTGGGCGTTGCCCGCGAGGCCATCAAGCGCAACATCGTGCCGCTGGTAGAAAAGCCGATCTCCAACGATCTTGAGGATGCCCAGGCCTTCGCCGCCGAGGCCGAGACCGCCGGTGTGCCCGTGCTCGTGGGTCAGCACCGTCGCCACAACCCCTTCGTCAACAAGGCCAAGGAGATCATCGAGTCCGGCGAGCTAGGCAAGCTCACCGTGTCGAGCTTCCACTACATGATCTATAAGAACGACGAGTACTTCGATGTCGAGTGGCGCCGCAAGAAGGGTGCCGGCCCGATCCTGGTCAACCTGGTGCACGACGTCGACCTGCTCCGCTACCTGCTGGGCGAGCCCGTCGCCGTCCAGGGCATGCAGTCCAGCGCCGCCCGCGGTTTTGAGACCGAGGACTCCGCCGTGGTCAACGTTCGCTTTGCCGACGGAGCGCTCGCGAGCATGACCATCTCCGACGCCACCGCCAGCCCCTGGAACTGGGAGGCGACCGCCCGCGAGGATCCGCAGTACCGCCCCTTCGACGCCGACGCCTACTTCATCGGCGGCACCAAAGGCGCCCTGTCGCTGCCCCGCCTGCACCAGTTCTCTTACGACGGCGCCTCCAACTGGCACAAGCCGCTGCAGATGGAGATTCCGGCCGTCGACCCGGCACTGCCGCACAAGATGCAGCTCAAGCACTTTGTGAAGGTTGTCCGCCGCGAGGTCGAACCCGTCGTGACCCCCGCCGACAACGTCAAGACGCTCACGCTGCTTAACGCCATCAAGGAGGCCGCCGAGACCGGTCAGCTCGTCGAGCTGTAATGCCTTAAGAGCGGCCGCGGCAGAAACCCCATGCCGAGTCCCTCGGTCCGCCACCAACAAGCCCCTCTTCTTTGCCCCGCGAGCAGCCTCCTGCCCGCGGGGCATTTTGCTACTTCGCTGACGTTTTTTCTGAGGCGGGAGGCCTTTTTGCGCCTCAGCTTGGTTCGTTCGCCACGAAATGGGCCTATCTACTACGTTTAGCCGATCACCCTCAACCATACCGAATTTCGCGAAATAAAAACCGCAGGTAGACGAGTTGCTAATCTTCGGAAAACCCAGGCATGGTCAGCCCATACGGTTCAAACGTAGTAGATAGGCCGCTTTCGTGGCGCGGCCCCAAAACAGTCTTTTTTGAGCGAAGTGGCAGGTGGTATCCTTGGTAGCTCTGTGCTGCAAACGCACCTTAAACGCAAGGAGTTTCATGGATCTTATCGCCCAGCTCGCGCGCGAGCTCAACCTTAAGGCCGCCAACGTCGAGGCGGCCGTCAAGCTCATCGACGAGGGAAACACCATTCCCTTTATCTCGCGCTACCGCAAGGAAGCCACGGGCGGCATGGACGATGTCGCCCTGCGCGCGCTCGACGAGCGCCTGTCCTACCTGCGTAATCTTGAGCAGCGCAAAGAGGACGTCATTCTGCTCATCGGCGCCCAGGGCAAACTCACGCCCGAGCTCGAGCAACAGATTCGCGAGGCCACACAGCTCCAGCGTGTCGAGGACCTCTACAAGCCCTACCGCAAAAAGCGCATGACCCGCGCGCAGAAGGCACGCGAGGCCGGCCTGGAGCCGCTCGCCAACATGATCATCATGCAGGCCTCGGCCAAGGGCAGCGCGCTCGACGCCGCCGCGGACTACGTCAACGAGGAGGCCGGCTTCGACACGCCCGAAAAGGCGCTCGCCGGCGCCGCCGACATCGTGGCCGAGACGGTGGCCGAAGATCCCGAGAACGTCGCCGACCTGCGCGCCTTTACGCAAAACACCGCCGACATCGTCGTCGAGGCCACCGACCCCGCCGAGAAGACCCCCTACGAGCCGTACTACAGCTATGATGAGCCGCTGCGCCGTATACCCAACCACCGCGTGCTGGCTATCGACCGCGGTGAGCGCGAGGGCAAGCTCCGCGTGCGCGTGAACGTCGACGGCGCTGCCGCTACGGCACGCCTCGGCAGCCGCTGGCCCCGTCGCCAGGGCGTGTTTGCTCCCGTCTTTGACGCCGCCATCGCCGATGGCTACAAGCGCCTCATGGCCCCCTCGCTGGAGCGCGAGGCCCGCGCCAAACTCACCGTTCGTGCGCAGACCGAGGCCATCAACGTCTTTGCCAAGAATCTCGAGGGCTTGCTCTCGGCACGCCCCGTGCGCGGCGCCCGCGTGCTCGCTCTCGACCCGGGCTACCGCACCGGCTGCAAGGTCGCCGTCATGGACGAGACCGGCAAGCTACTCGACCACGGCGTGGTCTATCCCACCAAGCCGCGCCACGACGTCGCCGGCACCAAGCGCGAGCTCGCCCGCCTCGTCAAGAAGGACGGCGTCAACACCATCGTCATCGGCAACGGCACCGCCAGCCGCGAGACCGAGGAAGTCGTCTCGGAGTTTATTGCCGAGCAGGCACCCAGCCTTCGCTACACCATCGTCAACGAGGCCGGCGCGTCGGTGTACTCCGCCTCCGAGCTCGCCAGCCAGGAATATCCCGACCTGGACGTCACCGTACGTGGCGCCATGAGCCTGGGCCGCCGTCTGCAAGACCCGCTGGCAGAGCTCGTCAAGATTCCGCCCCAGTCCATCGGCGTTGGCCAGTACCAGCACGACCTTGACCAGGCCGAGCTTTCGCGCACCTTGGGCCACGTGGTGGAAGACGTCGTCAACCGTGTGGGCGTCGACGTCAACACCGCGAGCGCAAGCCTGCTGGGCTACGTGTCGGGCATTACGCCGAGCGTAGCCAAAAACATCGTGGCCTACCGCGAGAAAAACGGGGCCTTTACCGATCGCCGCCAGCTCAAGAAGGCCCCCAAGCTGGGACCCAAGGCATACCTCAACGCCGCGGGCTTCCTGCGCATCAGCGGCGGCAAGAACCCGCTCGACGCGACAAGCGTCCACCCCGAGAGCTACGAGGTGGCCACGGCCGTCCTGGAGCGCGCCGGCGTTGCGGCAAGCGAGCTCAGCCGCGGCGGCGTGCCCGATATCGAGCGCCGCCTGGGCAGCATCTCGGCGCTGGCAAGCGACCTGGACTGCGGCACCCTCACGCTCATCGACATCGTCAACGAGCTCAAGAAGCCCGGTCGCGACCCGCGCGACGACGCGCCCGAGGTAGTCTTTAGCCGCTCGGCGCTTTCGATCGACGACCTGGAGCCCGGCATGGAACTCAAGGGCACGGTGCGCAACGTTGTGGACTTTGGCGCCTTCGTCGACGTGGGCGTGCACCAGGACGGCCTCGTGCACATCTCCAAGCTCGCCAACCGCTTCGTCAAGCACCCGAGCGACGTGGTGCGCGTCGGTGACACGGTCAAGGTGTGGGTCGAAAAGGTCGATCGCGACCGCAAGAAAATCTCCCTCACCATGGTGCAGGGGAAGTAAACCGCCAAAGCAAGGGTCCCCCCTCTCGCGACGTGCAAAATCGCGAGTATTCTGCAAATTCCACCGTCCGGATGCCCCTCAGAGACGAAAAAGCAAGAAACAGCCCCCGTTTTAGCGTCATCAGAGCCAAAACGGGGGCTGTTCCATGCTTCACCCAGCTGGTAAAAGCCTTTACCTTGCTGAATACTCTCAATTTTGCACGGCGCAGGCGGGGGTACCTTTGTCCACGGCAGGATATGGAAGCCTATCACCAACCTACCGGCAAGTTCGTGTCGGCAGCCCCGGCCTTTCCTTTGCCTAGCGCGACCCTCGCGAAGCGCGTGAGCGATAGGGAAAGGAAAGGCCGGGGCGAGCAGCCCGCGGCGTAGTCAGTGTTCGCGTTACGGCAGAATATGGAAGCCCAGAGCGGCGATATCTTTAGCAAAACCGCGCACGGTGTCGAGCGAGACCTCGTACGGATCACGGCCGATGTTCTTACGCTTGGCCAGGATGCTGTTGGGCACCGTAATGATCTGGCAACCACAGGCTTCGGCCTGGTAAATGTTGATAAGCTCGCGCGTGGACGCCCACAGAACCTCGCAGTTGGGCTTGGCGGCGGCCTTCTTGACCGACTCTGTCATAAACGGAATGGGATCGACACCCGTGTCGGCGATACGGCCGGCAAAGAGCGAGATGATAGACGGCGTCTCGGCGTCGACAGCGTCGACCATCTCGTCAACCTGCGCGGGCGTAAAGATGGTGGTGACGTTGACCTTGATGCCGTCGGCGGAAAGCTTGCGCACCAGCTCGGCGGCGGACTCGCCCTTGGTGGTCACGCACGGAATCTTGACGTAGACGTTCTCGGCCCAGGTAGCGATCTCGCGGGCCTCGACCTCCATGGTCTCGACGTCGTCGGCAAAGACCTCAAACGAAACGGACGCATCAGTGATGTGGGCCAGAACCTCCTTGGCAAACGCACGGTAATCCGTCACGCCGCCCTTCTTCATAAGGGACGGGTTGGTCGTGAAACCCTGAACGTTGCCGTTCTCGTACATGTCGAGCATACCCTCGAGGTTTGCACCGTCAGCGAACACCTTGATTGCCATCTGCCTGATTCCTTTCGTTAGCATACGGGCGTGGAACTGCTAAACACTTTATCTACGTTTATCAAGGCGTGAACTGCGGCTTTTTATCTTCTCGGCGAACGGTATAAACGCCTTAGCGTTTGAATTGATAAATCGATTGAGCATGTGAATCCAGTGAGTTGCAGATCGAAAATCGTCCGAACGGCGAAATAATTAGATCAACCCAAAGTGGCGCATGGCGGTGACGGTGCCGTCGCGTGCGACGACGTCGGTCACGTAGTCGGCGACTGCCTTGACCTCGGGCATGGCGTTACCCATGGCAACAGCCGTCTCGACGGCGGCAAGCATGCCCAGGTCGTTGCCCGAATCGCCAAAGCCAAAGGTGCGCGCGTTGCCGGCGCGCCCCAGATACTCAAGCGCTCGCACCACGCCCACGCCCTTGTCAATGCCCTTGGGACTCAGCTCGCGATTTGCTTGCTGGGCTCACTTGGAAAAGCGGCGGTAAACGCATCTCCCGGTCAATCCGGCACCGCCGAAGCGAACCCCACACACGCCCTCCGGCAAGCGGCACGCGCCCGTCAACGCAAAGGTCCGGCGGGACGCACCTAGCATCCCGCCGGACCGTCACTCGTCCAGGAGGCCGCCGCGACGAGCCCCTAGATCTTCGCAAGCTCCTCGGAGATGACGCGGCAGACGTCCTCAGCCTGAGGCATCACGCCGTACATCTCGAAGAAGCCGTGGTCGCAGCCGCGATAGCGAATCGCGGTGACGTCAACGCCCGCATCCTGCAGCCTCTTCGCGAATAGCTCGTCCTGATAGCGCAGGTAGTCATACTCGGAAGAGATGATGACCGTGCGGGGGAACGCGCTCACGTCCTCCGCGAACAGGGCAGACACCCTCGGGTCGAGCATCTCCTCCGCATTGCCGTTGGTATACATCATTGGCAGGTCGTCGTTGGCGTTGCGGATGCGATCCACCCTGCTCAGAGCCTCGGCCCTCTGGTCGTTCACGATCTCATAGAGGTCATAGGACCATTCCTCCGGAACAGGGCCGCCGTCGACGAGCGGATACAGCTCGGCCACGAGCTGTATCCTGTCCGCATGGGACCCGTCGAGGACGACGGCATTGGTCAGGCTTCCGCCCGCGGAGTCGCCAGCCACGGCGACCCGCGTCGCGTCGACACCCAGCTCATCCGCATGCTCGACAAGCCAGTCGAGCGTCTTCACGCAGTCCTCGACACCACCGGGGAACATCGTCTCGGGAGACAGGCGGTACTCCGGGTAGATCGCGACGCAGCCCGTTCGCTCAGCGATGTCGCGCAGGCAGTTCTCGTACTGGCCAATGTTGCCCACCATGAAGCCGCCGCCGTGGATGAACACGAGCGCGGCGGAGCCGCTCTCGTGGCCCTCGGGCGTGAAGACGTGCAGGGGAATGCCCCTGTTGCCAAAGTTCATGACGACGGTCTTCTTGGCGACGTTCGAGCCCCTCACGACATGGGTCTCCTTGTTGGGAGCGGAACGCCACGCGATCACGTCCACCGGCCCCGCCGGCGCCGGGCCGGCGGCGAGCTTCGCATGGGCGCGCGCGTAGACGCGCGGATCGAGCACGTGCTCGCGCTCGTCTCCCGGCACGGGCTTCAGCAGGAGCTTCAGCCCGTTGGGCTCCACGACCTCCCTAGATCCACGCTCAAGCACTTCAAGCTCGGAAGTGGGGTACTTCCTCTCCTCGGTGCCCATGGCTAGCCGATCTTCAGCTCGTCAAGCTTGGCGTCAAGCTTGGCCATCTCATCGGCGGAAAGCTCCCACTCGAACGTCTCACAGTTCTGAATCGCGTGGGCGTCCGTGCGCACTCCAACGAGCGCAGTGCCCACGTACTCCTTCTGGGTGCTCCAGTTCACGGCGACCTGTGCCACGGGCTTGTCATGAGCCTCGGCGATCTCGTCCATGACCTTGAGCAGCTCCTGGACGCGCGAGAACTTGGGCTCCTGGAAGTAGTCGTAGAAGCCGCCGCGAACATCGCCCTCCTCGAACTTCGGCAGCTCGCGGAACTTGCCCGACAGGATGCCTGCGCCAAGGGAGCCATAGGTGAAGGAGTCGATGCCACGCTCGTAACCCCACTTGATGAGGTCCTCGGAGGAGCGGTCGACCATGGAATAGGGCGGCTGCTGGACGTCGATCTGAGCGACCTTCTCGCACTCCTCGATCATCTCGGTCGTGAAGTTGGAGACGCCGATGTGGCGAATCTTGCCCTGCTCCTTGAGGAGCTGGAGGGCGCACATCGTCTCGGAGAACGGGGTCTTGGCGTCGGGCCAGTGCACGAAGTAGAAGTCGATGTAGTCGGTGCGGAGGTTGCGCAGCGAGCTCTCGACCTCCCTCATGATGTTCTTGAACGAAGAGTCGCGGTCATAGCCGGCGGCGCTGGTGATCAGGCCAACCTTGGTCGAGAGCAGGTAGCTCTCTCTGTCGACGCCCCTGAGCGCGTTGCCGACGACCTTCTCGGACGTGCCGTTGCCATAGCACGGCGCGGTGTCGATGAGGTTGACGCCGTGATCGAGCATGGTGCGGATGGCGGACATGCTGGCGGCGTCATCGTTCTCACCAAAGGAGTCGCCGCCGATCGCCCAGGTGCCCACAGCAAGCTGGGAGACGTCGACGTCGGAGTTCTTGAGGTGCGTGTAGCGCATGTTCTCTCCTTATAATGGGGCGGCACGCGTCGAATGTCCTCGATCGCGTGCCGCCGGGAATTGCCTTGGACAAGCTTCTAATGATCCGAAAGCCGCCTTACACGATGCCCACGAGGCCGAGGACGAGCGCGAGAACCATGACGCCAACCAGGATGATGTTGACGTTGACGTTCTTCTTGCGCAGGAGCCACAGGACGACGAGCGTGAGGACCAGGGGCACGAGGCCCTTGAAGATGGAATCGAGGTAGGTCTGGATCATGACCGGGTCAGAATCCTGAACCGGGATGGACAGGATCGTGTTGAACTTGACGTTCGCCGCGGTCATGGCGCCGATCATCACGAGGCCGATCGTGGAGGTGGCCTTGGTGATGAGCTTCATGAGGCCGCCCTCGTACATCTCGGAGATGAAGTTGGTGCCCATGTTGAAGCCGAGGTAGGTCAAGAAGTAACGGCAGAGGATCGACGGGATGTTGTAGATCAGCAGGAACATGATGGCGCCGAGGGGCGAGCCGCTCATGGCGAGGTTGATGCCAATGCCGGCGGCGATGACACGCAGGACGCCCCAGAAGATTGCGTCGCCGATACCGGACATCGGGCCCATGAGGGAGACCTTGATACCGTCGATGGACTCGGTATCGAAGTCTTCGTGCTGCGAGTTCTCCCTCTCCATGGAGGCGACGAGGCCCATGGCGAACGTGCCCACGTTCTGGGTAATGTTGTACCAAGTCGTGTGACGCTTCATGGCGTCGGCACGGGCCTCGGGGTCATCGGCGTAGTAGCGGTTAAGCGCGGGCTGGACGGAGTACAGCCAGCCGTCGGCGCCAGCCTTGACGGAACCGCCGGCGCAGGAGGCGAACACGGAGAAGGAGCGCAGGAAAATGCTGTTGAGCATCTTCTTGTCTTCAGGGCTCACATTCTTAGTCAGGTTGCTCATGCGAAGAAATCCTCCTCGTCGCTGGTTACAGAGTCGCCGGAAACGGCCTGGGCGGCCACGCCCTTCTTGGTGAGGTCGAAGATCTCCTTGTCGCGGAGGGCGGAGGCCACCGCGACGATGACACCGAGAACCGCGATGGCGATCATCGGGAGACCGAGGTACTGGTAGAGCGTGAAGCCCAGGAAGAAGTAGATGCTAAGCTCGGTGCTCCACAGCATCTGGAGCAGGAGCGCCATACCAACGGCGGGCAGGAGGGCGCCCACGGCGTTGAGGCCGTTCATGACATTGGCCGGAATCTGGTTAACGATGGCGGCAACGGGCTCGGCACCGAGGTAAACGCCGAGGAAGGCGATGAGGCCAAAGGCGGCGTACTTAACGAACCAGAGAACGAAGTGCTGAAGCGCGAGACCCTTCTCGTTGCCCTCAGCGGCCATCTTGTCAAAGGTGGCGGCGAAGAACGCGAGGAACACGTTGTTCATGAAGATCGAGAGGAACGCGGTGACGACGCCCACGGGAACGGCCAGCGTGATGGCGGCACCTTGGTCGATGCCGGCGCCAACGGTGAAGGCGACGGCGAGAGCGGTCGCGGTAACGGGCTCGGCGGAGATAGCGCCACCGATGTTAACCGCGCCCATGAAGATCGCCTCGAGAGAGGCACCGATGATGACACCGGTCTTGACGTCGCCCATCAGGAGGCCCGCAACGAGACCTACCACGAGAGGACGCTCGATCATGCACTGACCGAGAACCCAGTTGCCGCCGTAGCAAATCAGCACGGTCAACCAGGCCATTATTGCCAACCCAATCATTTGACTTCCTTTCTTTCATTTCATTTGGCCGCCTGGCCAAATCCCCTTATTTCCCCGCCGCCTCGATCAGGCTCTTGAGAGGAGTCTTGGGATTGGACGGGATAAGCTGATGGAAAACCGGAATACCCTGCTCGCAAAGCTCCTTCGCGGCCTCGAGCTCATCCGGGTTGAGCATGATCGTGGAGTTGAGGGCGACCTTGCTATCCGGATCGGACTTGTCGAAGCGGCCGACGTTGGCAACGTTCACGCCCTCAATCTTGCCCGGCGCGCCCTTAACGAGCTCAAGCACGTCACGCACGCAGTTGGTGAGCGCGAAGATGCGCATGGAGTCCGCGCGCGGATCGTTCGCGATGCGGCAGGCATCCGGAACGTCCTTGACGAGGAGTTTCTGGCCCGCCGGCGTACCCATGGAAAGCGTCATGCGAAGGGCGTCGCTCTCCACGGCGTGCTTGTTGGCGACGATGATCCTGGTGGTGTTGAGCTCCTTGGTCCACACCAGGGCGACCTGTCCGTGAATCAGACGGTCATCGACTCGAACCTGAACAATCATTGCTTCCTCTCTCTACTTGTTAGTACTCTCTAATCAAAGAAGTCTCCCTCGGACTCCTCGTTGTCCGCGGCCTTGCTCGGAGGCTCGACGACCTGCATCGTCGCCCTCGCCAGCTCGACGCTCTGCTTGATCGAATCTGCCGTGACCGGCTCGGCGCCGAGGAGCGTCTCGATCACGAGGCCGAGGTTCATACCGGTGACGTGGACGATCCCGCGCTTCTCCGGCTCCATAAGGACGACCTTCTGGAAGACGGAACCACCGTAGATGTCGGTGAAGATGATGGCCTCATCCTCAGGGCCCACCGAGTCAATAAAGGCCTGGATGCGAGGGGTGAAATCGGAGTCGTCCACGTAGCAGTCAACTGCCTCCACCATGTCCGCCATGCCGGTCAGGATTCCGATCGAGCTCCTGATTCCGCTTGCGAGGTGGCCGTGCGACGCGACAAGAACTTTCTTCATCGAGTCTCTCCTAGAGCGAATAGTGGTTGGGGTTCAGAAGCTGGATCTTGCTGACGACGAACGCGCGCATGTCGGGGGCGGCGTCCATCAGGAGGCCAATGCCGTTGCCGTCGTTCTTACCGGAGTTGATGTCCTTCTCGAAGGCGCGGTACATGGAACGGAAGTACTCCGTGGCGATGTTGAACTTACTCATGCCGAGGTTCACGGCCTCCTGGAGCTGCTCGTCGGGGATGTCGGAGCATCCGTGCATGACGAGGGGGACGCTGACGGCCTCCCTGCAGGCCTTGATGCGCTCCATGTCGAGGTTCGGGACCTTGACATAGGGGCCGTGGGCATTGCCGACGGCGATGGCGAGCGAGCCGCAACCGGTGCCCTCGACAAACTCCTCGGCGAGGTTCGGGTCGGTGTAGTGGTCGCTGTTCACGAAGTCGTTGGCGTCAGAGCCGTTGCCGACATGGCCGAGCTCGGCCTCGATGTCGACGTCGAAGATCTTGGCGACCTGGACGACGTCCTTCGTGAGCTGGAAGTTCTCCTCATAGGGAAGTGAGGAGCCGTCGACCATGACGGATGGGAAGCCGGCCTTGACGCCCTTGACGGCGATCTCGTAACCAGCGGAGTGATCCTGGTGGACGGCGACGGGCACACTCGCGCGCTCGGCGTAATAGCGGGCGGCGAAGGCGATGATGTCGAGGGCGCAGTGGTCTTCGAAGCCAGGCCAGTACTGGATGATGATGGGCATGTGCTCATCCTCGGCGGCCTGGATCGCATAACGGATGGTCTCCGTATTGATGACGTTAATCGCGGGCACGCCATAGTGGTGCTCGGTCGCATGTTGAAGAAGCTCGTTGACCTTGATGAGTGACATCTTTGTCTTCCTTTCACCTGAATAATCATTGGATCGGACAGTTCTCAGCTCGTCAGCTGGTTGAACACGAAGCGAAGCGCGAGGCAGGCAGGCGCTTGCGAGGCGCGGTGGAGCCTATGCGGCCGCCTGGCCCTCAGGCTGCGGCGCCGCGCTTCGACGCCATAGCACGTACGCCACAAGAGCAGCGACTGCAGCAATCGTTGAAGCGAGGGCGAAGGCCAGGAAACCCGCGTGCGTGCCGAGCGCATCGCACGCCCAACCGCCAAACAGGTTCGCAACCACGACGGACAGACCGCTCTGGACCATCGCGAAGGCGCTCTGACCTCGAGCGCGACAATCCTCGTAAGTGTGGTTGGCAATGTAGGTAACGCAGGAGTAGTAGACGGTCATGTAACTCACGCTCTGCAGCAGCTGGCCGCAGACCATGACCGGGACGATGCCGGTGCCCACAAGCACGAGCCTGAGCGCCGCCATGAAGCAGGAAAAGATCAGGAGGTTCATCTCGCCGAAGCGCCTGACCAGCTTGGAGGAAACGAGCAGGATGGGGATCTCGCTCGCAGCGGAGACCGCACTCAGGACGCCCACGAGGTTCTGACCCTCGCCAAGCTCGACCGCGTAGCGGCCCAAGAACGCCCCGATGAAGCCAATCGCGGCCGAACTGATGAAGGCGAAGACCAAGACGAAGGCGATCTCATTGCTGGTGAACAGCGAGAGGAGGCCCTTTCCGTGGGAGACCTTGGGATCGTCCGCGGCATTGGCGCGAATTCCCGCCTCGGGGAGGCGCCACATGTGAGCCGCGAAGACCACCAGCGCGGCGGAGACCACCGTGAACTGGATTTGAGGAGCCATGTCGAGCAGCCGACCGACGATCAGGACGACGATGGCATAGCCGATAGTGCCACCCATGCGAATGCGAGAAAAGTCCAGGCCAGAGCGATCCGCGAGCTCGATGACGAGGGAGTCGCTCAGGGGCAGGAGCCCCGAGAAAAACGCCGAGAATGCAAAGGTTACGAGAAGGACCGGGACGAACGTCGACGCCAGGTAATACAGCGGAGCGAGTACCGCCGCCGCAAGGCAGAGGGCCACGATGACCGCGCGGCGGCGCCCGAGCTTGTCGGCGATCGTCGACCAGAGCGGCTGGATGGCGAGCGCACACACCGGGGTCGCCGCGAGGAGAATGCCGGTCTGGGCCGCGCTGAGGCCGAGGCTCGTGTAGTGAGCGGAGAGAAACGGCGAGTACACGCCCGCGCAGACCCAGTAGAGTACGTTCGCGAAGAACAGCGAAGTCATGCTTGCGTTTGTCTTGGCGTTGTGCATCGTGCTTCTCCCTTCTTGCTCGCCGGGTGCCTGTCTGGGCTTCGAAGTGATTCGGCATCTAGCGTGAAACGAAGTTGCGAGGCGTTGGAACAATGTTCTGTTGTTTCATCGTTTTCGTGCCGTTGTTTCACGGCTCATAAGATAGCAGCTCAAGCTGAGATTGCGCCGAGGAAGTACCGATTTACCGTGAACGGTAGGAAATCAGCGGTGAAACGCTATTTCACCGCTGATGAAACATTTTGCTTATTTTTCACCTCTCTTGACCTAAGATACAAAGCAAGCTAGGACCAAGGAGTAACCATGGATAAGACAGGGGATGTGCTCAGCCACATCTGCGCGGTCATGAGCAGCCTATCCCCCTCGGAGAAGGCAATCGCAACGTATGTGCTCGACCACCCGTCGGATGTCGCAACGATGACCGTCCGCGAACTCGCCGCAGAAACCGGTACGTCACCGGCGTCTGTTTCGAGATTCGCAAGGACGCTTGACTACCGAACCTATTCGGACATGCGTCTGGCGCTCGGCATATCCATCAGCAGGGCATCCGGCGAAGAAAAGGCCACGGACGGCAGGATTACTCTGGACGACGTCGAGGGCTCCATCAAGTACGTCCTGTCTCACAAGGTCAAGGAGCTCTCCCAAACCGCCTCGCTCATTGACTCCGATGACTTTTCGGCAGTCGTCAATCTGCTCCACAACGCCAACCTCGTCCTGATTGCGGGCGTCGGCAACTCGATTAGCATGGGCGTAAACGCGGCGTTCAAGCTCTCACAGGTTGGAGTCAGGGCGTTTTGCCCCAGTACCACCGATGCCATGGTCTCCGCCGCAACCAGCCTCAAGGAGAATGACATCCTGCTCGTCATTTCGACGTCCGGATACTCGAAGCGCCTCGTCAACATATTCGACTCTGCCGAGGATTCGAACACCCCCATCATCATGATCACAGACAACCCAGATACGCCGCTCGCGAAGCGTGCCACGTATATCATCCGAGCCATCTCGCGAGATCAGGCCATCACCGGAACCGAGGTCGCCTTCTCGCACAGCTCGATCAACTTCGTCATCGAGCTGCTGTTCCTCTTCCTGACCTCTTGCTGGGATGACCCGGTAGAGCTTAACAGGATCATCTCGAAGAATCTCTTGGGAGACAGGCAATACAGCTAGGACGACGCACACCGGCGCACCGACGCCCAGACCGAAACGGGAGGACCCCTTGATAAAGCTCATCCTCGCAGACATGGACGGGACCCTGCTGCCGTTTGGCTCAAGGGTCGTATCGGAGCGCACGCACAGCGCGATTCTTTCGGCGCTTGATGCGGGCATCGCGTTCGGCCCCGCAAGCGGCCGCGACTACGCCGACCTGGCCGATGCCTTTGACGGCGACGCGCGCTGTTTCTCGACCGGCATCATGGCCAACGGAAAGAAGGTCTTCTCCAGCGGCGAACTCGTGTTCAAAAAGACGCTCTCGACGGAGGCCCTCGTAAAGCTCGATAGCGCCGTACGCCCCTACGCGGGGACGTCACTCTGGCTAGTCGCCGATATCGATGAGACAGGCAAACGCTGCGAGCAGTTCCTCTGCGCCGTCGAGCCTGGCGACGAATTCGCCCTGGAAGTCGTTAAGGACTCCGGAAGAGACATGGCGCTCGGAGACGTGCCCACGAACCGTGACGTCATCACCGCCGGCATCTTCGTCAACGTCAGCTCCGCCCCGACGGAAGTCGTTCGGAGTCGATGCAAGGAAGCCTGCCCAGAACTTGATTTCCCCTCGCCCGTCCCATTCTTCCTCGATGTTGTTCCAGCTGGCTGGAGCAAGGTAAACGGACTCGACGCGCTTCTCGGCAGCCTTGGGGTCACGCTGGACGAGGTCGCTTTTATCGGAGACTCGGAAAACGACGTGACGCTCCTCGAAAAGGTGCCGAACTCCTACGCAGTCGCTGGCGCGATGCCGGAGGCGAAGGCCGCAGCCCATCACCTGATCGGGGACGCGGCCGAGGACTCCGTCGCGAAGCTCATCGAACAGATTGTCCAGCAGCGAGGCTAGGGTTCCGCCAGCGTGGCATGCGCCGCGTGCCTCGTCATCCGTTCGTGGCGCGCTACCTCGTGACGATCCAGAGCGTGGCCATCGTCGCGACGCCGATGCCTACGATGAGCGCGGCCCACAGGACGCGGACCACGGGGTTCATGTCGCCCGTCACCACCATGTCGTTCGCGTGCCAGAACCAGCTCTCGTTTCCCTTGCGCATGATGCCCTCCCTTAGCCTCGATTACGCCATCTATGGCCGAGCAATCGCAGGTCACGTGCCATAGATTTGCCCTACGCCCAGCTTTCAGTTCTGTAAGGCGGCGGGAGCCTGTGCGAGGCCCCGAGTCCTGAGGCCGTTGCAATGAAAATGGGAATCAAGGGGCACGCATCAATCATATGGGTTCCTTTCGAGGGCGATGGCAAACGAAGCTTCCATCATATAATGGAGCGACACAACCAGAGAGGTCACCCATGGAATTTTATGCAAGCTGCCCCGAGGGCTTTGAGTCCGCACTCGCCGACGAGCTTAAGCGGCTCGGGCTTTCGCATGTCCGCCGCCTCAAGGGCCGCGCCACGTTTGAGGGCGAGCTCGAGCAAGGCTACCGTGCCTGCCTGTGGTCGCGCCTGGCCAGCCGCGTGTTTGTGGTGCTCGGGCGCTTTGAGGCACAGGATGCCGACGAGCTGTACGATGCCGTTTACGACATTGCCTGGGAAAACATCGTCCGCCCCGGCGCCACCATTGCCATCACTGCCCGTGGTGTGACCGAGCAGCTGCGCAACACGCGCTTCTCTGCCCTGCGCGCCAAAGACGCATTGTGCGACCGCTTGGCCGAGACCACAGGCCGTCGCGCCGATGTCGATGCTGCCGATCCCGATGTTCACCTGCTGCTTTCGTTGCGTCAGCGTCGTGCGAGCATAAGCCTGGACCTTTCGGGCGACCCGCTGTTCAAGCGCCTGCCGCCCGCCGCGACCCGTGCCAGCGAGGGCGCGCACGTGTTGCGCCCCGACTACGCCGCCCTGGTATTGGCGCAGGTCGGCTGGACCGCACTGTGCGAGCGCGAGCTGACGGCCGACGACTACGAAAACGAGGCCCTACCTGCGCTGATTGACGCCTCGTGCGCCGGCGGCGGCCTGCTGCTAGAGGCCGTGAACATTCTGGCCGACCGCGCCCCGGGCGCCGCGCGCGAGCACTGGGGCTTTGAGGGCTGGCAGCTGCACGATGCCGCCCTATGGGAGCAGCTGCTTGCCGAGGCACGCGAGCGCGAGACGGCAGCGCGCGAGCGCCAGGCGCGCATCGTTGCCGTAGACATCGACCCCGCCGCCCGCAAGACCGCCGAGCGCATGGTCAAGTGCGCCGGCTATAAGCGCTTTGTCGACTTTTGCGCCGCCAAGCCCACTACCGTACTGGACCATGCGGGTGCTGTCGCCGGCGCCGCCGTGGTCGCAGACACCACCGAGACCCCGCTTTCGCTCATACACGACGCCATGACGCTGGTCGGCGAGCTGCGCCGCGCGCCCGAGCTTGCTTCGGCACCGGTCGCCGCGCTCACCCGCGACGGCCTGCTGGCCCGCGCGCTCCATGCCGAGCCCGCGCGCTCCATTGCCGTCATGCCCAACAACGAAGAGGCGACTATCGAGGTTTGGCCCTCGCTCGACCACGCCGCCGCAGCGTTTGAAGCTGCGACCAGCGCGGATGCCGAGGAGCAGACCGCGGTCGCCGACGACGTCATCGGCGACGAAGCCCCCGCCATGCCCGAGCCCGCTGCCACGCTCGACCTGGGCGACGGCAAGCCGCTGCCCGTGCTCATCCCCGAGTCCGAGCAGTTCGCCAACCGCCTGCGCAAGAACGCACGCCTGCGCCGCAAGTGGGCCAAGCGCGAGGGCGTGAGCTGCTACCGCGTCTACGATGCCGACCTGCCCGATTACTCCGCCGCCATCGACCTGTACGAGGGCTGCCCGCAGACACCGGGCCGTTGGCTCGTCATCGCCGAATACGCCGCACCCAAGACCATCGACCCGGCGCTGGCCCAGGCCCGCATGCTCGATATCTTGGCCATCGCGCCGCGCATCCTGGATGTTCCGGCCGAGCACGTGCACGCCAAGGCACGCATGCGTTCGCGCGGCGGCTCGCAGTACGGCAAGCAGGGCGCCGGCAAGGGCGGCTCGGGCGAGCGCGCCAACATCGCGCGCCGTCGCCTGCCGCTCATCGAGGAAGGCGGTCTTACCTTTGCCGTCAACTTTGACGACTACCTGGACGTGGGCATCTTCTTGGACCACCGCGTCACGCGCGATCTGGTGCGCGAGCACGCCAAGCAGGCACGCCGCTTCCTCAACCTGTTCGCCTACACCGGCACCGCTACCTGCTATGCGGCCGACGGCGGCGTCGAGGAAACCGTGACGGTCGACCTCTCCAACACCTACCTGGACTGGGCCGAGCGCAACATGCGCCAGAACGGCTTTGTGGGTCCGCAGCATCACTTTGTGCGCGACGACGTGCTCGCCTGGATTCGCGACCAGCGCCAGACGCGCAACCGCTGGGACCTGATTTTTGTCGATCCGCCCACGTTCTCGAACTCGTCCAAGATGGGCCGCCGCACCTGGGATGTCCAGCGCGACCATGTTGAGCTGTTGGCCGGCGTATCGCGCCTGCTCGCACAGGGCGGCCATGCCATCTTTAGCTGCAACCTGCGAGGCTTCCGCCCCGAGACACGCAAGCTCGCACGCGCGGGCGTGGTGCTGGAGGACATTACGGCGCAGACCATCCCCGAGGACTTCGCACGCAACCAGAAGGTGCACCATTGCTATATCGTGCGCCGCCTGCCCATCGAGGACGCCATGGCCGAGGTCGGCTTTAGCGCCGAGGAAATTGCCGAGCGAACCGAGGAGCTGCGCAACCCCGAGGCCCGCAAGCCCCGTGCGGCAGTACCCGCGCACGCGCAGGCCGGCAACGGCAAGTCCAACTTTGCCGGCAAACCCTCCCCCGCCGGCAAGCCCAAAAAGAAGAAGTTCTACGCCAGCAAGCCTAAGGGCAGATAACAAAGTTGCGGTGGAATACGGACTGTTTTGCCTGGAATTAGGCAAATTTAGACCGTATTTCACCGCAACTCATATTGGGATGGTGGTTGGCGATCTAGCCTTGGGTGACCAGGCGGTAGCCAATGCCTACATGGGTTTGGATGTAACGCGGATGCGCGGGGTCGGACTCGATCTTCTTACGCAACGTGCCCATAAAGACACGCAGGCTCGCCAGGTCGCTCTTGGTCGCCGTGCCCCAAATCTCGTGCAAGATAAACTGGTGCGTCAGCACCTTGTCGGCGTTGTGCGCCAGCAAGCACAAAAGCTTGTACTCAATCGGCGTCAGATGCAGCTCCTCGCCATCCATCGTGGCGATGCCGGCATCATAATTGATATGCAGCTCACCGGTATCGAACGAGCCCTCGGAGGCAACGCCGCCCGTTTGCGCATACGAAAGGCGCCTGAGCGTCGTGCGAATGCGCGCGAGCAGCTCCTCGACCGAAAACGGCTTGGTCAGGTAGTCGTCGGCGCCGGCATCGAGCGCGCGGATCTTGTCCGCGTCCTCGCTGCGTGCCGAGACCACGATGATCGGCATGCCCGACCACGCGCGCACCGACTCCACCACCTTGACGCCGTCCATATCGGGCAGGCCCAGATCGAGCAGCACAATGCTCGGCGCCTGCGACGAGGCGGCGGCAATGGCGGCGTGGGCGGTCTCCACCGCCATATGGCGCAAGCCGTGTGCCTCGAGCGCGGCAACGATAAGGTTGCGGACGGCGGGATCGTCCTCAACGACCAAGATGAGCGGTTTTGCGGCAGAGTTCGGCACGGCGCTACTCCTTATCAAACGAAACATCGGCGGCGGGAAGCTCAATCGTAAAGACCGAACCGTGTGGATCCGCCGCGGCAACCTCTATGCTACCGCCATGTGCCAACATAATGGAGCGGCACAGGGATAGTCCCAAGCCCACACTGCGGCAGCTGTCGGCCAGGCCATGGTTGGCGGTGTAGAACGACTCAAAGATGCGCTCGCGGTCCTCGGGCGCAATGCCCGGGCCGTCGTCGGCGACCGAACACCTCACGCACCCGCCGTCGACGCTAATCGAAATCACGATATGCGAGCCCGCGGGCGTGTAGGTAATGGCGTTGTTCACCAGGTTGACCACCAGCTGCACCATCAGGCGCGCGTCGACGTTGACGAGCGCCGGCTCGTCGCACGCCACCACCTTGAGGTCGTGCTCGCGCACGGCCGGGTTTACGTGGCGCAATGCCTCCTCGACGATATCGTCCATGAGCTCGAGTGTGGTCGACAGATGCATGCCGCCGCCCTCGAGCTTGGTGATGGCGAGCAGATTCTCGACGGTAGCATTGAGCCATTGCGCGTCCGAGCGAATGGATAGGAGCATACCGCGGCGTGTCTGGTCGTCAAGCACGGCCGTGCCGGTCGAGCCCTGGTCGAGCAGCACGTCGGCATTACCCGAAATGCTGGTAAGCGGCGTGCGCAAATCGTGCGAGATGGAGCGCAACAAGTTGGCGCGCAGCTGCTCGTTTTTAGCGAGCACCGCCGCTTCCTCACGGGCCTCCATGGCGCGGGCGCGATCGAGCGCCAGCTCGCCTTCGCTCGCGATGGCATCGGCAAGCGTCCGCTCCTCGGGCGTCAGCGCATCGGGCTCGGCGACAATGGCGAGCACCCCCACCACCGAGGCGGGATCGCCCGCGCGCACCATGGTGTCACCCGAGCGCACAGTCAGGTATATGCCATAGAACGCCGAAGCGCCATAGGTGGCATCGAGCGGCGTTCCCACATAGGCGGACGCCGAGAGCCGCGGCGGCATCTGCGGCGCCAGCTGGTGCACCGGCGCGGCATCGCCCACGGCCGTGTACGTTGTGCGCGGCAGCAGGTCATCGTTATCGGCATCGGCGCTATACCACACGACCGGACAGTCCGAAAGACGCGCCAGCTGCGTTGCCATAGCATGCACAATCTGTTGCTGATCGCCGCACCGCTGCAGCATGCGGTTGGTCTCGAGCACCATCTGCGTGCGACGGTCGCTGGCGGCAGCCTGCGCCAAGGCGCGGCGCAGGGCCAGCGCAATCGAGCTCGACACGAGCGAGACCGCAAACATAATGAAGAACATGCCGGGATAGGCGCGGTCGATAAACGACAGCGCGTAGCGCGGGTCGACAAACAAGAAGTTGTAGAGCGCCACGGCGGCGGCAGAGCTCAGCAGGCAGTACAGGCGGCTCCAGGTAAAGAAGGCGCACAGCTGCACAGCGAACACATAGACGATCATGATGCTCGGCGCGAGCCCCGGATGGTCGAGCAGCGCGCCCACAATCGTCGCCGCAGCTAGCAGCCCCGCCGATACGCAGGCGTCATACAGAGGGCTGCGACGCGTCAGCGTTGTACGCCGCCACCAAAAGTTCTCGGCAATATCGCCGTCCGCACGGACGTCCATCAGCGCCCCGCCCCTCTCTCAAAAACAAAAACCACCACAAAGGGGACAGGCACCTTTGCGGTGGTTGCCTCCTTGTGGTGGTTTCAAGTGTATAGCCTTTGCAGCCCGCAGTCGCTAGACAAACAGCAGACGTCGACTACGGGCGCTCGTCGGGAGCCAGGCGCTGCATCTTGCTCACGGCCTTAAACTTGGTGAACAGCGGCACGTACTCAAAGCTCACGTTGGAGTTCTCCAGGCCGTACCAGCGCGCGGGGGTGCCGGCAGCGCGGCGGATGATGTACTTGAGCGTGATGGCCGTACGCTCGCTGGGCTCCACGTCGCTTTCGGGCGCCAGCAGCTTGCGGATCATGACGAACTTAAACGTACCGATGTTGCCCGGATCCTTGTAGACCGAGTAGTCGTGCGTCTGCGCCGGCAGCTCGCCGCTGGCAGCCAGGTCCTGAACAACCTGGCGCAGGTAAGCATTGACGCGCTGGTTGATCTTATAGCCCAGGTACAGATGCACGCGGAATACGTAGTCGGTGCCGAACGTCTCGACCGAGTAGGCAAAGGTATGCGGCTCGTCCATGGTCTCGACGTTCACGAACCACCAGGCACGAGCGCGCTTGGGGTGCTTGTCCAAAATCGAGTAGACGATATCGCGGTCGATATAGTCGGTGTTGGTGTCCTTGGTCAGGTACACGATGTTGTCGCTCACGAGCTCGTAGCGATCGTCGTCGCGCAGGCGCTTGAGCTGCGGCAGATAGCTGCGCAGCGGCAGCAGCGTAAACTGGCGCTGCTCAACCGCCGTGCCGTTGTACCAGCACACCATGATGCCCATGATGAGCGCGGCCATAAGGATGGTGAAATAGCCGCCGTGGAAGAACTTGGTGAGCGAGCTCACAAAGAAGAAGCCCTCGAGCATAAGGAAGAAGGCGGCAAAGATCCACGGCGCGACCTTGAGATTGCGCTCCACGTGCAGATAGAAGAAGAGCAGCATTGTCGTGCACATCATGGTCAGGGTAATGGCCAGGCCGTACGCGGCCTCCATGTGCGCCGAGTTCTGGAACAGCAGCACCACGACGACGCAGCCCACGAGCATGACGTTGTTGACCATGGGGATGTAGAGCTGGCCCTTGGTCTCGGCAGGATAGAAGACCTGCATATGCGGCATGAGGTCCAGGCGGCTGGCCTCGGACACCAGCGAGAATGCGCCGGTGATGAGCGCCTGCGAGGCGATGATGGCCGCGACGGTGGAAAGGCCGACGGCAAAGGGGCGCAGACCCGGGGCGAGCATCTGGTAGAAGGGGTTGAGGTCGGCGATACCCATGAGCTCCGGGTTGCCGGCGTTGTTGATAAGCCACGCGCCCTGGCCCATGTAGGACAGCAGCAGGCAGCACTTAACGAACGGCCAGGTGGCATAGATATTGCCGCGGCCCACATGGCCCATGTCGGAATAGAGCGCCTCGGCACCGGTGGTAGCGAGGAAGCAGCTGCCCAAAATCATGATGCCCGCATGGTTGTTGGGGCTCAGCAGAAAAGCGATGCCACGCAACGGGTTGAGGCACAGCAGCACCGCGGGATACTGGCAGACAAAGAACAGGCCCGTGCCGCCCAGGAACAAAAACCACAGCGTCATGATGGGGCCGAAGGCGTGACCGATCTTGGCCGTGCCGATGCGCTGCACCAAGAAGAGCGCGATGATGATGGCAAGCGTGATGGCGACGACACGACCCTGGTCGTCACCGAGCACGGCATGGACCGCCGGGATGGTGCGCAGGCCCTCGATGGCCGTGGTGACGGTAACGGCAGGCGTCAGGATGCCGTCGGCGAGGAGTGCCGCGCCGCCCAGCATGGCGGGGATGATGAGCCACTTGCCGCAGCGCTTGACCAGGCTGTACAGGGCAAAGATGCCGCCCTCGCCGTGGTTGTCGGCGCGCAGCGAGATCAGCACGTACTTGACGGTCGTCAGCAGCGTGACCGTCCACACGACAAGGGAGAGCGCGCCGAGCACGAACTCCTGCGTGACGCTTCCGATGCCGCCGTTGCCGGCAACGAGCGCCTTGGTTACATACATGGGGCTGGTGCCGATATCGCCATACACCACGCCCAGCGTGACGAGCATCGCCGAGATGCTCACAGGAATCGCAGCGTGCGAGGCTACTTCCTTTGCCTTTTGTTCCATAAGCCGGTTTCCTCCCAATTTTAACGTTCGACGGGATTATAGGTAATCAGCCCATATTTTAATGGCACTGTTTTCCCAGCTAGATAAACATTTATGCGGCCTTTAGGCCACCGCGGCGATATGGAATGTGACAAAGGGACGCCCCCTTTGTCACATTCGTCATTTTCCGAGCCAGTTTTTGAACCACCACTCCATAGAGCGGCTCATCTCGGCCATAAAGGGGCTCGTGTGCTTACGGGTGTAGATGTCGATGACGCGCTCGCCCACCTCGCGGGCGTGCGGGCGAAACATCGCATCCATCTCGGCCACCTGCGCATCCATCGTCGCGGCGTCGGCGCGACAATAACGCTCCTCGTGCACCAGGTTCACCACGGGATGCGCAATAGCCGGACGCTCCTTGCGGGGCGTGCCGATGATGAGCATCGACAGCGGCATGGTATAGGGAGGCAAGTCCAGCAGTGCGGCAACTTCCTCGGCATTCTCGACGATATCACCGATGTAGCAGCTCCCCAGCCCCAGGGCCTCGGCGGCAACCACGGCGTTTTGCGCAGCGATCACGGCATCCTGCGCCGCGATGGCAAAGTCGCCCAAACCCGGCGCGCGGCGGGGCGCCTTGCCCACGCGCTCGACAAACTCGGGTTCAAAGCAGCCCACGTGCTCAAACAGATCGATCCACTTGGCATAATCGACCACAAATATAAGTGCCCAGGGCGCCTTGGCGATCATGGGCTGGTGATCGCACAGGTCGGCCAGACGGTCCAGCGTAGCCTGCTCGCGAATGCTCACGATGGAATACATCATCATGGCGCCCGCCGACGGTGCGCGACTCGCCGCATGCAGGATCGCCGCCCGCTGCTCGTCGGTCACCGCTACGGGACGGTCGTCGTCATCACGCGCGAAGGCACGCGTAGACGAGCGATGCTCCAAGATGTCCAGTACCGCATTGCCCGTAGTCTCGACCGGATAGCCGTACATATCCACGCCCGCAGCTCCGCCGCCGCCCATGTCCGCCTTGCAAACCTGCTCGCTCATCGCCCTACCCTCGCCATTTCTTTAAGAAGCCTTTACGTTTCCGTGTAATTCCCGTCCATTATCGCGCAGGTCGCCACTACATTGCGCCACACCGCCACGCGTGCGCGTTAATATGGCTGGTTGTTGTGCGCAGCCACCAATTGCAGCGCATATCTTGGTAACAATCGGGTAAACCCCCGCTTTCGTAGGTTTTAGTTTGTGAGGAGTCTCAGCATGTTCGCTGCCGCCATCTCGCTCGTCGGTCTTGCGGCGACCGTCTACCTTGTTTTGCGCGAGGCCAAGGCCATTCGCGCTCAGTCGGGCACCGTTGCCAAAAGCGCTCTTGGGTGGAGCGTCGCCTTCGGTCTGTTCCAGGTCTTTTTGACCATTTGGGGCGCCATTGGCCTCGTCGCCCAAAACGAGCCGCTCGCCTTTGTGATGCTCATCCTGACCAATGCCATCCTCACCGGCTGCGCTTGGGCCAGCATCGCCCGCGACCGTATCGCCCCGCGCGTCTTTGCGTTTGCCTCCGCCGACGCCCCCGCACCCACCGGCAAGCTCGCCCGCCTGCGCGGCGCCTTTGTAGGCAAGCCCCTCGTCGCGGCCGTGCTGTGCCTGCTGCTCGCCGGCGTCTTTGCGCTGCTGGGCATGGAGGTCTCATCCAACCACGACTTTACCTGGGTCTACCCCCTGTGCATCCTGCTCGAGTGGGCTATCATCACCGTGCTCATGACCGGCTTGTTCTTCCTATTCCAGCGCCACGGCGCAGCTCCGGCCGTCCTGGCCTTTGCCCTCTTTGTCCTGGGCATTGCCGAGTTCTTCGTCATCACGTTTAAATCCATGCCCATCCAGCCGGGCGACCTTTCGGCCATTTCCACCGCCGCCGCGGTCGCCGGCAACGGCTACACCTTCTCCATCTCGCTGTTCTGCGTGCTGTCCATGGGCTTTACCGCCATCGCCATGCTGCTATGCGAGTACGCCGGCCTGGTGGCACCGCACCGTCAGAAGGGTGCCGCCAACGCCAAGCGCATGCTGCTCACCAACCTGCTCGTAGCGGTGCTGTGCCTGGGCGGCGTGACCGCGCATGTCACGCTCATCGACTACTACAACACCCTCGGCATCACCGTCTACACCTGGCGCCCGCTCGAGAGCTACTGGCGCGAGGGCTATCTACCTGCCTTTATTAGTGCAGCACAGTCCATCAAGCCGCCCAAACCCGCCGACTACTCCGTCGACGACGCCAAGGCCACGCTCAAAAAGTACGCCAAGGCCTACGACAAGTCCGATGCCGCCAAGAGTGACGAGCGCACCGCCGCAAAGGAGCAATTCGACAGCGAGAAGCCCACGGTCATCGCCATCATGAACGAGACGTTCTCGGATCTGTCGATCTACCAGAACATGCGCGCCGGCTACGAGGGCCCGCAGTACTTTAAGAGCCTGTCCAACTGCCTCAGTCGCGGCAAGCTCTATGTGAGCGCCTACGGCGGCGGTACCGCCAATACCGAGTTTGAGTTTATGACCGGCAACTCCATGGCCAACCTGGGCTCGGGCGTGTACCCCTACACCATCTACAACATGGAAACGACCGGGAACCTGGCAGAGCAGTTCAAGTCGCTCGGATATTCCACCACGGCCATGCACCCCAACCACGCGACCAACTGGAACCGCGAGAACGTCTACAAGGACTTTGGCTTTGACCAGTTCCTGTCCATCAACGACTTCCAGGGAGCCGATACCCTGCGCGGCATGGTGACCGACCAGGCTACCTACGACAAGATTCTTGAGCTGCTCGACCAGAACGCCGATCCGCAGTTTATCTTCGACGTGACCATGCAGAACCACTCGGGCTACGACACGGGCCTGCTGCCGGTCGACAAGCAGATGCACCTGAACATCGACACGACCGACCTGGACGCCAAGACCGTCGAGGACGGCACGCTCTCCGATGTCGACGAGTATGTCTCGTGCATCGAGCAGTCCGACCAGGCGCTGCGCTACTTCCTTAACGCCTTAAGCAAGCTCGACCGCAAGGTGGTCGTGGTGTTCTGGGGCGACCACCAGCCGTTCTTCCCGTCCAAGTTCAACGATAAGTGGTTTACCGGCGAGGACGACGCCACCCACCAGGAGCGCTTGTGGCAGACCGACTACATCATTTGGGCTAACTACGACGTTGCCGGTTGTGACCAGACGAGCGAGGTCGACGACCTGTCCACCAACTACCTGTCCACCCAGCTGATGCAACTGATCGGCGCACAGCTGACCGACTACCAGAAAGCGCACATGACGCTGCGCGAGTCGCTGCCCGCCATCAACTCCGTGGGCTACGAGGACGCCAGCCTGCGCTGGGCGCTCTCCTCCAACGTCACCGGTGACGACGCCGCAGCCGCAGCCGCCACCAAGGCGCGTGAGGATTACGCCAAGATGCAGTACTACGAAATGTTCCGCGACGGCAAGAACGTCTACACCGAGCACTTCCAGACCGAGGCCAACGAGACCGACCCCAACCTGGCACCGGGCACGACGAAGATCAAGTAGCGGGTCGCTCATAACTGAAACGTCTGTCCGGGCGGAGGCATATAAGGTTCCCTGCTCGGACAGTCCTGCGCAAGACGGAGGCCACATTAAGTGGCCTCCTTTGCGTGCGGAACTCGCGATGAACCTTATATGCCTCCGCCCGGACAGACGCCTTGTTGTTGGAGCACGGCTTGTCATGGGGGTATCCGCTGAACATATATAAGTTGAAGGCCACATTAAGTGGCCTTCTTTGTATTCGGAAAGTGTGTCCCGGAATCTGCCTTCGGAATGGGACGCAGTTTCCGCTTGAGGGCCTGTTGGGAAAGCGCATCCCACTTCAAGAGTAAATTCCGGGTCGCACTTTCCGCTAAGGCTCTCAACCGGAAAGTGCATCCCATTCCAAGCCTTAATTCCGGGACATAGTTTCCGGACAAGACATCAACCGGAAAGTGGGGACCACTCTGAGCGCCGATTCTGGGACACACTTTCCGAAACACCGCCCATCCGGAAAGCCCGTCCCGCTCTGAATACATCCGGGCATGGAATATCCGCTTATTAGGCCTTCCGTCAATAAAGGGGCGCCCTCCCGAGCGGCGGGCTCGAAGTTCATCGCGAGTTCCGCACGCAAAGAAGGCCACTTAATGTGGCCTTCGTCTTGCGCAGGACTGTAGAGCAGGGAACTTCGTGCCCGCCGCCCGGGAGGGCGTTGCGTTTAGAAGATGAACCTAGCGCTTATCCCTCCGGGACAAAAGAAGTGCGGCTATAAATGCGATGATGGCAAGCGCCAGCAACACCAAAAGCAACGTGAGTGTGCTGTCGCCCGTTGCCACCAGACCAAGCAAGCCGGGCTTCTTGCTGTCAGCAGACTGCACGGGGATCTTCTCGCCATCGTCTTCGGCGGTGATTTCCCAGCGAATTGCCTTGTTTGCGTCGGCAAGCTCGTTGCCCACCGACGTCGGGACACTTAGTTGCAAATTGAGTACCGTGCTGCCATCGCTCGTAAACGTTGCGACCTGCGTGGGATAGGCAAACACGCTGCCCGGCGTTCCCGTCTGGAGCCAACCGGCAGACGCATCGCCCACCGATGCCGTTAAGGTGATAGGCGACAACAGGCGTGCCGTCTCGTGATCGACAACGGCACGCACAAACACGCGCACCTGGGACTTTACGCCCGTGGCACGAATCTCTATCTGCTGATCACGCACATCGCCAGGCATCAGATCTTTAAAGGCCAAAAACAGATCGGGCTCCCCCGAGGAGTCCGTCGCCCCCGAGACCGTCAGCTGACGCGCATTTCCGTCATAGGCAATCGCGGGAGTATCGGCAAACGCACGGGCAGGCGCGGCAAGCGCGGCAACACAGGCAACAACCGCGACCACACAGCGCGCGGCGCGCATAGCGTCTTTGCGAATCGGAAAAGCCATGCTTACGCACCCCCATGCGGCGGCACCAGCACGCCATCCTTGACCGTACAGCCCCATGCCTCTGTAACTGCGTCATCGGGCGTGGACTGAATTGCCTGGGTCGAAATGTCGACGACCAGGTTCTTCCCATCTGCCTTCTGCTCAGTCACGCTCTTGATGAGCACATCGGTTTTGCCCATCGGAGCAACGGGAGACGTCCAGTAGTAGTACCCGTCGGACGCGACAACCCAAGACGAGGCGGTGTTAGAAGCAGATGCCTTGGACACACTGCCCCACGCAATGACGTAGTCGGTGCCGGCAACTGGTTCATCCCACAGGCGCGCGCCATTCTGGTCCTGCCAGTAGATATCCACCGCAACACGCAGGTATGCCGGGGCCGAGCCGTTGTTTGTAATCATGACGTTGCTCTTCACATTGCCATCGAGCTTCTCATCTACCGAGGGCGCCACCGAACCAAAACCAAACTCGTTGACCAGCACGCCCGTAACCGAAAGCCACGCAAAGGTACCGGCAGCGCCAGCCAACAGGAGAACGCCAACAAGGAGGGCGACGATTTGCTTGCGCTTAGTCATCCTAGTCCTCCTTCTTCAGCGTGCCGTTTTTCCAAACATTCTTGGCACGCGAGCCACCATCGACCCATTTGTCATTCGCGCGCGTGTTGACGCACGTCACCACGGTGTCGCCCGCACTCGAGGCAGACGAGATGATGAGCTCGGCAGATTTGCCGGGCGCCTTGCCCGGCGTACTCAGTTCACCCTCGTAGCGCCATGCCCAAGCCGTGTCTTCCTCGACGGTATAGGTGCCCGCCGGAGCAGCAAATTGCACGCTGCCGACATACCAGACCTCACCGTTTTCGTCGCGCTGCTCGCTAACTTTCACCTCGACCATGCGCGTCTCGGCAGGAGAACCCTCCGACGCCTTTCGCGTTACCTTGAAGCGGAACGTTTGCCCCATTGCGCTGGCGTCGGTAGTCTTTTTAACGATCGTCAGCGCATGATTCTGGGTAAATTTGAACACGGCATTACCGGGACCTTGCTCGCCTTCGCCTGTCTTCTTGGACTCCAGACGGTTGGCCAGGTCGAACGAGCCGTCACCCGAACCAAGGCTGTAGAGCGAGACAAACTTGCCGTTTACGGGCTCTTCCGCCACAGAAACACCCTCTGTACCAGGCCCGTAGCTTGCCCGCATTACCGTAACGGTCAGCCGCGTTCCCATAAACGGCTTGGCAAAGCAGACCTTAAACGGCGCCTTGTCGGCACTGTCATCGACGGTGTTGGCGGCGGCGGGATCGAGCAGCCACTTAAGCTGGGCGGTCATGGTTTCGAACTTCGCGGGATCAGACGTATCTTTGGCAACCACGCGATATGTAACGGGATACAGGTCCATGTCGCCCTTAATTGGCTCGTCCTTAAACACATCCCAAGGCTTCGTATCACCATCGGCGCCCACATATCGCCACTCCAAGAAGAGCTCACGCATATCGCCATTGGCGGCCGCACGCTCATCGAGCAGCGCGACGATCTTGGAATGGGCGTCCGGGTCGTATGCCACGGACTTTTGCTCCATCATGGGATTCCCGCTGTTGTCATAGACGGGGCGGCCGTTCTCATCCATTTTGGGAACATCAACCGTATAGACGAAGCCGGACTTGCCGTCCTGCGCACGCTCGTCGCCCGAGTCGACCGTCGCCGTAAAGAGAACCGACCCGTCGACACCGTGATAGCGCACCTTATGCGGCGCAATCTTGTACACCGCAGTGTACATCGCGCTCTTAAAGGGCTCATTGCCCTCGAGGGGATACTTGTCGTCACCGGTCATCAGGGTGTACTTGTTATCGGATTCATAGTCACGCGACCAGCCGACAAAGTCGTACTTGGTGCCATCCTTGCCGACAACCTCAGTTGCAGCTTTTACCTCCAGCGAAATTTGATCACCAGAGTCGGTCCGCGAAAGATAACGCACAGAACCGGGGTCATCCAGATTGGCATCGATATTCGATTGAACACGCACCGCGCTGGCGCGGTAGACCGGATACAACTCCATGGGGGCCTTGACCACGGTGCTTTTATTCACCATGGAAACGTCGTCCGACCAAACGACATAACCGTTGCCAGCTACCGGCTTAGTTTCCGTCCAGCCCACGAAGGCATTGTATGCGTTTGTTGTAGCATCGATATCGCCGACGTTATACGTTGGCAGCGGGATGCCGTCCTTAAGGCTGCCGAGAGAATCGCCCTGCTGGGCTACCTTACCGTCCACATCCCTGGCATTGAGATGGTACACAACCGCCAACGGCGAATAGTACGCCACAAATGTATAGGCCCCGCCGGGTTCCACCTGATGGGAATACGAGTTATCGCCGTTATGTTCGATGTCTTCAACTTCGCCATTCGGAAGCTCGATCTCAACCTTCTGCAACTTATACAGCTCACCGCCTGCTTTATAAACCGGAGTCGTGACGTCAGGGGTCACCGTTGCCGTAGCAGGGTCGGTGCCCGCGTTGATAACGGGATCGATGTCGTACCTAGGCACATTAACCTTGTCCGTGCCCTTAAAACCGGCGCGATACAGGTTGGTGGTGTACCTAACATCGTACTTCGCGTACACCGGATAGGCATCCTGCCACTGGGTGACCTTAAAATCTGGTTTCACCAGATACGGTTCGGCCTTATCCGGGTCAGAAGTGGTGAAGGAATCGCCCTCGACATCGTAGATATACTTCCAGACGTCAGAATCCCTCTGGACCTCGGCGGTCGAAATCCAGCCCAGGAACTTATAGCCCGGCACGGCCATGTCGGCATCGGTCGGGGAAGCTTCGAGGGTCAGGGGGCTCTCATACGATCCCTTCTCACCATCTTCTGGCTTTTCGGCCACTTTAACCGACTTATTAACATGCGGGTAGTAATACGTGAACGTCGGATCCGCCCCGTTCACCTTGGTCTGCAGCAAGTTACTCTCATAGCGCCGCGTGGCAGTCCTCACGACATTATCGCCCTTGTTGTAGAAATTAACGTCCGTGGTAATCATCGCGCGAACGTAGTACTTCTTATCTGTACGCACCATGCTCTCGATGGGATTTTTCACATATGTCCAATATTCACCATCGCGCTCAAGCGTCCAAAAATTCAGGCGATAGCGATCATTCACCGGTTTGACCGTTACGTTCAGCGAAGCCGAAGTCCAAGTATCGCTTAGCGTTGCAGCGCCTGGAAAATCGGTATCGGCATAGAGGTTTTTTAGAGTATCGGCTCCTGTATCGTTTTTAACGTTGTGCGAGTACGCGTTAAGGGGACTCACGACAAGGGTTTCCTTCGTGAAGCGCGTGCCACACGTTTCATAACTATCCTTTATACCGTGGTCAACATGCTCCGGGCCCCAGTGGACGACGTTTTCACGCACGAAGGTACTACCGACGTTTTCCTCAAAGGGCGTTTGATAGCGATTCCAAACGGAACAAAGTAGCTTGCTGTCCGTAAACTCATGGTTGGTATAAGCCCGAACGTAATAATCCACTCGGTACTCAAAGCGGGCGGTATAGGTATGCGGAACGGTCAGGTCCACGTTGCCGGGGAGCTTGTAGCTCGGATCGCGGCTCACGCGAACCTCAACTTCGGACCCATTGGCAGCCTGCTTGTTTTCATACCAACCCAGGAAGCGGTAGCCGTCGGGCAGCGCACCGTCCTCAGATAAAGGTTTGTTGTCCACGTCGCACACCTGCACCGTGTACACACCGGTGCCATCCTCGGCAGTCTCAACCTTAACGACAGTTTTGCCCACGCCCGCGCGCTGGGTCTTATCGTCAAGCTCATCCCGCTCATTGCCCTCAAACACCGTCATGATGTTCGACACATAGTCGGTGTACACCGGATAAAAATCGGTAGGGCCAAGCACAGTGATCTCAGCGCCGGCAGGATAGAACGCACCGGCGTTTTTTAGCTCGGCAAGCTCAGGCGAGGTAATGGCCGCATAGCCGCCATGCATCTCGGCCTCACCGCTCGGCTGCGTCGTCCAACCAATAAAGGTGGCGCTGGCAGATAGAGCGCCGCGGTCCGCAGGGGCAACCGGCGTTAAACCGACACCATAGCGGTACCAATCCGTCGACTTGTCGTGCGCCTCGCCGCTCTGCCACGAGAGCATCTCACCCTTGACGTTATAGAACAGCACCTGCGCCTCGTACGAAGCAATAAAGAGGTCGTTGCCCTTAAAGGCCTCGGCCCCCTTGGCATTATCGGCGGTATAGGTCGACGTATGCTCGTGCGCCTCGCTCTTCTGGACCTGCTTGCCGGCAGTCACGGCATCGGCATCGGTCTTGCCGTTAAACCAGGCGTTATCGGCATCGATGCGGTTCACATTGACTCCGGACTCGCGGAACCAGCCCATGAAGCGATAGCCGCCGTTCGCCTCGCTCAGCCCCGCGGGCTTTGCGGAGGTTTCCTGCCTGAACGTTACCGACGTATCGCCCTGGGCCAAGCCCTGGGCCGTTCCCGCCAGCACGGCGCTCACGGCAAAGGCGTACGGATCCGAGGTCTTCTGATCAATACCGAGTTTGGTCGCCTCGATTGTCGCGGTGCCCGCACCGGGAAAATCGATCGTCGCCTTAACGCTCTGGCCATGCACGGGAATCTTCAGCTTGTAATCCATCGCCCACTCATTGGTGTGCTGGCCACCCAGGGCATCGTCGTTGTCGGTCGAGCGCATGGTGCCGGCACAAAAATCGTAGTCGCGCTCTTCCCACAGCTCGCGCGTGGTGTAGCGCTCGTCATCCCATGGACCATAGCCATCACCCTTGGTGGTGCCATCGCCGCCAAACGAGGGGATTTTCTTTTTAGCAGGGTTGCCCTGGCTATTGCCAGAAAGGCTCACGCTCGGCTTAAAGTAGCACTCGGTAACCGTCGCGTCGCCCTTGTTGGCGCGCGCAGCAATGCCGCCCAGGTTCACGTCGTTTTGAATGATGGGAATCACGGCGATGGGATTGTACTGACGCGAGCTCAAGTCACCCGCAAAATGGCTTCGAACGAGCTCGTTGCCCTTTTCGGTTAGAATACGACCCGCCAAGCCACCCGTCCACGCACGCGTCACGGCGACGACGCCCACATATGACGCGGCATAGCTGTAGCACTGCGCCGTCGAGAAGCAGTCGATAATCTTGGCCTCGCCCGCCATGCAGCCCACAAAACCCGAGGCGTACACGTTGTTGCCGCCCAGGGCGCCAATGGCCACGTCGTACTTATTGGTGACGTCGGTCATGCCCTTCTCGGCAATCGAGCCGTCGTCCTTACGCGTCGGCGTCACGCGGCAGTACTCGATAGTCGAGTTCTTAACGTAGCCGGCAAACGCCGCCATATACAGACCCTCACCGCCGAGCGCCTGCACGCCCGAGGTCGTATTGTTGACGGCACGGCCGCCACGGACCTCGCAGTTGTAGAGGGTGCAGCCGTCGAGCTCGCCGGCGATGAGACCGCCCTCAAAGCCTGCGTTGGTAATGAGGTTGAGAGCATTGTTGGCGCAGGTCACGTGCAGCGTGCTCTCCATGACCATAACGTTTTCGAAACGCGTATTGACGGCCTTGCCCACGATAATGCCACCGCGGAAGTCCGCCCACACGTTGGCGTCCTTGACCAGGAAGTTTTTGATGGTGGCACCGTTGGTCTCGGCAAAAAAGCCCGTGTCGCGCTCGGGGTCAAAAGCGTCTTTATCGTAGTTCAGGCCCTCAACGGTGTGGTTTTGACCATCGAACACGCCCTTAAACGGATGCTCCTTGTTGCCAAACGACAGATGCTTAACGGTGTCTGCAACGATGGCTTTCATGTCGTCGCTGTCGAGCTCAATGTCGTTATCGAGATAAACGTGCCAGCCGGACGTATCGCGCTCGCGCGACAGCGCCACACACGACAAAAAGTCAGCCTCGTTTTTGATGTGGAATTCGGTTTTGGCCTCGGGCACATCCTCGGCATGCACCGCCGTCGGCAGCGCCATAACGCAGCAAAGGGCAATCGCCGCGACGGCAACTAGCCTGCTAAGCACGCCCCGGTTCATGTTCTTGATCTTCATAGGCTAGTTCGCCTCCGGCCAACCCACAACGTCAAGTACGTCGAGGGCGGTATCGCTTGTCTGCTGGTTTTTGGCCTGCACGGCCTGAACATCGATATCGAGCTTGAATCTGCCGCCGCGCGCGGCATCGTGGTAGTCGCCCACAAATCGCAGCGAGTCCATAAGGCTTTCCGTCATGGCACCGGGGTCGAGCATGCCGCCACGCCCGGCCAATCCACGGTAGTAGTACCACCCATCGCCGCCGTCGATCCACGGGGACCCCTCGCCCGCGTTCACATGAAACGCAACGCTGCCCGAGGCATCCGCGCTCGAACCGTCGGTCGCCACCGACGTCATGCGCAGGCGCGCGCGAACGTACTCAGGCTGCGCGCCGACGTTCTCCACGCGCACAATGCGGCTGATGTCAGAGCCGCTGGCCTTGGTGTCGGGATAGCCCCCGTGCTCGTCGGCCTCAAACGGGATCTCCTCGCCCCGCTCGTTGAGGGTGTATTCGCAGACTCGTACCTTCACGCTGCCAAACGATAGGGCATTGTTCGCCGGAACCATATCAACGGTGAAAGCCAGCGTGCCGCACAGGCACGCCAGGGCCAACAGCGCCACCGCGGCAAGCGCCAAGGTGCGTTTCTTATTGTCGGAAAGATTATTGAGCATTACGTTCGCCAGTCGTCGATAAAAAGGGGGACCGAGATCCCAGCCCGAATATAGGGGTGGGGAGCGGACCGGGATCTCGGTGGGGTGGGTGGGGTTAAGCCTTAGCCCGAGTCGCAGCCCAAGCCTTGGCCTGCTCGACAGCGTTGTTGGCAGCGTCAGTCTTGTCGCCCTTCTGGTCAGCGCCGAAGATGTAGCAGGAGACTGTCATAGCGGGATTCTGAACAACATCCGTGCTGTTCAGAGTATTCGGAATATGCACCGTGCTGAACAGCTCGCCGGTATAGGCAGCCTTTCCGTCGGTAGGTTCAAGCACGGCCGGATCGCTGGTGTTATTGGTATACACGAACAGACCACTCACGTACTGGCCCGAAGTGCCGTTGGTCACAGCCTTACCTTCAAATTCCCCCTCAACCATCTTCCAGTTATTTCCAATGGTGAAATACGGAGTCTTGGCAAGGGCGTTTTCGGCGTCTGTCTTCACAATTGCGTTCTTCACGTAGATGAACACATAGGACTTATCAGAGTCCTTGCCGATGCCGACGTTGGGGTTCTTATTGATGTCGGTGTCGGGAATCATCTTGGATTTATTGGTCCAGTTGGTCTCGAACAGATAACCATCCACTGAGGGGTTCGTGGGATCAGTACCGGGCTTGTTCGGCTGATCAGGGTCGGGCTTCACTTCAGGCTTGTCAATGCGGCCGACCGTGAACTCATTCACCTTGGTTTGGGTCGCCGACAGCCATGCATACGTTCCCACGCCGGCAGCCAGCACCAACAGCAACAGGGCGGCAATGATGCCGTAGCGCTTTTTCTTCTTGTTTTCCATCGTTCTCTTCCTTTCGAGAATCGTTTTCCCCGGCAACGGCCCCTACCGCCGCCGACGCTTTTCCCTGCCGCTATGAACGCCGCTCCCTCGCATGCACGCGGGTATGCTTGCCCGCAGGCTCGTCGGGAACCATCCGATCGAGCACTATCGACGCCGCTATCAGCAGCGTCAGAACGGCCACCACAACAAGCAAACCGGGCATCGTCGTGCAATATGCGTTGACGAAGCCCAGGTAAGGGACACAAAAAGAAACAGTGCCGATCACGCGCGAAAATGGCGTCTGCTCGGCATCGTGCATGATGCTTCCGTCTGCATTTTTGTTCGCAATTCCCTGCGTGCCGATCATCTGCGCCACAGGGTCGATCTCGTACACCTGGTGCGTCACCACGGCACCGTCCGATCGGTAAAAGGTTGCATTGTCACCCACGGCAATATCCACTGGCTCAACCTGGCGAACAAACACCATGGAGCCAACGGGAAGATCGGGTTCCATAGAGCCCGAAAGCACAGCAAAGGGCATGTATCCAAATGCGCGAGGCACAAAAGAAACAACGGCAAGGGCTATGACAAGCGCGAACGCCAAGCTACTCAAAAGTGCAATAAATCGTTTGAGTCTACGCGCAGCCAAAGTGATAATTCATCCCCCTTGAGGACCTATTCGACCCATCCAAAGGTCAGCAAGTTTCAACAGGAACCGCAAGGCGCTTGAAAAGTGAGTCCGAAATAAGCCAATTTGGAATCTTTTCGTAATAAAAACATAGCGATGTGCTACACATTTTTCAATGTTTTATCGCTAAATGCTACTTATTTTGGCGTAAGTGGTCATTTATCCCCAAATTAGTCTGTTTTATCCAATACTTATAACTAACCCCCTACGCAACTTCCCCATAGAAGGTTCGATTTTTTTGCGAAACTAAAATAATGGTACCCCCCCCCCACATTAAAACAAACTACTGGAAGTGTCATTTATTTCCGACCCCTCCTTT
>CAJMPY010000011.1 GCA_905215385.1 uncultured bacterium | reverse complement strand
ACTCGGCGTTGTTGAGCGCCGTCTGCGCGTTGCTGCGCGCGGTATCGTCGATGACCTCGTAGCCGATGCCGCCCACCGACAGGGTTTTCGCTTGTGCCATTTCGTTGCCTTTCTACTTGAGGTTGAGGGTTGTGCCGGACGCCGTGCAGGTGCTCCCGAACGTGATGGTGCTGCCAGATGCACTGGCCTTGGAGGCGGGGCAGTACACGGTGCCGTCGTCGTAGATGAACGCGTCCGTGGCGTCGGCCAGCTTGCCGTACAGGTCGGCTATCTGCTGCTTCTGCTTGGCCATGTCCGAGCTGCCCGCGCTGCCCTGCGCCACGCTGTTGGCTATCTGCAGGGCGATGTTTGCCGCCGCGTCGGCGTTCGAGGCCGCGCCGTTTGCCGCAGCCGTGGCGGCTTGCGAGTCCGTCTTCAGCTGCGACGCCTCGGTCACGCGGTCGCTTTCCGCCTCGGCTCGCTTCTTCTCGGCCTCTGCGCGCTTGGTTTCGGCGGTCTGGCGTGCCTTCTCGTTCGTGGCGCGCTGGTTTTCCGCGCTCGCGCGGGAGGCCTCGGCCTTCTGCATCTGCGCGTTCAGCGCGCTCACGTCGGCTAGCTGCCCTTCGAGGTTCGCGATGATCGCCTCCACCGCATCGACGTACGGGCCGGATATCTCGCCCGACGCGCTCGCCGAGGGCAGCACGTTCACCAGGACGTTCTCGGTGGTGGCGTCCAGCCCTGCCGCGTTCCGCACGCGCACGTAGCACACCTTGAGCAGCCCGGCCACGCCGAAGACGGCGGGGTCGACCGTCACGGTGGCCACGTTGTCGCTGATGCCAGTGAACTGCTGCTCCACGTAGGTGTGGTCGGGCTTCGCAGCCATGAGGTGCACCTTGCAGCCCGTCAGGGCCGCCTTCTTGTCGCCGTCGTAGATGGCGGCCTTCAGGACCTCGGCGCTGTCGCCCTGGTGCACGGTGATGACGGGCGGCGCTATGTTGGTCTTCTTGAGGTTGAGCGTAAGCTCGTGCGTTGCCATGCCTCATTCCTTTCCTTCGGCCGCAAGTGTCCGCGATATGTCGCCGGGCTGCGCTCTGTGGACCCCGCATATCTCCTCGTCGGTGAGCGCCGAGAAGTCCACGGCGTTGGCCTCGCCGCCTTCCGCGCCCATGACGGCCACGGGGCTGGACACGAGCGTGAAGCCGCCCTTGCCGTCGAACTCGAACACGTCTTCCGATTCCACGATGGCCCGCGCCGTGGCCGGGTCGCTGATGCACTCGAACACCGGAAGCGCCTCGGGCGGCTTCGGCGCGCCGTCGAGCGCCTGCGGCGCTTCGGGCTGCTGCACAAGGTGGTAGAACATTCCGTTTCCTCTCTCGCTGGTCTAGTTTCCCGTGATGCTGCTCATGCCGGTGATGATTCCGTTCACCACGTTGATGGTGCCCCACGTCCAGTTGTTGCCGTTGTTGGTGATGCACCCGATGAACTGCGTGGAGCCCGTGTACCCGTAGGTGCCGCCGCTGCTCGGACTGGTCCCTATGGCGAACTTCGGGGCGAGTATCCTGGCGGTGCCCGACGACCCAATGTCTGCGCGGCTGCTATCCAGGTACACGTAGTTGTTGGAGTTCTCCTGCAGCTTCACGTACGCCGAGCCGCCCGCGTTGCTGTTGCCGCTCCTCATGTACAGCTGCTCGTCGGGATGGCTCATGTAGCCCGCGTAGTAGGGGGTCGTCAGCCACGTCTGGCGGTAGTAGCGGTTGACTGCCAGGAAGCCGTAGCCGCAGGCGGATATGCCCACGCCGTCGGTCGAGCTCGCCGTGGGGCTGTCCTTCGCGTGGACGGCCTCGATGGTGCAGTACTCGGTCGAGCCGTTCACGAACGACGCTCCCGGGTGGTTGTTCGTCGTCGTGCCGGTGGTGATGTAGTTGGTTGACGACGTGCCGACCATGTTGCAGCGGAACATGGAGGTGCTGCCCACCAGCACGGTGCCCGCGATGATGGAGCCGTTCTTGTCGTATATCTGGAAGCCGTTGGTGGCGTTGATATAGACCCTGTTGCCGTTGCTGTCGGTCATGAAGATGGAGCCGTCGCGCAGGTAGAAGGCCCCGCTGTCGAGGTCCCAGTACGAGTTCCCGCCTTTGATGCGGCCCGTGGTCAGCTCGTCGGCGGTCACGCCGTCGCCGGTTATGGCCGTGCGCCACTTCCACGCGCCGCTGGAGTACTTGGAGTTGGCCACGCCGATGATTCCGCCGCCTATCTTGACGCACTTGGTGGCGCTCTCGGGCTTTTTGTCGTACACCAGGATGCCTTGGCCGGGCTCCTCGTACACCCAGCCACCCGTGGTGTTCACCTCGCTGTTGAGCATGTCAACGATCTTCTTGCGGATATCCGTCGGCAGCTGGTCGAGCTGTTTCTGCAGCCCATCCACCTCGCCCTCGGCGCTCGTCAGCCGTTCGTCCAACTTGCCCGTGACGCCTTCCAGGTACTCCCTGTTGGCCTCGTCTATCTGCTTGAGCACGCTCTCGCTTTGCTCTATCGACGTGTCGGTGTACAGGCGCAGCACCTCGTCCAGGGCCAGGTTGCCGTCGTCGGAGTACTTCTTCAGCGCCTCCTCCAGCGTGGTGTCCCCGTTGTCGGCGTACTCCTTGAGGGCCTTGTCCAGCTCGTCCCTTATCTGGTCGGTGTAGTCCTGGGCGACGCCGCCGACCTCCTTGGCGTACGCCTTCTGGCGTTCCTCGGAAGCCGCCAGGCTCTCGCCCCATTTGCCGGTCGATGCCTTGTTCGAGGCGTTCACGGCCTCGGTCACGGTCGCCCGGATGGTCGAGGCGGTGGACTTGGCGGCCGACTTCTGCGCGGCCATCAGCTCGGCGACCGTCTGGTAGTTGCCGAACGTGTAGGTGACCTCGCCGGGGCGCAGCTGGTCCTCCACCACCTTGGTGATGCGCGTGCGCACGCGCAGCGGCGGGTCGTACACCTTGTCCACCACGGTCACCAGGTCGCCCTCGTCCGCGCCCTCGAAGCCCTCGCCGGCGCGCGCAAGCGCCACGGCGTCCACAGTGTAGGACACGGTGGGCACGCACGACTTCGCCAGCTGCGCCTCGGTGAGCTTCTTCAGCTCGGCGGCGTCCTCGCAGTCGGAGAACTCCACGTCGCCGAACACGTGCGCCTTGCCGCCCTTGCCGTCGGGCCGTCCCCAGCGCGCCAGAGCGTCGGCCGACCCCACCCAGTTCTGCCCGCCGTTCACGCCGCCGAAGGTCAGCTTGCGATCGTAGCCGCCCGTCAGGTTGCCGTCCTCGTCGGCGGTCTGCAGGGACTTGCCGTAGCCGTACAGGGCGGTACACACGTTGCCCTCGTCCACGCTGCGCTTGACGCTCACGAGGTCCTTGGCGTAGGTGAAACGCTTGCCGTTGTCCTCGCCGACCTGCTTGGCCATGCACACGCGGCGTGCGGTCACCTTGGTGCCGCTCACCTGGATTTCGAACGACAGCTCGCCGCCCCAAGTGTCTGCCACGTCGTGGATGGCCGCCCATGCGTTGGTGTGGTAGAAGTTCGTGCCGGCCTGCCCGAGGTCGGCCACGGTTCCGACCTGCCAGCGCGAGGAGGACAGCGCCGAGGCCAGCGCGGCGTAGGCGCTCACGTCGTAGGGGCGCTTGTCCTCCAGGTAGTCGCCCAGGAGCTCGATTTGCGCCGAGGTCGGGCAGTAGTACGTGTAGAGGATGCCCGCGCTTGCGCGCTCCTCCTCCACGCCGTCCACGATGTTCTCGTGCCAGCGGCCCTTGAGGTCGCGCCACACCAGGCGGTCGCCCTTGTCCAGGCGCGCCAGCGTTGTGATGCTCAGGGCGTTCTCGCCGTTGACCTCGCGCGTGTCCTCGCACTCGAACAGCGTCTTGATGGGTCCCTTGTACGCCTCCCAGCGGTCGCATGCCCACAGAATCATCAGCCCACGTACCTTTCCGTCCACTGTACCGTCGCGGTGCCGCTGGACAGCTTGAGGCTGTTGGCCCCCGGCTCCAGCGGGAAGAAGTCACTCTCGAAGGTCACGGGCGCGGGGCTGCCGTCCACCGTGGCCTGCGGGGCGGCCATGTCGATGACCACCGCGCTCGATGCCGTCACCGCCTTGTCGATCTGCACGAACTCGCCCGTGCCCATGTTCGTCAGCCGCAGCGCCGACGTGCTGCCGCCGGGCCTGACGGTCACGGTGGGGTAGGTGCGGAACGTCCCGCCCACCTGCACGCCCGAGGTGCCCGACACGGTTGCGCGCCCCTCGGCCCCGTAGGCCACGGGGTCGTATGCCGTGAACGTCAGCGTGGCCTCGCCGGTGTGCCACAACGTGTCGAGCGCGCCCGGCGAGGTCAGCACGGCCATGTAGCACAGGCCCAGGTGCCTCTCGTCGTCCAGCCACAGCTCGGCCTCCTTGAGGCACAGCAGGCGCGAGGCCATGAGGCGGCGAAGGGCCGCCATATCGTCGGCGGGGCGTGCCCTCCAGGCCGCCGCCACGTCTATTGTCAGGGGTTTCAGCTCTGCGCGCATGAAGCGCGAGCCGGGCTGCCCGGGCACGTCGCGCGTGGCGATTTCGTACTCGGGCAGCAGCGAGCGGGTCACGAGCCGGGTGTCGAACCACGGCGCGAAGTCGAAGCCGTTGTATATCATGCGAAGCACTCCTGCCGTTTGATTTCCTTGGCTATCTGGCGGGAGATTTTCTCTATGTCGGCCTCCTCCCGCACGGTCGCGTACACGTTGATTGTCACGTTCGTGTCGCCGTGGCCCGCGCCGCCCTTGCCGTCGAGCAGCTTGGCGATGCCCTCGGCCAGCGGGCGCGCGCCGCGTTCGTTGAACGGCACCACGCCCTCGGGGCCGGCCTCGCCTACGCCGATGACGCTGGGGCCGTTGAACACGCCGCCCTTCGCGTACCAGTCGATTCCGAAGTGCGGCACGCTCGGCGGGTCGATGCTGAACCCGCCGGAGATGGACAGGTGCGGCAGCTTCAGGTGGGGCAGCGACCACGAGAAGTTGAAGAACCCCTTGATGGAGTCGATTACGTTCCGCACGGTGTCGCGGGCGCTGTTTATCGGCGTCTCGATGGCGCTCTTGATGGAGTTCCATATGCCGGCCACGGTGTCGCGGGCGGCGTTGAACACGCTGGAGATGGTGTCGCGGATGCCGTTGACGATGCCGGATATGGTCGAGCTTATGCCGGTCCACACGTTCGACGCCGTGGTGCTCACGGCACCCCAAACGGAGTCCCACGCGGCCTGTATCGCCGACAGCACCGCCGATATGGTGGAGCTGATGGCGTCGATGGCCGCGCCTATCGCCGAGGTGATGGCATCCCACACGCTGGAAGCGGTTGAGCTGACGGCACCCCACACCGTGTCCCACACGCCCTGAATCACCTCAAGGGCCGCGCTTATCACGTCGCTCACGTATTGGATGTACGTGCCGACCGCACCACATATGAGGTCCCACGCCGCCGTGAGCACGCCGCCGAAGTTCTCCCAGACGAAGTTCCAGGGTATGAGCAGCGTCTCGATGGCTAGGTTGAGTATTTCCGCGAGCAGCATCACGGCCGCCTGCACAACGTTGCAGATGCCGTCCCACACGCCCGCGAGCGTCGCGCCCAGCCCGGAGAAGAACGCGCCTATCGACTCGGCGACCCCGCCGGCAACGCCGACGGCCACCTGGAACGCGGCGCACACGGCATCCCACACGGCGGTCACGGCGTCGCGGAACTCCTCGCAGTTGTTCCACAGCAGCACCACTGCGGCGATGATGGCCGCTATTGCCGCTATCACGGGGTGCGCGGCTATGAGCCCCAGTGCGGCGGTGCCCGCCTTGCCTACGGCGGAGAAGGCAGCACCGATTTGCGGCACCACGCTGATGATGGTGCCGACGGTGGACAGCACCGGCCCGATGGCCGCCACTATGGCCGCTATGGCCAGCACGGCCGTCTGGCCGCCCTCGCCGATGCCGGCGAACCACTCGGAGAACGAGCGCACGACGCCGGCAACGCCGGTCGCGATGTTGAGGAGAGGCTGCCCCAGAGGCTCGATGGAGCCCTGCAGCTCGCGCATGGCCTCCTGCGACTTCACGGCGAAGCTGTCCGATGCGGCCTCCTGGGCCTGCTGCGCCGCGCCGGCGACGTCGCCGAAGCTGTCCTGCACGCCCGCCAGGGACTCGATCATCCCCATGGCGTTGTCCTCGCCGAGCGACGACCACAAGGTGGAGGCCAGCGCGGCCTTGTCGTACTCGTTGGGCATCTGGGTGAGGTCCCCGAGCACTGCCTGCAGCACGTCCTCGGCGGTGGCCCCGCCCTGCTTGAAGTTCTCGAAGACCTCCTGCGTGCCCTCGCTGAACGAGCCGATGGATTCCTCCATGCGGCCGTCGGACAGCGCCGTTAGGAACTCGTTGAGGTAGTCGCCCACCTTGTCCAGGTTGTACGCGCCGTTGGACGTGCCCGCTTCGAGCAGCGAGAAGTACTCGCTGGCGCTCATTCCCGCCTCGCCCCATCGCACGGAGTATTCGCTCAGGTTGTCGCCCAGCTCGTCGGTGTAGTTCAGGCCGCGCTGCATGCCCGCCGTCAGCAGGTCGCTGGCCTCGGTGGCGGACAGCCCGAAGCCCTCCATGAGGGCGTTGGTGCCGCGTATGGACTCGTTCACGTCTGCACCGAAGGTGTCCGACAGCATGAGTGCGTTGGTGGTGACGGTCTGCAGGTCCTCGTCGGACACGTCGCGAAGGGTGGACTTGCACTGGATCAGCGCATCGTTGACCTCGTCCAGGGACTGGCCCCAGCCACCCTCGTATATGCGCTTGCCTATGCCGCTGAAACGCTCGGCCTCCTCGCCGGACACGCCGAACGCGGCGGCTATGCGGGCATTGGCCTGCTCGTAGTCGCTGGCCACGCCGAATACGGCCTTGCCGGCGGCCACCACGGGCGCGGTCAGCGTCACCGTGGCGGCCGTGCCGGCCTTCTTGAACGAGGACGACAGCTTCGCGGCCTTCTCGTCGCCCTCGGTTATGTTCTTCCAGGAGATGCCCTGGAGGTCGCGCTCCAGGGCCTTGATGTTCTTGGATACGTCAACGGTGTCGAGCACCGCTTTGATGATGACGTTGCCGTCCATGCTCACCTCGTCGCTCTCTTGAGCGCGGCGAACACATCGCGCATCGCCGCGTCGCTTCCTTCCTCAGAGCCGTGTGAGCTGCGGCCTTTGCCGAGTTCGAACGCCTTGTGGGCGGCGTTCCAGGCCTCGACCTCCTGCCTGTTGTATTTGGTTGGCTTCGGCTTGGTCGCCGGGTTGCGGTAGTGGATGGCCGCGCCGAGCGGCGTGTCCTGCGGGCAGCCGCCCACGAGTGCCACGAACTCGGCAAAGCTGATGCGACCGCGCACCTCGTCCCACTCGATGCCGTAGGCCTGGCGGAAGCTGGTGCGTATGCGCGCCGCGTCCTCCTCCAAGTCCCACAGCGGGGTCTCGTGCGGGCGGTCGCCGCTCAGGTCGAGTCCGCACATGTCCCATACCGCCGCGTCGCGCATCCGCACGAACTCGGCGGCGTCGTAGTCGCATGCGCACCACGCGTCCGCCCAGTCCACGAAGAACAGCGCCAGGAACTCGTCCCGGCGCTGGTCGTCGGACTTGCCCTCGTCGGTCAGCACCTCGATGACGCGGATGATCGTGAGCGCGTCGTCGCGCACCAGCACCTCCTCGCCGTTCCACGGGTAGCGCGTGGCGCTCGTGCCATCGGGCAGCCGCACCCGCTCGGCCGTGAGCGCGGCTGGCAGCATTACTTGCCGCCCTTCTTCTTGCGCTTGGCCTTGGCGCGGCGCTGGGCGCGGTTGAGCGCCTGGACCTGATCGGCGCGCTCGCTGTATGCAAGGCCGCACGCCATCAGCTGCTCGCTGGTCGCGTGGCGCGCCAACATGTTGAGGAACGTGGCGAAGACCTCGCCCAGGATGCGGATGTTCTCCTCGGGCGCGATGGGGCCCTCGTCGCCGCCCATCCACGCGAGCAGCTGCTCCCAGCCCTCGGTGCCGATGAACGCCGAGATGGTGCGCTTCATGAGGCGGGCCTGCGCGGCGTTGGCCTCGGCCGCCTTCTCGGGGGTGTCGGCCTCGCGGGCCATCTGCTCGTTGGCCTGCGCGCGGTCGATGGCGTTGCCGACCTTGGCCAGGTACCCCTCGATATGCTTGTCGTCGAACCACACGCGGAAGCGCGGCGTGTCGGGGTTCTCCTCGGGGTCCTCGAAGAACACGTCCTCGTACGCGCGGATGTTTTTCAGAAGTTCCATTTGTGGCCCCTTTCGTGAGCGGTGAGCGTCGGGCATAGAAAAGGGGCGCGGGCCGCTCACTAGCCCGCGCCCCCATGTCCAGGAGGTTATGTCTGGTGTCGCCTGCGGCTACTTCGCCGCCACGGTGACCTTCACCTGCGTGCAGATGCTCGGCTTGGACGCGCAGCGCACGGTGATGACCGCCTCGCCTGCGGCCACGCCCGTCACGTTGCCGTCGCTGTCGACGGTGGCCACGTCGGTGTTGCCCGATGCGAAGAAGCACTTGGCGTTCGCCTCGGCGGGCGTGACGGTCGGCGCGAGCTTCATGGACTTGCCCACGGCCGGGCCGGTCGGCGCGGTGCAGGTGACGCCCGTGGGCTGCTTGAGCTTGTTGGCGGGGATGTAGCGCATAGCGCCAGCGCCCGAGATTGTGCAGGAGAACGCGCCGGGGTCGGACGCCGCGCCCTGCTGCGAGCCGACGGTCAGGCCCAGGTAGGTGCAGTCGCCCTCCACCACGTCGCCGTTGGGGTCGGTGTGGCGGAAGTGGCCCGTGCGGCCCTCGCCGGTCTCAAGCGCCAGGCTGGCAACGAAGTCCTGCGCGGGGTCGCCGTAGCAGCGGTCGCCTGTGACCTCGTACTGCGGCTGCACGCTCTTCACCTTGTCGGTGGGAGTGCCGTAGCCGTCGTAGTAGTCCTTGGTCTCGGTGGTCTCGTTGGTGGTCGGCTTCACCTCGGTGATGCCGCGCGAGAAGATGGCCCACGTGGGGCTGGCCGCGTCTGGCGTGGTGTCGATCTCCAGCGCGCTCATGTAGTTGGGCGCGAAGCCCAGGTCTTGGTTCTTTGCCATCGTTATCCCTTCTCTATGGTTATGGTCGCTTTGATTCGGAACTCCCACAGGTACGGCCCGCCCTCGGGCGGCGTTATCTCCTGCGGCTCGGTGTACAGCGACGCGCTCGTGAAGCCGTAGGAGCCTGTGGGCGAGGACAGATCGGCCCCGTCCAGCGCGTCGGCCAGGTCGTAGGCGTCGCCCATGGCCTTGGCCTCGGAGGTGTCCTTCACGATGACCTGCAGCACGTATCCCACGCGGCGGGTGCCGTCCATGTGGCGCACCACGTCGGTGGTAGGCATGGGCCGCAGCACCACCGCGTCGTCGTGGCCGCGCGAGGCGGCCAGGCGGGTGAGGAGCACCGGGCTGTAGCCCAGGGCCTCTATGGCGGCCTTCGCCGCCTCCATCACGTCCGGGGCCATGTCACGCCCCCTCGGTCAGGAGGTCGACGGCCAGGCGCTCCCAGTCCTCGCCATGCGCTTCCTTCGCGGCCTTCGGCCAGTCGGCCTTGGCCCTCGGGTTCTTGCCGTGCTTGATGGAGCTGTCGGGCAGGTCGCGCACGTAGGCGGCGTAGTCGGCGTCCCATATGACGAGGCCCTGCCTGAAGTCGGAGGCGGCCTGCATGGAGTTGTGCATGCGCTTGGTGTCCTCTGGCGTGAACGCGTTCATGTCCTCGGCCACGCTCATGGCAAACTTCACCTGCTTGGCCTCCAGCTCCTTCGCGCTGAAACGCTTCATGAGCTTGGTCAGGTCGACCGTAACTGCTGCGGGCATGGCTACCTCACCTCCAGTTCCCAGTGGTGGGGACGGGTGCCGAACGCGCGGCGGGGCGTGCACCTCGCCACGTTCATCCACTCGCCCCCGTCGATGCTCACGCGGCTGCCCACTGGCACGTCGAACATGCCGGGGCTGTCCGCGCCGTCCGCTATCACGAGGCCCTGCGCGCCGTCGCCCAGGGCGTACTCGCGCACGAGCCACGCCGAGACGGGCTCGAAGCGCACGCGGCGCACCTCGACGGGCTGCTCGAACTCGCCGCCGTAGCCGCCCTCCCTGGGCACCTTGACGGACATGGTGGAGGGCCGCGCCGAGCGCGGCACCCGCATCATCTGGTACCCCCGATGCCCGCGTAGAGCAGCGGCGTTCCAAGCAGCTCGCGGCGGACGGCGGCCTCCATGTCGCTGCGGTAGGTGCTGGCCCCTTCGGTACCGGGGTTCCACGAGAACGAGCCGACGGTGAAGCCGCCGCCCTCCATGATGCCGCCCGAGCATCCGTACGCGGCGTCGACCTCGCAGGCCGCCATGACCGCGCGCGCCCACTCCTCGGAGCCGTCCGGCTCGTTGGGGAAGATCAGGTCGCGCACGGCTGCCGTGGCGTGGGGGAGCGCCGCCTTGAACTCCTCGGCGGACAGCTCCCCGCGCCCGGCTGCCAGGTAGTCCTCGTGGGTCGGGGCTCTAGTTTCCATCGTCCTCGGCCGCCTCGGGCTTTTCCGCCTTGCCCTTGGCGGGCTGCTCGTCTGCGGCCTTCGCCTCGGGCTTTTCCGCCTTGCCCTTGGCGGGCTTGGCCTTCTTCGGGGCCTCCTTCTCGAAGGCCAGTCCAACGGTGCGCATGTCGCGCCTCCTTCCTACGCAGCCTTCATGCCTGCGGTGATGTAGTGCGCCAGGTTCTCGCGCACGCCGCACACGCCGTACTTGCGGTACTTGAACAGGTGGCCGAAGCCCTGCTGGTTGTCTTCGGCGTCGATGACCTTGCCGTGCGCGAAGTTCCAGCGCAGCACCACGGCGTCCTTGTGGACGATAAGGAAGTTCATGTCCACCGCGCCGGTGCCCTTCTTGTAGTGGCCGATCTCCTCGTCCTTGGTGGTGCCGTCCAAGAGGTCGATGGCGCTGTAGAAGCGGGACTGTGGCACCTTCACGATGGAGGAGAAGCCGTCCAGCGCCTCGCGGGACTTGGTGGTGTCCAGGTCCTTCACCATACCCAGCAGGGTGGGGGTGATGAACAGCACGCGGCCCTCTTCCGGCACCTCCTTCTCGTCCATGTCGCACATGGCGGCGTTCAAGCCCTTGAGCATGTCCGCGCCGTCGGCGTAGGTCTTCTGCTCCTTGGTGATGCCGGTGCCTGCGCACAGCGTGGAGAACACGAACGCGTCTCCCTCGGGCACCACCTTGGTGCGGTTGAAGTGCGCGGCGGCGTTGCCGAACGCCAGGTTGAAGGACTGGGCGTCCACTTTCTGGTCGATTTCCAGGATGGTGCCACGGTCGTAGTTGGCGCTGATGGGCTTCCAAGTCAGGGACGCTCCGCTGTTCTGCGGCAGTCGCCCGTTGGCCTGCACGTCGCCCAGGCCGCCCATGGAGTAGACGGGGTAGTAGAACTCGCCCAGCTGCTCCATCTGCGCGATGTTGCCCTGCGGCGCGGCGCTCTCAAGCACTGCGGTCAGGGATTCCTTGCGGTACGCCTCCATGAGCACGTTCTCGTAGCCCTTGGGCAGTTCGATGCTGTTTGGCATGATTTACTCCTTTGAAGATTCGTCGGTGAGTCCGAAAGCTGCGCGGAAGTCGGCCAGGCCGTCGGAGCCTGCGCCGCCCTTGGGGTCGCCGCCCGCGCTCTCGCGGGGCTGGTCGGTGAACATGTAGGCGTTGTCCTTCTTCAGGGCCTCGAAGTCGATGCCCGTGAGGTTGCCCTGCTCGTCCAGCTTCGCGTCGGCGATGTTCGGGATGATCGCGCGCGCCGCCTTGGCGTTGCGCACCCCCATCTGCGCCAGCTTGGTGTCGATGGCGAAGTCGCGGCGCATGTCGGCCTCGCGCTTCTCGGCGTCGGCCTTGTACGCCTCGTTGTCGGCCTTGGCCTTGTCGAGCGCGGCCTGCAGCTCGTCGGCGTTGCCCGCCTTGGCGGTGAACTCCTCGATCTGCTTGTCGCGCTGCTCCAGCTCGGCCTTGAGGGCCTTCACCTGCTCCTGGTACTCGTCGGTCTCGCGCTTGTACTTCGCGTAGGACACGACCTCCTTCTGGGGCTCGGTCTGCTGGCCTTCGCCGCCCTCGTTTCCCTGGGGCTTGTTGTCTTCAGCCATCGCTTGCTCCTTCCGTGTTTGGTTGTCGCGCTTCCCTGCGCGCTTGGATGGCCCACCGTTGTCGCCGTGGTCGCGTGCGGGGCATGTTGTCGCCGCCCCATCGCGTGCCTGCATCTTCCCCGAGGTGTCGCCAGGCAAAAGAAAAGGCCGCCCGTGATGGGCGGCCTTGATGCCGTGCGTCTGCTCGGTTGTCGCTTGGTCTACTTCATCAGCCCCGCGTCGCGCAGAACCTTGCGGGACTTGGCAAAAAGCTCCTCGCGCTCTTCTTTGGTCAGCTTTTCGGCGGCTTTCGACTCGGAGGCGCTGTCATCTATGACGAGCACCCAGTCCTCTGGCGTCACTTCTTTTTTGTCAGCCTGAACCATTTCGCTTCCTCGTTTCGCTCGTAGAGCATTTCGGTGGCAAGCTGGTCGATAACATCGCCGCCCGCGCTCGGGCACTCTCTTTTCGCCAGCTCTCGCAGCTCCTCGTACGCTTGTACGACGCTGCGGTCGTTCACCTTGATTTCGTAGATTGTACCATCGTGGCACGCCACCACCGAGCTGCGCACCCAGTCGTTTTCCGCCACCGTGCGTATGTCTGTCCACGAAGGCGGCGAACTCATGGGGTGGTTATGAATCAGCACCACGCCGCCCTCGGTGCGCCTGCACGCCTCCACCTGCTTGGCGGTCAGGCCGCACGCCTGGTTCTTCAGGCCGTGCCCGAAGGTATCGGTGACGCGCTCGCCCTTCTTCCACGACACGACGGACATGCGTTCGTAGCCCGTGCCGTCGCGGTCGCGCAGGATGCGGCGGCTCTCGGCGTACACGGCCTCGCTTGCGCGCTTCGGGATGGGAAGGGACGCCACCTTGTCGTGGTAGGCCCTGCCGTTCACGGCGCGGCGGCTCACGTCTGCGGCGGTGCCCGCGCCCTTGCCCGGCATGAACTTCTCGCGCACCCAGGTCTTGTCAGTGGCAAGCGGGTAGATGCGCGCCTTCGATTCCATGGCGGCCTCGCGCGTGCGCTCGCGGGACAGGTAGGGGTGGGCGGCTATGTGCTCGCGCTGGCGCTTCTGCAGCTTGCCCAGGCGCAGGCGCTCCTTGGTGTTGTCGAGCCCGGCGGCCTCCAGGGCCGTTGCCTCGCGCTTGGCGGCGCGTATGCCGCGCTCAAGCTCGCGCTGCTTCTGCTCTGCCTGGTATCGCTCCTCGCGCTTCTCGTCGCCGCCGTCGGGGTCGCGCTCGTAGCGCAGCGGCTGGCCCTCCACGTAGATGCCGAAGTCGTGTTTGCAGTTCGCGCCGCACAAGCCATCGACCGAGCCGTAGCCCGTCTCGCGGTAGAACGGCGGGTATTTCTTGGACTTGCCCGACAGACTGAAAACGCGGCCCTGCCACTTGGCGTGGCTCTCGCGCGCGCCGCTGTGCGAGGAGGTCTGCACGAGGTCGTGCCCCGTCTCCTCAAGCAGCTCCAGCGTGTTGCGGCTGCCTGCCTGTACCACCTGGGTGCGCACGTGGCGGCGCATGGCCACGTCGGCCTGCGCCCACGCCCCGCTCTTGTAGTCCACGACGGACACGCCCCGCCGCGCCAGCTTCAGCACGGCCTCGCGGGTGGCCTGCTCGTAGCCCGCCATGCCCGAGTTCACCTGCGCCACGGCCTGCGCCACGACTTCGAGGTACGCGCGCTGCACGTTGGCGGGCATCTTCAGGTTGTCTCGGCTCACCACTTCCTGAACGCCCGCCGCCGTGGCCCGCGCCGAGTTGTGGAGCCTCCACTGCATCGTCTTAGACAGCGCGCCCATGGCCGTGCCCAGCGTGGACAGGTCGGTCTCGGCGCTCTTGGCCACAGCCTCGGCCGCCGCCTTGGCAGCCTCTCTCGCGGCTCTGCGGCCCTCCTCGCTCATGGCCTTCTGTACGTCCTTGGCGGCTAGCGCGGCCTTCCTGGCGGCCTGGGAGTAGGCGCTCTCGCCCTCGAAGTCGATGGAGCCTATGAGGGCGGCGTAGATGCACGTCAGGCGCAGGGTGTACTCGTCCATCGCCCCCTGCGCCGCGTCGGTGAAGTGCTCTATATAGTCCGGCCCCAGCATCAGGCCAGCCCGTCGCCCAGCATGTCGAACGCGCCGCCCTGCTGCTCGGGCACGTTGGCCTGCGCCTCGTCCTTGGTCTCGCCGTAGAAGCGGCGGCGGTACTCCCACGGGGCCATGATGCCAGCGCCGACCTCGCTCATGGCCATCTCGCGGGCGCTCTGCGTGTCGCTGATGATGGAGTCGTCGAAGTCCACGGTGACGTCGCCGTAGGGCACGGCCTCGCCCTTGATGCTGCGGCACGCGTCGGCCATGCCGTTGACCAGCCGCACGATGGACTTGCGCAGGGCGTTCTCGTGGCGGTGGATGGATCGCATCAGCTGCGAGTTGTCGGCCGCCACCTCCTTGGCGGTCTTCAGGCCCGTGTGCGACTCCCAGGAGAAGTAGCCGTTGCCGAAGCCGCACGCCACCGACAGCAGGCGCAGGCCCGTGTTGATGGCGCTGGCGTTCTCGTCGGCCTTGAGGTCGCTCTGGACGGTCTGAATCTTGGCCGACCCCTCGTCGCCGGGGTTCATGCTGAAGATGGTGTCGTCGGCCTCGCCGAAGGCGTAGTAGGTCTTCGTGAGGCTGCCGTCCGGCCCCTTGTCGGTCTTGGACTCTATGAGGGTCTTGTCCACGAACGTGCGCGGGCGGCCCACGCGAATGTGGTCGAGCAGGGAGGTGGCGGCCTCGTCGACCACCTTCATGGCCCCCACGGCGTTGCAGTACACGCTCGCGCCCATCGCGCAGTAGTCGTAGTAGCGGTTCGACACGGCTGGGCGCACGAGCGCGAAAAGCGGGCGGGTGCAGCGCGTGTCCATGTCGGCGCTGATGCCCTCGACGGCCACCTGCTTGTGCGTGCGGGTATCGAACAGCTGCGTGAGGATGTGGTAGGTGCCGCCCTTGAGCACGTGGGCCTGGCACTGGTCGTAGTCGCGCCCGGCGACCTCCACGCGGCCCACGAACGCGCACTGCGTGCAGTCGTCGGCGCTCCACGTGAGCGGGATTATCTGCGTGGCGTCGTAGCGCACGATGCGCAGCTCGGCGTCGGGCGTGTAGGCGCTGTCGGTCACGCCCCTGGGCTCGATGACCCACGCGCCCGTTCCCATGGCGAACGCGCGGGCTATGAAGTCGGCGTTGTCCATGGCGAACGAGGTGGGCGCGTCGCCGTCCTCTGTCGGCTGCGGAGCGGCCTGGCCGTCCTCGGGCCCCTCGCCGCCGCCCGTCGCCGTAGGGTTGGCAAAATAGCACGCCATCCAGGCGCGGCGCTCGTCGCTCGTGCTGGAGATGATCGTGCTCTCGTTCATGAGCAGGCTGGCCCACTCGTCGGCCACGAGCGCCGCCGGGTGCAGGCTGGCGCGCTCGCGCTTGTACACGCGGAAGCCGCGCCGCTCGCTGTAGTGGTACCAGCCGTTGTTCGCCGCGAACCAGCCGAACCACACGCCCACCATGCCCTGCATGCGGGTGTCCGGCTGGTATCCCATGCGGCGCAGCCACGCCTCGGCGTAGCCCGTGTTGCCTCGCTTCTCCATCAGAGGTTGCTCCTTATCCACAGTCCTGCGGCGTAGCCCGCCGCGTCTATAGCGTCGTCGTTCACCTTCGGCAGTGTCTCGGTTATGTCGCCCTGCCCGTTGGCCACGTACTCGTACTCGGGGAACTCCTTGGCGGCCAGCGGGCAGCGGTCGGGGTCGATGACTATGCGCGTGAGGTTCTGCATCCAGCGGATGCGCGACTTGGGAGAGTTGAGGCCCTGCTTGAACGCCTTCTGGGCGCTGATTCCCTCCTGCTGGTAGTACAGGATCATGCCGCGCGCCGCGCTGTCGCACCACACGTCTGCGGCGGGGTCGCCGGCATCGACCAGCTTGGAGGCCACCAGCTCGGCGGTCTTCACGTCGACGGCCTCAGTTCCTTGGCGGCTCTCCTCGTCGAGCAGGTACAGCACGCGCTCGTTCTCGTCGTAGCCGACCTCGACGAACACCCACGGGTGCACGCTGCCCGCGTCCACGCCGAACGAGCGCAGGGAGATGGACGCGCGCTCCTCGTCCGTTATGGGCCTGATCTCCAGCAGCTCGTCGGAAAACACCTCGGAGCCGGTGCCCGTCACCTTGCCGAGCCACTGCCAGGCGTACGAGTCGGGCGTCTTGCGTCGGCTTCGCTCGGCCTCGGCCAGCGCGGTGGCGCTTATCCATTCGGGGTGCTCGTCTATGACGTCCAGGTACGTGGTGTGGCATATGAAGCGCCCGTCCTCGCCCGGGTGGGCCTCCAGGTCTCGCGCCTCCTTGTTCACCCAGTTGCGAGCCGAGCGGGGAGGGTTGTAGCTGTAGAACACCCAGAACATGTCGCCGCCGCGCAGGAACGTGGCCAGCACGCTGCGCACCTCGTCCATGCCGTCGAACTCGTCTACCTCCTCGAACCACACCACGGCGCAGTAGCCGGTGCGGAACTTCGCGGACTTCAGCTTCTTCGGCTTGTCGCATCCCACAAAGCGTATGACCTGCCCGGTGGGGCGGTACGTCACCTCCATGGGGGACAGGCCGAAGTCGAACAGGTGCGCCACGCCCAGCACGTCGCACGCCCAGCCTATCTGCTCGTACACGGACGTGCGCAGCGTGTTGCCGACCTTGCGCAGCACGACGGCGTTGGCCTCCGGGTTGAGCATGATCAGCAGCACGATGGCGATGGATATGAACGACGACTTGGTGGAGTTGCGCCCGCCCTTGAACCAGTAGTGCGTGAACTCGTGCGCCTTGATGGAGCGCCACACGCCGGCGAACACGGAGGCCACGACGTCCGAGAGCCTAACCGAGGTCGTCAACGATGGTCACCCCCGCCTCCGCCATGGCGGCCTTCGCGCCGTCCACGCCGAACATGTCGTTGAGCAGCTTCACGCTCTCGGTTATGGCCAGGCGCGCGTCGCCGTTGATGCTGCCCTCGGCCGCCTGGCGGCGGAAGATGGGCAGCGCGCCGTCCAGCACCTCGAACAGCGGGGCGGCCGCGTCCTGCAGCTCCCAGCGGCAGTCCTTGGCGGCCGCGTCGCGGATTTCCTGGATTCTGTGCGCGATTCGTGGGTCGCGCATCAGCTTGGAGGCGGCGCAGCTTATCGAGTTGTAGTTCATGCGCTTGCAGTCGTAGGCCGCGCGGTATGCGTCCTGCTGCTTGGCGCGGGGCTTGGCCATCTCGCGGGCGAACGCCTCCTGCTTCGCCGTGAGCGGCTTGTCCTTCTTGGGCACCTGCGGCCTCCTTCCTCTGTATCTCGGCCCATATGGTCGCAAGCGTGTCGCCGGGCATGGAAAAGGCCGCCCCGAAGGACGGCCCGCAGCCGTTTCGTATTCGGTTGTCCCTAGCACGCAGCCACGGCCATGGCCATGAGCCCGGTCACCAGCGCGCGTATGGCGACGAACGCCGCGACGTCGATGGCGAGGGCCGCCGCTATGAGGAGCAGGCACCCCCAGTTGCATCCCGGGCGGTTCATTCGTCCTCCCATCTGACGGTCCCGTCGTCGTACTCGGCCTTCAGCCAGTCCAGGTACTCGCCCCACGAGGCGAAGTCCCGCACCCAGTGCGACTCGAACGCGCACGTGGTAAAGGGGTTGCACTCGCTCAACGAGATTTTGAACCGCCGCCCTTCGCGCATCATGCGCACCTCCATGCGCATCGCGGCCTCGGGCGTGCCGAAATATCTCTCCCAGTTCGTCACAGCGGCCTCCCCTCGCGGTCGCGCCAGCGGAAGTCCTCGAACAGGTGCCCGCACCACCGGCAGCGGTCGCCGCCCTTGGGCAGGTGGCCCCACCGCTCGCGCGTGCCGCACTCGGGGCAGCGCACCTCGATGCTGGGGCGGCGCTCCGTCTTCTCGGTCTGCTCCATGGCTACTCCACCGCCATCCGCATGGCCGGCTTCATGACCTCGTGCAGGCTCTTGGCCAGCTTCTCGGCCGTTACCTCCACGTTCACGTCGGGCATCGCGAAACCGCGCGCCTCTTCGGCCTTGAGGCAAGGCATGGCGGCGTCCTGGGCCGCGCCCTTGAGCGTCGGTGACGCTGTCCCCCTCAGCTCGCAGCGCCCCAGCCACAACTCGCACTCGTCCAGCTTCGTGAGCGCCAGGGCGCGCTCGCGGCTCGCCTCGTAGACCGTCTCGATGCCCTTGCGCAGGTTCCGCACGGCCGTCTCTTCGGTCCAGGCGTCCAGCTTTTCGCGCAGTCGGGCGTTCTCGAACCTCAGGTTGCGAGCCTCGCGACGCAGCACTGCTACCGTATGGCTTTGCTGCTCGCCCCAGCAGTCCTCGCACAGCGGCGCGTCTACGCCCATGTTGTCCTGCCCCAGGGCGTCGATATCACGCCCGCAGGTATCGCAGATGATTCCCATGGCTACTCCCTTCCTTCCGGCTTCACCGCGCCTGCGAGGAACCACGCCCGCAGGCTCTCGGCGCACTCCGGGCACAAGGCCCTTGCCTTGCCGTCGATTCGCGCGCTATTCCTCAGCACCATCTTGGCGTAACCCGCCAGGGTTGCCGGCACCTCCTTGCCGCAGCGTTCGCATGCGCACATGTACAGCCTCATGCCTGTTCGCCTCCCTTCGGCAGAGCGTCGGCGATTCGGTCCCAGTCGGTGGCCGGCTTCTCGCTGGGGTACTCGTAGGCCCCCACGCACGGCACCGGCAGCACCGCCATGCCTTCGTGCTCGCCTGCGTACTCGTCTGCGTCCGATCTGCTCTCGAACGCCAGCACCACGTCGCTCTCCGTGGCCACCGCGTAGATCTTCTTCATCGTTTCGTCTCCTATTCGAACTCGAAGCACTCGCATGCCTCGCTTGTCTCGTCTACCGCCTCCACGTCGGGGCCGCCGCCCGTCATGGCGTCGCGGGCGCACACGGCCTCGCCGCCAGCGCCCTGCACGCGGCCGCAGAAGCGGCACTCCCGGCACGTGCGGCCCTCCCACGGGTCGGGCCGGTTCCACGGTGCCCTGGGGTCGGACTCGAAGCACCCGGGCGGGAGGTTCCACCCGCTTGAAGGCTCGTACCCGCTCACATGCACCGCCTGCCCCTCGGCAGCCGACCCCAGCCGTCCATGGCCAGGGCATCCGCGTACTTGGTCGGTTCCGGCAGCAGCAGGTACTCCCAGTGCCCCGAGCCCGGCGGGGCGGGGCGGTTGAACCTCTGCTCGGCCCTGACCCAGCGGAAGTGCAGCCGGTTGGCGTGCGCCAGCCCGTGGCAGCCGCTGCCGTTGCCGCTGCCGCACAGCATCACCGTGGGCTTGGGAACCTCGCGCCCGTCGCGGAACAGCTTGCCCGCCCCGCGCCTCACGATGTGGTGGCGGTTGAGCGGCCACGGCGCGCCGCACCTGGGCGTCTCGATGCTCGGCCCCTCCATGAGGGGGCGCAGGATCTCGGGCAGCGTGTCAACGTTTGCCATTCGATAGCCTCCTGTCCTTGCCTTGCAGCTCGTACTTGTCGCACATCTCCGACAGGCGGCTCACGATGGCCACCGCCGTCTCCTCGTCGCCGTTCTTGGCCAGGCGGCGTATGAGGTCGCCCTTGCCGTACTGCGTGGTCACGACCACGGGCCTCATGTTCTCGTACCTGTCGTTCACGACGCGGAACACCTGCCCCAGCGTCCAGTCGGTGGGGGACTCCTTGCCCAGGTCGTCCAGCACCAGGCACCCCACGCGGGAGAGCCTGGACAGCACGCCGTCCTCGGTGCCGTCGCCGCCGTAGGTGCCCTTGATGGCGGCCAGCACGCCCAGCATGTCGGTCACCCTCACGCTGGTGCCGCCGTCCACCAGGAGCCGCGCCACGGCGCTCGCCAGGTGGGTCTTGCCGGTTCCCACGGGGCCGCAGATGTACGCCCCGCGCCCTTGCTCAACCTTCGCGGCAATGCCCTCGGCCATGGGGGAGGCGGCCGTCATGAAGCGTGGCTTGATTCCGGCCCGCTCGTAGGCCCGGCGGCGTTTGGCTGCGGCCTCCTCGGCCTTGGCCCTGGCCTCAAGGCGCGAACGCTCGTCGCGCTCCGCCACGGCACCCGGGCAGCCGCACGGCTTCCAGCCGCAGAAGGTGCGGCGGCCAGCCAGCACCACGTAGCGGACCTCCAGCTGCGCCCCGCAGTGGGGGCACTCAGTCGTACTCGGCATAGCCGTCGGCCTCCTTCCGGGTCCTCGTGCCGCGGTTCACGTAGTCCTCGAACTTCGGCGAGAACAGCGTGGAGGGCCGCAGGTACTTGGCCATCTTCGGGTCGCCCGCCCACTCGGCTGCCATCGTGTCGATGACGGCCAGGAAGTCGGGGAGGCGGTAGCCCTCGGCCCAGCGGGCGTGTATCAGCCTGCGGGTCTTGGCGCTGCTTGAGCGGTAGCGGGTGCCGGCTGCCTCGTTGAGCGCATGCACGATTTCGTCAAAGGGGATTAAGGGGTTATCTATATACTCAACCTCAACCTCAACCTCTGCATTGCCGCAACTCGATGCGCCTGCATGTGCATCCGCATCTGCTTGCGCATGTGCGACTGCATCTGTATCCGCATATGCTCCCGCATGTGCTTGCGCATCGGCTTGCGCCCGTGCCGCCGCATCGTCCACCGCGTCTTCCTTCCCCGGCCTGTTGCCCCAGCGGGCGTTGGCCGCCTTCCTTGCGCGCTCGCTCTTCTCGTCGCCCATGTCGAGCCTGCCCTTGAGCACCAGGAAGGTAGGCAGCCACGCGGGGCTGCCCTGCGGCTCCTTGCCCGTGAACCGGTACTCGACGATGGCGTAGATGAACGGCGCGCGCTGCTTCTCGGGCATGGCCTGCGCGGCCGCCCAGAAGTCGTCGTGTATAACCATGCCCATAGTGTCGCCGTCGCCTTCCCTAAAACGGGATATCCTCGTCGTACAGATCGGGCATGGCCTGCTGCTGCGGCATGGCCTGCTGCTGCGGCGCGGGCTGCTGTGGCGCGTACGCCTGCTGAGTGGCCGGCTGCGGCGCGTAGGCGGGCTGCTGCGGCGCAGGTGCCGGGGCGGGGCGTCCCTGGCCGTACGTGCGGGCCTGCGGCGCTTGCGGGGCCGCCTGGGGCGCGTACTGCTGCGGCGCGTAGCCCTGCTGCTGTTGCTGGCCGCTCATGAACTCCAGCTCGTCCACCACGACCTCCAGCGCGCTGCGCTTCTGGCCGGTCTGCTGGTCGTTCCAGCTGCGGTAGCGCAGCTTGCCCTCGATGGCCACCTTGCTGCCCTTGGCGAGGTACTGCGCCAGCTTCTCGCCGCGGGTGCCGAACAGCGTGCAGTCCACGAAGTTCGGGTAGTCCTCCCACTGCCCGGTCTGCTGGTTCTTGCGGCGGTCGTTGACGGCCACGCCCATGGACAGCACGGACATGCCGCCAGACGTGGAGCGCAGCACGGGGTCGCGGGTCAGGTTGCCGGATATGCACACGCGGTTGATGCTCATAGATACCCTCCTTGGGTTACGTCCCCGCTGTTCCAGATGCGGGTGATCTGCGCGTCTACCATGCGGATACGCAGCTTGATTACGTTGATGGCCTCCTGCGAGGCCTTGTAGATGGCCTCGGAGCAGTCGCGGCGGCGCTTGGCCTCCGCTATCTGCTCCTGGCCCCGGCACACGTCGCCGATGATGGTGACGGGCGTGCCCTTCTGGCGCTCGTTCAGGATGGCGATGCGCAGGGCCTTGCGGTACTCGGCCTCGTTCTCGGCGTACTGGCAGCCCGACTCCTTGCAGGTCTTCAGCTCGGTCTCCAGCCTGTCGGTCAGCTCGTCCAGCTCCTCGGTGAGCGCCTGCATCTACTCCACCTGCCAGTCGGGGCGCGGGCAGCACGGGCTGTTGGCCACGAACTCCATGTACTGCGGCATGCTGGCGAACTGGTAGCGCGCCCCGCAGCTGCGGCAGTGGGCCGTGAAGGGGCCGTCTGCGGGCGGCTGCTTCTCCTCGGGCGCGGGCTGCTCCTCCATGGCGTCGGGATCGCTCTGCCCGTCGATGGCGAACGCGCCGCACAGCGCGTACTTGCGGGCGTAGCTCGACGCCATGCCGGTCACCTGGGCGTCGTCCGAGCCCTTCTTGTGCTCGTCCTCGCGGGCGTAGGCGCTCACCTGCAGCAGGCCATCGCCGCCCTCGGCGGGGAACACGCACGCCGTGGACTTCACGTAGTAGCGGTCGCCTATCTGCACCAGCTCGTCGGTCATGAAGAACGCCAGGCCCTCCTTGGCGCACGGCTCCTTCAGCGCGGCCACTATGTCCTCGTAGCTGCGGTAGCTGAACTTGCCGAAAGCGTTGTACTTGGCCTTGGGCACCACCACGGCGCGCTGCACGCGGGCAACGGCCGCCATGAGGTCGATGGGCTGCTGTTCCTGGGTCATGCTAGTAGCCTCCGTTCATCCGCTCGTAAACCTGGCCCACCGTGCCGTGCATGATGGTGCCCACGACGCCCTGCGCCTTGAGGGCCGCCGCGACGCCCTGCATCTGCTCGCGCGTGGCGCACGGCACCACGACCGTCCACGGGTCGCCCGCCATGGCCACGGGTGCCGGTGCGGGCGGCGCTGGCGGCACCGGGGCGGGCATGGGCGCGGGCTGCGGCTCGGGCATCTGCTCAAGCGGCTGCGGGAACTCTGCGGGCTGGCATTCCGCGGGCTCGGGCACCGCTTCGGGTTCGGGTTCGGGCTCTTCCACGGGTTCCGGCTCCATGGCCGCCTTCAGCTCGGCGATGCGCCGGCGCTCCTCCTCGGCCTTGTGCGCCGCCGTTATGGCCGCGCCCAGGTCCAGGGTGGCGAACAGCTCGCGCTCGGCCTCGTCGTAGAACGGCTCGCCCTGGAACTGCGCCTTGAGGGTTTCCCAGTCCTGGGCCAGGCGCTCCACCTTGGCCTCCAGGGCCTTGAATGCCTTCACCTCGCCGAAGGTCTTGTTGGTCCACTGCTTCTCGTGGAAACGCTCATAGGGCACGACGGGGGCCAGCAGCCCGGCGAACTCCTCGTAGTGCTCCCGCAGCTTGGCGTACGCGCACAGCTGGCGCTCCTCCTCGGCCTCGTCCAGCTGCGCCTTGATGCCGTCGGCTGCCTGCTTCGCGATGCCCGCCACGGCCTTGCACCTGTCCTCGAACGCGGCCAGGGGCTTCGTGTACTCGCGGCTCACGGCCTTGCGGCGCTCGTCTATCTCCTTGGCGATGCCGTTGAGGTAGGCGCGGTCGCGCTTGGCGGCCTTCACGTTCTCGTCCTTGCCCATGTCGTAGGTCGCGCCCTCGTAGTCGGCCACCAGCCTGCGCACGTGCGCCTCCAGGGCGTCGAAGTTGGCCTCGATCACGGCGGGGGAGTACGCCACGGTCAGCTCTGACGCCTCCTCGGGCTCGATGATCTCGGCCTCAACTGCTTCGCTCATTTACTCCTCGCTTCCCAGGCGCGCCATGCACGCCTCGTAGGTTTCCGTCTCGGCCGCGTTCGGCTCGTAGCCGTCGGCCTTCATGGCCTCGTAGATGATGGTCACGTTCTCGACCGTCGCTCGGTTGAAGTACACGGAGCTGCCGCCTTCCATGAGGCTCCAGGCCGTCCAGCCGCTCATGTTCCACGCTGCCCGCCAGCCCATGGCCACGGCCAGCTCGGTGGGCGTGCGGTCGATGGGTCGGCCCAGCAGCTTCTCGAACGATTCCACGGCCTCGGCCTCCATGGAGAACGCGGTCAGCGCCAGAGCCGTGCGGCGCATCGACTTGAGGTCGCCCGCGTGGGCGGCAAGCCACTCGCGGCGGGCCTTCGCGCCGTCCTCGTAGGCGGCCTGGAAGTCGGCCTTGCGCTGGGCTGCGGCCTGTGCGGCCTCGTCGGCCCCCTCGGCCACCGGCGCCAGCAGGGTCACGCCGAACGACGTCTCCTCGGCCAGAAGCCCCGCGCCCGCGTTGTCGGCCACGTAGGCGTCCAGCGCCGCCAGGTCGGGGCGGTAGTCGGAAAACGTGCGGCATGCGGCGAAGCCCTCGGGGCATTCGTCGACGAACTCGACGCCCGCGTCGGCAAGCACCGCCACCACCTCGGCGCGGTTGCGCCTCTGCTCGGCCTTGGCCTTCAGGCCCGCGTACACGCGCTGCCATTCGGACTGCTTGCAGTCGCGAAGCTCCGCCACGGCCTCGTCGTCGCCCTCGAACTCGGCGATGGCGGCCAGGCGGTCGAGCGTCATGTCGTAGGCGGCGTCCTGCACCCTGCGGGCGGCGCGGCGCGCCTTGGCCACGGTGCCCGCGTCGGTGCGGGCGGCCACGGCCACCTCCTCGTCGGGAATGTCGAGCGCCAGCATGGTCTGCACGCCGCGCGACTTCTCCTCGGCGGTCAGCCCCAGCTTGGCGTCGGTCTCCACCATGGCCTTGGCGGCCTCCACGCGCGCCAGCTCGGCGTCGTCCAGGTCGTCGTAGACCTCGGCGAGGAAACGCTCGGTGCCGATGGCCCTCATGGCGCGCACGCGGCACTCGCCGTCGATGATCCAGTAGATGCCGCCCTCCTTGTACAGGATGGGCTTCATGACGGGCTGGCCGGGGTTGAGGCGGTTGGCCTTGAACTGCGCGGCCAGGCCCGCGATGTGCTCGGCGCTCTCCCTGGTGGTGAAGTCGCGCGGGTTCATCGGCTCGCCGTCGGCGCGCTCGTAGGGGTACACGTCGCAGATCGCGACCTCCTCTAGCGATTGCATGCGCGGGCCTCCTCGTCTACGACCACGTGGCACTCCATGCCCACCAGGCGGGCGCGGCACGCCACGCGGGCCACCTCGCCCATGAGCGCGATCCGCTTGGTGGGCACGGGGCCGTTCTTAATTTGCGCGGCCATGCAGGCGGCCCCCATGTTGAACGCCTGGCGCATGGCGGCGTCGAAGCCGCCGTCGCCCGGCTCGGGCACGGGGACGGCGCGCTCGATGCGCTTCAGGATGCTGTCCACCGTCTTGTCCGCGACGGTCTTGCTGATGATTTCCGTGAGCATTTGGGTCTCCTAACTGGGAAAACTAAAAGTGATAAAAACTTTTCAGGATTTCGGAACTTTTTTCTCTATGCGCTCCTTGCGCTTCTGCGCCGCCTTGACCCTGCGGTACAGGTAGCGGCACAGCCATCGCTCCATGGCCTCGTCGTGCGCCTCTGCCGCCTTGTCGGCGGCGTAGCGGCTCATGCCCGAGGTGTCCGGGGCCTGCGGCATGGGGTCGGCGCGGCTCTCTCGGCCGCACTCGGTGCGCTCGTAGGTGCGGCGCTCCTCTGCGGTCAGCCTCGGCAGCAGCTCGGCTATGCGGGCCTCTATGGCCTCAAGCTGCTGCTGGCGTCTGCACGGTTCGCAGATGCCGTCCTTGCCGAGGGTCGCCCTGCGGCACCCGCACGACGGGCACAGCTCCAGGCGGTGGCGGTAGCAGCGCAGGGACACGTGGCCGCCGCTGGCGTTGATCACGCGCCGCGCGTTATCCAACTGGTTCTTGGACAGCCGCAGCTCGCGGCGAATCTCGCGGGCGGGCACCTTTCCCGCCAGCTCGGCTATGCGGTCGAGGTCGGCCTTGCGCCACGCCCTGTGTGGCCTGCCCTTGTCTCGGCGGGTCACTCGTCGCTCACCTCCACGACCACGCGGGGGCGCGCCCTGTCGGTGAGCACCCTGTCGGGGCACTGCTCCACGTACTTGCGGGAGTCGTCCTTGATTACGCCCGCCGCCACCAGGCCGTCGAGCACGAACTTGCGCGCGAAGCCCACGTTGTCGGCGTCGCGGCGCATGTCGGGCTCGTAGAACGTGGTGCGCACGGTCACCCGGCGCTCGAAGCGCGGCGCGCGCTGCTGCATGGCCGCCGCCCTCACGCGCGCCGTCTCGCGCTTCTTCATGGCCGCCGCCTTGTAGCGGTTGGCGCGCTCGGCGCTGATGTAGTCGTTCAGGCTCGGCATTCGGCCCTCGACCGTGACGGTGCACCTCATTGCGCGCCCCTGTCGTAGATGCCCTGCGCCTCTGTTAGCGTGGAGGCGGCGAAAACGGCTGGGCCCACGATGGCCTCCCACGTGCCCACCAGGTCCACGGAGTCCACCGGCGTGCGGCGGAAGCTCACGGCGGCCAGCATGGAGGGGCGCTGCAGCACCATGTAGCGGGACAGCACGCTCCACAGGTTGTGGTCGCGCTTGAACTCGCTGGCCTCGCTCACGGTCATGCCGTTCTGGCACGCCAGGGTGTACACGTTGTCGCGCTGGATGACGTGGCCCTCCAGCATCAGGCGGTAGCAGATGCGGCGCAGCTTCGCCCATGTATCGGGGTTCGAGGCAACCCAGCCGCACGCCTTGGCCACGAGGGACTGGGCCTTGGCGTCTACCTCGGCCATACTGTTGCCTCCAGCGCCCATGTGGCGGCGATGCACGCGCAGACGAACAGGGCGGCGAAAACGGCCTGCAGCCTCTCGCGGCGCTGCTCGGGTGTTACACTGGTCTCGGTTCGGAAGTGAACCGTTGCGGTGCGCGTCTTTCGCTTGCCGGCTGCGACGCGCACCCTCTTTCCCTTGATCTTTTCCATTCCTGGAACTTCCTCTCGTTCTCTGGGTCCTTGTAGAACTCGCGCATCATGGCGGCGCACTCGTCGCACATGGCGCGCTGTATCGGGGTCATTCGCCCGCGACGCCCGGCAGAAGCAGCGGGGCGTCCTCGTAGGCGACCTCACCGGTGTCCCTATCCACGAACATCACCTCCTGGTCGTCGTACACGTGGATGTTGAGCATCTGCCCCGTGAACTCCACCAGCTTGGGGATGAAGTCACGGAACTTCGGGTCCAGCTCAAACTGCAGCACGCACTTGCCGCTCTTCACGTTGAGGGCGGTGAACCCCCCCGTACGGTCACCTCGTTCAGCATGGCCGCCTCCTAGTTCTCTCGGTCGTCGAAGGCATCGTCGCGCGCGATGCTGCTGAAGTCGGTGCTCCAGCCCTTGCCGTTGACGCTGAATCGCACCGAGTTGTAGACGTTGAACTGCACGCCGCCCATCTCGAAGCACGTCATCATGTCGGCCTCCATCAGCTTGATGGCCTCGAACTCGAAGCCCCATGCGTGCGCGATGCGGCACTTCAGGCTTCCCTTCGTCTCCTCCATGCAGCCGTTCTCCGCCTTCTCGAAATTGACGGTGATGCGGTCCTTGCTGTTCGCGACGATGGCCAGCAGCTCGCTGGCGGTATTCGCGTCGATGACGGGCATCTTGCTTGCGTTGGTCATGGTGTGTCTCCTTTTCTGATAGGTAAATCTAATTACAGTTTGAAGCGAAAAAAATTTCTTCGGGTTTGTAGCCCAAGAAGTCGGCGGCCTTTTTAGCCGTCTCGATGCGCATACGGTCGGGGTGGTCTTCATAAACATCGTATGTAGGTCCTGAAATGCCCAGATGTTCAGCCATTGCCTTCTTGGTTACGCCCTTGCTCATGCGCGCCTGCTTGAGTGACTTCATACTCCCTCCTTTCTGTCCATAACTGTAATTAATCTTCAGAACACGGTCAAGATTAATTTTGGTAAAATTGAAAATAAATTTAAGTCCTGGAAGGAGTTAAGATGCCGATATCCGACAACATAAAGAAGTTACGGCAGATTTTCGACGTTACCCAGGATGAACTGGGTGAGATTGCAGGTGTGACAGGTAACGCCGTTTCGCAGTGGGAAAATGGCCGCTCCGAACCCCGTATGGGAGCTATTGAGCGCATGGCGGCCTGCTATCAGATTAGTAAGTCACACCTTATAGAAGACGGCGGAATGGATCAGATTGACCCCGTGACCAAAAAGCCCAAGGGCAGCCCCTATATGCCCGCCGGTGCCATGCCCGTGGTGGCCAGCAGCGCCACCGTGCCGCTGCTCACGCTCGGGCGCGTGCACGCCGGCGCGCTCGCCGACGAGGAGGAGATAGCGCACCGCGTTGAGGTTCCCGCCTCCGTGTGCGCCGGGCACCCGCGCGCGTTTGCCCTGGAGGTCGAGGGCGACTGCATGAACCGCATCATACCCGAGGGCAGCCACGTGCTGGTCGACCCCGACCGCCAGCCCGCCAACGGCTCCATCGCCGTGGTGGAGACCGAGGACTACCGCGCGGTCATGCGCCGCTGGTACAAGGGCAGCACCAAGCTGATGCTGTCGGCTGACAGCTTCGAGGACTACGAGGACATGATTTTCGGCATGGACGACGGCCCCGTGCGCGTGATCGGCACGGTGGTGTGGTTCCAGGCCGCCGACGAGATGGAGTAGCCGTGGGCGGGCGCGCGGCGATATACGCCCGCTTCTCGAGCCACAACCAGCGCGGCGAGTCCATAGAGATACAGGTGGAGAAGTCCCGCGCCTACTGCGCCGAGAACGACCTGCGCGTGGTGGCCACGTACTGCGACTTCGCGCAGACGGGCACCAACACCGACCGCGCCGAGTTCCAGCGCATGATGGCCGACGCCAGGCGAGGGCTGTTCGATTTCGTGGTCATATATAAAGTTACCCGAATCATGCGCAACCGCGACGAGATGGCCATGGCGCGCATCATGCTGCGCCGCTGCCGCGTCGAGATACTGTACGCGGGCGAGGACATTTCGGACGGCTCGGCGGGCGTGCTGCAGCTGGGCATGCTGGAGGTGCTGGCGGAGTACGAGAGCGCGCTCGACGGCGAGCGCATACGCGACGGCATACAGAAGAACGCCGAGCGGTGCATGGCCAACGGCTGCGTGCGCTACGGCTGGGACATAGTGGACGGGCGCTACGTGGTCAACGAGGAGGAGGCCGCCGCCATCCGCCTGGGCGTGCGCATGGTCTTGTCGGGCAAGTCGGTGGCCGACGTGGTGCGCGCCTGGGAGCCGTACCGCACCAAGCGCGGCGGCAAGTGGCGCTTCCAGACGGTGCGCCGCATACTGATGCGGCGGGAGAACGGCGGGGAGTACCGCTACGCGGGCGTGGTCGTGCCCGGCGGCATGCCCGCCATCGTTCCCATGGATGACGAGGAGAGGGTGATACGGATGCTTGAGGACTCGCACAGGCCCCGCGCCAAGACCGAAGCGTGGGACTTCCCGCTCACGGGCAAGCTCTACGACGGGCGAGACGGCGGGCTGATGACCGGCACCAGCGGAACGGGCAAGTCGGGCAGGCCCTATCACTACTACCGCTGCCGCAGCTGCGGGCGCACCGTGCGCCGCGATGTCGTGGAGAAGCGCGTGGCCGACGCCGTGCGCGAGGCCCTGGGCAGCGCCGACAGCCGCGAGCGCATCGCTCGCATGCTGGCCGACGCCGAGGAGGAGCGCGCCGACGAGAAGCCCTTGAGCGAGACCATAAAGGGCGAGCTGGCCAAGATCGAGACGGCGTTCTCCAACATATGGGCGGCCATCGAGTCGGGCATCGCGCCGCCGGGCGGCAAGGAGCGCATAGACGCGCTGAAGCAGCGGCAGGTGCTCCTCAAGGACGAGCTGCGCACGGCCGAGGCCCTTGAGGCCGCCCGCCTTGACTACGACCGCGCGCTGTTCTGGCTTGAGGGCATGGCCGCCGCCGAGGTGGACGACGCGCAGCTCCTGCGCACGTTCGTGGCGCGCGTGGTGCTGGGCGGCCCCGACGATGACGACGGCCTGCGCGTGGCGTTCACGTTTGACGATTCTGCCGGCTTGGGCGATAATCCGTCGCTGCCTGGCGCTATAGGTCCAGGTGGCGAGGTGTTCGACCGAATGAACGCCAGCTCCACCATAAGTAACAGGCAGGTAGATATTCGTATCTACCTGCATTTTTATTTCTAGTCCGCACCGCGGAGAATCGAACTCTATGCAGGGCGCGGGCGTTAGGAAAACGCGTAAGCGTTTTTAGCCCGCGGGCGAGGACGCCGGCAGGCGGCCGAAGCCGGCGCGGATTTGCGAAGCAAATACGCGGATTCTCCGCGCAAACTTCCGACTCAAAATGGATGCGATGTTTATCGAATCTCAGCTGGCCTCGCCCGGCATCAACGGATCCCCCCAAACCGCGGAAAATCGAACTCTATGCAGGGCGCGAGCGTTAAGCAAACGCGAAGCGTTTTTAGCCCGCGGGCGAGGGCGCCGGCAGGCGGCCGAAGCCGGAGCGGATTTGCGAAGCAAATACGCGGATTCTCCGCGCAAAGCCCCAACCCTATATAGATGCGATGTTTATCGAATCTCAGCCTGCCATACGCCGCATCAACGGAACCCCAAACCCGCGGAGAATCGTACTCTGTGCAGGGCGCGGGCGTAAAGAAAACGCTACGGCAACGCAGGGTGGGACGCGCTTTCCTAACGGTCGTCCAACGGAAACTGCGTCCCAGAATACCGGCTCAGAATGGGATGCATTTTCCGGATGGGTTGCTGGCGGAAAGCGCATCCCGGAATCCCGCCTCAAACTGGGACGTGCTTTCCGCTCCATCTCCTCAACTCCAAAACCTATGCGCCCTCCATTGCAAAACTGGGTAGAAGAAGGCCAAAACGAAACAGCAGGAGGTCAACATGACTGCAGAAGATAAGGCAAAGAACGCCGGCAAGGTCGCGCTCGTTTTGGAGGGCGGTAGTTTTCGCGGGCAGTTTACCGCGGGCGTGCTTGACGTCCTCATGGAGGCTGGCGTCGAGATTCCGGCTGTCTACGGCGTATCGGCCGGCGCCCTCAACGGCGTGAACTACAAGTCGCACCAGATCGGTCGTGCCAACCGCATCAACCTGGCTTTCTGCAACGACAACCGCTTCATGGGTGCCGCATCGTTTGCGTCCACGGGCTCCATTGTGGGTTACGACTTTATCTTCAACGATGTCCAGGACCGCCTGGATCCCTTTGACAACGAGACGTTCGACGCGAGCTCCATCGAGATGTACGCCGTCGCGACGGACATGCTCTTTGGAACCGCCGCGTACCTGCCGGTCAAAAGCGCCGTACTTGACCTCGACGCCGTGCGCGCATCGACGTCGCTGCCGCTGGTGACGCCGCCGGTCGAGATTGACGGGCACAAATACGTCGACGGCGGCGTAGCCGATTCGGTCCCCATCGAGCACGTGCTGGAGGAGGCGGGCTTCGATCGCGCGGTTGTTATTGTCACGCAGGACCGCTCATACGAGAAAAAGCCCTACGAGTTTATGCCCGCCGCGCGCGCCCGCTATGTCGACTACCCCTACCTGCTCGAGGCTATCGAGACGCGCCACGACCGCTATAACCTCCAACGCATGCATCTGTGGAAGTATGAGCGCGAGGGCCGCGCGCTGGTCGTTGCTCCGCAAAAGCCGGTCGAGGTCGGCCACGTTGAGCACGATCCGGCAAAGCTCCTCGACCTGTATATTCAGGGCCGCCAGGAGGCAAAGCGCCTACTGCGTGATATCGAGGCATTTGTCGAGCGCTAGTGTCGCGACGTCATGACCCATGGACGACATGTGCAGAAAGTCTGGTCAGAGCCAAAATACCTGTTGACTCGGGCGACGAGCGGGGTAATATGGACGGGTTACTTGCAGAGCCCCGTGAATCTCTGTAACAACACGTACTGTACATGGAGGAGTCTAAGTGATTTCGAAATCGACTCACTACGCCAAGCAGGGCGAGGTCCAGCGCAACTGGGTTCTCGTCGACGCCGATGGTGCTGTCCTGGGCCGTCTTGCCACCCAGATCGCAATGATCCTGCGCGGTAAGAACAAGCCCCAGTTCACGCCCAACAGCGACTGCGGCGACTTCGTTGTCGTCATCAACGCCGATAAGGTCCAGCTTACCGGTAACAAGGCCGACACGAAGACCTATTATCGCCACAGCGGCTACAACGGCGGCCTCAAGGCTGAGAGCTTCCGCCAGGCTATGGAGAAGCACCCGGAGAAGGTCATCGAGCGCGCCGTTCGCGGCATGCTGCCCAAGACCACCCTCGGCCGTGCCCAGATGACCAAGCTTAAGGTCTACGCTGGTGCCGAGCATCCGCACGCTGCCCAGAACCCCACGAAGATTGAGCTGGAGGCTTAAAGATGGCTGAGAACACCGTTGTCTACCAGGGTACCGGCCGTCGTAAGAACGCCGTCGCCCGCGTCCGTCTCGTCCCCGGCACCGGCAAGGTGACCATCAACAAGCGTGACGCCGAGCAGTATTTCGGCCGTCATCAGCTCGTTGAGAACGCCCTTGCTCCCTTCAAGGTGACCGACACCGCCGGTCAGTTCGACGTTATCGCTCTGTGCGATGGCGGCGGCATCTCCGGTCAGTCCGGCGCTCTGCGTCTGGGCATCGCTCGCGCTCTTCTGAACGCTGGCGACTACCGTGCTGACCTCAAGAAGGCCGGTTTCCTTACGCGCGATGCTCGCGTGGTCGAGCGCAAGAAGTACGGCCTCAAGAAGGCCCGCCGCGCTCCCCAGTTCTCCAAGCGCTAAGGTTTTATCTCCTTTCGAGATACAATGTACAAGCGGGGCCTGCCGATTCCTCGGCGGGTCCCGCTTTTCTTTTTCGACTAGGGCGGGCGGTTGTATATCGCCTGCTAGGGAAGGAGCGATCCTATGCCCCAGAACATCTTCGGTACCGACGGCGTCCGTGGCGTCGCCAATGCCGACCTCTCGTGCGACCTCGCGTTTCGCCTGGGCCGCGCGGCGACCAAGTTCCTTGGCCCGGACATCTGCATCGGCCGCGACACGCGTCTTTCGGGTACCATGCTCGAGAGTGCTCTGACCGCTGGCATTATGGCAGAGGGCGGCCGTCCGCATTGCTGCGGCGTTATCCCTACGCCGGCCGTGGCGCTGCTCACCGTCCAAAACGAGCTCGACGGCGGCATCGTCATCTCCGCTTCGCATAATCCGCCGGAGTTCAACGGCATCAAGTTCTTTAGCCGCAAGGGCATGAAGCTTCCCGATGCTGTCGAGGAAGAGATCAGCGCCTGGGTCATGTCCGAGGAGGCCATGGCTGCCGACACGCTGCCGACCGGCGCCGGTGTGGGTCACATCATCAAGATGAAAGACGCCCGCAAGGCCTATGTCGATCATGCCATCAGCACGCTCGACGGCCTTAAGCTCGATGGCCTGGTTGTTGCCGTCGACTGCGGCCACGGTGCTTCCTGCCAGACCACGCCCGCTGCGCTGCAGCGCCTGGGCGCCACGGTCCATGCCATCAACACCGATTACTGCGGCACCGACATTAACGTTGAGTGCGGCTCCACTCACCTTGAGCCCCTGCGCGAGCTCGTGCTGCGCACCCACGCCGATATCGGCCTGGCCCACGACGGCGACGCCGACCGCGTGCTGTTCGTCGACGGCGAGGGCAATGAGATCGACGGTGACTACATCCTGGCTATCTGCGGTTCTGACCTCGCCGCCCGCGGCAAGCTCGCCAACTCCGAGATCGTCTCGACCGTCATGTGCAACCTTGGCTTCTCCATCGCTATGAAGGAGCAGGGCTTCGAGATGGTTCAGACCGCCGTGGGTGACCGCTACGTTTTGGAGCGCATGCTCGCGGATGGCGCCGTCATCGGCGGCGAACAGTCCGGCCACATCATCTTCCTGGAGCACAACACCACCGGTGACGGCCTGGTGACGGCTCTGCAGCTGCTGGCCGTGCTCAAGCGCACCGGTCGTACCCTCACTGATCTTGCCGGCATCATGAAGAAGTACCCGCAGGTACTCGTCAACGTGCATTCCGACAACAAGGCCGGCCTGGACGATTGCCAGCCCATTTGGGACGCCGTCGCTGCCGCCGAGAAGGAGCTTGACGGCCGCGGCCGCATTCTGGTGCGCCCGAGCGGTACCGAGCCGCTGGTCCGTGTTATGGCCGAGGCGGAGACGCACGAGCTCACTCAGCGTGTTGTCGACGACATCGTCGAGGTTGTCAAGCGCGAACTTCCCTAATGGTCAAAAACGGGTGCCAAGTGGTAAACTGTTAAAGCTATTTTGATTGATTGGTATGTCCGAGGGGGAGCATGTTCACTAAAGTCCTAAGGTCTTTTGGTATGCGTGGACGAGTTCTTACGCTGGATGCTCCCATCTCGGGCGACGTCATTCCGTTGTCCGAGGTCAATGACCAGACATTTGCCACCGGCCTTTTGGGCCAGGGCGTGGCGATTCAGCCTACCGGCACGCGTGTGATTGCGCCGGCAGACGCCAAGGTCGAGGCCATTTTTCCCACGGGTCACGCCGTTGCGCTCAACACGGTCGATGGCCTAGACGTGCTCATCCACGTTGGTTTGGACACTGTTCAGCTTGAGGGCAAGCATTTTAGCGTGCATGCACAGGTGGGCGATGTCGTCCATAAGGGTGACGTGCTCATCGAGTTCGATCGCGAGGCAATTGCTGCCGAGGGCTACGATGTGACGGTTCCCATCTTGGTGTGCAACTCCGTTGAGTTCTCGAGCATCAAGGGCTCCGTTGGCGAGCATGTCGAGGAGATGGACCAGCTCATCGTTGCTCGCGAACGCTAGCAAGTGCACGTGGCCATTAGCCTACAATTCAAACACGTTTATGGAGGGCGCCCTTGAAAGAGGGCGCCCTCCGTGGCAAGATGGGATTTGTCCGAAGCTAAACGGCTTTGGGTCACCGTGGACGGGCAGGGGCCTCGACGCGGCTAGACACGAGACACATACATTACGCGACCTCGCCCTGGTGGCCGCACACGTTGGTTGCGGCCGACGCGGGCCGCGGGCAAGTGCTTGTAAGGGGAGCCTTGCCTCTCTTGTACGAGAAAGGACGCGTAATGAAGATCATTAAAGCTAAAGACTACGAGGATATGAGCCGCAAGGCCGCCAATATCATCTCGGCGCAGGTTATCCTCAAGCCCGATTGCGTGCTGGGTCTTGCCACCGGCTCCACCCCGATCGGTGCCTACAAGCAGCTCGCTGCTTGGTACGAGAAGGGCGACGTCGACTTTGCCGAGGTCAGCACCTACAACCTGGACGAGTATCGCGGCCTTTCGCACGACGATCCCCAGAGCTATCACTACTTCATGCGTGAGAACTTCTTCGATCACATCAACATCGACCTGAACAACACGCATGTGCCCGACGGTTCCAACCCCGACGCCGCCGCTGCCTGCTCTGAGTACGACAAGATCGTCGCCGCCGCCGGTTACCCGGATCTGCAGCTGCTCGGCATTGGCAACAACGGCCACATCGGTTTCAACGAGCCCGATGACCACTTCTCCAAGGGCACGCACTGCGTCGACCTCACCGAGAGCACCATTCGGGCCAACAGCCGCCTGTTCGACAGCATCGACGATGTTCCCCGTCAGGCCTACACCATGGGTACCCAGACCATCATGTATGCCCGCATGATCCTAGTCGTCGCCAACGGCGAGGCCAAGGCTCAGGCCGTGCATGACATGTGCTATGGTCCGGTTACGCCCGCGTGCCCGGCTTCGATCCTGCAGCTGCACACCAACTGCGTTGTCGTTGCCGACGAGGCCGCCCTTTCGCTCTGCGAGTAGCGCGAATCCTGCATCTCGACATAGCCTTGCCTAAGGCCTCCGCTTTGCGGGGGCCTTTTTGTTATCCCTCTCCGCCCGCTTGACCAAAATCTTGCCGCAAGCTTGACGAATGCCGGATGCCCAACAGCTTGATTCATTCCATACCAGATTCTATGCAAAAATGCCACTAAAAGGTCGTAGACGGTAGCGGGTGCTAGGCGAGTTGAATGACATAGCTGAACCTTGTTCATTTGCGTTACACTGCCGCTTAGATGGGACAAGCTGACAAGCTCATTTACCTGCTTAAAGACCGATTAGTCGGGGGATTAATAACAATCGGCCCTCGCTGTACAAAAACTTGCCGCTTGCGTACCAAAAGACAACCTAGAACACAAGGTCGCTCTATTCATAGCGCGGCTTGTATGGTCTTGCGGTTACAGTGTCCATACGGTCGAGTTGAGGAGCGGGCATGGTAAACGATTTGGGCAGTATGGACGACCTCGAGCTGATGCCGCTGGGCGGTGGCTATATGGTGCGACGCGAACGCTTGATGAATGAGCTTCTCGCCAAGGGCCGAAAGGCCGGCATCGTGGTTCTTTATGCGCCCGACGGGTTTGGGAAGACCTCGGTGCTGCTGCAGTACACCCATGAGGTTAAATGCGACCCGACGCGAGGCCCCGTGCGGATTATCGAGGCCGATCGCGCCACTGGGCGCGAAGTGTTTATGCAGCTCGAGGTGGTTACCGAAGAACTCAAAGACAAACCGCACTCCCTTATCGCGATTGATAATGTGCCAAACCTCGATCAGCACGATACCGAAGACCTCATCGACAGGATTCGCGGCCTGCGCGCTATGGGGGTGGGGGTCTTTATCTCCTGCCGTCCTTCAAATCGTCAACTGATTCATGGGCTGGGCGATTCGGTTAAGATCAATGCGCAGATGCTCAAGGTGCATGCCTATGAGTATTCGGCGTGGGCATCGGCGTTTTCGATCAGCACATCGCTCGACTTTTATCAGCTCACGCAGGGCGTGCCCGAGCTCGTTTCGGCATTGCAGACGGGTCTGTATGGCCAAGGCGACGTAGCCGGTCTGCTCGAAAACGAGATTGTCAACGTATATGGCGCGGCACTTGTCGACCTGGCTTCGCTCGACAATAATGCACTGTTTTGCGTGGCATGTCTCATGATTTTGATGGGCGAGGGCAATATCGCAGAACTCGAGGCTTGCGGGGTGAGGCTATCGATGGTCGACCAGTCCTACTTCGTACGCGACTACCCGATCTTTGGCTTGGACCCCGCCGAGCGGAGTTTTACGTGTCTGGGCACGGAGGATAACGGACGCTTGCGCTTGCGTAAGTTGGTGGCCGAGGTTCGCCCCGAACTTGTTCCGAGGGCGGCCCGGATTTTGCTTAAGGCGGGCCGATGCGATGCGGCGATGGGCCTGGCGGACGCTTTTTTGGACCGTGATGCGGTCCTTGAACTTGCTGGGCAGTATGGGGTCGATCTGGCTCTAACGGGGCACGGGGCCGATATCTGCCGAGCAGCGCTGGGCACGATCGATGCCGAGGATCCGGCTCCAGAGCCAACGCCTGCCGAGGCGCTTGGCGTATATCTGGCAGCGGTCAGCGTGTCCAATACAAAGCTCGCTCGCTATATGGCATCGGTCATCGAGCGCGGGGGCGAACGGGCGGCCTGCGAAATAGACCCTGTTTCATGGAGGGTGGCCCAGACACTGACGGCTGTTTGCTATGGGGACAACGGGCTTGGGCTTCCTACGAACCTGACCGTGCCAGAAATCGAGACATCCCATACCGCACTCGATATGTTGTCCGCGCATATCGAGGTCAAGCGCTGCCTGACCGAGCGGGGAGATGACGGCGGCGTTCTACAGCAGCTCAAAACGAGCAAGGCCTACGACTGCGAGCTCGACATCGCGGGGATTGTTATACGGGCCGACAGCATGCTGGTGGAGCTTTTTGACGGGTCGTTTGCGGGAACCGACGAGCGCGACGACGAGATGACGGTGGTGCGGGAGGCGCTCGACGTACGTGGGCTCAAGGCGATGGCTATCTGGGTGCGCATGGTGTTGGCGGCACGGCGGCTCCTTTCCGGCTTGCCGGTAACCGACGACGCGGCATTCAACGAGCTCGATCGTTTTGCCGTGCGCATACGCGACAACCAGATTCAGCTGTTTGGCCTGTTGCTAGAAGGCTGGCAGTCGCTGGCAGAGGGACGGCCGGTTAATGCAAAGTTCCGTGCGGTCCAAGTGCTCAAACTTGCCGAGGAGTCGATTGCGTACATGCGCGATAACGCATTGCTGTTGGAGCGCGCGGCGTATCTGCGTAACACCTCGATGGTTTCGGTGCGCGAGGAAGCGGAGCTACTCGATATAAGCCAGACGCAGGTTGGTGGAGCGGAGGCCTGGATGGTGGCGCTGCATTTGGCCTGTGCGGGCCGAGACAGCGATCTTGCGGCCTGGATGTCCATGAATCGTGCGGGGATTCTGGAGCCATCGTATCGGCTCTTTGCGCGCCTTGCCATGCATTGTCTGGGCGAGCCGGCGACCAGGATTCGCAAGAAGCTTCCCGTGCGCGAGCTGTCGCGGTACTCGCTGCGCGATGATCTGGAAGGGGAGGGCGAGCGCCTGTTCCAGGCCGGCGAGGTTGAAGCCGTTGATACCATCGACCATATCGAGATTCGCATGTTTGGTGCGTTCCGCGCCGAGCGCGACGGGTTTCCCATCACGGACAAAATGTGGCGCCGCAAGAAGGCGGCGACACTTGCCGAGCGGCTTGCGCTGGGCATGGATGCGCTCGTCGACCGCGAGACGCTGGCCATGGAGTTGTGGCCCCATGCCGAGTTCAATAGCGCCCGCAACAACCTGTACTCGACGATATCGCGCTTGCGGTCGGCTTTGGGACCGACGCCGGATGGCAAGTCGTGTGTGCTCATCCAAAATGAATGCATCGGACTCAACGGCGACTACGTCAAGACCGATGTACGGCTGTTTGACCAGATAAGCCGCGAGGTTTTGGGAAATCGCACGGGTGCGCGCGGGCCCCATTTAGTTGAGCTGTGCCTTAAGATTGAGCAGCTTTATGCCGGACCGCTGTATGTTCCCAATGGCTGTAATCCCACCTACTTTTTGCGTATGCGACGCATTATGCAGTCAAAGTACATCGATTGCATGATTAAGGGAGCAAATGCCGCTCTAGAAGAAAACGATCTGCAGTCGGCGATTTGGCTGGCGGAGTCGGGTCTTCGACAGGAAACGGCGCGTGAGGATATGGTGCGCTGCGCCATGCGTGTCTACAGTGCGGCGGGGCGGAGGCGCGATATCGTCGAGCTATACAGTGGGCATATGCACCATCTGAGGGAGCAGGTCAATGGCGTGCCCGAGCCCGAGACGCGGCGTCTATACGAGCGCTTGGTGGAGGGACGGCTCAATCGCGTGCTGGTCGAGCGATAAAAAACGGGCGCCCGAAGTACTTGGGCACCCGTAAGCTTGCTATGTGTTGGCTCGCCGGATCATTGGCTCTTAGACGAGCTTGATCTTCTCGATATCCTTGCGCGAGGACTCGCGATACAGCGAGAACTTGCGGCCGATGACCTGAACGACCTCGGCGTGGCAGCGCTCGGCAAGCTCTTCGGCGGCCTCGCGGGCAGAAAGGCTGGAGCCGTCCAGTACAGAGCACTTAACGAGCTCATGCTTCTCCAGATAGGCGACCGTCTGCTCGACGGTGCCCTCGTTGATATCGGACTTGCCGATGATGATGGCGGGGTTGAGGTGATGGGCCATGCTGCGAAGCTGCTTGACCTGGGCTCCTGTCAGTGCCATGGGTTCTCGCTTTCTATGTATGGGGCGCCCCGCGACGGGGCCTTAATCTACGTGAGCTGTCCCACGATAGCGCAGGAACGGCGCGGTGTGGGGCGCGTTTGCCCAGTTCGCAAAGAATGCGGATGCCGAGGTGATGGGCAGCTCGGGCTGTGAACGGGCTACGAGCGGGATTCAGAGACCGGTTCCCATGCAATAAACGCCCAGCGAACCTTACGGATATGGTCGAGCATATAGCACCCCTGCGGCACGCCCTTGGAGCCCGGCTCACCGGCATGGGGATTCTCGATCATGTGTTGGGCGATGTAGTCGCGCAGACGGTCGACCTTATCCTCGTTGCCATGCTCAAGCATGCGGGAAAAGTCCGCCACGCCTGCCTCAAGGCTATCGAAGGTATCGCGACGAGGCGATTCAAAGTACGTGACCTGCGGCAGGGCACCCATCTGAATGAGAATGTTAAAGGCGTACACAAAGCCATTGCTGCAGGTAACCGAGGCGCCGATGGCGTTCATCAAGTGCAGATCATAGCGCGGGCTGGAGTTGGCGACCATCGTGACAGCACAACGCCGACGAGCCGTACGGTCGAGCTTGGCAAGCGCACCTTTTAGGTCATTTGTGGTGACGGAACGACTGGCAAAGGCAACATCCACAGTCTTGGCAACCGGCCCAACCAAATCCCAATCATCGTCCCAAGCAAGCTCAAGCGGCGTAATGCGATCCTCGAGCCCATAGTACTCAATGCCAGCATCAAGCGTGCCCAACATGGCAGGGGAAAAGTCAGCAGCAATCACAGGATGCCCAGCCTGAGCAAGCGGAATAGCAATCGACCCAGCCCCGCACCCCATATCGAGTACCGACTCGCCGGGCTCAAGCGCCAGCAGCTTTATAAAATCCCGAGCATAAGGGGCAGTCTCCAACGGCCGAAAATGCCGAGCCCTTTTATCCCACTCAAAAGAATCGTCAGCCCGCCGCCGATCAGCTTGCAGACGCATCCACTCCAGATTCCAATCTGTGGAAAGCAGCTCAGAACGATTCTCCCCATCAGCCACGGGCCAACCTCCTAGCAACAAAAAAGCGACTCCTCCCAAAAGAAGAGCCGCAACCAGCATATATCAGAAAGAACCGATCCAACGCCAAACCGCCATACCAGCAAAGTAGGGCAGAAGCGAAGCGACTGCCAAAGGGATAGAACCCAACCGAGGGCCCGTTGTGCGGGAGCCCCGGGGAGGGCAAATATATAAGGTCGATCGCGAGTTCCGCACGAGCCGGAGAGCACTTAATGTGCTCTCCGTGCGAGCCAGGACTGTCCGAGCAGGCGACCTTATATATTTGCCCTCCCCGGGGCTCCTCGCCAGTCCCCCTCAGCTAGTTCTTCAGCGAGTTCAGCGGCGCCGGGAAACGTCCACCGCGATGGGCAAGCACGGTGCCGGCGTTGGGGTTCACCGGCATGATGGGTGCACGGCCGAACAGGCCGCCGTACTCGACGCAGTCACCCACGCCCTTGCCGATGGCGGGAATCACGCGGACGGCCGTGGTCTTGTTGTTGATGACGCCGATGGCCATCTCGTCGGCGATGATGCCGGCGATGGTCTCGACCGGGGTGTCGCCGGGGATGGCGATCATGTCCAGGCCGACGGAGCACACGCAGGTCATGGCCTCGAGCTTCTCGAGCGAAAGCGCACCGGCCTCGACGGCGGCGATCATGCCGGCGTCCTCGGACACGGGGATAAAGGCGCCGGAAAGACCGCCCACGCTGGAGCTGGCCATGACGCCGCCCTTCTTGACGGCATCGTTGAGCATGGCGAGCGCGCAGGTCGTGCCCGGGCCACCGCAGGTGCCCACGCCGATGATCTCGAGGATGCGGGCAACGGAATCGCCGATGGCAGGCGTGGGAGCCAGCGACAGGTCGACAATGCCCTTCTCGACACCCAGACGATGGGCGGCCTCGCGGCTCATGAGCTCGCCGGCACGGGTGATCTTAAAGGCGGTCTGCTTAATCTTTTCGGCGACTTCCATCATCGAGGCGGAATCGGGCAGCGTCTCCAGGGCTGCGGCCATAACGCCGGGGCCCGAGACGCCTACGTTGATGACGGCGTCGGCCTCGCCACCGCCGTGGACGGCGCCCGCCATAAACGGGGAGTCCTCGACCATGTTGGCAAAGCAGACAAACTTGGAAGCGCCGACGGAATCCTGGTCGGCCGTGAGTTTAGCGGCATCGATGATAGTCTGGGCGGCCATGAGCACGGCATCCATGTTGATACCGGCGCGCAGGCTGGCGACGTTGACGCTGGAGCAGACGCGGCTCGTGGTGGCGAGCGCCTGGGGGATGGACTGGATAACGCGGCGATCGGCGTCGCCGATGCCCTTCTGGACGAGTGCGGAGAAGCCGCCCAGGTAATCGATGCCGAGTGTCTCGGCCGCGCGGTCGAGGGCGTGCGCGATGGGGGTGAGGTCCTCATCCTTGCAGCACGCGGCGATCTGCGCCACCGGGGTGACGGAAACGCGCTTGTTGACGATGGGGATACCGTACTCGCGCTCGAGGTTCTCGGCGGTCTCGACCAGATGCTCAGCCGTGTGCGTCACGTGGTCGTAGATCTTCGTGCACATGCGGTCGAGGTTCTCGTCACCGCAACCCATGAGCGAAACACCCATGGTGATGGTCCTGATGTCGAGGTTCTGCTCCTCAACCATGCCGCGGGTTTCCGCGATTTCTGCGGGCGTGATCGCCATCCTTGCGCTCCTATCTGCCAAAACGAGCATAGTCTTTTCTATTCTAACGTGCCGCACGTGCCAAGTGGCGCATGCGGCACGTTTTGGTGCTCGGTTGTTTCCGTTGTGTTACTGCCCAAAGACCTCTTCGGCGATGCGCGCGCTTTCGGCGGCATCCTTGGCGTAGTAGTCCGCGCCGATCTGCTTGGCGTATTCGGGGGTGAGCACGGCGCCGCCTACGATGATCTTGACGCCCGGCACCTCGGCATGGAGCAACTTGATGGTCTCCTCCATGGCGACGACGGTGGTGGTCATAAGCGCCGAGAGGCCGACGAGTTTGATATCGCGCTCCTTGACGGTCTTGAGCACCTCCTGTGGATCGACGTCGCGGCCTAGGTCAAAGACGGTGTAGCCGTAGTTGTCGAGCAGCATTTTGACGATATTCTTGCCGATATCGTGGATGTCGCCCTTGACGGTGGCCACGCAGATCTTACCCTTGTCGGCAATCTCGCCGGCGGGCATCAGGCGTTTGATGGTATCGAAGCCCACGCGCGCGGCCTCGGCCGAGGCCATGAGCTGCGGCAAGAAGAACTTGCCCTGGTCAAAGAGGACTCCGACCTCGTCGAGGGCGGGGATAAAGTGATTGTTGATGAGGTCCATGGCGTCGTGGTCTGCCAGCAGACGCTCGGTCTCGGCAGCGATCTCTCCCTTGCGGCCCGAGACGACCATGTGGCGGATGGGGTCGTCGTTGCCGTCGGTGCTGGTGATACCAGCGGCGGGCACGGTGTCGGTCGATGCGGCCTGAGCTGCTGCCGGGTTGGCGGCGATCTTGTACGGATCGGTCCAGCCGGCATAGCGCTCGATGTATCCGGTCGAGCCCTCGTCCTCAACGCTCAGGACGCGATAGCTGTAGACGGTGTCCATAAAGCGCTTGGAGCCCGGGTTCATGATGGGGGCGTCCAGGCCCGCGCCGAAGGCGGCAGCCAAAAAGACCGAGCCCAGCAGCGGGCGGGCAGGCAGGCCAAAGCTGATGTTCGAAACGCCGAGCGCGCATTTGACGCCCAGGCGCTCCTTGCACAGGGACATGGCGCGCAGGATCTGCTCAGCCTGGCGCTGGTTGGTCGAGGCGGTCATGACCAGGCAGTCGATGAGGATGCGGTTCGGGCCGATGCCGTAGCGGGCGGCCTCGGCCACGATGCGCTCGGCGATGGCGAAGCGGGCCTCGGCGGTATCAGGGATGCCGCCTTCGTCGAGCGTAAGGCCGACAACGTTGGTGCCGTAGTGGGCGACCAGCGGAAAGATCTCATCCATGATCTGCTGCTTGCCGTTGACCGAGTTGATGATGGGCTTGCCGGCGTAGCGGCGCACGGCGGCCTCGACAGCGGCGGGATCGGTGGAGTCGATCTGCAGCGGCAACAGCGTGGAGCCTTGGAGCTGCTCGGTCGCCTGCTGGATAATCTTGACCTCGTCGATCTCGGGCAGGCCCACGTTGACGTCCAGGATATCGGCGCCCTGCTCCTGCTGGCTGATGCCTTGGCTCACGACGTAGTCCAGATCGCCGTCGCGCAGGGCCTGCTGCAGGCGCTTTTTGCCGGTGGGATTGATGCGCTCGCCGATGACGGCAATCTTGTGGCCGTCGCAGGGAAGGTCCACCACAGTCTGGGCACTTGTGACCGACATGCTGGGCTTGCGGTGGCGCGGACTGGGCGTGTGGTTATCGATAAGCGTGCGCAAGGCGGCCATGTGCGCCGGCGTGGTGCCGCAGCAGCCGCCCACGACGCTCACGCCGTCCTCAATCATGCCGGCGACGGCTTTGGCGTATTCGGGGGCCTGGATGTCAAAGACGGTATTACCGTCGTCGTCCACGTGGGGCAGTCCCGCATTGGCCTGCACCATAACGGGTTTGTCCGTAACGGTGAGCATACGTGCGGCGAGCCCTCGGAGCTCGGCCGGTCCCTGGCTGCAGTTGATGCCCAAAACGTCGGCGCCGATGGCGTCGAGCGTGATGGCGGCCACCTCGGGACTCGTGCCCAGGAACGTGCGACCGTCTTCCTCAAAGGTCATGGTGGCAAAGACGGGCAGGTCGGAGTTCTCTCGGCAGGCGAGGACGGCCGCCTTGATCTCGGCAAGGTCGGTCATGGTCTCGATAATAAAGAGGTCCACGCCCGCATCGACGCCGGCGCGCACTTCCTCGGCAAAGAGGTCGCAGGCCTCGTCGAAGCTGAGGGTACCCAAGGGGCGCAGCAGCGCGCCGATGGGGCCGATATCGCCGGCGACGTAGTGGGCACCGGCTGCGCGGGCGCAGGCGACAGCGGCGGCAAAGACATCTGCCACGGTGGCGGTACCGTCGAGCTTGTGGGCGTTGGCGCCAAAGGTGTTGGCGGTGATCACGTCGCAGCCGGCCTCGACGTACTGTCGCTGAATGTCGGTAATGACCTGGGGCTCCTCAAAGTTGAGCAGCTCGGGCAGGGCGCCTGCCTTCATACCAGCGGCCTGCAACATGGTGCCCATGCCGCCGTCGAACAGCAAGTGCCCCGTGCCCTCGATGGCCGCACGCAGGCGATCGTCCTTAATGCGCAGATCGTCGATCGTGCGCGTCTTGTACGCGGCGCCGTTGCAGCGCGCGGCATTGACAGGTGCCGCCAGCGCAGCACCGTCCAGATCATGAGTGATAAGCGGAGTAAACATCGAGGGCTCCTAATGGCTGGAATAGCAGGTGGTGTGGGCGGCACGGAAGCGACAGTGCTCGCGCATGCGGCAGATATTGCAGGTGGGGCGGCTCTGGGCGTTGTGGACTTCGCCGTCAAACAGACCAATCACCGCGGTCACGCTCTTGGTGGGCATGAGCAGGCTGGTGGGCGTGACGGTAAGCCCGATGAGCCGCGTGGCGTTGAGCGCATTCACGATCGAGCGCTGGGCCGAGAGCGGGCAGTCGCCATAGCCGGGACTAAAGCGCCAGTTGCCGGCGAGCCCATGAACGGCGGCGTCCGTCTTGACCTGCTGGTCCATTTGCTCAACGGCGGCTTCTACATAGGCAGAGCATGCGGCGTCGAGCACGGCTCCCTCTAGGGGCTGCTGAGCTCCCGTGGTGCGCAGACGACGCTCGGCGTCCATGCCGAGGGTGCATGCCATGAGCGCGGCCATGCGGGCGTCCTTGAGATGTCGATAGATGTCGCGACCGCGCAGCTCAACGTTGGTGCCAACCAGACGGATGCAAGGCTCTCCCTGCTCGTCCACGCCCGTGGCATCGACGGTAAACACGCGCCGCACGCCGCGGGGCTCAATGTCCAGCTCAAGGCGCTCGACCACAAGCTCAATACGTCGTGACAGCTCGGGCTCAATCTGCTGGCCGCCGTAGCCCAGATACCGCAGCATCTCGGCACGGTCGACACGGGGATGGTGCGCAGCATCGACACGGTAAAGCGCCGGCGACGCAAGGTCGGCCGGCACTTCGACAGCGGTTGTATCGATGTGCGGTTTTTCCATTACCCCAGGCGCTCCATAATGGTCGCGGCGATCGCAGGACGATTCATAGTGTACAGGTGCAGACCGGCGGCACCGTGCTCCTTAAGGTCGCAAAGCTGACGGGCGGCATAATCTACACCGGCTGCCTGCAGGCTCTCGGGGTCGTTCTCGTACTTGGCGAGAATCTTGATGACGGGGGAGGGCAGCGATGCGCCGCACATAAAGACCATGCGGCTGATCTGGGACTTGCCCATAAACGGCATGATGCCCGCGGTGATGGGCACCGTGATGCCCGCCTTGTCGGCAAGCTCGCGGAAGCGGTAGAAGCACTCGTTGTCAAAGAAGAGCTGCGTCACAAAGAAGCTCGCGCCGGCGTCCTGTTTTTGCTTGAGGTATTCGACCGAAGCGTTGAGGTCCTCACAGGCAATGTGGCCCTCGGGGTAGGCCGCGGCGCCCACACAAAAGCCGGCGTCGACAAGCTCGGGGATGAGCTCGCGGGCGTAGGCGTAGTCCGAGGCGGGCTTGTCATCCTCGGTCGCGCCAGCGGGCAGATCACCGCGCAGGGCCAGGATGTTTTCTACGCCGGCGGAGCGGTATTCGTCGATCTTGGCGGCGATATCGGCGTGCGAGCGGCCCACGCAGGTGAGGTGCGCCACCGAGGGCGTATCGAATTCGCTCGTAATCATATGCGCGATGGGGGCGGTGGTGGCGCCGTTGCCCGAGCCGCCGGCAGAGCAGGTGACCGAGACAAAGCTCGGCGAAAGCTTGCACAGATTGCCTGCCACCTCGCGAGCCGTGTTGAGGGTAAGCTCGCCCTTGGGCGGGAACATCTCAAACGAAACGGGTGCGGTGCCCTGGGATGCTGCCTGCTTAAAAACCTCGTCGACGCGCATATCGTGCTCCTTTAGATACGTAATAGTGTGATGTGTTGTAAGGATTCTACAGCACCACTGTGTCACGGTGGAGTTTCACTCGCTATTCGGGGATACCAATCAAAGATGCCTTGCTATCGACATTCCCTATAGCAGAGCGGTCAATCTAGGATGGGTCTATAAAGACTGGTATCTGATGCGAAATACCAGTTAATAGAGCCCCATCCCAAATTGACTACCCTTAAACCATGGGGAGAGGTCTGCAATTTATACAGTTCGTTGGCTGTTAAGGGTGGCAATGCTGTCGTGATGCGGTAACCTCATTGATTGGTTTCGCGACAGCAACATAACGGTAATGTCGCGGAAACACGGCGAGCCTAAGCTATGACTCGTTCGTTAGTAATCAACACCGCTTCTCACGCGGTGCCGATACGAAGGGAGTTCCGTATGGCCGAACTTACTGACCGCTTCGGGACCATGGTGTTCTCTGAGGAAGTCATGAAGGACTACCTCCCCAAGGACATTTGGAAGCGCCTTGCTGCAACCCTCGAGGATGGTGAGCCGCTCGATCTGGATGTGGCCAACGCCGTTGCCCACGCCATGAAGGTCTGGGCCATCTCCAAGGGCGCGACGCACTACGCGCACTGGTTCCAGCCGCTTTCGGGCATCACTTCCGAGAAGCACGACAGCTTCCTGGAGCCCAACCATGACGGCACCGCCATTACCAAGTTCACGGGTAAGAACCTCATCCAGGGCGAGCCGGACGCATCGAGCTTCCCCAACGGCGGCCTGCGCGCTACCTTCGAGGCCCGTGGCTACACCGCCTGGGATCCCACTAGCCCTGCCTTTATCAAGGACGATGTCCTGTGCATCCCCACGGCTTTCTGCTCCTACACGGGTGAGGCCCTGGACAAGAAGACCCCGCTGCTGCGCTCCATGACCGCGCTCTCGCGTGAGTCCAAGCGCGTTTTGGCGCTGTTCGGCAAGACGCCAAAGAAGGTCGTTCCTTCCGTGGGCGACGAGCAGGAGTACTTCCTGATCAAGAAGGACGCCTACCGTAAGCGCAAGGACCTGGTCATCACCGGCCGCACGCTCTTTGGCGCCGCTCCCTGCAAGGGCCAGGAGCTCGAGGAACACTACTTTGGCGCAATCCGTCCCACCGTCTCGTCCTATATGAAGGACCTGGACAACGAACTGTGGGCGCTTGGCATTCCTGCCAAGACCAAGCACAACGAGGTCGCTCCCTGCCAGCATGAGCTCGCCCCTGTCTACGGCGAGGTCAACGAGGCCATCGACCAGAATCTGGTCATGATGGAGAAGATGAAGCTCATCGCCTCCCGCCACGACTTGGTCTGCCTGCTGCACGAGAAGCCCTTCGAGGGCATCAACGGTTCGGGCAAGCACAACAACTGGTCGCTTGGCACCGAGTCCGAGAACCTGCTCGACCCGGGCGACACCCCGCTCGACAACCTGCAGTTCATCGTCTTCCTCACCGCGGTGATCGAGGCCGTCGATAACTATCAGGAACTCCTGCGTGCCTCCGTTGCCTCGGCCGGCAACGATCATCGTCTGGGCGCCAACGAGGCTCCTCCGGCGATTATGTCCATCTTCCTGGGCGACCAGCTCACCGAGGTCGTCGAGAAGATCATCGATGGCAAGGCTTCCGTCCATGCCACGCGCGGCGTGCTTGACCTGGGCGCCGATACCCTGCCCAAGCTGATGCAGGACAACACCGACCGCAACCGCACCTCCCCGTTTGCCTTCACCGGCAACAAGTTCGAGTTCCGTGCCTGCGGCTCCGAGCAGAACGTCTCCGACTCCAACCTGGTGCTCGATGCCGCCGTGGCCAAGTCGCTCAAGTCCTTCGCCGACGCACTCGAGGGTACGCCCGAGGATAAGTTCCAGGACGCCGCGCTCGAGTACTGCAAGAAGGTGCTGACCGATCACCAGCGCATCCTGTTCTCCGGCGACGGTTACTCCGACGAGTGGCCCATCGAGGCCGAGAAGCGCGGCCTTGCCAACAACAAGACCACGGCCGACGCTCTTCCCGCCTTTGTTTCCGATAAGGCCATTGCGCTCTTTGAGGAGACGGGCGTCCTGACCCGCGCCGAGGCCCAGTGCCGCTATGACTGCAAGCTCGAGAAGTACAACAAGCTCATGAACATCGAGGCTACCACGATGGTTCGCGAGGCGCGTCGTACCTATCGCCCGGTCATTACCGCCTATGCCACCAAGGTCGCTAAGGGCCTTGAGACTATTCGTGCCGCCGGTGCTGAGGCCGCCATGCAGTGCGAGCAGAACACGCTCAACAAGCTCTGCAACGGTATCACCGCCATCAACGACTCCATCAAGGCGCTCGACGCCGTACATCAGAAGGCCGAGGCTCTCGATGGCCAGGAGCAGGCCAACGTGTACGCGCACGAGGTCGTTCCCGCTATGGATACGCTGCGTGCCGCCGTGGACGCCATGGAGGAGATCGTGGCCGCCGACTACTGGCCGGTTCCGACCTACGACGACATCCTGTTCTACGTGTAGGGCGTAACTGACATATCGTCACGGTATTGAGCCGGGGTCCGCATCGCGCGGGCCCCGGCTATTTGTTTGCGAAGGACGCTTTGGATCCCGCTTTGCAACTGATTCGCCCACACAATAAGGGGTCGTGGGCAAAAAGCGTCAAATATGAGTACTGTCACAAGCCCTGTAGCATTATCTTTTTGCAAAATATGCAGTGTTACGCAACATATGTCCAAGTACTTAGCTGATAAATGCCTGCAATTCCTCCGCCGTAGGACGCCTTGTGTCCAAATCGCCTTCTGATGGCATGAAATCGCTGTTACTAAATTGGTAACAGTACTCATATTTGCTATTTTTTGTCCACGGGCCCTTGGATGACAGTGTGATTTTATGCCTTCGGGGTTCGAATCCCGGCGTATGGGTAGCAAAAAGCCCGTCACCGAATTGGTAACGGGCTTCTCAGATTCTGTGGTGCCCCCAGCGGGATTCGAACCCGCGATATCCACCTTGAAAGGGTGGCGTCCTTGGCCGCTAGACGATGGGGACAGCGGGAAAGAGTATAGCAGACTTTTTTGCCGGCGCGTATATCGTTGGCAAACTGGAAAACCACCACAAAGGTACCTGTCCCCTTTGTGGTGGTTGGGGCGTTAGGGGAGGAGCTTCATGGCGGCGTCGTGGGCGGCGTGCTCGTAGGTGTCGTCGAGGGGTTTGAGCGGCAGCAGAGCGTTGGCCTGTGCGTCGCCGCGGCGCTCGAGGGCGTGGGCGATCAGCCAGTCGGCGAGCTCGGGGTTCTTGGGCAGTGCCGGTCCATGCAGGTACGTGCCGATGACGCCCTTGTAGATGAGGCCCTCAAAGCCATCGTCGCCGTTGTTGCCGGTACCCGTGACGACGGACGTTCCGAGCGGCGTGGCCTCTGCATCGAGCAGGGTACGGCCGCCGTGGTTCTCGAATCCCACAAAGGGCTCGGGTGCCAGGTCGGTCTTGACGGCGACGTTGCCGATCAGGCGGTCGGAGCCGCGCACGGTCTCGGCGGCAATGACGCCCAGGCCATCGATGCGATTCTCGCCCATATAGTACGAACGGCCGAGCAGCTGATAGCTGCCGCAGATTGCGAGCAGCGAGCCGCCGTCCTCAACATAGGCCGCGACCTTGTCTTTTTGAGCGAGCAATTCATGTGCCACAGCCAACTGGTCGCGGTCGGAGCCACCGCCCATCATGACGATATCGGCGTCGGTGAGATCGAGCGTCTCGCCCATGCGGACCTCCTCCACGCGCACGGGAATGCCACGCCAGGCGCAGCGGCGCTCGAGGGCGATGACGTTGCCGCCGTCGCCATAGAGGTTGAGGGCATCGGGATACAGGTAGACGATGCGCAGCGGGCGCGAGAGCACGACCGGCGCAATATCGGTGGGGACAGCGCTACCATCGGCGCGCGTTACGGCGTGGGAGGCAACCGAGCTCGCATCGGTGCCCTTAAGCCCGTCGAGCTCCTTGACCAGCGGCGGGAAGGCCGTGTAGTTGGCGACGGCATAGAAAGTGTCACCAGCCTCCTCGTCTGCCACGGCGCCGATCGCCTGCTCGATATTCGAGATGATGGCGGCGTTGATGCCGGCGTACTTCAGGCGTACCTGCATATCGTGCGCGCGCGTGCCGCCGGCAAAGGCGACAAGACCCGGCGTGTCGGCGATGCGCTCAAAGTCGACGTCGTAGATCCACGATACATCGTGGCCGTCGGCGTCGTTGTCGTTGAGGAAGAAAGCGCAGAGTCTGCCGCCTGCCGTCTTGATGGACTGGATCTGGCGATCGAAGCCTACGGGATTCTTGGCCAGGTTGGCCTCGACGGTTCGGCCGGCGATATTCCAACGGCCCATGCGACCACCTGCCGGCACGTAGGCGTCGAGCGTGGGCTGCAGGCGTGCGGTGTCCACGCCCAGCTCGTGGGCGGCGAAGAAGGCGGCGGCGACGTTATAGACCATGTACAGGCCGTTGTAGCGCGTGGCGATGTGCACGGCGGGCGCGTTGGCCTCGGGTCCAAAGGCCAGGTCAAAGCCGTAACCGTCGCAGCCGAGCTCCACGCTCGTCACGCGACGGACAAGCGCAGGACGGGCCCAACCGCACGAGGGGCAATGGTAGGCGCCGAGCTGGCCGTATTGCACGTAGTCATACTCCAGCGGCGCGTTGCACTGCGAGCAAAAGCGCGAGTCGCTAATGCGGTCGGACTCGGTGCCCGTGGCGCCATCGATGCCAAAGGCAATACTCGCGTTGGGAACGCGCGCGGCAATCGAGGCGCACAGCGGGTCGTCGGCGTTGTAGATGAGCGTCGTTGCCGGCGAAAGCTCCAACGCGTGGGCGATGACCTCCTGGGTGTGATCGATCTCGCCATAGCGATCTAGCTGGTCACGGAACAGGTTGAGCAGCACGAAGTACGTCGGCTTGAGCTTGGGCAGGACGCGCACAGTGTAGAGCTCATCGCATTCAAAAACGCCTACGCGCTTGCTGCTGGCGGTTCGCTTAAGGTTGCCGCGGGCCTCGAGCAGAGCGCCCACCACACCAGGCTCCATATTGTTGCCGGCACGGTTGCACACCACGGTAGCACCGCTGGCAGCAACGGCGTCGGCGATGAGGTTGGAGGTGGTGGTCTTGCCATTAGTACCGGTGATCACCACGCTGCGGTCGACAAGGCCGGCGAGGTCGTTCAGCAGCTCGGGGTCGATCTTCATGGCGATGCGGCCGGGGAGTACGCCGCCCTGGCGCTTAAGGACGGAGCGCAGCCCCCAGCGGGCGATATCGCTCGAGGTGCAGGCAAGAGATGAGCGGAGGTTCATGAAACCGTTCCTAACGTAAACGACATGGTCGGGTCGAGTGCGTCACTAAAAACCGTAGCGGCGCGCAAATTCCTGGGCAAGCTGCGACACGTCTTCGCAGGCATTGGCCCAGGGGGCAAAGTCGGGAGTGTCCGAGATAATGCCGTCCGCCTCCCAAACGGCCTGGTGCGAAAGATCCCAGGGATCGCGTGGCTCGGGCCGGCAGGGAAGGTACGGTGTCTGGTACATGGGATTCAGCAAGAAGAACGCGCCGCCCTCGCAGCGGTTGGCGAACTCACGTAATGCACGCACCGCTGGACGCATCTTGTTCGTTTTGAACAAGAGGATTGTGCGGGCGAGCAGGTACCAGGGGGAGTTCTCGAGTGCATCGGCTCCCACCTGTTCCTCGAGCTGGTGGGCTAGGGCAAAAAAGCCGTCCTGATCTTCCAAGCGAGCGAGGGCGAGCAGCACGGTGCCTGCGGCTCGGGTGGGATAGCCTTCTGCCTTAAGGACGCGGCGGGAGTAGTCGGCGGCAGCACGGTAGCGAGCGCTCGCCATGCACAGCTGCGAGATAGCCTCGAGCGTGTGGAGCCACCCGATAAGAGCCGGCTCGTTCACGGTGAGATCTGCCGCTGTCACGCCGTCCGTCAAAACCTTGTTGGCCCAGTAGTGTGGGGCCTCCATATCGAACCCGGGCACGCTTTGCCGCAGGTAATCGGCCGTGGTCACCTCGAGCTTCATCAGGTCGCCCAGGCAGGCGTCAACGGGCGTGTCGGCCAGGATGATGGCGAGCAGCTGCGCGTCGACGGCCAGTGCATCGACGCGGACAATCTTGAGCAGCTCGTCGCGCATGTCGTCGAACAGGCGATTGCGCGTCTGCTCGAACTCCTCGTCGCTGCCCATGTCCTCGATGCGATGGAGCTCGTCGAGCAGGTGGCGGTGGACGCCAGCATAGGACAGCAGCGCCTGGGCATGCTCGGTCTGCGCATACTTGTGAGGGTTGACGCTCACGTCGTTATGGACAAGCTCGCGTGCTGCATCGGTGAGTTCGGGGTGCGACGCAACGTAGGCGCGCTCCAGGTAGGCGGGGATGTAGACGCTCGGATCCATTAGAGGTCTCCTCCCTTAAACGGCAAGCCCTGCTCGGCCGCCCGCAGGATGCGCTCGTCGATCTGGGAACGCACGATATCGTTGGTGGCGACCCAGGCGGCAAAGCTGGCGTTGTCGGGGGCGCCCAAGCCCTCCTGCAGTACCGGCGTCGCCTCGGATAGCGCAAGGACAAGCTCGTCGGTGGAGCCCACACCCACGTTGACGCGGGCATAGACGCCATCGGGAAACTCGGTTTGAAAGTAGAGTGCCTCGGCTGCGTGCGGGCACGAGCGTGCAAGGATGCGCAAGTAGTGCTCGGCACCCTCGTAGTCCAGCTCGCGCCAGGCAGCGCTCATCAGCGCGATGAGCGTCCATGGGTCCAAGTCGCGCTCCGCATCCTTGGGACGACGGCGTAGCGGCGTGTTGGCGAGATAGGGGACGGAGTGGGCAGAGCGAAAGCGCTTGAGCTCCTCGGCGGGGTATTCGAGCTTTGCCATGGCGAGCATCGCAGTGTGGCGGACGCCGGCGGGGTCGTTGGGCGCAAAGTCCAGGCTGCGGTTTGCAGCTTCGAGCGACATGCGATAGCGGCCGCTAATGAGGGCGCGTGACGCAAGGGCGGCAAGCCAGCGCAGGTAGGGACGGCGCATAAGGTCGCCTGCGGCCTCGCGCTCGTAGGGGTCCTGCGCCGAGGCAATCTTGAGCGCCAGGTCGTGCTCGACTTCATCGCGCTTGGATACCAAGTACTGTACGTACTCCTCGTTGGAGTTGGCGGTGAGGGCGGTCAGCATGCGCTGGGCATCCCAGTTGCTCGGATCGAGCGCGGCTGCCTCGCGGAGCATGTTCTCGGCTGCGGCCTCTTCTTGCTCTGCCTGGGTATCGTCAGGGATAAAGGGAATGCGGTAGTCGACAGCCTCGACCACCTTGGCAATGAGGTGCCCGGCGCGGTCGCGGTCGTGCACGATGAGCGGCGCGGGGTTGCGGGTGAATTGTTCCATCAGACGCTCTACGGCGGCACCGTCGGTGAGCGGGATATTGTCGCGGCGCAAGGCCTCAAGAACGAGGCGATGGCAATCCTCTTGAATGGGATCGAATGCCATGGGGCCTCCTTTGCTGCGGTTAGGGTTCAAATCTCTCTATATAAGGCTCTAGTTTACCCGCATGTGGCACACCGGGGGTACCGCACTTGGACATGCACCTTTGCACCACGAAGACGGATGTCAGACGGATGTCGCACAAATGTCGGCACCTTGGACGACTGAGTGGTATCACGGTGCCGCAAACGGTCGATTTTTGGCGGCGAACGGGGCGCATTTTGGAGGGGCACAGCCCTGTCCGGGATATGTGGTCAACCTTGATAAAACGTTTGCCCAGCTTGGGAGTATGAATGCCCCATAAGGGTCTTCAGGGATAGAAAAAACGTTTCATCATTGTCGGCTTTAGGTGAATAACTGACCAACCAGAACGGTAAAATAGTGTTTGTCTGAGCGTTGAGACGTTTAGACATCGCGCATTGTCATCGCCGGCAACGCGCAAAACGGTCCTAACGGAGCCAATCGGGTGCTCCGTTATATACGCAAGTCTAAGAGGGGCTTGTTTAGGAGGCACAGTATGGGACGTTTTACCAATCCTCGCGATCTGTACTTTGGTGAGGGCGCTCGCCACGAGGTGAAGAACCTCAAGGGCAAGAAGGCCATCATCGTTTCTGGCGGCAGCTCTATGCGCCGCGGCGGGTTCCTGCAGGACGTTGAGGCCGACCTCAAAGAGGGCGGCTTCGAGGTCAAGCTGTTCGAGGGCGTCGAGTCCGATCCGTCCATCGAGACGGTCATGAAGGGCGCCGAGGCCATGCGCGAGTTCGAGCCCGACTGGATTATCGCCATCGGCGGCGGCTCGCCCATCGATGCCGCTAAGGCCATGTGGGTCTTCTACGAGTATCCCGAGGAGTCCTTCGATAACATCATCCAGCCGTTCAGCTTCCCCGAGCTGCGTCAGAAGGCTCACTTCTGCGCCATCTCCTCTACCTCCGGTACCGCTACCGAGGTCACTGCCTTCTCCGTCATTACCGACTACGCCAAGGGCATCAAGTACCCGCTGGCCGACTTCAACATCACCCCTGATGTCGCCATCGTCGACCCCGAGCTCACCTACACTATGCCCGCCAAGCTGTGCGCTCATACCGGCATGGACGCTCTGACCCACTGCATGGAGGCCTACGTTTCCACCTGCGCTTCCATGTTCACCGACGCCAACGCTCTGCACGGCATCCGCGAGATCGTCGAGTGGCTGCCCAAGTCCTATGCCGGCGACCATGAGGCCCGTCAGCACATGCACGAGGCTCAGTGCATCGCCGGTATTGCCTTCTCCTCGGGCCTGCTCGGCATCGTTCACTCCATGGCTCACAAGACCGGTGCTGCCTTCGAGAACGGCCACATCATCCACGGTGCTGCTAACGCCATGTACCTGGGCAAGGTCATCCAGTGGAACTCCAAGGATCCCCGTGCTGCCGAGCGTTATGCTTACGTGGCCAAGGAGATCCTGCACCTTCCCGGCGAGACCAACGAGGAGCTCATTGCCGCGCTCGTCCAGAAGATTCGCGACCTCAACGACCAGCTCAACATTCCGCAGTCCATCAAGGATTACGCGAATGGTGGCGTGAAGGTCGACGCCGAGAACCCGCAGATGGTTTCCGAGGAGGAGTTCCTCGCGAAGCTCCCCGAGATCGCCGCGAACGCCGAGCAGGACGCCTGCACGCCCGAGAACCCGCGTGAGACCAAGACTGCCGACTTCGAGAAGATTCTCAAGGCCTGCTACTACGACACCGACATCGATTTCTAATCGACTCTTGTTATCGTAACGAGGGGCTCCGCACGTATCTGTACGGAGCCCCTTTCTTTTTAGAGAATGGGATAGTTATGGCTGCAATTTTCAATAGCCCCAGCAAGTACATCCAGGGCCCGGACGAGCTGGCCAAGCTCGGTTCTTATGTCGAGCCGCTCGGCGCTAAGGCCCTCGTCATCGTGACGCCTTCGGGCAAGAAGCGCGTCGGTGCTAAGATCGAGGGCGGTTTTGCTGAGGCTAAGGCCGAGCTGCTGTTTGAGGACTTTAACGGCGAGTGCTCCAAGGGCGAGGTCGATCGCCTGGTTGCGCTCGCTCGCGACAACGGTTGCGACATCATCGTCGGCGTCGGTGGCGGCAAGATCCTCGACACCGCGAAGGCCGTTGCCTACTACCTAGAGTCCCCGGTTATCATTTGCCCCACCATCGCCTCGACCGATGCCCCGTGTTCGGCGCTTTCGGTGCTCTATACCGATGACGGCCAGTTCGACAAGTACCTCTTCCTTAAGGCAAACCCCAACATTGTCCTGATGGATACGACGGTTATCGCGGCGAGCCCGGTGCGCCTGACGGTTTCCGGAATGGGCGATGCGCTCGCAACCTACTTTGAGGCCCAGGCGACGCACGATGCCGACGGTGGCACTTGCGCTGGCGGCAAGGGCGGAATGGCCGGCCTGGCGCTCGCCAAGCTCTGCTACGAGACGCTTATGGCCGATGGCGTTAAGGCCAAGGTCGCGCTGGAGAAGGGTGCGCTCACGCCTGCCGTCGAGCATATCATCGAGGCCAATACGCTGCTTTCGGGCATTGGCTTTGAGAGCTCGGGCCTTGCTGCTGCTCATGCCATCCACAATGGCCTGACGATGCTGCCCGAGTGCCACGGCATGTATCACGGCGAGAAGGTCGCCTTTGGCACCATCGTTCAGCTGGTACTCGAGGATGCTCCGACTGAGAAACTCGAGGAAGTCTTGGGCTTCTGCATTGAGCTGGGCCTGCCGGTCACGATGAAGGAACTTGGCGTTGCCGAGCTTACACGCGAGCAGGCCATGATTGTTGCCGAGGCCGCGTGCGCGCCCGATGACACCATGTGCAACATGCCGTTTGAGGTGACGCCCGAGATGGTCGCAAACGCCATCCTGGGTGCCGACGCTCTGGGCCACTACTATCTCATGGATGAGTAAATCAAGCTAAGGAAGGGGCAAAGCAAGCAGATGGCTTTGCCCCTTTTTGCTATGGTGCAAACTAACCTGACCCCATCGCACCAAGTTGGTGCAAGGGGGTCAGGTTACTTTGCACCAATCGTTGTTTGATGAAGGGCGGATTCTCGTATGGCGCTTCCTATGGTTTACGGTGGTCCTGGCCGGTATGTTCAGGGGCCGGACGAACTTTCGCGTCAGGGCAGGTATTTGTCATGGTTGGGCTGCGCTGCCTATGTCTTGTTTGACCAGGGCACCGAGGATCGGCTGTGCAGGCAGATCGTCGATGGATTTCTGGATGAAGATCTAAGCGAGCCGTTCTTTAAAATTTACAACGGTCCGTGTACGGAAGATGCCGTTGTCGAAATGGCCAAGGAAGCCCGGGCCGAGTATTGCGACATGGTGGTGGGTATTGGCGGTGGCAAGATGCTCGATATCGCCAAGGCCGTAGCGTTTTATGCCGAGTTGCCGTTGTGCATATGCCCCACGGCGGCCTCGATGGACGGTCCGTGCAGTGCGATTTCGGTGCTGTATCACGAGGATGGGTCGTTCGATCGCTATCTGATGCTCGAGAAGAATCCGGACCTGGTCGTGGTCGATACCAACGTGGTCGCGGCGGCCCCACTGCGTATGACGGTCGCCGGTATGGGCGACGCACTGGCAACGTACTTTGAGGCGCGTTCGTGCGCCGCGGCGCACGGCGCCAACGAGCATGGTGGAACGCCGGGGCACTTGGCCCTGGTCGCGGCACGTGCCTGCTACGACACACTTATGGAGTGTGGTGTCGCTGCTAAGCGCGACCTCAAGAAGGGTCGCATGTCACCAGCGGTTGAGCGCCTGATCGAGTGCAATATTCTGCTTTCGGGCGTTGGCTTTGAGAGCGGTGGCTTGGCGTTGGCGCATGCCATCGCCAACGGTCTGACGATTCTGCCCGAGTGCAGGGCCATGCATGGCGAGGCCGTGGCATTTGGCCTGGTGGTGCAGCTGCGCCTGGAGCGTGCGCCCGAGCTTGATCAGGTGCTCGAGTTTTGCCAGCGCGTCGGTCTGCCGACGACGCTCGAGGATCTGGGCCTTGGCGAGATTTCCGATGCCGACCTGCAGAGTGTTGCAAATGCGGCCTTTAGAAACGAGCGTAATATGGCCAACGAGCAGGCCAAGGTGACCAAACAAAAGCTCGTGCAGCTCATGTGCGAGGCATAGTTTGGCGCTTGATTGACCTTGTGCAATCGAGGCGGCGATAGGCCATAGGCTATTTGTCCCAAAGGTGCTCCGCGTGTAATTTGCTCGAGGCACGGGCCGATGGCGTATCATTATTTCTTGCTTGTTTGCACTGCTCAGGGAGGGGCCGCGCATGGCGCAGGAACACGATCTGTTTGATGACATTATCGAAATCAGCAAGGGTTTCGACTTTCTTAAAAACCCGCTTGGCGGTGTGACCGACGCACTCGATCCGTCGGCGCCGCAGTGGAATCCTGCCGACTACAAGGAGCGTCCGCGCGGCAACACCATTCCGTGCTTGACCTGCAAAAACGAAAAGAGCGGTTGCACCGCGTGCATGGATGTGTGCCCGGTCAACGCTATCGAGGTCGAGGAAGACGCTATCGAGATCCTCGACTCCTGTCGCAAGTGCGGCCTGTGCGCCGCTGCCTGTCCGACCGAGGCGATTATTTCGCCGCGCCTGGCGCCCAAAAACCTTTACGACGACATTGTCTCTGCAGCTACGAGCCACGAGACCGCCTACGTTACCTGCACGCGCGCCCTCAAGCGCATGCCGCGCGAAAACGAGGTCGTCGTTGCCTGCGTGGGCGATATTACGGCCGAGACCTGGTTCTCGGTGCTGGCCGACTATCCCAACGTGAGCGTGTACCTGCCGTTGGGCGTGTGCGATAAGTGCCGCAACACCGGTGGCGAGGATATTCTGGGCGAGGCCATCGCCACTGCCGAGGAGTGGGCCGGTACGGGCATGGGTCTGGAGGTCGATCCCAAAAGCCTCAAGTGCCATAAGCGCCGCGAGTACGAGCGCAAGGAGTACATGGAAAAGATCGCCCGCACCACGGGCCTTACCGTGACCAAGCTCAATCCGGCAACGGCGGCACTGGCCTCGGTGACGCAGAAGCTCAAAGCCCATCGCCATCAGATTACTCAGTTGGAGCGTACGCTCAACACCATGTGCGGCACCACGACGGCCAAACGTCGCCGCACGCTTACGCACGGGCGCCAGCTGGTGCTCTCGACGCTGCAAAACCACCCCGAGCTTGCCCAGAACATGCAGGTGAGCACGCCGGAATGCGATTTTGACAAGTGCACGTCGTGCGGCGAGTGCGTCAACGTGTGCCCCACGTTTGCCTGCGATCTGGTGGGAAGCGGCCGCTTTGCACTGGAGTCCACGTATTGCCTGGGTTGCGGAGCCTGCGTCAAGGTGTGCCCCGAGCATGCGCTTAAGCTGGTTGAACATGATGCATCCAACCTAGTCGTCGTCGATCCCGAGGCCGAGGAAAAGGCCGCCCAGAAGGCTAGGGCCCACGAAGAAGCCCAGAAGGTCAAGGCTGAGGCGAAGGCCAAGCTCGACAAGATGCTCGATCAGGTGGAGAAGCTCGCGGACTAGTCAGCGACCCCTATCTCTGCTTCATTCGTGCCGCCGTGGCGTCCGGGTTAGCCCAGATGCTGCGGCGGCGCTATACTTATGCAGTTTGAAATGCTTGTACCAAAAGGAGCTGTCGTGTCCCTTTCCATCGGTATCGTGGGCCTGCCCAACGTGGGCAAGTCGACGCTGTTCACCGCGCTTACCAAAAAGACCGGCCTTGCCGCCAACTACCCGTTTGCCACGATCGACCCCAACGTGGGTATCGTCGACGTGCCCGATAGCCGCCTGCAAAAGCTCGCCGACATCGTTAACCCGGGTCGCATTGTGCCGGCGACGGTCGAGTTCGTCGACATCGCAGGTCTGGTGAAGGGCGCCAACGAGGGCGAGGGCCTGGGCAACCAGTTCCTGGCCAACATTCGCGAGACCGACGCCATCTGCGAGGTCGTGCGCTACTTTAAGGACCCCAACGTTATGCGCGAGGTAGGTCGTACGGGCGAGTTCGTCGATCCCGCCGGCGATGCCGACACCATCATGACCGAGCTCATCCTGGCCGACATTGGCACGCTCGAGAAGCAGCTGCCCAAGCTCGAGAAGGAGGCCAAGCGCGACAAGGAGCTCATGCCCAAGTTCGAGGTCGCCAAGCGCCTGCTTGCCTGGCTCAACGAGGGCAAGCGCGCCGCGTCCATGGAGATGACCGATGAGGAGCGCGCCGCTGCCAAGGGCCTGTTCCTGCTCACTATGAAGCCCATCCTGTATGTGGCCAACGTGGACGAGGATATGCTCAACGACGATCTGGCGCCCATCGATGGTGTTAAGCCGCTGCCCATCTGCGCCAAGATCGAGGCCGAGCTTTCCGAGCTCGATCCCGAGGACGCCGCCGACTACCTGGAGAGCCTGGGCCTGGAGCAGCCCGGCCTGGACGTGCTCGCGCAGGCGGCCTATAAGCTGCTCGGCCTGCAGTCGTTCTTTACGGCCGGCGAGATGGAGGTCAAGGCCTGGACGGTTCGTCAGGGCGCGACCGCCCCGCAGGCCGCCGGCGTCATCCACACCGACTTTGAGCGCGGCTTTATTAAGGCCGAGGTCATTGGCTATGACGACTACATCGAGCTCGGCGGTGAGCAGGGCGCCAAGGCCGCCGGCAAGCTGCGTATTGAGGGCAAGGACTATGTCATGGCCGATGGTGACGTCGTGCACTTCCGCTTTAACGTGTAAGGACGACGCATATGTTTAAATATGGCAAAAAAGCCGGCTACATGGGTATTGCGCTGCTCGTACTTGCGGTGATTCCGCTGGCGGTCGCAGCGTGTGTTATCCCCAACATTGGTCCCGAGGTGGCAACAAAGTTTAATGCCGCCGGCGAGGTGACGCGCTGGGGCAAGAGCTACGAGCTGCTGGCACTGCCGGTGCTCAACCTGCTGCTGAGCGTGGCGACGTACTTTACGGCAGGACGCCAGGCTAAAAACAATGATGACTCTGCCGCCATGGCGCGCATCGTGTGCGAGCGCTATCTGCGCAACGGCTGCATTACGGGCGTGTTCCTCAACGTGATCAACGTCTACTTTATGTATTCGGCGATTACCGGAACGGGCTTTGGCTTTGGTTTCTAGCTTGCCCTTTTAGGCAACGAGCCTGCAAGCATATTCGATGGCTGCTGCGAGGCCGCCGCTCGATCGTGGTTTAAAGACCATATCGGCGGCGGCCTCGTTTTCGTATCCGGCGCCGCGAAGGGTGAGCGCAATGCCGGCTTCTAAAAGAAGGGGTAGGCCGCGTTGGCTGGTTGCGATTACGGCAGCCTGATTGAGCGAGCAGCTATGCGTTTGGCATTGGATGGCAAGTTCACCTTGCGCCGGGCAAGGGACCAGAACGGCGGCGACGCGACTTGATAGCAATGCAAATGCTGTGCGCTCATCGGGTGAAAGGCATTCGGCTTCAACGACGAAGAGCTTGGGCGGTGCGCTGTTTGTGCGAAGCGTGGCTCGGTACATGCGGACCGAAGAACCCGACATAGAAAACTCCTGTGTATTCGGCAAAACGTAAACTATAGTTTACGTTTTTGTTCAGCTCCATTTCAAACTCGGCTGCATGGACGAACGTGCGAAACAGATTCTTGGCAGGCGGGTCGAAGAGACGCGCAGGGACCTTGGTATCTCCAAGGTCGATTTTTGTGTGGCAGCAGGAATCAGTCGCCCCTATCTCGACAGAATCGAAGATGGAACGGCAAATTTCACGCTCAAGGTTCTATTTAAGATCGCGCCCGCACTCGGCATGACGGTGTCAGAGCTTCTCGAGGGTATCGAATAGGGGATACCCGTCGACAACTGAATTACGCCATCGGGATGCGGTCGTGGTTGACTTGGCTGTAGAACAGGCGCTGGATCTCGGCGGCATCGCGTGACTGGCCGAGTGCCCACATAGTTTTGGCCACGAGCGTCTCGGTGGTCATGTCGTCGCCGCGCAAAATGCCCGGATGATCGGCGTAAGCACGGCCGACCTCATAAACACCCAGATCGAGGCCCTCTTCGGGGACCTGCGTGGTCATAACGACGGTGCGGCCCGAATCGACCCAGCGGAAAATCGCCTCTTGGAACGACTCGCCCGACTCGCCAAACTCGGGGATACCGCCAATGCCAAAGGTCTCAAGGATTACAGCGTCGTAGCTATCGGCAAGGGCGTCGAGGATGCCCGGGTTTACGCCGGGCGTGAGCTTGAGTACAAATACGCGCGGGTCGATGCTGTCGTAGAAACGCACCGGGTTTTCGCCCTGATGCGTGCCGTGAAGCCCGTTGCGCACGATGCGGTCGTTGCGGATATAGGCGATGGGCGGATAGTTGACGCTAATGAACGCGTTAAAGCTCATGGTGCGCTGTTTGCGGGCGCGCGTGCCGGCAATGGCTACGCCGCCAAACACGATTGAGACGTCGTGCGAGTGCTCGTCGAGCGCATAAAGCAGGCTCTGGTACAGGTTGAGCTTGGCGTCGGTAAAGGGATTGCCCATGGGCTTTTGCGAGCCGGTGAGTACGATGGGCTTGGGGCTGTCCTGAATCAGGTAGGAAAGCGCCGCCGCGGTGTAGCTCATGGTGTCGGTGCCGTGCAGAATCACGAAGCCGTCGTGGTCGGCATAACCCTCGACGATGACGTCGCGGATACGCATCCAGTCACTGGGGCGCATATTGGTGCTGTCGATGTTCATGGGCTGCACCACGTCGAGCTCGCAGAGGCCCGAGATCTCGGGGACGCTCTGGGCGAGTTCCTCACCGGTCAGGGCGGGGGAGAGGCCGTTGCCGTCCTCGGTCGATGCGATGGTGCCGCCCGTGGCGATGAGAAGGATGCGCTTCATGCTGGTATTCCTATCGTATTTGCCGCCGCAGAGGCGGAGTCGTTCGGCAGTATTGTGGCACAGGGCGTCCAATGTTCAAACGTAATACATCATCTGTAACGTTTAGTAACACTTCAATTGCCGTCAAATAAGGGCCCAGGTCGTGCGTTTGCCGTGCGCTGATGGCTGCGAGGGACGAGAAGCCCCATATAACGTGTACACTATGAAAGTTATTTTCGTTCATTCACGCGGGTGGGCACCGGCTCCCCGCCAACAGGAGGGGAAACCATGGATCAAAAGGCTTCCGCAAAGGTCCTCGTACTCGACTTTGGTGCGCAGTACGGTCAGCTCATTGCCCGTCGCGTCCGCGACCTCAACGTGTATTCCGAGATCGTTCCCTGCGACATCTCGGCCGACGAGATTCGCGAGATGAACGCCTCTGCGCTCATCCTTTCCGGCGGCCCGGCTTCTGTGTATGCCGAGGACGCTCCGTCCATCGACCCCGCCATCTTTGACCTGGGCCTTCCCGTCCTGGGCTTCTGCTACGGTCATCAGATCACGGCCGTGACGCTCGGTGGCAAGGTCGGCCACTCCGAGGTGGGCGAGTATGGCCGCGCCACCATCACGCGCACGGCAGGCGCCAAGCTCTTTAACTCCACGCCCATGGAGCAGACCGTGTGGATGAGCCACCGCGATGCCGTCTCCGAGGTGCCCGAGGGCTTTACCGTTACCGCCAGCACCGACGTGTGCCCGGTTGCCGCCATGGAGTGCGTCGAGCGCAAGATCTTCACCACGCAGTTCCACCCCGAGGTCAAGCATTCCGAGTACGGTCAGCAGCTGCTGAGCAACTTCCTGTTTGAGATCTGCGGCCTGGAGCCCAACTGGAGCATGGACAACCTGGTCGAGACCATGACGGCCGAGTTCCGCGAGAAGGTCGGCAACGACCGCGTGATTCTGGCCCTGTCCGGCGGCGTCGACTCCTCCGTCGTGGCAGCTCTTGGCGCCCGCGCCGTAGGCAAGCAGATGACCTGCGTGTTCATCAACCACGGTCTGCTGCGCAAGGGCGAGCCCGAGCAGGTGGAGGAGGTCTTCACCAAGCAGTTTGACGTCGACTTTATCCACGTCCACGCCGAGGACCGTTATGCCGAGCTTCTGGCCGGCGTGACCGAGCCCGAGGAGAAGCGCCGCATCATCGGTACGCAGTTCTGGAAAGAGTTCTTCGCGGTTGCTCAGCAGCTTGAGACCGATGGTAAACCCGTGAAGTACCTGGCTCAGGGCACCATCTACCCCGACATCATCGAGTCCGGCGCTCGCAAGACGGGCGGCAAGACGGCCACCATCAAGAGCCATCACAACCTGATCCCGTTCCCCGAGGGCGTGCACTTCGACCTCATTGAGCCGCTCGACCACTTCTTTAAGGACGAGGTCCGCGCGCTTGGTCTGGCGCTGGGTCTGCCGGGTCACATCGTGTTCCGTCAGCCTTTCCCGGGCCCGGGTCTTGCCATCCGCATCATCGGTGCGGTCGACAAAGAGAAGCTCGAGATCCTCAAGAATGCCGACGCTATCGTGCGCGAGGAGCTCGACGCCTACAACCAGCGTCTGTTTGAGCAGACCGGCGAGCGCAACTCCGAGCACAGCTGCTGGCAGTATTTCGCGGTCCTGCCCGACATCAAGTCCGTTGGCGTCATGGGTGACGAGCGCACCTATCAGCGCCCGATCATCCTGCGTGCCGTCGAGTCCAGCGATGCCATGACCGCCGATTGGGCCAAGCTGCCCTACGACGTCCTGGCCCGCATCTCCGGCCGCATCGTTGCCGAGGTCCCTGGCGCCAACCGCGTATGCTACGACATTACGTCCAAGCCGCCCGCGACCATCGAGTGGGAATAACCGAACAAATGTTCTATTTTCCCATATCATAGCATGAATTTAGAGCCGTAGCAATGCTGCGGCTCTTTGCTTTTCGGAACAATCTCAGTTTCGTCATTCGGGCATCGTCCCCAATACGACCGAAGCCGAAAAAACTAACCCATCACCTACTTCGTCGCATGCTTGAAAGATTCCGAAACCGCCCCTACAGGTCGTATACACGCTTGATCAGCTCAATTCCCTCCTCGAGCGTCATTGGAACCCCCATCTGCTTCAGAGGAACGCCCTCGGCACGGACCTTCTCGCAAAACTCAGTCATATCGTTGCGAATCGAATCGGGCAGTGCCGACGACGTTCTCGGGGAGAAGAGCTGAGCCAACCTGAAAACATCCTTTTTGTGCTTCTTGATGTCGCTCGAATCGACCCTCTCGCCAGCGGCCTTACGCTTCGATAGATCGAGATAGGCCTTGGCCTTGAAAGGGACAAGGTGCACCTCGTCCAGAACCATGATCCCGTCGACCTCCTTGCAACCGGACTTCATGTAGGCGTAGTAGTCGTCATCGAGAAGGATAGCCGAAAGGCTCGACGCCTCTTCGCCCGCTGGCAGCGGGACGATTGTCAGCCCTTCTGGTTCCTTGATGAACGAGGGGGCTTTGCTAAACAGCTCCACCATGCTCGGGAAGCCAGCAACGCTCGGCTTGGTGAATCGATAGAAATGAACTCCCCCGGAGCCCCTCCATCCGCAATCGTAGCCGCCGTCCTTCACCAGCTTCCATATTGCCGCCGCAACCTCGGAAAAGCGGTTCTCGGCAATCAGGATGACGTCGATGTCCTTGGTGACCCTGAAGTCGAGATCCGCGTTGCTCAGGATGATGTCGCACGCCGTGCCGCCAATGATCGCATAGCAGTCCTCGAGGCCCTCCATGTATTCCGAGAACCGGCGTAGCCCGTAAACTTCGCTCACTGCCATAATTCCTCCCCAAAAATCGCGTTCAACTGGCCGATGACGCGCTCGTCGCCCTCGCCGACGAGCGTCAACGCAAGCGACACGTCGTCAACCGCATCTCCTCCTGCCACGAGCGGGTCGTACGCCCATACCTGGACCTGAACCGTCTCCTCATCGTGAAGCTCGCCAAGTTGGACCTCCTCGAACTCAAGTTCTTTGAAGGCCCTCCTCGATACCGCGCGCTGCTCGATTCGGGGGGCTGCCAGCATACTGCGCTGCGAAAGCTCGCTCACCCCCGCAAGCGGAAGCTGCGCCGTTTGCTCGTCTCTTTTCGCATACACGGCCCGCGCGACAGGATTCCGCAGGCATCCGATTGCACTTTTGACGAGATCGTTCCTGCTCGTGCTGCGTTCGATGACCACTGCGCGGCCGTTTTTGGACTTGCTTACGAGCCCCCTGCGAGACAGATCGTCGAGGGCCCTCGAGATGCTCGACGACGGCATGCCCGTCGCCCTCATCAGCTCTTCGGACGTTCGCACCTCTGGGTTGGCCAGCAGCGTAACCAGCACAGCCTGAGTACCTGGCGCCAGCACCTCCGGAAGAGAACGCGGCTCCCGTTTCGCGCTCGCAACGAAACCCAGCATCGGAAGGAAAGCCTGCCTGCCGGGAACGACGAACGGGATGCCCTGTGAAACGAGGGCCTTTCGCTGGCGCGCGTCGATCTGGGCGACGAGCGCAACCTGCAGGCCCGCCCTCGCCGACACTTGAGAGACGATCCTCTTGAGGTTGGGAAGCGAGACCTCCCCCTCGACCTCTGCCATAATGAAATCGACCCCGTTGCAGGAACACAGCCGATAGGATGCCGCCTTAGCAAGATAAAGCGGGAGGTCAGACGCTCCAGACCATTCGAACTCGGTCACGAAGAGGCCCATCTCATCTTTCAGGTATTTTATGGTATCGTTCATTACCAGTCCCTTTTGCATATTCCCATTTGCCTTGGGATTATACAATTTTGATTGGGATATTGCGAGGTTTGCATTTCTTGCCTGTCGATTCCGTATCGTTCCGCAGTTTTCAGCGGCGTGCGCCGTGTACGCTTTCCTGCTTTCTACACGAAGGTCAGGAGGAGGGTTTCGCAGAGAGGGCGCTCTAGGTTCTGCAGGGTTCTGTTAGTCCCGTATTCAGAAAAGGGACATATTGAGGGCGCGGCGCCCGCGGGGACAAATTGTCCCAGCGGCATGGGCGCTTCCCCTGGACGATGATTGTCTGACGCGCCAGCATCGATGCTGAATGCGAGTCCGCGTCTGCCCCTAGGTCTTCCAGACGTGCATCGCATCACCACCTGTGCCGTGTTTCTGCTGCGTTTGTGAAGGCAGGCTTGGCCGATAGGCTCGCACGGTTTCGGCGAGCTTGGAAAATCGTATTACCAGCGAACGCTTCACAGTGTCCGTACTAACGGACACTGTGCTTGCATAAACCCAGTTAATATATGGAATGCGGTATTGGATCCATTTTCCGGAAAGCGCTCATGGACCCATATGATCGGAAAGAACGCGCTCGGCAGCGCAGAGAAGGGATCGATCGCTGGGACATTTTGTCCCAATTCCGAATAGCGAACCGCCTTGGGATCACAAGACAACCTCATCCATTACTTGAGTGGTATAGACGGCAAACGAGGCACGAGATGGGGGTACAAAAGGAATCGGAGGGTTGCTACAGATTTTTCGACACAAAACCCGGTCCATTGAGATTCGTCACCGACTGTCTGATTTCCTATGTTCATGTCGACAAATAGGACAACCTCTCCCTTCGGCTCTTCTATAAATCGGTGCTTGCCAAGAATGGCCTTCGGAGCACTTCCACCACGCTTTCTTGCCCGAACCGCAGACGATCTCATCTGGCTTGAGGTCTACGTTCTTTTCCCAATCCCACTCCGCCAACAGGTCGGGATATCGAGAAGCGAGATCGTTATACCCCTTCAAGCAACGTTTGTTTGAGCAGTACGGACATCCAACGCCTTGCTTAACTCGGCTTTTTATTTGCGCTTCCCACTCGTGTCCCTTTTCGCAGAGCCACCAGGCCTTTGCATGACTGCCAGCGACCACTTCATTGGGTTTCTTATGCCCATTTTTGGTCGGATGCCATTGGGATGCAATTTCAGGTGCAGCACTCGCCAAATCGTTGAACCCCTCAAGAACCTTTTTTCCTGCACAATAAGAGCAGCCTTTACCATAAACACGATTGGCTACAGTCGCCTGATAGTGATGCCCTCGATCGCAGATCCACCACACCTTAGTGTCGGCTCCATTCGTAACATCCGAAGGCAAAATAATTCCATTCCTCTCGAAATCCCACTCTTTGCAAAGTTCTGGATGAGTAACGTCGAGACTGTCATGGGTCAGCAGATGCGTAACGTGTTTTGCTTTCCCTCTCTTCACTTTTGAACAGATTGGACAACCTTTGCCAAGCGTGCGGTTGGATACTGTGGCTCGGTATTCATGACCATTAGGGCAGACCCACCAAGGCTTGCGTTTCGTGCTTCCTCTGGTTACATCCCTGGGTGTCAAAGGCGCATTTTTTGTGGGATGCCATTCAGCAGCAATTTCAGGATTCGTGGTGGCAAGGTCACTGAAACCGACGAGCAGCTTCACGCCCGCGCAATAGGGACAACCATTACCACGACTTCGATTGTCTACCGAACTCTGCCACTCGTGCCCCTTCTCGCAAAGCCACCAGACCTTCTTGCCGCTAGATCGGCTGATCATTTCAGGCGTAAGGATGCCGTTCTTCGTCGGATGCCATTCCCTAGCAAGATCAGGATTGGTTGCTGACAAGCTGTTGGCCTTTTGCCCAGAAACATATTGGCTGTATATGGCGATCCTGTCACGTTCTATGTCCACATCAGGAACTTCGGCTAAACCAAGAAGCCGGCTGATTCGAGCAATAACATTAGGAATTTGAGAACCATTGATCGAGCTTTGGCAATATAAGGTTGTTTCGAAATCCTCTAGCACATCCTCGGCTCTCTTCACTTCTTTAATGCGTATGAGCTTAATGTCACGCTCGATAAAAAATTGGTCTTTTTTCTTCTCGCGCTCCTTTACCGCAAGCGAAGCATGCCAAAAGGCTCCGTCGTATTCGATGCCCGCATTCAACTCCGGAAGCCAAACATCAACCTCATACTTTCCGTCATATTGATATCTGTTGAAAGCAGGAGTGATTTTAGAGAAGTAGAAATACAATGCCTGCTCCGGAAAGCTCGTCTTGCCTTCCTTGGCGCAAACAGGACACCCCGTCCCAATGCTGCGATTTGCCGGCGTAGCCTGATACTCATGCCCAAAAGGACAAAGCCACCAAACCTTCTTCCTCGAACTTCCAGCAGCAATATCGGTAGGCTTCAAATTTCCATTTTTTGCAGGATGCCACTCAGACGCAATAACAGGATTGGTTGTCGCCAAGTCGTTATAGCCAGGCCAAACCATTTGATTGGAGCAATAAGGGCATCCCGCACCAGAGGTTCTCTGGCTTACCTCAGCTAACCATGTATGACCCTTATCGCATTGCCACCAGACCTTCTTATTGCTCCCCACCGTTACATCGGAAGGCTTTAAGTTTCCGTTAAGACTAGAAGCCCATTCGAGTGCTATATCCGGCCGATTGAATTGAAGGTCGTTGAATCCAGGCTTGACGACTTTTCGTGCGCAAACTGGACACGTATGGTTTTCGGCAGTCCGTTTATATACAGAGGCAGTCCAGCGATGACCACAAACATGGCAAACCCAACGAGATCGCAGATTCGAGAGGCAGGATATTTCAGAAGGCTGAGCTTCGTTCAGCTCATAATCCCAATCCTGCAGAAGTTCAGGAAACTTCTCCGCAAGGGAGCCGTTCTTTCTAAGAGCTGCTTCGCTGCGACGTTTCCCTTTATTCAGAGAGGCGCAAGCGGGGCAACCGCGGCCCTTCGTGCGGTTAAATACCGAGGCTTCCCATTCATGTCCACGCTCGCAGATCCACCAAACCTTCTTATGGGAGCCCCGAGTAACCTGATCTGGAGTGAGATCGCCATTTTTCGCAGGATGCCAGGTAGCAGCAATATCAGGTTCAACAGTTGCAAGATCATTGAAGCCGACGAGCGCTCGTCTACCAGAGCAATAGGGGCAACCTTGCCCTTTGCTCCTGTTGTTGGGACTTGCCTCCCACTCATGACCACGAGCGCAACGCCACCAGACCTTCTTCACGCTGCCGAAGGAAATCGAACCCGGCGTAAGCTCGCCGTTCTTAGTAGGATGCCATTCATCAACCAATTCAGGTCGCTCTGTCGCAATACTTCTCACGAGAAACCTCCATCGTCAATGGTAAAGGGAAGGTTTAACACGACAAAGAAAATCCCTAAAAGGCGCGATATCGCAATCAAGCTGTATAACTACCACCTATTACCGTGTTTCTACTGCGTTTGTGAAGGCGAGCTTGACCAATAGGCTCGCACGATTTCGGCGAACTTGGAAAATCGTATCACCGGGAAAGAGCCCGCAGTGTCCGTGTTGACCGTTGTGTTAGACCGCTTTGGATACTGGGACTTTTCCTATAATCTTTCTTGCTTAGATAGCAGGCGAAAGCGAAGGAGCTCCTATGGTCACCAAGGATGATGCGTGTTGGATAATCGGCCTTTCCGCAGGTGCGGGCATTGGCGTATACCTTGATGGCGGCTGGGGCGTCGATGCGCTTGTCGGGCGTGAGACCAGGGCTCATAACGACATCGACCTGTTCGTTCAGCGCGGGGATTACCAAAGGTTCGTGGATCTAATTGCTGATGAGGGGTTTTCCGAGGTGGCTGCATCTTTCACCACCGAAGATCACACGGTGTGGCAAGACGAGGCGGGGCGCATCGTCGACCTGCATTGCTTCGATTTCGCCGAGAATGGCGATATTCTGTATCAGGGAGATCGTTTTCCCGGGGAGGTCTTTTCGGGGAGGGGGCGCATCGGCGAGGTGGAGGTGTCGTGCATCGACCCCGAAAGCCAGCTGTTGTTTCACTTGGGCTATCAGCATGACGAGCACGACGCCCACGATGTCATGCTCCTATGCCGTGAGTACGGTTTCGACGTTCCCGAAGAATATCGCTAGCTGTTGCTATTTGCATCGGGGCACGACTTCAGCGCTTGCCGCAGATGCGCTGCGCCAGACCGCCCTGGACATCACGCCGCGCCGTATATGGCCCTCCGCGCACGCGAGTCCCATTTCGCCTGCTTGATCCAGTACTCGTAGAACGGATAGGGGGTCACCTTGTACTGGCGCCAGGTCTTCTCGTACGTGCCGCGGGCTGCCTGCCTCACTATGAGCTCGGCGAGCTCGTCCGCGCTCCTGCGGACCTTGAAGCACCATGTCCACTTGAACCAGGCGAGGTAGTTCTCGAGGCGTCTCGTGGAGACACCCCGGAACCTGCCGATGAAGTGCCTCATCTGGGAGTGGAGGCTGTTCACCCTGTTGATGGCGTGCTCCTCCCTCTTGCTGGCGATGTGCGCGCCGACGCCGAGGGCGGGCAGGACGCGGCGGTACACGTGCGCACGGTCCGTCGAGATTATCGCGCCGGCCGCGAGCTTGTCGGCGAGCAGCTCCCTGGCTGCCGCCTCGTCGAGGCCGCCCCTCCCCGCGATCTCGTAGAAGATGTCGCCGGCGTCGTTGATGCCGGTGAGCACGCATATCTTCTCGTGCCCGTCGGTTCCCTGCGACCTTGTGCGGGGCTTCCTGGGCATGCCGGACTCCGACCTGGAGCGGTTTCCCTTGAAGCTCTCCCTGAAGAAGCACTCGTCGAGCTCGGCCCCGCCGCCGGCCTCCACGCGGAAGGCGGGCATGCGCTTGGCCATGGCCTCGAGCAGCCTGTGGCGCATGAAGAACGCCGTCTTGAGGCACACGCCGCACTTTTCCGCCGACTCGCGCAGCGGGAGCATGTCCACGTGGCACTCCGCGAACCTCATCCAGGCCGACCTGTCGAGCTTGGTGGTGGAGAAGATGCGCATGGTGGCGTCGGTGAAGGTCCTGGCGCACCCTCGGCAGAGGAACCGCTGACGGCCGCGCCCGTCTCGCCCCCTCTTCACGTAATGCGGGGAGCCGCACCAGGGGCAGGCTCTGTCGGGATCGTCTTCCGCCCCCTCGCTTGCCGCGAGTTCGAAAAGCTCCGCGTCTATCAGCGCCTTGAGCGATCTCAGGACCCTGCTCTTCTCGGCAGCCGTCATCTGCGGGAGGAACTGCCTCGTCAGCTGGGTGAGCACGTCTTCCATTGCAACCTCCATCTCTCCTGATGATGGAATTGTCGCAACCGGGGCCCCGTCGCGTGTACTGCGTGCAGGACACTTATCCAAAGTGGTCTAACACAACGGTGTTGACGGACACTGCGTTTGCATTAACCCAGTTAATATATGTAATGAAAGATTAGGCTCGCTTTTCAAGACAACGCAAAACGGTCGCTTTGGCGGAAAGGATGCCCATAAAAGCCTCGAATCAGGGTTCGTCCGCTGGGACAAATTGTCCCAGTTCCGAGCGACGAGACGCCCGCGTAACGCGGAAGGGGGACCCATGGGAATGCGACAGGGAAAGCAGGTTTACACCGTCGGAGAGGACCGTATGTCAAGACAGGAACGCCACATCAAACTTCCAAAGGAGCCCCAAGAGGCGATTGACACCCTCGAGCGATTCGTGGTCAGGGCACGTCGAATCGAGGCACACTCATTGGTCAAGAGCAAGAAGGTAAAAGAGCTTGCCCAACCAAGCTATACCCTCCGCTTCAACGACTCGACGGTTTCGATGAGACTGAACAGCAGACCGGAAGACGAGGAGATCTTCGAATCGCTAGCGGCAAGGATACGGCCATGCATCGTCGACAGCGAGCCCATTCAGCTCGAAAAGGTCGTCGCGGCAATCCGCGTTCTCACCTCAACCGTCGAGCTGGATGAGAGGCAGAGCAAGCTGCTTGAGCTCGTCAACTCATGGTGCAAGGAGCACATTGCGCCTCATTCCTACAACGCCATCTCATCTCACGAGGAGATAGGGGAGCTCAATTCGGACAAAGTGACGTCTGCATCCGACACCCTGCTGGGCCTCGGCTGGTACTACGCCGACCTCGTCCACGCCGACCCCAGGCAGGAGAAGGAAGCGGCACTCGAGTTCCCTTATGACTTCAGATACAACCAGGGCGTGGTGCTCGTATCGCACCTGGCGCTCATCATAAGCTCTCTGCTCAAGCTGATCCGGGAGATCAGCGACGTCAGTGAGCTCGGTCTATCGCCTGAAGTCTGGACCTCTCAGGTAACCGCAGGGGGCGGCCCCTTCGAGTTCGGAGTGGGCAAAGTCTATGTCGGACCCGCTGGCTTCGTGCCGCCGACGGGCGCCGCGATGGATGAGATCCCGGGATTCAAAGAACTAGACTTAGTGACCGCAAGGCGCATGCAGGACCCCGGCTGCGCCGTAGACGCCCGATTCGTCAATGATTCTGGCGAGGTAATCGAGACCCATGATGGCTTCTATATCATCGATACGGAACACAACTGCGTTGTGATCAGCATCGAGGACAAAATCCTCCTATCAGGGAGCCCGGAAGAGGGATCGAGCCCTGTCGGGGAGCTCCCGTTTGAGCAAGCGTTCTTCTCGAAAGCCGCTGGTCCCGTTGACGGGAAGACGGAGCAGTTCTTGGAATTCCTGGCGAAGGCAAAGGCCGCAGGCAAGATTGAGATTTCGATGTCGTGGTGAGGGACTCCCATACAGGGCACCGTCACATTCCCGAAAGCCCCGTCCAATGGCAAAGAGAGACCAACTGACGAGAGCGCATAGAACGCCTTCCGCCGCCTTTTCTGCGCATGATTGATAGAGCCACTTTGGTGGAGGTTCCTGTTCTTATCGAATGCCTCGAAGGCAAGAAGGACTTCCCAGTAGCCATTTCTACCACCAATGAAGGGCGTAAAATTTTTTACTCAATCTGAATGTGGGATAATTCGACGAAAGAAAAGGGGTTACGGAGCCGCCATGGATCAGAAATTACAAGCGATGATCGAAGAGCTGCAAAGCAAAAGCGGCAAACCCACCCATGAAGAGGCTCAGAGGATCCAAAGGAGCCTACCCGTCCCCAACGACCACGTCATTCTCTGGGCGGACATGATCTCGTATGGAGGATACCCTGCCGGAATCGCCCTCACCGATCGCGCATTCATATCCAAAGCGCCCAAGAAAGACGTGAAGGCTGCCAACAAAGAAGCCAAAGCAAAAGCGAAGGAAACCGGCGAGAAGGCCCAGAAACTGAATGCAATCTACCGCATCATCCCATGGGATTTCTTCGATCCCGAAGACTACGACATCCTGGAGCGCTGGGATAAAGGAAATCGCAGATATGCGATCAAATACAAAGACGAGACCCTCGCGGTATTCGAGAACAAGGCTATGTACGAAGCGTTCAGGGAATACCGTTCCGATGTGATAAGGCAAAAGAGAGAAGCGGAGGAGTTGGCCGAGAGATCGACGATCAGCGCCCTGAACTCCTTCACCGTGGAGGGCGTGATGTTCAATGCAGCCTATGGCGCAGGACAGACGAAGACGGGCCATGGAATCTACGCGGAGGAAGCTGGCGCGAAGCTTGATTGGATTCACGGCGAGAAGTCAACGGTAGTCGGAAGAGACAACGCCAAGAACGGCCCCGACAAGATAGTCGGGGCATCCCCGGTGCAGTGCAAGTTCTGCAAAACGGCATACCAAACCGTAGAGGCCTGCTTCAAGAAAACGCCGGCTGGCACCAAGGAATTCAGGTACTACGACCTCAACGACAACCCGATGAAGATAGAGGTTCCGAAGGACCAGTACGCGGACGCCGTCGCCTATATGAAAACGCGCATCGAGCAAGGAGCCGTTAAAGGAGTCAACGATCCAGAAGCGGCGCTTGATATCATCCGCAAGAGCAACCTCTCATACCAGCAGGTTCGCAACCTTGCCAAGCCGGGAACAGTGGAATCGCTCGTCTACGACTTCGCCGAGTGCTCTATAACATGCACTTCCGCACTGGGCATTTCCGCCGTCTGCGCATTTGCCCAAGCGCTATGGAGCACCAGAAGTCCAAAGGAGGCGGCGAAGTGCGCAATCGTTACGGGCGTCCGGGTCTACGGGCTCAGCTTCGCCGGAAGCGTCATCGCCTCCCAGCTGTCCAGGACCAGCTTCTTGAACGCAATAAACCCGTTGGCTGCGGGCATTACCAAGAGGATAGGGCCCAAAGCGGCACAGGAAATAGTAAACGCATTTCGGGCGATGGCCGGGAAGAAGGCCGTATACGGCGCTGCAGCACAGAAGAGCTTCGCGAAGTTTCTTGGATCGAACCTCATTACCCAGGGGGTCATGTTCGTAGTCTTCGCCGCACCGGACACATACAGACTGATTGAAGGAAGGCTGTCCGGGGCGCAATATACGAAGAACATGGCGTCTCTACTCGTGTCGTTCGGAAGCACGATTGCCGGGACGGCGGCGACAGGGGCTATCGCAGGGAAAAAGCTCACCGACAAAGTCGACAAAAAAGCAGTGAAGATCATCGGGATGGGCGGAGGCCTGCTGATAGGGGGCGTCGCGGGAGCAGCGACGAAGGCCGTCGGAGACATAATCCGAGAAGACGACGCGCTATGGACGACTCGAATGTTCAACGCCGTCTTCGTCAATATGGAAATAGAGCATCTCCTAACTGCAGAAGAGCAGGATGCTGCCATATCCCAACTTGACTCCGATAAAAAGAGCCTGAGAAAGCTCCAGGAAAAACTAGTGAGCTCGAAAGAGCAGGAGAAGGAGATTAGAGAGTATCTGCAGCCTCTATTTGAGAGGGTCCTGAAACCTCGCAAGAGGGTCACGGAGCGCGACATGGAAACGCTGGCCGAAGACCTGGCCGAAGCGCTAAAAGAGGAGGATCGTGAAATTGAAGTGTGATTGCTGCGGCAGAAAGAAGAAACTACTAGAGGCATTCGCTTCAGTAGACAACGGAGACAAGAAGCTAACTCTTTGCGCCGATTGCAACGATCTGCTCTACAAACTGCGCGATGCCGCAAATGAAGGTACTGCAAACGAGTTTCAGGGCATTCAGCAGTCGCTGACCTCTCGAATGGAGGGCAAGGCGTCGGAGGATTTCCAAGCGTGGTCAGAGAAATTCATAACTAAGCAGCATGCAAAAATTGCTCAAAGCAGAACCGACGCTCAAGCCGAATAGCACACGCCGAATCAAGCGACTGCTCCCTAAAAACAAGCTATAACCACCTGCAACCATACTCTCCTGCGGCGCATGAGGGACGAAGTCCTAACCAGCGTTTTCTTCCCGCACCTCAAAACCACTTGCCAGTATTCCCGGGGGATAATCGCAAGTGGCTTGCAGGTTAGCTATGCTAGGGGAGGGTTTCGGATCACTCCGCCCCACCCCGTTTCCCGCTGGGACAAAAATCGAAACTCAACCCGGCCGAGTTTCGTTTGAGTTTCGGTATTTGTCACAGTACTGTCCCAGTGCCGTGCCGCAGTATACCGCAGCAGGTCGCTGTGTTCGGATGGTTGTAAATCAGATAAAATAGATGAACTAGGTAGAGAACGTTGTGTATTGAGTGGGAATAGAACAGACGTTCGATAAAATAATATAGTATTAGATAGCGGGCACGGTTTCAATCGAATTCGTGTCCGCTGCTGTATGTGTGTCCTTGCACGCCCAATATGTGCCGTAAAAGCCGTTTTCTTCAACGTCAAAGTGAATGGGCTTCATTTTTGCCTTTTAAAATCTAATTTTCACGATTTGCATTTTCATCCCGTTGTCACCGACCCTTGCGAGAAACCGGAAAAAGCCGCTGACAGAAGGGTCTCTCAAATCGTTGTAACCCAGCATATAGCCGCGACTTGTGACCTGCAGACGGCTGTTCCACGTGCCGATTTCCTTGGCGGCATCCGAAACCGCAAAATATGCCCCCACATCCTTGATTTTTGCAGTCTTAAGCCATGTTTTTGCGATCATCTTTACTGCCGTCCGATTGGCAGCATCAAAGACCAGCACACCGCCGGGGAAAGCGTCCGCCATCCCCCGCACCAGTTCCCGGACCTGCTGGGTCAGAAAGTAAAAGAACACTCCGGAGGCAAAGAACACCGCCCCGCCGGAGGCATCGATTTTGCCAAACCATGCGGTGTCTTTCAGGTCGCAGGGGATATTTTATTCTCGATCCCCGGCGGGCAGCAGCTGCTGCCGCAAGGCAATCACATCCGGGAAGTCCAGATTGTAGATCGTGCATCTACCGTTGTCGCAGGTTCTGCCGGTGTTGTCCAGCCCACAGCCCAGATTGACCACCGCCGCATTGGGGTGGCCTTTCAGGTAATCCTGCACCTCGAAAGCAAGATCACCCTGCCGCATGGCCACCTCCAGCGCACCAAAGCGCTGCATCAGGCTGCGGGAGTTTTTTTCTGCCTCTGAAAAGTCGTAGTCGATCTGGCCGAGCAGACGAACCGCTGTTTCATCCCTGTAAAGGTTCGGGTACAGCTCCGTACACAGCTTCCGGGAATACAGCGGAAGGATCAGCGTCTCCTGCACGGTGTTTTTCTCAATTTTACATTTCATAGGTTTCTTCCTCAGTGAATAAAAACTGTCATAATTGCCGCCAGCACAGCCGCTATGACCGTCATGCCTAACTCATGTGCAGGATGGATGCAAAAATGGCCGTGCTTGATGCCCTTACTTCCGCGCCGTGACGCAGAGCCACTTTTTCTTTTTGCGTATCTGCACCTCGTGAAAACCCGCCTGCTCCAGATACGCCTTTAATTCAATGTCCTTGTAGATGGTCATGCCGCCGATGATCTGCGTCCACCTCTCGTCCTTGTCCGTATCGCCATTGCTCTCGTTGCAGATGAGAATTGTCCCGCCTGGCTTCAGCGTCCGCCAGACCTCACGGAAGCATCGGGGCAAATCAGGCCAATAATAGACGGTCTCAAAGGCCGTGGCGGCATCGAAGTAGCTATCCTCAAACACCATATCCGCCACACTGCCTTGCAGAACGGCGCAACGCCCCTCCTGAATTGCAATTCGGTTGAGCTTTCTAGTCTTCTCCACGCTGACGGGCGAATAGTCGACGCCCTTGACGACGCCATGCGGGCATTTTTTCAGCAGCCGTTTTATGTTCGCCCCGCCGCCGCAGCCGCAATCCAGCACCTTGGCATTTGGCGCAAGTCGTAGAAATCGAAGTCCCCACCGCGCCACAGGGCTGTGGCCCAGGTTCATCATGGCAACCATAAGTTTTCCGCCGAGGCCCACGGGCTTGCGGGTGTTTTCAAAGAACGACATCTGGCCCCTCCGATTTCGTGCATTCCGCATAGGTCAACGGGAACGAGGCCTTCAGCACCGCGCTTTTCCGCACCGCCCAGCCGTTTTGACGCAGGAAACGCAGGTATTCCTCGCTCGTCCATCTGCTGTGGAGGGGAAATCCCGCCATGCTCATGAAAAAGGCTTTTGCCTTGCCGGAAACCGAGTTCCCCGCGTGGGTGAAGGTTGGCGCGATGAGCACACCGTCGTCCTTCAGCACCCGCCTGATTTCTTGCAGGGCCTTTTCCGGATGCGGCACTATGTGAAGCGCGTTGGACGCGATCACCACTTCGAAGGACTTCTGCGCATAGGGCAGGCGGAACATATCCTGCACGGAAAAGTGCAGCTTTGCGGATTGATTGTCCCGCTTTGCTTCAAGGATCATCTTTGCAGAGGCGTCCGTAGCCTCGATGCGCGCCGCCGCATCCACGACGCTCTTTGCGATAAGCCCCGTGCCGGTGGCAACCTCCAGCACGGTCTTTGCTTTCACCGCCGGCCGGATCAGCCCATACATCTTCTCATACGCCGCCCGGTCGTTTCGCATGAAACGGTCATACCGACCGGCGTTCTTGTCCCAAAAACCCTCGCGTTCGTGCATGGCTGTCGCCCCCAAACAGTTAGAGCCATCTAACTATAACACACGAATCATGCAGTAAGATGAGGCTAACCTTCTTTTCTTGGCTAAGACGCATCTCTTCGGTTTTCGCTTATAACGGCGCGAATCAGATACTAGGCTGGAGCTGAAGAAAGAGCTCGGCGGACAGGTAGGTCGATACCGGTTCCCGGAACGGTGATCAAGCCAATTACACCAGGGCCCTAGTCATTGAGTGGGAGTAAGCCGATGGGGCTTTGACTTGCACTTTTGAGTGCCGCACTGTGCCGCTGACTTTCGTTTTGTACGAGAATCACGGCAAAGCCGCCAGCGACATTGGTGAGTAAATACGGTAATCGAGCCTCCGTTCCCATGTTGGGACGGAGGCTTTTTCTTTGCCGTTTTACTCCCTTTTACCTGCGATTTTGCAATTTACTTCCCGTGTTTGAAGACGGTAAGGCACGGGGCGGTATTCGGAGAAATGGGAGTAAGGGTTTATCCCAAGTGAGTAGACGTGCGATTATTGTCCCCGAGGGCGAAAAGAGGCCGTTCCAGAGCTACCGAAGCTGGATTTATTGATTGTTTAATCCAATCCAAGCTCTTTTAGGTCTATTTCGTTTTGGATGTCTTCATCGGCTTTTTTGCCAGTGATGGCACTGTAGGCTTCTTTTATGCCATTCTTCACTGCCCATTTGATAACGAAATACAGCGCAATCAAAATGAGTACTGCCGTCCCTGCGCTTATGCCTAATTCATCCCACATGATTCAATCCTCATAATTCCGATCTGTAGCTCGATGTTGTCCTCGAATTATGGCTTGGATCTGTAGCGTTGTCTAGGGCAATCGCAGCCGTCATCTTTGGGCAGTTTCGTAGAAAACGAGGACGCGCCGTTGACGAACGGCGCAATAGACAACGGCGTCAGTTTCAAGCCGAACTGACGCCGCTTCTGTATAAGGCTTGCTGCACATGGCGATCAATGCCCACGATGCTTCTGCTTGCGCTTCAGCTTTCGCTGCTCGAAGCGCGCCTCCGCCTCGTCCGCGCGCCGCTGGCTTCTTGCTTGGGCCGATTCCCGCTTCATCGTCTCCCGCTGATTCGCGAGCGCCTGCTGCGCCTTGGTGCTCATCGCCGGCTGCTTGAGGGCTTTCGCCGCCTCGCGGGCGCGCCGCTTGGGATTCTTCGCGGGCTTGCTTGCCTCAGCCGGTTTGCCACCGAAGAACGAGAGCTTCGCCCATTTGTTGACAACGAATCGCAGGATCTCCTCATTGGACGGTTCTGCGCCGAAGACGATGCGGGCGGCGCCGTACCTTCCGTCCTCGACGTGCTCCGCCAGCCCGACCCAGAATTGGCCGTCGTGATACACGGTCAGGGTGGACGACACGCTGATCTGCATGGTTGGTTCCTCCTTTATGTAGATGACCATGCAGAGAAGGGACAACCAAGGAGGCAGGTTACTGATGCGGACTCCCGCACGCCCGCGACTACCCGACGGGGACTGTGTTTTCATCTCTGGTGCCCGCATTGTGGCACGCACGGATTTACGATGTTGATTGCCGGCGCCTAGACGGAGATGAAGGCGGTTCGATCTAGGTCAAGCCGGTCGCTCGTTCATGAAGCGGCCGATGGCTGCGTTCATGAACGAGCGACTGATTCCCTGAAAATAAAAGGCGCCCCCGAGGACACCTACAGGCTATCTTCGAACTACTTGATTTGGAGCAGACGGAGGAAAAAATAGGGCAGAATCGCTTTCACGATCCTGCCCCGCAAACCCGAGGGTTTCTAACTACTAACTATTATGCAGCTAAACGCCCCATTGTCAATCCCGCGGGTATTTGGGTGCGCACGCATTGATCGTGACCCTGACCCTGCGCGAACGCGTTCCTGTAGGGGTATGCGTTTGGGGATCCGGGTGTGGTCAGCGCGGCCGGAACGGCGGAATTTGCCCTACTTCCGCTGTTTATGAAGAGCATCCATATTGAAAATCAATTATATTTTGGCAAATTCAAATGGAACTAAATTTATTAGACTGATTATGACTCTGGGGCTTACGGCGGCTCGGGAAGTTACGCAGCCGTTTCCCCTTCCCATAAGTAGTCTTATGGATCACGTGATCGGGGGTTTGTCGGAATCGGCCACATCATCTTAACGATCGGCCTGCCTTCCCGTTCCATGCCCTCATTAAATCAGTAGATAACTGCTAACGAGGAGGAGCCTATGATTGGGCAAATTAATCATGTGGGGTTGACCGTCAGCGACCTGGATCGTTCCGTAGCGTTTTATCGTGATGTGCTGGGCCTTCGGTATCAGGGGGAGCTCCTGATGGAGGGGAAAGAGACGGAGGCGATGTTCCGGCGAGAAAACTGCAAGGCTCGGGTCGCTTATCTAAACGGCTCGGATCGGCTGCATATGCCGCCGGTGGAGCTCATCCAGTTTGTTAAGGATGAAATTCACCACACTCCCATGGATCTTTTCACCACCTCTATTTCGGAACTGTGCTTCTATACGGAGGATGCCGACGGGGCTTATCAAAAACTGGTGGAGCAGGGCGTGGAGTGTTTTTCTGCTCCGCAGGAATTTGATTTTAGGCAGGATGGCTTTGGCCGAAGCAAAGCCTTCTACCTTCGTGACCCAGATGGAATCATATTAGAGATCATGCAGCCGCTGGAGAACTGATCTTTGACATTCTGAGACGCTCTTTTAGCGTCACCCCTTAAAATCGCAGGCGAGCAGCTATTCCTCGACGATCTTTACGCGTCCCTCTCTACGGGGCTTCGCCTGCGGGTATGGTCCCTCGCAGTATCCCAATGCGAGGAAAGCGCGGCAAATGTAATTGTCGGGAACGCCCCACGCGGCAAGAAGGCTCCTGCCTTCTTCGGAGACAAATGTCTGCTCGCCGCGGCTGACGATGCAGCTGGAGATTCCCAGGCTGTGGGCCTCTAGCGCCATCGCCTGCGCGACCACAAAGGCGTCGGGGACGCTGAAGACGAAATCCTTCTGGCAGAACACGCAGACGGCAGCCGGCGCGCCATAGAAGCCGTTCTTGATGGAGGGGTCGTCGATGACACTCGGCTGCTCGGAGCTGACGCGGTTGCCGATCAAATTGCCCCTGTCGAAGCGAGCTATGTTCAGCTTGCCCACCTTCTCTGCCAGGGCGGCGTCATGCAGGGCCACCACCACGCTTCGCTGGGCGCCGCCGGCGTTGGCCGAGTAGATTCCCGCCTCAACGATGCGCTCCAGGTCTTCGCGGGCAATCTGCTCGCTTGTGTACTTGCGCACCGAGCGGCATCCCTTGATGGTTTCCAGCATATTCATGCCTACACTTCCTTCCAGTATTGAGGGCCTGCGACGTACATGTCCCCGGTATAGCCGAAGAACACGGCGAGGTGACCCCTTCGTCATCCGAACAGCTCGCACGTGGAGTATTTTGAGAGCCAAGTTGCCTTGCGTGCGTATCCGGCTCTGGTTATATTTCACGCGATGGCGCATGCAAAAGCGAGTACGCACTTATTTGTAACTGCATGCCTTTCTTGAAACCGGTGCGATCAAGGGGGAGGGCATCCCGTGATGGCCAAAGAGGATATGCTGGCTCCAATGAAGATTGAGCCAAAATGACTTCTCGTTGAAGCTCCTTGAGCAACGGACGGCGCTATCGAGTGTGAGCGTTTTCGTAAGCCTCTTTGATATCTTCTGGCAAACCGTCGGGAATCATGGCCCTCAGCTCAGTCTCATTCTCGCCCTGATTCAGCTGCCCGTAGAACCAGCATTTGTACTTCAGCATGTCCAGCGCGCGGTTCATGTTCGCGATCTCTAGCTCCATGTGGGCCTTCCGCTCCTCGAACATGGCCTTGCGTTTGGGGTATGTCGATGGACCCTCCGCACACCATTCCATGAACAGCCGAATGTCCTTGATCTCCATCCCCGCTTTCTTGAGGCATTCGATGACCCGAAGCGCCTCGAGTTCCGTATCGCCGAATTGCCGAATGCCGGACGTCCGCTCCAATGCCGGGAACAATCCCTGCTTGTCGTAATAGCGCAGCGTTGAGGCGGGCAAGCCGAACATCTCCGACACCTGTCCGATTGTGTACATGGTTCCTCCGAATAAATCTCGAATTCATTCCTTGACCTAAAGTCAGGTTTAGGTATTACCTTCATTCTCGTCATTAGAACAGGGATTGCAAAGGGTGTTCCGTAATGCGGAAACAGATTTGCACCTAAACCATCGACAGGGGGAGATCGATCATGGCAATTAAACAGACGGCAGGCAGAGATGCCCTAGGGGACTTTGCCCCCAAATTCGCACAGCTCAATGACGATGTGCTGTTTGGCGAGGTGTGGAGCCGAGAGGGCGAGCTTTCCCTTCGAGACCGCAGCGTGGTGACGGTGGTGGCGCTGATGGCGCAGGGACTGACGGATTCCTCGTTCCAATACCATCTGATGTCCGCAAAGAATAACGGTGTAACCAGGGCGGAGATAGCGGAAATCCTTACCCACGCCGCGTTTTACGCGGGGTGGCCCAAGGCATGGGCGGCCTTCCGCATGGCAAAGGAGGTCTGGGCGGATGACGATGCCGCTGATGCAAAAGCCGAGCACCAAAACGAGATGGCCTTTCCCATCGGTGCCCCCAACGACGCATTCGCGAAGTACTTTATCGGGCAAAGCTACCTCGTGCCTCTATCAACCGAGCAGGTTGGCGTCTACAACGTGACGTTCGAGCCCGGCTGCCGCAACAACTGGCACGTGCACCACGCCAAAAACGGCGGCGGACAGATTCTCATCTGCGTGGCTGGTCGAGGGTTTTACCAGGAATGGGGTAAGCCGGCGCAGAAACTGCACCCTGGCGACGTGGTCAACATTGCCCCAGGGGTGAAGCACTGGCACGGAGCCGCACCCGACAGCTGGTTCTCACATCTCGCGTTGGAGGTTCCGGGCGAGGAAGCCTCCAACGAGTGGTTGGAACCTGTGAACGATGAGGATTATCTCAAAGCGACTGACAAGGAGGCTTAAATACCTTCGCCGTCCGCGCCACCGAGAGCAGGGTGCCCAAATCGGCCTGGATCGCCTCTGCCTTGCTTCCAAGCTGCAGCGGAGCCGAGTCGCCCGAGATGTTTA